>JAYUFB010000040.1:0-14451 GCA_043738945.1 Gammaproteobacteria bacterium
GCGATCATTTCGCGCAATTGCTGCATGGATTCTGAGGTGCCCAACAGGCGGGGGCTGAAAACGGCGGTGTCGGTTTCGCTGCTGCCGGACAATTTTATGGCGGAGGTGACTAGCTTGCGTAGGCCTGCGAGGTCTAGGGGCTTGGAGACGAAATCGAAGGCACCCAATTTGAGTGCTCGCACGGCGGTTTCCATATTGCCGTGCGCCGTGATGACAGCGACGGGAACCTGGGGCGTGTGCGACTGCATCCAGTCGACTAGGGTTAGACCGTCGTCGTCGGGTAGCTGCATGTCGGTGAGGCATAAATCGAACGCTTCAGTTTTGAGCAGCCGCTGGGCGTCGGCCACGGTGTGGGCGATGCGCGGGCTCAATGCCATGCGCTGCAGCGTGATGGAGAGTAACTCGCATAGATCGGGTTCGTCGTCGACGATGAGTACGGCGGGTTTGGGCATAGTGGGTAGTGTATCGCTTCGCGGGCGCAGGGGCAGGGGCTGGGTGAGTGGTTGGCACCTAGGCAGCTTTTCAACTTTTAACGTCCAAGTTAGCTGTGAATCCGATGGGCCTACTTTTCCGCGCTGGTTCGATCATGAGTTCGCGAATGGTGTCAAACACGGCTTTGAATTGTCGGTCGTTCTTGCTCTCTAGGGTTGCGAGTTTTCGAGCTAGATCCTTGTGGCCTGAGAGGACTTCTCTAAGGCGTGCGAATGCTCGCATAATCTCGATATTGACGCGCACCGCGCGCTTACTTTTGAGGACACTTGAAAGCATCGCGACGCCGTGCTCGGTAAAAGTGTAAGGCGGGCGTCGAAGACCCATGACCGCGTTAGGATTGGAGGTCACAATTTGTGACCTCCATCGTGCGAATTCTGACGCGTTGAGCTGGAACATAAAATCGCTGGGGAAGCGATCAATATTTCGGCGAACCGCCTGATTTAGCACTTTTGTCTGCACTTGGTACAAGGCGGCAAGTTCGCTGTCGAGCATGACCTTGTGACCGCGAATCAGCAGAATGTTTCGTACAACAACTTCGGCGCTGATGACGATACGTTTACTAGCAGTCATACTCCAATTCTACCCGATCAGACAATCTCTGACAGATAAAACCCTGACTTTCACAGGTGATAGTACCTTTAGTAATCGTGGCGTTCCGCGTAATCGCCGAAACCCGGTGATCGAGACAGTCCAGTTATGCACTTCGTGGATTATGATGGGACTGTGCGCAATCCCAAACGCTAAAATTTACTTGAGCGCAGCGGCCACAGTGTAAGACGAATGCGGCCCGGATCAACCGTAATCAGGTCATCGATACTACGTCCAGCACCTACCTGCCCGTCGATCATTCTCACGGTAATCCGCATGCCACGTATGCAAGCCTTGCCGCCCATGATTCCAGGTAGCTGCGCCGCAACGTCATTCGGCGGCGGAACGCTTCAGAATCACGTGTGTTGCCGCGGCTGTTGGCCTATGCTCGGTACAGCGAAACCCTAGCGCCGCTAAATTGAGTCCGTCAAATAAAGCTTCGCCACTACCCAAGAGAGTTGGCGCGATTGCTAAATGCATTTCGTCGACTAAGCTGGCGCGCAAGTATTGCTGCACGGTGGCAACTCCACCTCCAACGCGCACGTCTTGGCCATTGGCTGCTTGTACCGCCTGCGCGAGCGCCGCGTGAATGCCGTCGGTGATGAAGTGAAAGGTCGTTCCACCTAGCATGGTGATCGGTTCGCGTGGATGATGAGTCAGCACAAATACGGGGGTGTGATAGGGCGGATTCTCACCCCACCAACCTTTCCATGAACTATCCGACCATTCACCTCGAATCGGCCCGAACATGTTGCGACCCATGATCCACGCACCAATATTGGTAAACCCGCGCGCGGCATAGTCGTCGTCAATTCCGGTAGTGCCGTGACCTTGCCCGTGGATTTCCCCGAAGGTTCGGGTGGGGAATACCCATTCATGCAGCGACATGCCGCCGACACCCACGGGATTTTGCAGACTTTGATCGGGACCTGCGGCATATCCGTCGAGGGATACGCTGAAGGTGTGGACGCGCAGTTTGCTCATGGGATTAGTATAGTGCCGGTGTAGTGTCGCTGCTGCATGACAATATACCTTTCCAAGCATTAGCGCGACAGCAACTCAATAGGCACGGATTTCCTACCTTTTTTGTAAAACAATCCCGCAAGATCGGAAACGCGCTTGCTCTTTACACGCATGATGACAACTCCGCCTGGCATCAGGGTGAAACTCATCAAGCGCCAGCACTTGCTCGCTAACGCTCATTTATCGGGTTGTCACCTAGGCTCAGTGTTCCCACGGATTGATCACCGGCACGCCGGCGGCGGCAAAGGGCGCGGTATCTCGTGTCGCTACTGTGAATCCCTGTTCGGCGGCGATCGCCGCAATCTGACCGTCCGCGACGGATATGAGGTGGCCGGCGGCGCGCGCGCGGGCGACCAAGCGCGCGTATGTCGTCGCGGCTTCTCGGTTGAATGGCAGGATGCGAGATCCAAACAGCACTGCCAATAGTTCGCTCAACGCGGCGTCAAGTCCTTCTCGACGTTTGCCGGCCGGCAGTATTTCAATTCCGACCAAGAGCTCAGAAAGGCTTGTCGCGGTCAGATACAACGTCTCGGCCACTTGCTGATCAAGCCAAGTCTGTACGGCGGGGTTGCCGTTGAGCCTCATTGGCTCGGAGACAACGTTAGTATCCAGAATAATCAATCAAACACCGCCGGTTCAGTCGGTGTTTGATCGCGAGTGACGTTGAGCTCAAGACCTCCCAATCGCCGTCCAAAAGCGGCCAGTTCTGCTCCGATTTTGATGCGCGCCTTAGGGCGTACCGCCTCTTCCAGAATTTCGCGGATTTCGGCCTCAGTGCTTCGGCCATGCTCGGCAGCGCGCATTCTGAGCGCTCTGTGTGTTTCTTCGGGCAGATTGCGGACAGTGACGACAGACATTTGACTGCATTCCTTAAATTAAGAAGTCAATGATAGCATATTTTCTAAAATGACTTCATGCCCTGCCCTAAGGCCTTTTCGCGAGTGGATTGGCTCAGTGTTCTCGGGTCCTGGTCACCGCGTAATTCATGTTATTCTTACTGAGTATTACCTTTAGAGAATCATATGCAAACGACATCGGTCACCAGTAAAGGTCAGGTCACCATACCTAAGACTCTGCGGCAGAAAATTGGTCTTCGCACGGGCAGTAAAGTGGCGTTTGTAATGGTAGATGGGCACGTTGAGATGCGCATCGTAAATACGCCAGCAAGGGTGACGGTCAGTGGTTTTGGGCTATTGAAGAGCAAACATCAAGCCGTGCCGGCGGATTTTGATCCTGCCGTTTTACTGGCGAGTCGCAGAGTCGCGCCATCCAAATGAGAGGGTTGGACACTAATGTGTTGGCGCGCTACTACATTCGCGACGACGGCGATGCGCAAGCGCTTAAGCAGCGGGAGGTAGCGCGCCGTCTAATAGAATCTGGTCAGCCATTGATGGTATGTAAAACCGCATTGTTGGAGTTGGAATGGGTCATGCGCGGTTATTATGGGTTCTCCGTCCGTGAGATTACTAAGGCCATGAGCCACCTTCTCAGTCAGCCGCATATATCCATTGAGGATCGAGAGGGTGTTGTCCAAGCATTGTCTCACTGCGGTGCCGGCTTGGACTTTGCGGACGCGATGCATCACGCCAGCTATCGGGCCTGCGACACTATTGCGTCCTTTGACGATAAGAAATTTGCGCGTCGGGCGCAGCGACTCGGGTTGTCGCCTCGCGTCAGTGTTCCCGCGGATTGACCACCGGCGTCTTCGGCAAGAGCCGCAAGACCTGCCAAATCCGCTGGGATTATTTTCGCTGAGGCCTTGATTTCAATACCGGCGATGGTGCCGCCCGGTTGTTCCAATACGAGGTCGAATGGGTTTGTCGCGCGCCGTTGAGTAAGACGACGCGCGTGTCGGATATGGCGATATTTTAGCCGTTGCGTGGTGAATTTTCACGTTGTCGATTTAATATCGACAAGACATTGAAGAATTTCCTGACCCAGATGACAGCTACAACAATGTAATTTACAATATACATTATTTCGTATTTCAGGCATTAATGTATCTTATGGTTTCCATTAAAGAAGTGTCATTCACCCTCGCCGAAATCGGTAGGCGAATCCGTGACTTGCGTATTGCGCGCGGAGAATCACAGATACTTTTTGCGACCAGAATCGGGGTCTCGCGGCCTACTGTCAAGGCCATCGAAGCCGGCGCAGCCACGGTCCAAGTAGGGCACTGGATGGCCGCTTGTTGGGCTTTGAATTGTCTCGGCGAGATGCGTGAATCCTTTAAAGGGGCGATTCCCCTCCTCGATCTTCCCCTGCCGTCCAAGCGCGCGCGAGTCCGTGCTAGCCGACGATTTGTTTCGTGAAACGCTTCGATATTCTAATGCATCTTGAGGACGGTACCCGTGAGCTCGCGGGAGTACTCGCATTGGATGATCCCGCGGCTAATGGCCGTTATCGCGCAGAGTTTCGTTATGAGGAAAACTGGCTAAAGTCGAAGCACGGGTTCGCGTTAGACCCTGAGTCCTTGCCCCTCTCCAGGGGGATTTTTGCGGGTTCGAACCTCAACCCGCCGCTTGGCGTCTTTAATGATGCCCTCCCCGATCGTTGGGGCCGCGCGCTGCTGCTGCATGGGCTGCCCTTATCACAGCGTTCCGACTTGCTCTTGCTCAAACTTCGCGGACGCAACGGTTTAGGTTCCATTGAATTCATCGAGAACGGAATCCGGCTCGCTCCACCAAACCCGGAAAGCACACTGGTATTGGAAACGCTGCTCGATGCGGCAGAGAAATTCGAGGCGGGAATCAGCGTCGAAGATTCCCGCCTTCGGCGTCTCCTCGCGGCAGGCACCACGGCGGGTGGTGCCAGACCTAAAGCAACTGTTTCCGACGAGATGGGAGATTGGATCGTAAAATTCCCCAGTAAAGTGCTCGATGGTCGCTTCGATATGATCGGACTCGAACACGCAACAATGGATTGCGCCCGAGCAGCCGGCATGAAGGTGCCTGAGACCCGCATTGAATATATCGGCGCGAAAAAAGTGATATTTGTAAAGCGCTTTGATGTCGCCGAGCGAGGCGGTCGGCACCACATGATTAGCTTGTCAACCTTGTGTAAGGAACGATCCGACTACAACGTGTCCAGCTACGACGACTTGGCCGATGCCATCCGCAAGCACTCGACCGATCCGTCCGATGACCTTGCCAGATTGTTCACGCACGCGGTATTTAACGGACTTGTTGGCAATACCGATGATCACTTGAAGAATTTCGCCATGTTGCACGACTTTAGCGGCTATCGATTGTCTCCCGCCTATGATTTGCTTCCTGACACCAGTGCCAATCAGGAACACGTATTATTTTATGGAAACCAACGTTTCATAGACTCGCGCACCACCGTCATCGATATGGCACGGCGTTGGGGAGTTGCCAATCCGATTGGAATTCTTAGGGATGTGGTGGACGGGTTGTCGGAATTCAAAAAATATTCGGAACGCTCTGGAGTGCCTGGGGCCAACGTCGCGGAGATCATGAGAGATGTGGAGCGGCGAATCGGGCGTGTCGCCGCTACGGTTGCCACGGATTGATGACGGATACACCGGCGGCGTTAAAATATCTAAACGCTTACTGGTCAGGGTCCAGGACAGGCTGTCCCAGTTCTCGAAGGATAAATGGCGTTCGGCCAAAGACTCGCCCTGTTCGGCTCGGTGCCAAGCGCCGACACCGAAACCGCGTTACTCCTCCCAGCGTTGTGGATCGCTGAACACAATCCTAAATAAGCTGCCCGAGCCGGGCCGTGGCTCATACAGCAGCACTGCGCGATTGAGCTGGCTCAGTTCCCGTGCGATGAATAGTCCGAGTCCGGTGCCGCCTTTACGATCTGTGAAAAAGGGCTCGAAGATGCGGTCGGCAGATTTGACGTCAATGCCGGGTCCGCGGTCGGCGACTTCGAGGACGGGTCGATTGCTGGGATTTAGTCGGCCTATTTTAATGTCGACTCTGACCCCGGCGCGCATCTCGCCATACTTTAGCGCGTTGTCGCATAGGTTCCACACGACTTGGTGTAAATGACTGGGATCAAAACGCACTTCGAGGTCTTCGTTTTCCGCCTCGATACCGATGTGCTCTTCGGGTACTTGCATGGTTTCAGAAAATTCGGCGATGAAATCATCGAGCCAGTCGCGCAAAACTAGGCGCGTCGGTTTAGTCGCTTCTCTTCGTGATAGTTGTAACACATTATTAATAATAGTGCTGACGCGCTGTGAATTATTGCAAATGATATCGGTGAGGCGGCGCTCATCAGTACCGATCGCGGGGCTCTCGGCGAGTAATTGTCCGGCATGACTCATAGCACCCACGGGATTGCGAATCTCATGCGCAATGCTGGCGGAAAGCCGGCCGAGTGCCGCGAGTTTGCTTTGCTGGACCCGTTCGGCCAACAGGCTGGTGTCTTCTAGAAATATCAACGTGGGGCCGGGCGCGAGACCTCCTAAGGGTGCGAAATGCGGTTGAATGATGGCGGCACCATCTGCGGCGACAAAGCTTGAGGGTTCGGCATCGTCGCGCTGACTCTTGCGCCAGGTGCTCAACGAATACAAAAGACGTGGCGAGACTTCGCCCACGAGCGCACCGGGAACTGCGTGCTGGTCGCCGAGTATTTGCGCCGCTGATTCATTGATGAGGCGAATTTTGTCGCCGGCATCAACCACCAGCAGGCTCTCGCGTAAATGTTGCACGATGTATTGAGATAATTCGGCGAGGTTAGCCAAATCGAGGTCCTTTTGGCGGACCAGGGCTTCACTCTCGCGCATCCGTGCGGCTACCATGCTCGCCGCCAGCGAAATGGTCAAAAGCAACGCGCCCAGAAGTCCCGCGGCGGCGTAGGCGGCGCTGTCGGCGGACTCGTTGACGTTGAGCCAAATGGTGTGACCTAAAATACCGAGCGCGGCGCTCGCCGCTAAAAACAGGGCTGCGCGGGTTGAGAGCAAAAATGCGAGACCTCCCACCGGTATGAGAAATAGCAGCCCTAAACCACTGCTGACCCCGCCGCAGGTGTGCAAAATGACGAGCAACACGCCAATGTCGACGCTAGCCTGGAGTAGCGTTTGCACGCGCGCGCTGGGAGTTCGATAGCGTACGAGCACTAGAAACAAAACGCCGAAACTGAAGTAAAACAGGCTCGCGCCAAAGAATAACAGAGGCGATCCCACGCTTAAGCCGCGTGCACCCCCGAGGTCGTACAGACTGATGAGCACCACCGGGACTGAGACGCGAAAAAGGTTGAGCAACCCGAGCACCCGCCATGTAAACGCGGGAGCAGTGTCTAGGGTCGGGTCCGGGGTGTCGTCAACGGGCTGGTTCAATCGAAATTCCCTGTAGGGTGGTGTGGGTGCTTAGGCTTGGGTACTTTGCGCTTCGCTTAAGCTTAATTCAGAATAGCGCCCCTCACACGACGCTAAGTGATCTTTAAGGATTCCAAAGTATGAATTTGCATGAATATCAATCCAAACAGTTATTTACTGAATATGCGATTCCTGTGCCGAAAGGACTGGTCGCGTCCTCGCCTGAAGCCGCGGAGGCCGCTGCGCGACAGCTCGGAGGCTCGCTGTGGGTGGTCAAGGCCCAGGTGCATGCCGGCGGCCGGGGTAAGGCCGGCGGCGTTAAAGTGGTTAAAAACTTAAGCGAAGTGAGCGCTGCGACTAAGGCGATGTTGGGAACTACGTTGGTGACGCATCAGACGGGACCGGAAGGATTACCGGTGCACCAGGTCTATGTGGAATTAGGGTCGAAGATCGCGCGCGAAATTTATTTAAGTTTGGTGCTGAATCGTGAGGCGGGTCGCATCGCCTTTGTGGCCTCCGCTGCGGGGGGTATGGATATCGAGGAGGTCGCCGAGCACACCCCTGAAAAAATTATTCGCGTGAACGCTCACCCCACGGCCGGTTTGCAAGATTATCAATGCCGCCAATTGGCGTACGGTTTGGGCTTGAGTGGTAAACAGATAGTGCAGTTTGGCGCGATCGCACACGCGCTGTACCGGCTGTACTTGGATCGCGACGCGAGTTTGGTCGAGGTCAATCCCCTGATCGTGACGGCAGAGGGCGATCTGCTGGCGCTCGATGCGAAGATCAATATTGAGGATAACGCGCTGTTTCGTCAAAAAGATCTCGCTGCGATGCGCGATGCGTCGCAGGAAGATGCGATGGAGCGAAAAGCGGCGGAGCACGAGCTAAATTACGTGTCATTGGACGGCAATATCGCGTGCATGGTCAACGGCGCGGGCCTCGCGATGGCGACCATGGATTTGATTCAGCTGCATGGCGGCAGTCCGGCGAATTTTCTCGATGTCGGCGGCGGGGCCACGAAGGAGCGGGTCGCCGCGGCTTTTAAATTGATATTGTCGAATCCTAAAGTCACTGCGATTCTCATCAATATTTTCGGTGGCATCGTTCGCTGCGACATGATTGCCGAGGGCATTATTGCGGCGGTCAAAGAAGTGGGCGTGAGCATCCCGGTGATCGTACGTCTCGAAGGTACTAACGCGCCGCGCGCGCGCGAGCTGCTGGCGGGCAGTGGAGTGGGTGTGACGGCGGCAAGTGATTTGACTGATGCGGCCATGAAAGCCGTGAGCCTTGCCGGAGTGCACCGATGAGTATTTTAGTTAACAAAAACACCAAACTCATTTGCCAAGGCTTCACTGGCAAACAAGGGTCGTTTCACTCTGAACAATGCCTTGCGTATGGTACGCGCCTTGTTGGAGGGGTCACGCCGGGGCGGGGCGGTCAGCAACATTTGGGGTTGCCGGTATTTGATACGGCAGCACAAGCGGTTGCGGCAACAGGCGCTACGGTAAGTATGATCTATGTGCCCGCGCCTTATGCCGCGGACGCGATCTTGGAAGCGGCGGATGCGGGCGTTGAACTCATTGTGTGTATCACGGAGGGAATTCCGGTGAACGACATGGTGCGAGTCAAGGCCACGCTCGCGAGTTACCAGACTCGGCTCATTGGTCCTAATTGTCCCGGCATCATCACCCCCGGCGAGTGCAAGATTGGCATCATGCCGGGTTTTATTCACCAGAAGGGACGCGTGGGGATTGTGTCGCGCTCGGGAACGCTGACTTACGAAGCCGTTTTCCAAACGACCAATCAGGGCTTGGGCCAAAGTACCTGTGTTGGCATTGGCGGCGACCCGGTGAGGGGAATGAATTTTATCGATGTCTTAGAGCTGTTCGAGCAGGACCCGCAGACCGAGGGCATTGTGATGGTGGGTGAAATCGGTGGCACCGATGAAGAAGCCGCCGCCGCCTACATACGCAAACACGTTAGCAAACCCGTGGTGGCCTATATTGCCGGCGTGGCAGCCCCTCCCGGCAAGCGGATGGGACACGCTGGAGCGATAGTGGCGGGGGGTAAGGGCACTGCGGCGGCAAAATTCGCCGCGCTGGAAGAGGCTGGAATTACCACGGTGCGCTCGCCAGCGGAGTTGGGCGCGGCGATCGCGAAGCGGCTGAAAGGGCGCACGGGAGCGAGTAGCCGGAGCAAGAAAGCCAAGGTGGCGAGCGAGAAGGGCGAGGCCGTGCTGAAAGCAGCGCATGTGGTAGAGCCCAAGGTAGTGCGCAAGGTAGCGCGAAAGGCCTTAGCTAAGGTTGCGCCTAAGAAAATTGCGGAGCGGGAAATTGTTAAGCGCAACGTTGCTAAGCGCGAAGTCGCTAAACGCGGAGTCGTTACGCGAAAAGCTGTTACGCGGACGGCGGCTAAGCAGAAAGGCGTTAAGCAGCGTGTTGGCAAGCGATCAGCGGCGCGCGGCGCGCGGCGGAAATAAGGGGAGAGTAGTGACTACTCCGGGGCGGCTTGGCTGTGCGATGGCGCAACTTAACTTAGTGGTCGGTGACGTCGACGGTAATACTTCGCGCATCGTTGCGGCGTCGAATGAGGCGCGTGATCGCTTAAGCTCGGATGTGGTGTTATTTCCGGAGCTGGCGGTGTCGGGCTATCCTCCAGAGGATTTATTGTTTCACTCCGGGATGCGTACTCAGGTGTCGCAATCGCTAGAGCGCTTAAGACGCGAGACTCACGGCATTACGTTGATCGTGGGGTACCCTGAGTACGAGGGTGCGCTTATTTTTAATTCGGCGATTGTGATTCGCGATGGGGTGATGATCGCGAATCATCGGAAGGCCTGTCTGCCGAATTATCGGGTGTTTGACGAGAAACGTTATTTCACCTCCGGTGCTTTGCCGACGGTCATTGAATTGAACGGTATTAAAGCCGGTGTACTAGTTTGTGAAGACTTATGGGAACCTGAGCCTGCGGCGCGTGCGCGCGCGGCCGGGGCGGAAGTATTGTTGATCATTAATGCGTCGCCGTACGAGGTCAATAAGCAGATTCAGCGTGAGCAGCATGTGGGTCGTCAGCGGACCGCTGAGACCGGAATTCCGCTGGTATTTTTAAATTTGCTAGGTGGCCAAGATGAATTGGTGTTCGACGGCAATTCGTTTGTGATGAACGCGGCGGGTGAAGTGACGATGCGGGCGCCGGCGTTTACGGAAGGGATGTACACGGTCGAGTTGGTGGCGGATGCCGTGGAGGGCGGCGCGGGCGCTGGACGTGCGGCGGGTGGCACTCACGCTGGGCGGCGCGCGGTACACCCCGTGCCGGGCACGATTGTGCCGTTGCAGAGTCAGGAAGAGAGTGTTTATGGCGCGCTGGTACAAGGCACTCGCGACTATGTAGATAAGCATAAATTTCCGGGTGTGGTGATGGGCTTATCGGGTGGTGTGGATTCGGCGTTGACGCTGTGTATTGCGGTGGATGCATTGGGTGCGGAGCGTGTGCATTCGGTGGCGATGCCCTCACGTTATACCTCCCAGATGAGTAAGGACGATGCCGCCCTGCAGGCGCGGTGGTTAGGGGTCAAACATAGTGAGATTTCAATTGAAGGCATGTTTGAAGTCACTTTAGGGGCACTGAAAGAAGAATTTGCGGGGCGGCAAGCGGACACGGCGGAGGAGAATATTCAATCGCGTTGTCGTGGCGTGTTGCTCATGGGTATTTCGAATAAGACCGGCAAGATGTTGCTGACCACGGGTAATAAGAGCGAGATGGCGGTGGGATACGCGACTTTGTATGGCGATATGGCGGGTGGGTTCGCGCCGATTAAGGATTGTAGTAAGTTGTTGGTGTATCGTTTGGTGCAATGGCGGAACGCGCAATCGCGGGCGATTCCTGCGCGCGTCATCGAGCGGCCGCCGTCGGCGGAGCTGCGCGCTGATCAGAAAGATACTGATAGTTTGCCGCCGTATGAAATTTTAGATCCCATTTTAGAGGCGTTCATCGAGGAAGATTTGTCGGTGGAACAGATCGCGGCGCGAGGCTTTGATAGGGCGACTGTGGGGCGCATATTGGCGCTCGTGAAGCGTAATGAATATAAGCGTCGGCAAGCACCCCCGGGCATTCGGGTAAGTAGCCGTGCGTTTGGGCGCGATTGGCGCTATCCGATTACGAGTGGTTATAAGTCGTCGCGCTAGTGGGGGTTATATCCACTGGGAATCGTCTCAGTAGGTCCCTACCCTTGCTTAAAACTCATTGATATGGGTACCCATATCTCGTATATTTTCTGCTATGAAAACCACTGTGGATATCTCAGATCCCCTATTCAAGAAGACCAAAGCCACGGCACGCCGTGAGGGCACCACGGTGCGCGCCTTAGTGGAACGCGGGCTGCGGCTCGCGCTCGACGAAAAGCAAGGTCACGCCGGCTTTTGCCTGCGAAATGCTTCGGTGCGCGGCAACGGCCTGCAAGTTGAGGCGGCGCGACTATCTTGGGATCAGCTTCGGGCCCTCACGTATGACGGGCACGGTGGATGATCTCGGTTGATACCAACATTCTCGTTTATGCGCATCGTCTAGATGCCGCCCAACATGCGCAGGCGGCGGCGGTAATCAGCAAGCTGGCTGAGGGCAAAGTGGCCTGGGCTATTCCTTGACCTTGTATTCACGAGTTTCTTGCGGTAGTTACCCATGTCCGAATTTTCAGCCCGCCCAGCACATTGACTGAGGCCTGTAATCAAATCGATGCGTGGCTTGAATCGCCGATGCTCGTATTGTTAGGAGAAGACGAAGGCTATTGGCCGGTGCTTGAACGAACGCTTGCGCATGCCAAAATCAGCGGCCCGAAAGTACACGATGCGCGCATCGCGGCCTTATGTCTTTATCACGAAGTGAAAGAACTGTGGTCCGCTAATCGCGATTTCAAATTTTTTCCCGCAATTGATGACTCGCAACCCTCTGCTACGCGACAAAGAATAATGGTAACACTCCCGCAAACGCCTCGGCGGCTAGGACCACGCATCAAAATTCATCCCATGCAGAGTATTCTTTTCGATGAATTCGCGCCGCGGGTTACCGTTTCTGGACCTACGGGGATTTGAAGAGTCGGTGGAACAGATCGCGGCGCGAGGCTTTGATAGGGCGACTTTCGGGCGCGATTGGCGCTATCCGATTACGAGTGGTTATAAGTCCTCGCGCTAGCGGTGGTTACATTCCCAAACGGACGCTCTTAGATTCCCAGATAGCCGTTGAGGACCCTGGCGCGTCGCTTCGCTAAACACGGCCGAAAGTTTATTACTCTTGACGATCCTGCGACATTGGCCGCAGCCAAAAGCGATCCTGTGTCTTTCATATGCAATATTGATCGCGCGGCGCCAATGTCGGTGCTGTGGGCTTGAGAATGTCCGTTCACTTTTCATGATTGATGCCGGCAGGGTGTCCACCTTGTGTGCATTACGGGCGCCGAGATCGAGCACACGGGGCTGATCGCAGCGAATAACGCCGGTTGTCTTGATGCCGATCACGGGAACAGCGAGCTCCATGCGGCGCGCGAATTTACCGTCGCTCGTGATCGGGCAGATTACTGGTAATTTTGTCGCCTCGTTTCATATCAACTCACCACCCACGGCAGGTGCATCGATCCATTCGCGTTCCTCAGCCGGTTGTGGCTGCGAATAGTCTGAGACCGCCAATAATTCCGCGAGCGTGTAACGCGGCCTTGGCTTGGGATCAATCACCAAGTGGCCACCCCCACGGTCGCTCCCGCTTGCAGATGCGGTTGATCGAGAAATGCTGGGGGAACGGCCAACATGATGGAGCCGCCGACCTTCCGCAGATTAGTAGTGTGCATAGTCCATTCCACTTACTATGTTACATTTTGATATAATATCTTGCGCGCTGAAATGCAAGCTTTTGACGGTCATTAATTTAGGTGGTGTTGACCACCAGACACGGCGTCGGTATCTAGTGATCGAGATTGCTAATCGGCCCTCGTGAACAGCGGCGCGCGCTAACAGATAAGTATCAGTGACTTGGCCAGAGCCTAGTAGTCGAGCAGTACACCAATTTCAGTAACTGGGCAGCTTGCCCACCGCAAATGGCCGAAAATTGCGAATCATGTTTGCGCCGATTCGTGTTGTATGTGCGCGGAAGGCAACGGCGCGATCAGTACGTTGACGACGAGCAAAAACTTCACGGCAATTCGTCGCACAGTTGAGCTATTAGGGTAGGGATTACGGGGACGGCGTTGGTGCGAACCGATAGAAGCGGTATGCCGTTGGGGATGGTCGGCGCGGGCACATGGGTCGGCCGCAGACCTTGGCGAGCCATGGTCGAAAGCGCACCGTTGCACCAAGCAGACGGAGCTTGAACGCAGTTAGCAGCAGCCCATCTGCCGATGGGCTGCTGGCGTCGTGCAGGGCGTCGCGCTAATTAGAAAAACCGCCACCAATGTTTCTTGGTTTGAGTTTCTCCGGTGTCGCCGGCGAAGTTTTCTGTGAACACGCGGTCGGCGTTAGAGGCCAAATCTGGCATTTTTAGTTGTTTGTAGGCTTCGACTAAAATTCTGAGCGAGTCTTTTACAGCGGGTGCGCCGTCGTAGTTCTCGACGCAGAACTTGGCGCGATTCAGAGCGCCGACATACGCGCCGCGGTGCATGTAGTACTGCGCGACATGAAGTTCGAAATCGGCTAGTCGATTGCGTAGGAAAATCATGCGCTGGCGTGAGTCCGCTACGTAAATACTATGAGGGTATTTGGTGATTAAAGTCTGAAACGCATCAAAGGATTTTTTAGCGTTGACGGGGGGGCGGCGCGATAGATCGACGTTGAAATAACGTTCCAGGAAATTCGATTGGCGTTCGAAATACACTAGCCCCTTCATGTAGTAGGCATAGTCGGCGCGGGTATTGGTGGGATTTTCGCGAATGAAGGTTTCGGCGGCATCAACGGCGGGTTCAATTTGACGGTCCTTGTAATAGGCGTAGATCAAATCGAGCTGTGACTGGCGGGCCGATTCGCTGAACGGGAAGCGCGATTGTAGGGATTCGAGTTGCTTAATGGCTTCGCCATAGC
>JAYUFB010000041.1:0-36901 GCA_043738945.1 Gammaproteobacteria bacterium
TGGTAGCGGGGGTAGGATTTGAACCTACGACCTTCGGGTTATGAGCCCGACGAGCTGCCAGACTGCTCCACCCCGCACCGGAAGAGCCGAGTATTGTACCCACAATACCCGCCAATGCAAGCGCACCGGCACTGCCACGCTGCTATGCGCCCTGCTCTTCGCTACATAAGGGCTTGCTGGCAAAGCGCCAACAAACCCCCTGGAAGCACGCCCAGACCAAAGGCTAGAAGCGCATTGGCGCTAAGCAAAGTCCGCATAAGCGTCGACCCACCGATCACGTTGTGATCGAGGGGATCATCAAACAACATAACCTTGACGATGCGCAAATAGAAAAACGCACCCACCACGGAGAACAAAACCGCAGTTACCGCCAACCAGGTATATCCAATCCCCAGCACTGCCTGAACCACTCCAAACTTAGCCCAAAAGCCAATAAAAGGTGGCAGCCCAGCCAAACTAAACATCAAAATAGCCATCATTCCGGCGAACCAAGGGCTGCGTATTGCTAAGCCCTTATAGTCATCAATCTTATCGGCCTCAAAGCCCTGACGCGACATCAAAAGGATCATGCCAAACGAGCCGGTAGCCACGATGACATAGGCAATCGTATAAAACATCGCAGCCGCATACCCCTGAGCGGTACCCGCCAATATACCTAACAAGATATACCCGACATGCGAAATAGTTGAATAGGCGAGCATGCGCTTCAAATTAGTCTGCGCGATCGCGACCACATTACCGACAGCAATCGACAACACCGCAAGCACCACTAGCATTTGACTCCAATCCGGCTGCGAGAATGCCATGCCCTCTGGCAACAAACGCATCGCCAGAGCGAACGCTGCAATCTTGGGAGCCGAACCGATAAACAAAGTGACGCAGGTGGGCGAGCCCTCGTATACATCCGGAATCCACATATGAAATGGCACTGCACCAAACTTGAAACCAACCCCGACAATAATAAATGCCAAGCCGAACAACACGCCAACGTTCGCGGCCAGCCCATTATGCAAAGCGATCGCGATCTCGCTGAGCTGCAAACTACCGGTAACGCCATACACAATCGACATGCCATACAGTAATGTGCCCGACGCCAGCGATCCCAACACGAAGAACTTTATCGCCGACTCAGCCGCGGTACCCGATTCGCGATCGAACGCCACCATAGCGTACAAACACAGGGACATCAGCTCTAAGCCCAGATACAGAGTAATCAAATTCGCCGCCGAGATCAGCACCATAATCCCGAGCGCAGCAAACAATCCCAGCACGAAATACTCGCCCTTCAAGATAGCGCGGCGCCGCAGATATTCGTTCGAATAGACAAATACTATGGCCACCGTCAACAAAGTAACCACTTTTAAGATTTGTGCCATGCGATCCAGTTCAAACAGATCTCCGAGCGCCAGGATACGGGTGCTTACTGGTTGAAAGCCCGCCAATATTGCCGTCACGATTAAGCTAATAATTGCTAATACACTGGTCCACGATTTTTGAGATTCATTGAGTGCCAGATCTAGCATCAGAATCACGCACGCCGCAAGACCTAAGAAGATCTCAGGCATGGCGTACACCAAACTCGCATTGAATTCCGCGGCATTGAAAGTATTCATGCGTACCTTAAGGGGCGATCTTCGAGATCAGCATTTGTTGGGCTAAATGATGCGTGGTCGCGCGAATAACGTCGAGCAAGGGCGCAGGCCACAATCCCACCAATAACACGGCCGCCGCAAGTACGCCTAATACTAAAAACTCTCGTGCGCCAATATCCTTTAGTGCGTCCACTTGCTTGTTAGCAACCTCCCCAAACAGCACCCGCTTGACTAGCCATAAGGTGTAAGCCGCGCCTAATACTAATGTGCTTGCGGCAAAGAATGCGTACCAAACATTGGCCTTAAAAGCCGCCAAGATCACCAGGAATTCACCTACAAATCCCGAAGTCCCCGGCAAACCCGCGTTCGCCAAGGAGAACAGCACCATGAACGCCGCAAATAGAGGCATACGATTGACGACGCCCCCATAAGCGTTGATTTCACGACTATGCATGCGATCGTACAGAACACCGACGCAAAGAAACATGGCACCGGAGACGAGTCCGTGCGAAATCATTTGCACAATTGCACCGTCCAAACCCATTTCAATACCGGTACTGAGCCCCGAACTCGCGATGATTCGAAATCCAATGAACGTACCCAACGTCACAAATCCCATATGCGCGATCGACGAATACGCGATGAGTTTCTTCATATCCTGCTGCGCTAGCGCCACGAAGCCAATATAGACGACGGCGACCAGCGAGAGGCCCAACATCAGCCAATCCAGTTCACGACTGGCATCCGGGGTAATCGGCAACGACAGTCGCAGAAATCCGTATCCGCCCATTTTCAGCATGATCGCGGCCAGTACAACTGAACCTCCGGTCGGTGCTTCGACATGCGCATCAGGTAACCAGGTGTGTACTGGCCACATAGGCACTTTGACCGCAAAAGCGGCAAAGAATGCCAGGAATATACAGGTCTGCTCAGCCAGGCTTAAATTCACGTGTTGAAAGGCTTCTAACGCATAGCTTCCTGTTTGCAGATACAAATAAATTAAAGCGACCAGCATCAGCAACGATCCGATAAAGGTATACAGAAAAAACTTGATCGTGGCGTAGACTCGTCTTGCTCCACCCCATACCCCGATGATGATAAACATCGGAATCAACATGGCCTCCCAAAATACATAAAACAAGATGCCATCCAACGCCACGAATACGCCAATCATCAAACCTTCTAAAATCAAAAATGCAGCGAAATATTGCGCCACTCGCTTCTCAACGTTCTCCCAGCCCGCAATGACGATTAGCACCGTAGTAAAAGTCGTTAGCACTATCAGCGGCATAGAAATGCCGTCGATGCCAATAAAAAATTGTGAATGAATGGCGGGAATCCAGGTTGCTTGTTCCACAAACTGCATGGCGGCAGTCGTCGTATCAAAAGCCTCATACAGCGGCACACAAAGAGCCAGCACGGCCAACGACACCAGCAACGATAACCATTTAGCGGCAGCCCGATTTTCCCCAAGGGCCAAGACCGCGAAGCCCCCGATAATGGGCAACCCAATTAACGCGCTTAACAAATGGCCGCCTAACATCATGTTCGCCATATCAGCCACAGTAACAATGAGGCTAAACCTAAAATCATCGCAAACGCGTAGTGATATAAATAACCGGACTGCGCATAACGCATCACCGATCCCAACCAGCCCACGGCCCTGGCGCTGCCGTTCACCAGGCCATCATCGATCAGTGTTTGGTCGCCGATGCGCCATAAACCACCGCCTAACAAGCGACTACCGGCCACAATTACGTGCTCGTTAAACCAGTCGAAACCATATTTCTCCAGCAACACGGTTTGCAGCCATTTGAACGATCGCTCTACTGAATTGGCCCATTCTGGTTTACGCAAAAAGAACATCCAGGCAGTAGCAACCCCCATAAGCGCTAACCATACGGGAGCTGATTGCAACGCGCCTAAGATAAACTCACCCGGTCCTTGAAATTCCTCGCCCACGCGAGCCAATACATCGTGTCCCGGCAATACTTTAATAGCGCCTGCAAAGAAATCGCCAAACAACATCGCCTTTACCGTGAACCATCCAACGATTGCCGAAGGGATGGCGAGTAACACCAGCGGCAAAGTCACTACCCAAGGACTCTCGTGTAAATGCTCCTGGGTATGATGATCCATGCGCTCCCTGCCATGAAAAGTCATAAAAAACATCCGAAAGGTATACAGGGCAGTTATAAATACGCCGCTTAGCACACAAAAATACGCATATCCGGCGCCTACTCGGTGCGAAACATGCACTGCATCTATCAACGCATCTTTAGAGAAAAACCCGGAGGTTCCGGGAAAGCCAATTAAGGCCAGCGATCCCACTAAAAAAGTTCCATAGGTTATCGGCAAATATTTTCGCAGTCCGCCCATGCGTCGCATGTCTTGCTCATGATGCATCGCCATGATAACGGAGCCTGCTGCCAAAAAAAGTAACGCCTTGAAGAACGCATGGGTCATTAGGTGGAAAATACCGGCGCCGTAGGCCGACACGCCAAGCGCAACGGTCATGTAGCCTAACTGGGACAAAGTCGAGTAAGCCACCACGCGTTTGATATCGTTATTCACAACTCCAAGCAGTCCCATAAAAAAAGCTGTGGTCGCACCGACAATCAGCACTACCGACAGGGCAGTTTCGGATAACTCGAACAAAGGCGACATCCGTGCCACCATAAAAATACCGGCGGTGACCATTGTCGCCGCGTGAATTAGAGCCGAAATAGGCGTGGGCCCTTCCATAGAATCCGGCAACCAGACATGCAGGGGCATCTGGGCCGATTTGCCCATGGCACCAATGAATAAACAAATACACGTGAAAGTGATCGCTGGCCACGTGATCGCATCGGCTATTTGGATGTATCCGCCGACGATTTGATCAGAGCGCGCAAACACAGTGGCGTAATCCAATGACCCAGTAAATTTCAAAACAGCGGCTATACCTAGCACAAACCCGAAGTCACCGACGCGGTTAACTAGGAATGCCTTAAGATTTGCAATTATAGCGGTTGGTCGCGTGTACCAAAAACCAATCAGCAAGTAAGAGACCACACCGACGGCCTCCCAACCGAAAAATAACTGCATAAAATTGTTCGACATGACCAGCATCAGCATCGAGAACGTGAATAGCGAGATATAGCTAAAAAAGCGCTGATATCCCGCGTCATCATGCATATAGCCGATGGTATAAATATGCACCATCAAGGAAACGAAGGTGACAACTACCATCATCATGGCAGATAAATGATCGATCAAAAATCCGACTTCTAGCCGTAGACCGTCGCTGACCAACCAGGTGTAAACCGGACCGTTAAAGACCACCATGCCGTCGAACAGTAATTTCCACAATACATACAGTGAAAGTCCACACGAGACCGCAACTCCGAGAATAGTAATGCTGTGCGCACCCGCGCGACCCACCATGCGACCCGCGAGGCCCGCAACTATGGCCGCAAGCAATGGTGCCAGTGCAATAGTCAAATAAATAGATTGCATGTTAATGACTACCCTGCCCTTCAGCCTTGCAGCGTGTCGAGATCTTCGACGTTAATGCTGCGACGCTCACGAAACAGCACTACCAAAATGGCAAGACCAATGGCTGCTTCCGCCGCCGCGACGGTCAAAATAAAGAACACGAATATCTGGCCACTGATATCCCCGAGATAACGGGAAAACGCTACGAAGTTGAAATTAACTGCCAACAACATCAATTCAATACACATCAGTAATACGATGATATTTTTTCGATTTAAGAATACACCGGCTACCGCAATCGCGAATAAAATCCCGGAGAGTGTCAGCACCGCAGCGAGTGAAATCATGGGCGCTTCTCGGCGGTCATTTTAACAATCCGTACCCGATCACGAGCGCGCACCGCCACCTGTTGCGCGATATTTTGCAGTTTACCCCCGGCCCGTCGACGCAACGTCAACACGATGGCAGCAACACTCGCCACCAATAGAATGGCCGAAGCGATCTCGGCGGCATAGGCATATCGAGTAAATAGCACTGTTCCTAAAGCGCGAGTATTTGAGTAACCCTCGGCAAGCGCGGGCGCGGACCGCAGGCTAGCACCGCCTAAGTGTTTCACCACAATGACATTGATGATTGCAAACACCACAAAGCCTGCAACCGACGCGGCTAAAGGCCAGTAATCCGTCAAACCGTCGCGAAATTCCTCAAGGTTAACATCCAGCATCATGACCACGAATAAGAACAACACCATCACGGCGCCGACGTACACCAAAACCAGGACAATTCCCAGAAACTCTGCATCAAGTAATATCCAAATGACCGCGCTATTAAAAAAACATAGCACCAGTAATAGTGCCGAATGCACCGGATTACGCGCAAGAATTACGCCGAGTGCCGCCGCGATCAGCACCGTCGCGAATACAAAAAATAAAATCGTCGGGAACATTAGCGATACTTCGCATCAGCAGCACGATCTGCTGCAATCATGGCCTCGTAACGATCACCTATTCCTAACAATTTATCTTTAGTCATGATGTTCTCACCACGATTTTCCATGTGGTATTCATGAATTCTGGTCTCAACGATCGCATCGACCGGACAGGCCTCTTCACAAAAGCCGCAATAAATACATTTGAATAAATCAATATCATAGCGCGTGGTTCGACGGGTCCCGTCATTGCCCACATCGGACTCAATAGTGATGGCAAGCGCCGGGCATACGGCTTCGCATAACTTACAAGCAATACAACGCTCTTCGCCATTAGGGTAACGACGTAACGCATGCAAACCGCGGAATCGGACACTTTGTGGAGTTTTCTCTTCGGGATAATTGATGGTCGTCTTACGGCGAAACATCGCTTTGAAAGTCACCCACAAACCTTGCAATAACTCCCACAGAAGGAAAGTCTTTAAGAAACTGCGTATTGCCTGCATTATAGATGCCCCTTCCACGGACCGACATGGAAATAGACCATGAAGCCTTCAACCAACAACCAAACGAGAGTGACGGGAATTAGTGCCTTCCAACCCAAGCGCATAATCTGATCGTAGCGATAACGCGGGAAGGTCGCCCGCAACCATAAAAAACAAAACATCGGAAACAATGTCTTCAAACCAAACCAGAAAAAACTGGGACCCGCCAGCCACGCGGACTCGGATAGATATCCGTCTAACGGCGACAACCAACCGCCAAAAAAGAATATGACGGTAAGAGCGGAAATCAAAATCATATTGACGTATTCGGCAATAAAAAACAGCGCGAATGCCATTCCCGAATAATCAACATGGAAGCCCGCCACAATCTCCGACTCGCCTTCGGCCACATCGAAGGGCGCGCGATTGGTCTCAGCGACGCCGGCGATGAAATACACGATCAACAAGGGAAACAACCAAAACCAATTCCAGCTTAAGGGTCCACCGCGCTGCGCTTCGATAATATCGCCGATATTGAGACTTCCGGCGGCCATCAATACACCAACCATCGCGAACCCCATGGCAATCTCGTAGGCGACAATTTGCGCCGCAGAGCGCATTGCGCCTAAGAAGGCATATTTTGAGTTCGCCGCCCAACCCGCTAAAATTATTCCATAGACCCCCATAGACGTCAGCGCTAGAACATAAAGCAAGCCTGCATCTATGTTGGCAAACGCATGTTGCGGTGAGAAAGGGATAACCGCCCAGATAGCCAACGCCGGAACCAAACTCAAAAAAGGCGCGAGCCTAAATAGGAAGCCACTGGCGTCGGCGGGAATGATGATTTCTTTGAACATCAATTTAATGACGTCAGCGAATGGCTGCCCCAGCCCCGGAATCCAAAATAGATTGACCCGGTTAGGGCCGCGACGCGATTGAATCCAGCCGATAATCTTACGTTCTGCCAAGGTATAGAAGGCCATGGTCAGAACCAAACCTATCATGACCATCAGAATCTGTACTGCTGTCAGTAGCGGACTGGCCCAAAATGGTGTCAATAGGCCGGATAGCCAACCGCGTAATGCGCCCCACTCCCACATAACTAGAGCACCGCGCGGGCCATCTGCCCGTCCACGGTTTTAAGAAGGGCGTCAGATCTACGAACCAAGGCATCTCCCTGATAGGGAGGGATACTCATCCAAGGATGCCGCACGCCTGAGTCCTGCGAGCCCGAGTTCGACAAGGCTTGCAATGGAAATGTTTGTCCGGGCGCTTGCGGCGCGCTCTGCGTATCACAGAGGTTTTTAAGTTCAGCCAAAATTTCATCTGAACTGGCGTACTCGAAGCCCTCAAGATTCAGCATATTGGCGAGCACCCTTAAGACTTTCCAACCGGGGCGGCTCTCGCCGATCGGTTTGGCCGCACCGGCCCAACTTTGCCACGTCCCCTCTACATTCACATAGGTACCCGAAGTCTCCGCGAACACTCCAATCGGAAGTACCACGTGGGCCAAAGCGCGCACGCTGTCGGGTAGATGTGCGGTCATTGCCAGCACAAACCCAGCGCTCGCAATGTTTATGGTACTACCGCCTGAAATACTTCCGCCGAGATCAGTGGCAGGCTCCACGCCACCGAATAACACATAGGCTTTTAACGGCGTGTTTAGCATTTGTACAGCGGACAATCCTGCGTTGCGCGGCAAGCCACCTGCGGCGCGATGCGAAACCGCACCCGCCATATAAGCGCCGGCGGAATTGGCGCCCTCGGTTACGCGGCCTACACTGGCCTGGCACAGATCTGCAAGCGCGGCCGATAGGGCCAGAAGCTTCGAATAATCAGGATGCCGCTGTGCCAAATTGCCCAAAATCACCGCGCGGTTCGAGCCGGACAACAAAGCGCTCGCGAGCTGCCGATGGTTCTCCCCGACGGTGACCGCGATATCGCCAGAAAAGGTCTTTCCGAGCGCATCGGCCGCAGCGTGCACAATCGCGGTCAAATCTTCCACCATACTAGTCTCAGCCACGCCATACGCCGCCACCGGAAATAAATACTCGAAACGCTTTGGGTTTAAGAATCCAATTTTTGCTTTGCCCTTAGTCGCCGCCTTGCGTAGCCGATGCGCCAACAATGGCATCTCATGACGCAGGTGCGAGCCGACTACGAGAACCCCATTCAATCGTTCTATATCGGCAATTTTTAAGCCTAAAGATGGAACTAAGGCCTCGTGCTCCTGGGCACGGAAGTCGAGTTGCCGCAAGCGATGGTCAATATTGTTACAACTTAAGCCCTGAGCGATACGGGCCAACAGATACAGTTCTTCGGTGGTCGACATGGGTGAGCCCAGGAAACCTGTCGCCGCCGTACCATGATCGGTTTTAATTTTCTGCAAGCCCGCGGCCGCCGCGTTCAGCGCGGTTTCCCAATCCACTACTTCAAGAATACCGTTGATGCGCATCATCGGTTGCGACACTCGGTCTTGCGAATACATACCTTCGAAACCGAATCGATCACGATCCGCAATCCAAGTCTCGTTTATCGACTCATTCTCGCGTGGCACCATGCGCATTAATTTCCCACGCAGTACATGAGCGTATAAATTGGTGCCGAATGCATCATGCGGCGAGATCAAAGCATGCTGCGTCATTTCCCACGAGCGCGCTTTATAACGGAACGGTTTATTGTTCAGCGCGCCTACCGGACACAAATCAATGATATTAGCGGAAAGCTCATGATCGACGCTTTGCTCGATGTAAGTACCCACCTCCATGTTTTCGCCACGACCGGTAGTGCCCATCTGCGGATAGCCCTGAATCTCCTGACCGAAACGTATGCAACGAGTGCAATGAATGCAGCGTGTCATATCGGTGGATACGAGGGGTCCCAGATTTTTATCCTTCACCACGCGTTTGCGTTCTGCAAAACGCGAAATATCACGACCATACCCGATCGCTTGATCTTGTAATTCGCATTCACCGCCTTGATCGCAAATCGGACAATCCAACGGGTGATTAATCAACAAAAATTCCATGGTGGCTTTTTGCGCAGCAATCGCCTTCGGCGATTTGGTAAAGACCTTCATCCCTTCGGTGACCGGCGTGGCACAGGCCGGTAAAGGCTTAGGCGCTTTCTCCACCTCCACCAGACACATACGGCAATTGGCGGCCACGGATAATTTCTCATGGTAACAAAACCGCGGAATGTAAATATCCGCTGGATCGGTAACTTGCATGATCATTTGGCCCTTGCGAGCCTTCAGCGGTATGCCATTAACCTCAATGTTGACCGTATCGTCGCTCATTTGCGCCTCTACGCCGCCACTGCGGGCGCGTACTCAACAATCGAACGTCCTTGATGTTCGATCATGTATTGAAACTCAGGGCGAAAATGTTTTAGGAAACTTTGCACCGGCCACGCAGCCGCGTCTCCCAATGCGCATATGGTATGGCCTTCAATTCGACCCGCCACATCCACCAGCATCTCTAAATCCTCGCCACGTCCCTGTCCGGCTAAAATTCGCAGCAACACACGATCCAGCCAACCGGTTCCTTCCCGACACGGTGTGCACTGACCACAAGACTCCGATCGATAAAATCGAGTTAATCGTTGCAACGCGCGCACCATACAGGTGGTCTCATCCATCACAATTACCGCACCCGTGCCTATTGACGATCCTGCCTTTTTAACCGAGTCGTAGTCCATATTGATTGCCAACATCGTCGACCCAGGCACTACAGGACAGGATGAGCCGCCGGGAATAACGGCTTTGAGTTTGCGGCCTTTCCAGACGCCACCCGCCAAACTTAAGAGCTCGGTAAAGGGTATGCCTAACGGCAGCTCTAAATTACCCGGCTTGTTGACATGCCCCGACACTGAAAAAATCACGGTGCCACCGGAATTAAGGGGTCCTAGACCTGCAAACCATGCTGCCCCTTTGCGTAGGATCATGGGCACTGAGGCGAAACTTTGGGTGTTGTTAATAGTGGTGGGCTTGCCATATAAACCAAAGTTCGCGGGAAACGGGGGCTTAAAACGTGGCTTACCTTGTTTGCCTTCGAGCGACTCTAACAAAGCTGTCTCTTCACCACAGATATAAGCGCCCGCGCCGACAAACATATGTAAATCAAAATCAACGCCTGAACCTAAAATATTCTTTCCAAGTAACCCTGCGGAATAGGCCTCTTGTAAGGCTGCTTCAAAACGAGGAATGGGTTCACCCAAAAACTCGCCGCGAATATAGTTATAGCCAACGGTCGCGGTCATCGAGTATCCGCCAATTGCCATCCCCTCAATTACAGAGTGCGGATTAAAACGCAAAATATCACGATCGTGGCAGGTACCCGGCTCAGATTCATCGGAGTTGCACACCACATATTTCTGAACCGGCGAGCTTCGGGGCATGAATCCCCATTTCACGCCCGTTGGAAAACCTGCGCCACCCCGTCCACGTAGCCCTGAATTCTTGACTTCCTCAATAATTTTCTCACGAGGAATTTGCTCACGCAGAATCTTTTCCCAGGCTTCATACCCCCCGGACTTTCGGTAACCCGTCAGCGTCCAAGGACGCTCATATTTTAGAGCGTCAAAAATCAATTGATTCTGTTCATAGGGCATTAGTGCACTCTACTCATGTCAGATCGTCCAGGATCTTGTCTATTTTTTCCGGGTTGAGATTCTCATGAAAAATATGGTCGACCATCATCATGGGTGCGCCGGTACAAGCGGCCAAACATTCTTCTTCGCATTTTAAATAGATTCGCCCGTCAGGCGTACTGTCACCCGTCTTGATACCGAGTTTCCTTTCGACGTGATCGACCACTTCCGCCGAGCCTCGCAACATACACGAGATATTGGTACACACTGAAACGTGATGACGGCCCACAGGCTTAGTTTCGAACATCGAATAAAAAGTAGCCACTTCGTACACCTGGATAGGTGCTAACCCTAGATAGCTGGCAACGGCATCCATAATTTCTGTGTTTAGAAATCCATTATTTTCATGCTGAGCCACGTGTAACGCGGAAATGACTGCAGAACGTTTGTGCTCTGGCGGGAATTTTGCCACCCAACGATCAATCTCTTCACGAACATGCGTGGACAATTTCAAGCTCATCGGTCAATCTCGCCAAAAACTATATCTTGGGTGCCGATCACGGCGACCACGTCGGCCAACATATGACCTGAAACCATTTCATTTAACGCCGCCAAATGTGCAAATCCCGGTGCTCGGACTTTGAGTCGATAAGGTTTGTTGGCACCATCCGACACCAAATAGACACCCAACTCCCCTTTCGGAGCTTCAACGGCGGCATACACCTCACCCTGCGGCACGCAATAACCTTCGGTCATCAATTTAAAATGGTGGATCAGCGATTCCATATCGCCCTTCATTTGCTCGCGACTCGGTGGTCTTACCTTACGATCATCCAACATGACCGGTCCGGGGTTTTGTCGCAACCATTGCGTGCATTGCTGCACAATACGATTAGATTGCCGCATCTCCTCGACGCGCACTAAATAACGATCGTAGCAATCACCATTGACGCCGACCGGAATATCGAAATCCACCCGATCATAAACATCATAAGGTTGCTTTTTCCGCAAATCCCACTCAACACCTGAACCGCGTAGCATCGGACCCGAAAAACCTAACTGCATTGCACGTTCTGGACTAACCACCCCAATATTCACGGTGCGCTGTTTCCAAATACGGTTATCCGTCAACAAGGTCTCGTACTCATCGACACAGGCAGGAAACCGATTGGTGAAATCTTCGATGAAATCCAACAAACTACCCGAACGTTTTTCGTTTAAGCGATCAACGTCTTTTTTACTGCGCCACTGGGAGTGTTGGTACTTTGGCATTACATCGGGTAAATCACGATATACGCCGCCTGGACGATAATAGGTTGCATGCATTCGCGTGCCGGAGACCGCCTCGTAGCAATCCATCAGATCTTCGCGCTCGCGAAAACAGTACAAAAAAACCGTCATCGCGCCGATATCAAGTCCATGTGCTCCTAACCACATCAGATGATTTAATATCCGCGTAATTTCATCGAACATCACTCGAATATATTGGGCGCGCAACGGCGGACCTACGCCGAGTAATTTCTCAATAGCCATGACATAGGCGTGTTCATTGCACATCATGGAAACATAATCCAATCGATCCATATAACCGATCGACTGATTAAAGGGTTTGGACTCCGCTAATTTTTCCGTTCCGCGATGTAACAAACCAATATGGGGATCGGCTTTTTGAATAACCTCGCCATCCATTTCTAGCACCAGCCGCAATACGCCGTGCGCAGCGGGATGCTGAGGACCAAAATTCATCGTGTAATTACGAATCTCAGCCATGTGGTTTCACATCATTCATTGGAGCGCTAGTCAACGCAGGATCGTAGCGATTGTCGTGCCGGATCACTTTCGGCACCAAAATTCGCGGCTCAATAGTTACGGGCTGGTAAATGACACGCCCTTTTTCGGGATCGTATCGGACTTCTACATTGCCGGAGAGCGGAAAGTCTTTACGAAACGGATGACCGATAAAACCATAATCAGTCAACAGGCGGCGCAGATCGGGATGGCCCTTAAACAAAATCCCAAACATATCAAAAGTTTCGCGCTCGAACCAATCGACGCCCGCCCAAATGCCAGTCACCGAATCCACCATGGGTTGTTCATCATCCACGCAATACACTCGTAGCCGTAGGCGCTGATTGAGCGATACTGAAAGCAGATGATAGATCACCGCGAATCGACCGGCGGTCAGTGCCGAACCACTCGCAGGTGTTACTCCGCGACTAAAACCACTTGAAGTCGCATCGGTGGTTTTCCACTCGCTCACCCCGTATTGGAGATAGTCAACACCGCAGACGTCCACACAGATCTCGAATTTCAGCGTGGTAGCGTCCCGTAGTACCTCGGCTACCTCCAAAAGTTGGGTATCTCGCACCTCAGCGGTGAGTTCTCCTGCGGAGTTTGTAGTGACCTTGAGTTTGTCGCCGAATAATTTCGACAAATTTGCCGCGAGACCTTGCATAACCGCGCCCACACTCTCATTCATCGAATGATCGCCTTGTTACGCTTAATCTTATTTTGTAATTGGATGATGCCGTACAACAGAGCTTCCGCGGTTGGCGGGCATCCCGGCACGTACACGTCCACGGGCACGATGCGATCACAACCGCGCACCACAGCGTAGGAGTAGTGGTAGTAACCCCCGCCATTCGCACACGAACCCATGGAAATCACCCAGCGCGGTTCGGCCATTTGGTCATACACCTTACGCAATGCAGGTGCCATTTTATTGACCAATGTTCCCGCTACGATCATGACATCCGACTGGCGCGGGCTAGGCCGAAATACAATACCGAAGCGATCGAGGTCATAGCGCGCAGCGCCGGCATGCATCATTTCCACCGCACAACAGGCGAGCCCGAAAGTCATAGGCCAAAGCGAACCCGTGCGGGCCCAGTTGATCAAATTATCAACAGTGGTTACTTCCACTCCGCGCACGCCGGAATCTGTAGAAATTTCTAATCCCACTCCAGCGCTCCTTTGCGGTAGTCATAGACCAATGCCACGACCAGCACTAGCGCAAATATCAGCATCGCCAACAACCCAAAGGTTCCAATAGCATGCAGGGATACCGCCCACGGAAAAAAGAAAGCGATTTCCAGGTCAAAAACTATGAAAATTATGGCAACCAAGTAGTAGCGTACGTCAAAGCGCATGCGCGAGTCTTCGAAGGCCTCAAATCCGCACTCGTAGGGTGATAATTTTTCAGCATCAGGACGATGCGGACCCGCTAACCAGCCAATAGTAAACAATGCTAGCCCGAGCACCGTGCTGAGCCCCAAGAAAATCAAAATCGGCAAATACTGTCGCAGCATGTGGCGTCACAATCAATTATTCTTAAGGATAATTGTAGCAGGCATGCCGCGCCGAGTAACGCCCACTCCATAATTTTCAAAACGAATGACCGATAATCAACACACCAAACAATTGGTGCCGACGGCCGGACTCGAACCGGCACAGGTTACCCCACTAGCCCCTCAAACTAGCGCGTCTACCAATTTCGCCACGTCGGCTTAAAATCATTTTTTCACGGGCACCGGTGTCACTGTGGGCCTCACTATCGGCGTCACACTCGGCTTTACAGCCGCTGCTGACCCGCTAGCAGCCTGCGCTGCTCGCTCTAACACCGTCGTGGGTTCAGCGGTGGTCCGCGTGCCCAAATAAGCCAGCGTTAAACTCGTACCAAAAAACATGGCCGCAAACACCGCGGTTAGTTTTGAGAATAATGTACTGGTGCCGCGCGCCCCGAACACAGTACCCGAAGCACCCGAGCCAAATCCGGCCCCAGCCTCCGCGCCCTTACCGCGCTGCAGGAGAACTAGGCCGATGATCATCAGCGCCAGCAATATATGTATCACTAAAATAAATCCACGCAACATAAGAAATCTCTCGCTAGCGAGCGGCCGCAGCCGCGCAAATCTGCTGAAACTCATCGGCGCTCAAAGCAGCGCCCCCTACTAACCCGCCATCCACGTCGGTCATCGAAAACAGCTCTGCGGCGTTGCTCGCTTTGACGCTACCCCCGTAGAGTATCCGTAACTCTCTGGCTATATTAGCATCTTGCGTCCCAATCCGGCCGCGAAGAAATGCGTGAACCGCCTGTGCCTGTTCTGGCGAGGCCGTACGACCCGTGCCGATCGCCCATACCGGCTCATAGGCCAGCACCGATCCTGCCAAAGCGCCAATTCCGTGCATATTTATGACGGCATCCACTTGGCGTGCAACGACCCCCTCGGTGTGCCCCGTTTCGCGGTCTACCAGACTCTCGCCCACACATAAAACCGGTATTAGTCCAGCAGCCTGGGCGGCCGCAAACTTACGCGCCACCAAAGCATCATCCTCGCGATTCAGGTTGCGACGCTCTGAGTGTCCCACCAATGTATAACGACAACCCACATCCTTCAGCATAGAGGCCGATACTTGACCTGTAAATGCGCCGCTGCTCTCAGCCGATACATCTTGCGCACCCACCGCAATCACCCCGTCTTGTAAGCGACGGGCGGCATCAGCCAAATAGACGCTCGGAGGAAACACCACCATGTCGACCGGCCATTCGGCCTTCAGGCGTAAATCAAGTTCTGTGAGTAAAGCCGCATTAGCCGCTCGTGAACCGTGCATTTTCCAATTGCCCGCGACCATTAGCCGACGCATAAACTACCTTTGGACGTTCGCCCCTGCGGGAAAGGCGGCGAAGAGTAGCCGCGTAGCGGCCTAACTGCAAGTGCAACCTTAGGTGGACCCACCGAGGCGCGCTTTGGCGACCGCTTCCACCGCGGCTACAATTTCCTGGGCGCCTTTTTTGACCAAAGCGGCATCATAACCTTCAACCATAACCCTAATCAGAGGTTCGGTCCCTGAGGCTCGCAGCACAATCCGGCCCTTACCCTGAAAACGACGCTCCACCGCCTGAGCGACTTCGATTACCCTCGGCTCAGTGCTAGGGTCAAAACGTTGTGCCACGCGAACATTGAGCAAGACTTGTGGATATTTACGCATTCCCGCGGTCAATTGGGCCAGACCGGAACCCGACTCGCGCATGATGGCTAACACTTGCAAAGCGCTTACCAGTCCATCGCCGGTCGTGGTCTTATCCAAACATAGAATATGTCCTGAAGTCTCCCCGCCCAGGGTTCCCCCTAATTCATTTAACTTCGCGAGCACATAACGATCTCCAACCTGGGCCCTCACAAATGCAATTCCCAGGTCTTTAAACGCATGCTCTAATCCTAGATTGCTCATGACGGTACCCACCACTGGGCCTTTAAGCGCGCCCGCGGCGTGGCGGGCCTGTGCCAACACGTATAACAATTGATCGCCATCTACGCAACGGCCCAATGAATCCACCATGACCACGCGATCGCCGTCTCCATCTAAGGCCAGACCCACTTGCGCATGCACCCCCGGCACCGTCAGTTGCAATAGCTCAGGTGCAGTCGAACCACAACCATCATTGATATTGCGCCCGTTGGGCGAGCACCCGATCGGAACGATCTCGGCACCCAAGTCAGCCAATACTCGGGGGGCGACTTTATAGCCGGCACCATTAGCACAATCAATCACGATTTTAAGGCCCTTCAAACTCATACCCTTAGGAATTGTCGAAGCACAAAATTCTTGATATTGAATACGACTTCGATCAATTCGTTGAGCTTTTCCCAGATGTTGCGACTCTTGAGTTAAGACATTTTCATCGAGCATTTTTTCAATCTGGGCCTCGACTTCATCGGATAATTTACTTCCCATAGCATCAAAGAATTTAATGCCATTGTCCTCATAAGAATTATGCGACGCGCTGATGACTACTCCGAAACTACACCCCAGCCGCTGGGTCATATAGGCGATACCCGGCGTTGGCAGCGGTCCCATCAGCATGACATCGACACCGGCCGCGACGAATCCCGCCTCTAATGCCGACTCGAACATATAACCCGAAACACGGGTGTCTTTACCAATAAGCACGCGACCCCCGTTGGGTGCCAGTACGCGCGCAGCAGCACTAGCGAGCCTAAGCGCAAAATCCACCGTCATGGGGGCCGTGCCCACTCGGCCGCGCACCCCATCTGTCCCAAAATATTTAACCGTCAATTTTAAGTTCCTTTAAGGCTACGCTCTGCATAACCGCACTTACCATCCGCAATGCATCGCAAGTGGCTGCAATATCATGAGTTCGAATAATTTTTGCACCTTCAGTAACGGCGAGCACCGCCAACCCTAAGCCGCCAAACATACGCTCGTTGACCGGTCGCCCTAGAATATTTCCAATGAAATTTTTTCTGGATACTCCGACTAACACAGGAGCTCCCAAGGTCGTCAAGTGTGCAAGTTCTTTGAGTAATTGCAAGTTATGCAACTGCGACTTACCGAAGCCGATGCCGGGATCGAGGACAATCGCCGCAGGCGCGATGCCCGCCGTGATACACAAGCTTCGCTCATTGGCCAAGAAGGCATGCACTTCCGACACCACGTCTTGATATTCAGGTTTTATTTGCATGGCACGGGGCTCGCCCTGCTTATGCATTAGGCATACCCCGACACTCGTCTTAGCAGCCCACTCGCGTGCGCCGGAGGCGCGCAGCGCATTCACATCATTGACAACACATGCCCCTGCCGCGACCGCCGCATCCATCACCGCTAACTTACTAGTATCCACGGAAATAGCGACGTCGAGCCGCTTCACGATGGATTCTATAACGGGCAAAATGCGGTCCATCTCCTCGGCCTCGCCCACTGCCGTCGCGCCCGGCCGGGTGGATTCACCGCCCACATCAATAATGGCCGCACCTTCATTGAATATTTGTACCGCGCGGTCCACGGCGGCCTGCGACGATCGATAGAGTCCGCCATCCGAAAAAGAATCGGGAGTCGTGTTGAGTATCCCCATCACGACTGCCTGAGTTAAATCGATAGCTCTATGTCGACAACGCCACAAAAATATAAGCTAGTGCTGCCCGGCAGGAGTTACCAACGGCGTCGCGGGAGTTTCCGTGCTACGAGGAGTGGTCGTCGGTGTGTCATCCCAATCACGCGGTGGCCGCGGCTCACGACCCGCCATGATGTCCTTGATTTGTTCCTCGTCGATAGTCTCGTACTTCATCAATGCCGCCGTCATGGCTTGTAACTTATCCATGTTGGATTGAATAATTTTGTACGCACGCTGATAATTACTATCGATGACCCGCCGCACCTCCTCATCGATCACATGGGCGGTGACATCGGAGACCTGTTTATGTTGGGTAACACTGCGACCCAGAAACACCTCACCCGACTCTTCGCTATAGGTCTGGGGTCCTAATCGATCAGAAAGGCCCCAGCGAGTGACCATGTTGCGAGCCAATTCCGTGGCGCGCTCAATATCATTGGATGCGCCAGTGGTCACGGCATCCGGCCCAAATACCAGTTCTTCGGCCACTCGACCGCCGAATAAGGTGGCAATGCGGCTCTCCAACTGACGTTTACTGGTGCTGTAACGATCTTGTTCGGGTAAGAACATGGTAACGCCGAGCGCACGACCGCGCGGAATAATAGTGACTTTGTAGACCGGATCATGCTCGGGCACGCTCAAACCCACAATGGCGTGGCCTGACTCGTGGTACGCGGTATTGCGCTTCTCGTCCTCGGTCATGACCATAGAGCGCCGCTCAGCGCCCATCATAATCTTGTCTTTAGCCTTCTCGAACTCCTCCATAGTCACAGCACGCTTGTTGGCGCGTGCAGCGAACAACGCGGCCTCATTAACGAGGTTCGCAAGATCAGCGCCTGAGAATCCCGGGGTACCGCGCGCAATCACGTTCGGCTTAACGTTGTCGCTAAGGGGCACCTTACGCATATGAACTTTGAGAATTTGCTCGCGGCCTCTGACATCAGGCAGCGGGACCACCACTTGCCGGTCAAAACGACCGGGTCTTAGCAATGCAGGATCCAGCACATCTGGACGATTGGTGGCCGCAATCACAATGATGCCTTCATTGCCCTCGAATCCATCCATCTCGACCAGAAGCTGGTTCAGCGTTTGCTCACGTTCATCATGTCCACCGCCTAAGCCAGCCCCACGATGGCGACCCACTGCATCAATTTCATCGATGAAAATAATGCACGGAGCATGCTTTTTGGCTTGCTCAAACATGTCTCGTACGCGCGAGGCTCCAACGCCTACAAACATTTCCACAAAATCCGAACCCGAAATAGTAAAGAACGGTACTTTCGCTTCACCGGCGATCGCGCGGGCCAGCAGGGTTTTACCCGTACCGGGAGATCCCACCATCAACACGCCTTTCGGGATTTTTCCGCCTAATTTTTGAAACTTACCCGGATCCTTCAAGAAATCGACGATTTCCACTACTTCCTGCTTGGCTTCCTCAACACCCGCCACATCCGCAAAGGTAATGTTGACCTGGTCTTCGCCCAGCAATCTGGCGCGACTTTTACCAAACGACATGGCCCCGCGCCCGCCGGATGCGCCTTGCATCTGACGCATCATGTAGGCCCAGAATCCCACTAGAATAAGGATAGGGAAAGCGGAAATCAGCAGCTGCATGAGCAACGATTGTTGTTTCGGCGGCTCACCCCGAAATTTTACACCCTGAGACTGCAACAGGCCGATTAACGCCGCGTTACTAGTTTCCGGGTTGTAGGTTACAAATTGCTCCCCCGAAGAGCGGCGCTTGCCTTCGATGATCTCGCCCCGCAGGGTCACCGTATCGATATTGTTACTCTTCACTTCCGTTAGGAATTGAGAATAATCAATCGTTGAAGGCTGGCCTGTGTGCAGACCGAATTGACTAAAGATTGCCAGCAGTACCACCGCCAAAGCAACCCAGAGCAGAATTTGTTTTGTCAGATCGTTCAAGTTTCACCTATCGTCCTATACACCGACCGTCCTATACACCGACCGTCCTATACACCGACGTTACACCATCCCAAACTGTCGCGCCAATAGATAGATCTCAGGACTGCGAGTTCGCGACGCTTTTGGCTTTTTTGTAACCACTCGACCATAGCGTGCACGCGCATCCTTAAGTATCTGTTCAAACCCCGCTCCTTGGAACAACTTAACCAACAAATCGCCTCCGGGAGTTAGGACTTGGTCTGCAAATTCGAGCGCCAATTCAGCCAAATGCATCGAACGGGGCTGATCAACTGAATCTATACCAGCCATGTTGGGGGCCATATCGGACAATACAAGGTCAACTTTGTCGGCTCCCAAAACGCCTAAAACATTCGATAATACATTCGCTTCGCGAAAATCACCCTGAATGAAATCTACGCCAACAATGGCGTCCATGGGTAAAATATCTGTCGCTACTATGCGACTTTTGCCGCCGACAATACGCGCAGCGTATTGGCTCCAACCACCAGGCGCCGCGCCCAAATCCACGCAACGGATTCCGGGACGCAGTAAACGCTCAGTAACTTGGATTTCAGCCAGCTTGTACACCGCCCGTGAGCGCCAACCCTCGGCCTTCGCTCGTTTGACATACTCGTCATTGGCATGTTCGGCCAACCAACGGGCACTGCTCTTAGTTCGTTTTGGCATCTATACTGTCGCTATGGCACTCACTGAAAAACAAAAGAAACACTTGCGCAGGCTTGCGCATCCCATGCACCCCATTGTAAGGGTCGGACAGTCTGGCCTGACCGATGGGGTACAAAACGAACTAGAACGCGCCCTCACCGACCACGAATTGGTCAAAGTGGGCGTCCGTCTCGCGGATCGAGTCAGTCGAAATGCGGCGCTCGAGTCGTTAGCGACACAAACCCACAGCGATCTGGTACAAAAAGTCGGTCACATGGGAGTGTTTTACCGGCGCCGACCAGGTCTATCGAAAATCATTCTTCCAGACTAGCAGCAGCGCGCACAGACAGGCGATTACGTACAGAACCGCTGAAACGCCGTGCCATGCCCCGAATGACAGCCCACCGGCAACCCCTTGAGTGCGGGCCAATATCATGAACGGCTTCAAGACCCACTCATTGATGCTTAAAATAGCGACTGCGATATAACCTAGAATGAATTTCAGCCGTCCTGGCAAAATAAGCGCAAACACCGCCACGCCAACCCCTAAGTAGGTCTCGATACTGAAAAATCGGGCGGCAAAAAAACCCGCCAAATGTCGATCAGACTGCCAATAAAACAGAGCGGGCGCAACCCACACGGCCAGCGACCAGAGGCTGCCCACCCATAAAACCAACAACACCCGAAAAAAATTCTTAAAGATAACGCACCGATATTATTTCGTAGCTCTTGATTCCACCCGGCACCTTGACGTCCACCACATCGCCCTCGGACTTACCGATGAGGGCCCGTGCGATGGGCGAAGAAACCGACAATAGGCCTTGTTTAATATCAGCCTCGTCATCACCCACCAATTGGTAGATGACCTTGGCGCCGCCATCTTGATCCTCAAGTAGCAGAGTCGCGCCAAACACCACGCGACTACTGACCACCAGCGTGGTCACATCAATCACTTCTGAGTTTGAGAGACGATTTTCAATATCGTTAATGCGCCCCTCGATAAAACTCTGCTGATCACGCGCCGCGTGGTATTCAGCATTCTCACTCAAATCACCATGGGCGCGCGCCTCCGCGATTGCTTTAATCACCGTAGGGCGCTCTTCACTTTTCAATTTTTTCAGTTCTACCCGAAGCCGTTCGGCACCGCGTAGTGTCATGGGAGTTCGCTTCACACCAATTCCTTATGCAGATCCTGGAGTCGATTAACAGAAATATCGCCCAAATGATCGAGCGCATCACAGGTCGCCCGCGCACCCGCCACCGTGGTGTAGTACGTAACCTTACGCGCCACCGCTTCACGACGTATGGGTCGCGATTCGCGCACCGCTTGCTTGCCCTCGGTAGTATTCACTATGAGAGCGACCTCGTCATTTTTTATCATATCAACCACATGCGGCCGGCCCTCACGCACTTTGTTAACCCGCCGGCAAATGATACCGGCACTTTCCAAGGCGCTCGCAGTGCCACCCGTCGCCGCAATCTCAAAACCGCGTGCAATCAACATTTGCGACAATAATACCGCACCAGGCTTATCACGATCACGCACACTGATAAAACACAAACCCCGCGTCGGCAAAACCACGCCGGAGGCCGCCTGAGCCTTGGCGTACGCCTCGCCGAAGGTATGCCCGGTGCCCATTACTTCACCGGTAGATTTCATTTCCGGACCTAAGATAGGGTCTGCTTCCGGAAATTTTGCAAACGGGAATACAGCTTCCTTTACCGAAAAATAGGGCGGCACAGTTTCCTGGGTACATCCTTGTGCAGCCAGCGATTTGCCAGTCATGACGCGCGCCGCGACCTTGGCAAGCGCCACACCCGTAGCCTTCGAAACGAACGGCACGGTGCGCGACGCACGCGGGTTTACTTCGAGAATATAAATAACCCCATTTTGAATGGCGAACTGGATATTCATGAGGCCGATCACATTGAGCGCTTTGGCAAGCAGACGCGTCTGGGCGCGCAACTCATCTTGCACCGCCTGTGTAAGCCCATTCGGCGGCAGTGAACAACTCGAATCGCCAGAGTGCACGCCGGCCTGCTCAATGTGCTCCATGATGCCGCCGATCAAAACATCTTGGCCATCACAAATGGCATCCACGTCCACTTCAGTAGCGAGATCCAAGAATCGATCTAACAATACCGGGCTATCGTTCGAGACCAGCATGGCATCAGTCATGTATTGACGCAGATCATCCTCATTGAACACCACTTCCATTGCGCGTCCGCCGAGCACGTAGCTTGGCCTTACAATCAGCGGAAACCCCACGTCCCTCGCCAACAGCACCGCCTGCTCTTCGGTTCTTGCCGTGGCATTCGCCGGCTGTTTAAGCTTCAAAGTAGCGACTAATTTTTGGAACCGCTCGCGATCCTCAGCCACATCAATACTATCGGGCGTGGTGCCAATAATCGGCGCACCCGCAAGCCCCAAAGCGCGCGACAATTTGAGCGGTGTTTGGCCGCCATATTGCACAATAACCCCCTCCGGCTTTTCCTTGTCAATAATCTCCATCACATCTTCAAAGGTCAACGGTTCAAAATACAGTCGATCCGAGGTGTCGTAGTCGGTCGAAACGGTTTCCGGATTACAATTGACCATGATGGTCTCGAAGCCATCTTCACGGAGCGCCATCGAGGCGTGTACGCAGCAATAATCAAATTCAATGCCCTGTCCAATTCGATTCGGACCGCCACCCAGTATCATGATCTTGCGGCGGGTAGTCGGATTGGCTTCGCACTCTTCGTCATAGGTCGAATATAGGAAGGCGGTAGAGGTTGAAAATTCGGCGGCACAGGAATCCACCCGTTTGTAAACCGGATGTATTCCCAGCTTACGCCGTCGGCTGCGAATCACCGGCTCGTCACGCGCGACCAGGCGACTGATCCGCGAATCCGAAAAACCCTTGCGTTTTAGGGTGCGCATTCGCGCAAAATCCAAACTCTCAAATCCCTGTTGCTGCAAAACCGCTTCTTCACGCATCAAATCCTCGACCTGCGCCAGAAACCACGGATCGATAGCGGTTGCATCAAACACTTGTTTCAAATTCCAACCCGCGCGAAAAGCATCGGCGACATACAACAAACGATTGGGTCCCGGCCAACGCAATTCATAACCTAATTTCTCGGACGCTTCATCGGTCAATGGCAGATGCAATTGCTCATTAAATCCGTCTAAACCGGTTTCCAAACTACGTAATGCTTTTTGCAAAGACTCCTGAAAATTTCGACCAATAGCCATGGCTTCGCCGACAGACTTCATTTGCGTGGTAAGCCGCGTATTTGATCCGGGAAATTTCTCAAAGGTAAAACGTGGAATCTTGGTGACCACGTAGTCAATACTGGGTTCAAAGGACGCTGGGGTCGCACCATTGGTGATTTCGTTCTTGAGCTCATCCAAGGTGTAGCCGACTGCAAGCTTGGCCGCGACCTTGGCAATTGGAAAACCTGTGGCCTTGGACGCCAACGCCGAAGACCGGGATACACGGGGGTTCATTTCGATCACCAGCACCCGACCATCGACAGGATTCACTGCGAATTGCACGTTGGATCCGCCCGTATCCACACCGATCTTGCGTAGCACCGCAATAGAGGCGTCGCGCAAGCGTTGGTATTCCCGATCGGTCAGCGTCTGAGCAGGCGCCACGGTAATAGAATCTCCAGTGTGCACGCCCATCGGATCTAGATTTTCAATGGAACACACGATGATGCAGTTATCGTTGCGATCGCGCACCACTTCCATCTCGTACTCTTTCCAACCGAGCACGGACTCTTCCAAAAGCACCTCATTGGTGGGCGAGGCATCCAATCCACGCGCGACTATCTCTTCAAACTCTTCCCGGTTGTAGGCGATGCCCCCACCGCTGCCGCCCAGCGTAAACGAGGGCCTAATGACGGTGGGAAAACCAATCTCCGACTGAACGGCCAGCGCTTCCTCCATACTATGCGCGATGCGCGCGCGCGCAGTCTCAAGGCCTATTTCCGTCATCGCGCGACGGAATAACTCGCGGTCCTCCGCCATGTCGATCGCGCGCTTGGTCGCACCAATCATTTCCACCGAATATTTTTCCAGCACGCCCTCGCGTGCAAGATCAAGCGCGGTATTGAGTGCCGTCTGCCCGCCCATGGTCGCAAGCAAAGCTTCGGGGCGCTCTTTCTCGATAATTCTCTCAATCGTGCGCCAATTGATAGGCTCAATATAGATCGAGTCGGCGGTATCCGGATCAGTCATGATGGTGGCCGGATTGGAATTGACCAGAATTACTCGATAACCCTCTTCCTTCAGAGCCTTGCACGCTTGCGCGCCCGAATAATCGAATTCGCACGCCTGACCGATGACTATCGGTCCCGCGCCGATGATGAGGATGCTATGAATGTCCGCTCGTTTGGGCACGTTAACTCTCGGTAGACTTCAATTTAGCGGAACGAGTGCGTACGCTCGTCTGACCGTGTTTTAACATCAAATAAATAAAGTGTTCAAATAGTAACCGCAGCTCATGCGGACCTGGGCTTGCTTCCGGGTGACCTTGAAAACTAAAGGCTGGTCGATCCGTACGTGCAAGCCCTTGCAACGATGCGTCGAAAAGAGATCGATGGGTAATCCGAAGATTGGCCGGCAAATCAATGTCACTCACGGCGAACCCGTGATTCTGACTGGAAATCAACACCCGGGCAGAATCCACTTCCAACACCGGATGATTGGCGCCGTGATGGCCAAACTTCATTTTTAAAGTCTTCGCACCACTGGCTAAGGCTAATAATTGATGCCCCAGGCAGATACCGAAAATCGGTGTATCGGTCTCTAACAATTCCTTTATCGCCTCAATGGCGTAATCGCAGGCCTCGGGATCGCCTGGCCCGTTACTTAAGAAAACACCATCAGGATTCATTGCAAGTACTTGTTTTGCCGAAGTTTGTGCTGGCACCACCGTCATGCGACATCCGTGATCAGCGAGCAAGCGCAGAATATTGCGCTTGATACCAAAATCGTAAGCAACCACATGTAACCGGGTTTGCGGCCGAGGTTGACGATTGGTGGACTGCCAGATGATCCCGTCATTCCATTGGTAATTTTTCTTGGTACTGACGGCTTTGGCTAAATCCATGCCTTTCAAACCTGGGAATTTTTTAGCCGCTCGCACTGCGGCGGTCTCGTCGATGCTGTCCCCGGTCATGATGCAGCCGGACTGCGCGCCTTTCTCGCGCAGCAAGCGGGTCAATTTGCGCGTATCAATATCCGCGATGGCTACCACTTTGCAGCGTAGCAGGAAGCTATTTAAGGATTCGGTTGCGCGCCAATTGGAATGCAGTAGCGGTAGATCCCGAATGACGAGTCCTGCGGCATATACAGCGCCCGATTCATGATCCTCGGGAGTGGTCCCGGTATTGCCGATGTGCGGGTAGGTCAGAGTCACAATTTGGCGGCAGTATGAGGGGTCGGTCAGAATTTCCTGATAGCCCGTCATCGCGGTATTGAATACCACCTCGCCGGTTGTGTTGCCCTTGGCACCCACAGACACGCCACGGAACACTGTGCCGTCTTCGAGAGCTAGCACTGCAGGTGTTGACACTCCGGTTCCTCGCTTTGCGCTAGTAGCGCGTTACGCACATGCGCAAAGCTGGAGGCGCTCGTTAGAACATCCTCCCGCTTGATGGGTTTAATCGCGATCAGTTTCCGGGCGCAAATACTAACGATGCGCAAGCTGGCTGTCTATGCCTTTAACTTCAAAGTCCTAACACTTGGCTCATTTCATATAGGCCGGCAGACCTGCCAGACAACCATAACGCAGCCCGCAATGCTCCGCGAGCGAATGTCATCCGATCCATCGCCCGATGAGTAATTTCAAGACGTTCGCCATTGGCGGTAAATAATACCGTGTGCTCGCCGACGACATCGCCGGCACGTATCGTATTAAAGCCAATGGTACCGGGCGCGCGACCCGCCGCCATCGATTCTTTGTCGTACAGCGCTCTATTTTCCAGCGCCTGGCCGCGCACTGCGGCAACCCGCTCGCCCAACGCGAGTGCCGTGCCCGACGGCGCGTCGCGTTTAAGCCGATGATGAATTTCAGCGATATCAACCTCATAGCCTGCACCCAAGGCTTCAGTTGCTAAAGCAACGAGCTGCAGCATGACGGTCACGCCGACACTGGTATTGGGGGCAATCAGCACTGCAATGTCCTTAGCGGCGTGCTCAAGGCTCGTGCGAGTCGCTGCGTCATAACCGGTGGTCCCTACCAAGATCGGCACACGTGCCTCAAGGCAGGCGCGCACGTGCTCAGCCACGCTAGTCGCCGCGCTGAATTCAACCGCCACCGTGGAGTGGGTCAGTGCGAGGGCGGGATCTGCGCTCACGGAGACCCCCGTGAGCATGCCCTCACCGCCCGCGTCTAGCCCTAAACTTACGCTTCCTGCGGAAGCCACCGCGCCTACCAAGTGCAGCTGCGGGGTTTCGCGTAAGGCGCGTACTATCGATTGGCCCATCCGTCCGGTTGAGCCAAAGATCGTCAGCCTGTGATTAGACATAAGCCTAGGATATAGCGCCGGTAAAGAATTTCTTTACACCGGCAAAAAAGGTTTGTTCACGCGGCTTATGGCTGCCAAGCTGAAGCGCCGCCTCAAACCTTCGCAGCAACTCGCGCTGCTCAGCGTTTAGGCTCACCGGCGTCTCTACCACTACCCGGCAAAACAGATCCCCCGCAGCACCTCCGCGCACCGGAGTGACACCCTTATCTCGCACGCGAAATACTCGCCCGGACTGGGTCTCGATGGGCACTTTAATGACGACCTCACCGTTCAGGGTCGGCACATTCACGGACCCTCCCAATGCTGCCGTTGCAAAGCTCACGGGCACTTCACAGGACAAGTGGCTACCTTCGCGCTCAAAAATAGCATGTTCGCGCACCCGCACTTCAACGTATAAATCACCCGGAGGACCGCCATTGCGACCTGCTTCACCTTCGCCGTTGAGCCGAATCCGATCACCGGTATCCACTCCCGCAGGCACCGTCACGGAGATCGTTTTGTCGCTGCGGATGCGACCTTGCCCATAACAATCGTCACACGGATTGCTCACAATTTTACCGCGTCCCTTACACCGCGGACAGGGCTGCTGAATGGTGAATATTGATTGTTGAACTCGCACCTGGCCTTGGCCCGCGCAGGTATCGCAGGTCTTTGGGGTCGACCCTTTCGCCGCCCCGGACCCTTTGCAGGTTTTGCACTCGACTAAGGTTGGAATCTTAATCTCGGTTTTAGTGCCAAATACCGCCTGCTCTAGATCCAATTCCAGTTCGAAACGCAAATCGGCGCCGCGAAACACTTGGCTACGGCCGCGTTGTCCGCCCGAAAATATATCGCCGAACATTTCACCAAAAATATCGCCGAAGGCTTCACCCGCACTGAAACCCCCGCCGCCCCCGCTGCGCTGGTCGAGTCCTGCGTGGCCATACTGGTCGTAGATCGCGCGCTTTTGCGCATTGGTCAAAATTTCGTAAGCTTCTTTAGCCTCTTTAAATTTATGCTCAGATTCAGGATCATCCGGATTGCGGTCCGGATGATATTTCATCGCTAAACGCCGATACGACTTCTTGATGTCCGCCTCGGTGGCGTCTTTTGGCACATCAAGTACCTGATAAAAATCCGACTTCGCCATCGTAGAGAAACCCTAGCTTTTCTTATGTTCGGTATCTTTGACCTCTTCAAACTCCGCGTCGAGGACATCCTCTTTCTTCGGCTCATCCGCACTACCCATCGCGTCCTTAGCGCCCGCCTCATACATCTTTTGCAAGATCGCTGCCGAGGCTTGTTCAAGCGCTGTAGTTTTGCTCTCAATAATTTCCCGATCATCACCCGTCATGGCGGTTTTAACGGCAGCCATGGCTTCGGTAACGGCCTTCTTCTCATCCTCGGATGCCTTATCACCCACATCCTTGATTGCCTTCTCTACCGTATGTACCGCCGCATCCGCCTTGTTGCGCGCACCGACCAATTCACGAAATTTCTTATCCTCTTCCGCATTAGCTTCAGCTTCCGACACCATGCGCTTAATTTCAGCCTCCGAGAGTCCACTGGAAGCCTTGATGACAATCCGCTGTTCCTTGCCGGTCTTCACGTCCTTGGCCGAGACATTCAAAATGCCGTTCGCATCGATATCGAACGCCACCTCGATTTGCGGTAACCCACGCGGTGCCGGCGGGATATCGGATAAGTCAAAACGTCCAAGAGATTTATTATCGGTCGCCCGGTCACGCTCACCTTGCAATACGTGAATGGTAACTCCGGTCTGATTATCATCCGCGGTCGAAAAGGTTTGGCTCGCCTTGGTGGGAATAGTGGTGTTTTTCTCGATTACCTTAGTCATCACTCCACCCAGGGTCTCTATACCCAAGGACAACGGAGTAACATCCAGCAGCAACACATCCTTCACTTCACCCGACAATACGCCGCCTTGAATGGCAGCACCCACCGCTACCGCCTCATCAGGATTCACATCCTTACGCGGTTCTTTGCCAAAAAAATCTTTAACCGCTTTTTGCACCATGGGCATGCGCGTTTGACCACCGACCAAAATCACATCAGCCACATCCTTAATCGAAATGCCGGCATCTTTTAACGCGATACGACAAGGTTCAATGGTTTTCTGGACTAAGTCCTCAACCAAGGACTCTAGTTTGGCGCGGGTAAGCTTCATGTTTAAATGCTTAGGCCCGGCTTGATCCGCAGTGATATACGGCAGATTGATTTCAGTTTGCTGACTAGAGGAAAGCTCGATCTTGGCTTTCTCGGCAGCCTCTTTCAAGCGTTGCATGGCCAGCGGATCCTTGCGTACATCGATACCACTTTCTTTCTTAAACTCATCCGCAAGATAATTAATCACCCGCAAGTCGAAATCTTCGCCGCCTAAAAACGTATCGCCATTGGTAGACAGCACTTCGAATTGACGCTCGCCGTCAACGGCAGCGATCTCGATCACGGATACATCGAAGGTACCGCCCCCTAAGTCATAAACAGCGATTTTGCGATCACCCCCGTCCTTATCCAAACCGTAGGCCAATGCTGCTGCGGTGGGTTCATTAATAATGCGCTTGACATTAAGCCCCGCAATTCGCCCTGCATCCTTAGTCGCTTGACGTTGTGAATCGTTAAAATATGCGGGTACTGTGATAACCGCCTCGGTTACCGGTTCGCCCAAGTAGTCCTCCGCCGTTTTCTTCATTTTCATGAGAACCCGCGCCGAGACTTCCGGAGGCGCCATGGTCTTACCCTGCACCTCAACCCAAGCATCCCCGTTGTCGGCTTTAGCAATTTTATAAGAGACCATGCTCATGTCTTTCTTGACCACTTCGTCGCTGAACTTACGGCCAATCAGGCGTTTAACAGCCGCGACGGTATTTTGCGGATTGGTCACGGCTTGGCGCTTCGCCGACTGCCCCACCAACACCTCATCGTCCTTGGTAAACGCCACGATGGACGGAGTAGTACGATCTCCTTCGCTATTTTCAATCACTTTAGGTTTACCACCTTCCATGATTGCAACGCAGGAATTGGTCGTACCCAGATCGATGCCTATCATTTTACCCATAACGAAAATCCTCTCAAAAAATTACTTAACGTGTGCCTAAAGTGGGGGGCCTTTAAGTGTTTTTCAATTGCTCTATTCAGTCAGGCTGCTGGTTATTCAGGTGCCTTACTCACGATCACCCGCGCCGGTCGCAATAAGCGCCCATTCAGCGAATAGCCTTTTTGGATAACGCTAAGCACGGTATTCGCCGGGTGCTCTAGAGTTTGCGTCGCGACCATCGCCTCGTGCCAAGCAGGATCAAAGGGCTGGCCCGCAGGGTCAATAATCTTGATACCCGCCTTCTCAAACGCCTTATGCAGTTGCCTTAAAGTGGCTTTTGCCCCTTCCAGCAGCGCAGGGCCCGGGTTCGCCGCGCCGGCCCCAATGCCAGCTTCCAGGGCATCGCCGACGGTCACCAATTCGCCGGCAAAACGCTCAATAGCGAATTTACGCGCGTTATCGATTTCACGCTCCGAACGCTTACGGAAGTTATCGAGTTCCGCCACTGCGCGCAAATAGCTATTTCTATTTTCCTCGGCTCGAGCCTCTGCTAGCGCCAAGGCGTCAGGTACCACGGCTATTTCCACCGCCTCATTGCCCGGGCCTCGGCCCGGCTCTTGCTCAATCTCGCTCACGTTTTCCCCCAAAATTTACCTCGACTGAAGTCGAGTCCGTCCATCTGGGGGCTATTTGCGCGCGTTCAAGGCCGAGCTCAATAGTTTTGCTGTAACGTCGACAATGGGTATGACCCGTTCGTAGGCCATTCGGGTGGGTCCAATGATGCCTAAAACACCTACTATCCGGTTGTCCAGGGTATACGGAGCGGTAACCACGCTGATGTCATCGAGTATCCGATAGCCCGATTCATGACCGATAAATATCTGAATCCCATCCGCCGTCAGGCAACTATCCAAGAGTTGCAATATGTCGCGTTTCTCATTGAACGCCTCAAATAGACGGCGTAATCGGTCCACATTGGATAATTCGGCAAAACCCATCAAATTGGTCTCGCCCGCAATGACATATTCAACCCGCTCGTTCGGGTTTTGCACAAAGACTTTTTGTGCCACTTGAATCGCATCCGACATCAATTGGTCCATATGCTGCCGCGTCTCTTGCAACTGCGCCAGTAATTGGGCTCGCACGTCCGGCAAAGAACGGCCAGAAAACGCCTCGTTAAGATAATTAGCCGCGCGGCGTAACTCTTCTGGCGCATAGTGACGATCCAACTGAACTACCCTATTTTGCACCTCCCGATTACTCATCACCATAATCGCTAGCGCGCGATTTTCAGACAAACTGACAAATTCGATCTGCGAAAGCGCCACATAATTTGGATTGGGCAAAGTGACTAAACCCGCCATATGGGTCACTTTGGAAAGCATCTGGGAAACCGTATGCACCAAAGAGCGTCCCGTGGATGCCTCATCGCCCAGCTGCCTCTCGATATCTTCCACTTCGTGATGCTGTAAAGGCTTAAGCTTCAATAAAGTATCGACAAATAATCGGTAGCCTTTGTCGGTCGGAATACGCCCAGCGGAGGTATGCGGCGAGGTCACAAACCCGAGTGATTCTAGGTCCGCCATCACATTGCGGATGGTGGCCGCCGACAGACTTAAGCCAGAATCGCGTGACAAAGTCCGCGAGCCTACGGGCTGACCGTCTCGAATGTAGTTCTCAATCAGCGCCTTCAGCAGGAGTTGAGCTCGCTCGGTGAGGCCTTCATCGGTACTATCTGTCATAGGATCATGCTACAAGGACTTATCGTCTATGCCCCACATTTTTCACTTCGTCGCCCTCATCGGCAATACCAAAGACCCACGGGTTGCCGAATGTATGCAAACTCTCGCCGGACATTTGTCCCTGCGGAAGGTGCGCGTACTGGTCGGCCCGAGCGTGCAACTCCCCCTTCCCGAAAATACCGAATTGTGCGAAGAAGAAACCTTCGCGTCACGCGCGCAACTCATTATCGCGATAGGCGGTGATGGTACCTTACTCTATGCGGCGCGCTTGGTGGCGACTAACAGCGTGCCACTACTGGGCATCAATCGGGGTCGACTCGGTTTTTTAACCGACGTTAGCCGCAAAACCATGATTGAAGACGTCGATAGCGTGCTTGAAGGTCGGTTCTCCGAAGATCGCCGCTCGATGCTCGCCGCCACGCTTGAAGGCAGCGGCGCGCCGCTGCATTCGCTCGCGCTAAACGATGTGGTCGTCAACAAACGGGAAACCGGCCGAATACTGGAATTCGAGACCTTCATTAATGGGCGCTTCGTCAATTCACACGGGGGTGATGGCATGATCATCGCCACCGCCACAGGCTCAACCGCCTATGCTCTATCCTGTGGAGGACCTATTATCGAGCCCGATCTCGATGTCTGGGTGTTAGCGCCCATTTGTCCGCACACCTTGAGCGATCGACCCATCATAGTACGAGCCGGCAGCAAGATAAAACTACAGATTTCGGATCGCTTCGAATCCCTCGCGCAAGTGACTTGCGACGGCAACACCATAGGCGCCCTACAGCAAGGCGATCGCTTGCACATTGAGAGCGCCAACACGCAGATAACCCTTCTCCATCCTCCAGGCTACGACTATTACCGCCTGCTGCGCTCCAAGCTGCATTGGGGCCGCGCCGGCGTCGGAACGCAAAACGAGTAGATTATGCTGACCCATTTACAGTTACGCGACCTAGTCATTGTCGATCAGGTAGAGTTGAGTTTAGGCGTGGGTCTGACGGCTCTTACGGGTGAAACCGGTGCCGGAAAATCGATCATAGTCGACGCATTGTTACTGGTGGCCGGCGGTCGTGGCACGGGAGACCTGGTGCGAAAAGGCGCCGAGCGCGCCGAAGTCGCGGCCAGTTTTGACTCGCTACCCGGCCCTGCGATTACCTGGCTTAAAGATCAGTCGATTGAACATGCAGGCGAGGTGGTCGTGCGTCGTGTAGTAGGACTCGACGGTCGCTCAAGAGCGTATATCAACGGCCAAGTGGTTCCGCTCCAAAGCTTACGCGAGTTTGGCGAATTTCTATTGGAAGTTCACGGTCAGCAAGAATTTCAGCACTTGGTTAAACGCAGCGCGCAGCGCGACTTACTGGATCAACACGCCAATTTGACGCCGCAAACACTAAAAATTGCGAGTATTTTTGAACGCTACCGCGCTGCGGTCAGCGAATTCGAAGCTCTCCAGGCCGCAGCAGTCAATCGCGAGGCCCGACTCGACCTGTTGAGTTACCAGCTCACAGAACTTAAAAGTGAAGTGAACTCGGTGGCTGAGATTGAAGCGCTGTTTATCGAACAAAAACGGGTATCGAGTCGGGGACGATTAGCGGCAGCGGCACAGTCCGCGCTTGAGGCGATTGCCGACTCTGAGAGCAGTGCTCACGATTTGTTGTCCAAGGCACAAGCCGCCGTACGCAATGTAGCGGATGCTGACCCTACGCTTAGCGAGGCTGGGCGACTGGTGGCGGAAGCCGTCATTCTTACTCAAGAAGCAACCTTAAGTCTGCGTCGTTATGTCGACGCGCTCGACATGGATCCTGGCCGCCAAGAGGAAATCGAACGGCGTGCCGCCTCGCTTGAGGCGCTGGCTCGTAAGCATCGACTTGGCGTGTTAGAGCTCCCCGCGCAATTGGCTCGAACCGAGTCTGAACTTGAGGCTCTGCAAAACGCCCAGTTAACTCTGGGCAATCTTGAGCAAAACATCAGCGTTTTAGCGGGAGAATATCGCGCCGCGGCTCATAAACTCAGCCTCGCCCGCAAGCTGGCGGCCAAAGATTTGGGCGCAAAAATCACCCAACTGATGCAATCCTTAAGCATGGCTGGCGGTCAATTTGAGGTCAGCGTGACAGCCAATAGCACAGAATTTAGCCTCCATGGCAGCGATGAAATCGAATTCTTAGTCAGTGCCAATCCCGGTCAAGCGCCCAAGAGTCTCGCAAAAGTGGCCTCAGGGGGTGAACTTTCTCGAATCAGTCTCGCGGTGCAAGTTGCCGCGAGCGCTAACACTTCGGCCTTGTGTCGCGTGTTCGATGAAGTGGATGCGGGTATTGGCGGGGCGGTGGCCGAAATTGTCGGGCGGCAATTGCGTCAACTCGGTGAACACGCGCAAGTGCTCTGTGTCACTCATTTAGCACAGGTCGCTAGTCAAGCACACAGCCAATTTTGCGTCGTTAAGCAAAACGCCGCTGGAAAAACCCTGACCACGGTTCAAGCCCTCAGTAAAGAGGAACGCGTCGACGAAATAGCGCGCATGTTGGGCGGTATCAATATCTCGGACAAGGCGCTCGCCCACGCTCGCGATATGCTAGACCCAAGCGGGCAAGTGCCCCGCTATGCCCGGAGCGGTACGCCCAGTGGACGTAAACCAGGTAGGCGCGCAGGAGGCCGTGCGCCAGGCGGCGGCGCGCAATGATTACTTAGGGCGTTTCTGATTGGGACAATTCAGTTTGCCACAATGCCCGTATAATATCAGGGCGTGATCGCTAATCTCGAAGCCTAATCGTTTGGCCACGGCATGTTGACGGTCTTCTATGCCCTTATCCATGAACTCTTCGACCTTTCCGCAGTCCACACACACAATGTGATCGTGATGTTCACCCTGATTTAGCTCGAACACGGCCATTCCGCCTTCGAAATGGTGGCGCGTTACCAAGCCGGCAGCTTCGAACTGAGTAAGTACGCGATACACGGTCGCAAGGCCTATATCTTCTTCAGACTCGAGTAATTTCTTATAAATAGCCTCAGCACTCATATGGCGAGCGGACCCCGCAGCGAGAATATCCAGTATTTTCAGCCGTGGCAGCGTTACTTTCAGGCCCGCATTACGCAGGTCATCGCTTTCGCTACTGACAGAAGTTTTCAGGCGCTGCGACATGGAGTGACATCCGGTATGATACGGGATCGATTATCAATCATTTTACGGCTGCGCACCACTTAGATGAAATTAAATCACCTTGCCCTCATTGTTACTCTGGTCATTTTGACACCCGCCTGCGTTTACCGAATTAATATTCAACAAGGTAATTTTTTGGATCAGGCGGCGGTCGAACAAGTTAAGCCCGGCATGACTCGCAGCCAAGTACGCTACCTACTGGGCACCCCGATGGTTGCCGACAGTTTCAACAAAGAACGCTGGGACTATATTTATTATTTAAAAAAGGGCCGCAATCAACACATCGACTCGCGCCGCGTGACTGTGTATTTTGTAGACGAAAAAGTAAATAAACTCGATAAACCAAGCGCCGCCGAAGCCGCTGCCCAGGATGCATCGGCCGCCAAGGTTGAACGTGGACGTAGTTACTAAGCGCGCGGTTATTTAACCCGTGCCCGGCGCGCGACCTTTGGATCGACACTTAAGGGCCGGTAAATTTCAAGGCGATCGCCGTTGCACAATAGCTGATTAAGGTCGACGCGCTTGCCGTAGATTCCGACCGCAGCATTTAAAACCGGTATTGCCGCAAATTCGGGGGTTTGAGCGGCGAGTGCGAGGGCATCTTGCACCGTCGCGCGGGGTTTGACGGCGAATGACCGGATTATTGCACTGTGTGCCTGCGCAAACACAATGTCGATGTGAACTAAATCCTCTGCAAGCACACTCTTATCAGCCATAGATTTTTTGAGCCTGAGTGGCAAAAGCCTCCACCAATGTGCCGCACATCGATTCAAAAGCAGCACCGAAGGCGGCGGCCGTTAAACGATTCTTAAACTCGAACTCCACTCGAAAACTAACCCTTGATCCCCGATCTGCGATTGCCTCGAAGCGCCACTGGCCGGATAACTCGCGGAACGGACCCTTAACCAAGTGCATCAAGATGCTCGATCCCTGTGCGAGCGTATTCAGGGTCGTAAACTCGGTACGCAGAATACCTTTTTCCACTTTGATGGTAGCCATTCGCTCAGTGGCCGATACTTCATGCACTGTCGCACCCGAGCACCAGGGTAGGAACTGCGGGTAACTCGCCACATCGTTGACCAGTTCAAACATTTGCTCCGCGCTATACATGACAATGGCGCTACGTTCTACGACTTGCAAGAGACAACTCCTTAAAACTTAGCGCATCAAGTCGCGCTTGCCGGTAAACTAAAAAACCTGTGAAAACACCTGACAAACTACCGCCAATCGCCGTCAATCGCAAAGCTCGCTTCGATTATTTCATCGAAGAGAGCTTCGAGGCGGGCATCTCGCTCATGGGCTGGGAGGTCAAGAGCATGCGCGCCGGGAAAGCGCAAATTGCCGAAGCTTATGTGTATTTGAAGAATGGCGAAGCCTTCCTTTTTGGCGCTCACCTGAATGCGCTCAATTCGGCCTCAACTCATGTGAATACCGATCCGACTCGCACCCGCCGTTTATTGCTTAATCGGCGCGAATTAGACCGCCTAATCGGCGCCGTCGAGCGCCGCGGCTATACGCTGGTACCTCTTGAAATGTATTGGAAAGCGGGCCGTGCCAAGCTTAGCGTGGGGCTGGCTAAGGGCAAAAAACAACACGACAAACGCGCGACCGATAAGGACCGAGACTGGCAACGCGATAAAAGTCGCATAATGAAGGCGAATAGACGTTAAGGCCATTGGCTCTGCTGCGCCAACAGCGTACACTAGGGTCTCGATTGGGGCCGACCGGTTTCGACATGGGCTCTGAAATTTTGAGGGCGTACCGAGGTGCAGGTTACCTCGTAAAACTGACTTGCAAACTTATAGTTGCCAACGAAGACAACTACGCTCTAGCTGCCTAATCGCAGCTGAACCCTGACCGGCCTGTGCT
>JAYUFB010000042.1:0-5353 GCA_043738945.1 Gammaproteobacteria bacterium
CTGCAGCAAGGACCGGCAAGATCTTGATCGACCAGCGGTGGATGGTGGTGTGATCGACGAATACGCCGCGCTCGTGCATCATCTCTTCGATGTGCCGCAAGCTCAGCGGATAGGCGACATACCAGCGCACGCAGGTCAGCATAACTTCCAGCGGATAGTGCAGTCGCTTGAGCACTTTGCGTAAGGCCTAGTTCATCGACAGTCGTCCCGGTCAAATCGGCGACTTTACCAGATGCGCCTTATTGCAACAGAACCGCTGATGTTATTCAAATGCGACCGACTCACGTTGATTGTGGTGGAGGATTGGTTGCGGTGACAGGCGTAGTCCGGAAAACCGATGGGCGCGTAATTATCGGGGAATTAATAGGGCTCGATTCGTTGTCTACCAGCAATAAGCTGATGCTACGGACGCCGAGCAACATTAAGTTGTCTGCTTGGTTGAAAGAGCAAATTTAGCACGGAAAGGTAACATGAAAACAAAATTGCTATTGCTGTGCGTCCCCATTCGTGTCCCCGCAAAACCTTGAATCACCGATCTTTACATACCACCATTACTTTTTGCACAAATGGGCCACTCCCCCCAATACACCAAAAGAGTTCCATGGCCATACCTATTACCTTAGAAATTTCGGCGTCTCCACGGCAAAAGCATTGTTATCGCCAAATTTTCCGTAGTTTTCTATTGCGACGGCTTACTAAAAATGTCGTTTGATTTTTCCGCTAGTTAATTACCTTTGGGCATTGGGCGTCAATGTCAGGTAGTTTGCCAAGCAATTCTTTTCGCACAATGCGCGTCGGCCATTGCGTTGAGTCTGGGCTCTTATTGGCGATGATTGCCGGCAAGCCGAATTTAAAATGCGTTTTGTCCTCAAGTTCAGACACAGACATCATGAATTCCCGGATATCCAGTTGATTAGCTGTATTGGGCACTTGAACACCTAATGCTATAGGGTCGGCGCCGGGAAGTTCTCGGTAAATCATTGCAATAAAGTGAGTAGGTACGCTGATCGGTATTTCTCGGGGGTCGCGACTTCCAATGATCGGGTCCGCGCCTCGCCCAATTGCGCCTACCACAACGTAGGTGCTTTTAGACTCAGCCGCCCACTCGCGAATGGACACCTCAAAACAGCGCCATATGTTGCGGTTCATCGCAGGACTTTGGGGTGCTATATTCGTTACAGTAAAGGACGCCCGCTGAGCCGCCTCATCCCATGCCATGGCCCCATTCGGCGCTAGGTGCCCACGATCCCAATTCGTCCCCGTATAACTTCCATGTACAGGCTGTACATAATCTCCACCTACTAATTGTTTATTTCGTCTAAATTGCACTCGTGGTCGAGGAAGGGGGTTGTCGATCATCAATTGGACTTGATCTTCATCTAAACGATAAGCAGACCAGAGTCCATGGTTATCCGATTTGGAATATCCAGTGGCGAAGAAAACAAAATTGTCGTCTTCCTCACAGAGCGGGGTTACAGCAATACCAGACACGCTAGGAGGTTCTTGGGTTGCAAACAACACATCACAATTCCCATACGGACTCGCCGCGTACCCAACTGGCACGGCAGCGAGCCACACGATTATACCCAAAACTAGCCATTGCGATTTGGCTTTTAAAGAACCGCTTAAATCACTTGTGAAAGTCATAGCTACCCCCTTGTTTAGTTACGTTGAAATTCGCGATCTGCTTTGCACACCTTGGCTCCCCGTTGTTACAGATTTGTTCGTGTTCGGGAAAGATTTTTTTTAGCCTTTATGAAACTGATTCGATCCTAATTTCTCTGTTCTTGTACCAGCGCATGGCGATATGCATTGATTGTTAGATAAATGCTTTAATCGGGACTACGCCCCGATCAGGAGTACAACATATCTCTGAAAATAATGGGGTTGACAGGGAAGTCCTTATGGAGGGGTTAGGGGTTAAAAACTACACGGCTCAATCAGGCACAATAACCGGCAGAGCCGCACTGCGACTCTCGTAGTTAGTCCTACGGACTTCGATAATGAGCGGCTTTGCGCTGCGATAAGCAGGTTCACACTCGCGGCGCTGCCGACCATTGTCATCGCGTACCCACTTACAGGCCTTTGGATTGAGTACGGAATTGACTCGCTGCACTATGGGTTGGCCCAAAGCGCCAACTCTTGCTCCATTGACGAAAACATAGCCAGCAGGAATTGCCTCTTCCAGGAACAAATCCGACGCCGTAACAGTGACTACTTGGTCCCGATCTGCGATTATTGTTGCCGGACTTATGTTGACTTGCATTTGACGCACACCGGTGCTCCGCGTGACACATCACGCGCCTGATGCCAGAGTCGCGCGTAGCCAGCAGCTGAATCGAACAATGGCTCCATGTCAGCCTGAGTCATCCCCATCGCTTTCCAATCAGCAATCATGTCAGGGACAAGGCCGATATGAGCCAAACCGTCGGTGTTGAAATCATAGATCCTTGAGCCAACCTTGAAGCGGTCTAGTTGAATACTGCCGGTCCTCGCAGTCAATGTGAAAGGATAGACAAGGGCTGCCTTCGATTGATGCCCCGGTGCGGTCCCACCTGGGCATGCATCTCCCCCAAACCTTGGGCCCGGTTCACCAGCAAAACCGTTAAAGTCCGTCCCCACTCCAACGGGGCGACCCGGCATCTGATGCACGGCGTGTAGATAGGCCTGCGCCACAGTTTCAGAGCTGTTGCCGCAGCTATGCGCGATCATGCTCGAGCCCAGCTCGGTGGCTATGTCAGACACACCGCCCTGATGAGGAATGACACCGATCATACCTTTTACTCCAGCGATTCTCCTGAGTTCCGTTGGAGTCCTGTTTCCCTCGTTACTCTTGTCCCCTCTGGTTATTGCATTGAAGCCGGCATGGCCAGCCAATACGGGATAGCCCAAGGGCTCCAGAATGCTCATTGCATCGTTGAAGGACTTCGCAGATAGATGATCGGTATCGATAATCATCCCGCGAAGTGCAAGTTCGCGTATCAAGGTTTGGCCCAATTGGGAGAGACCCCTTGCATTGCACTGATTATTGTCGTACCCATAAATCCATCCGGTGCAGGTCTGTTTCGTCGCAGGTGCCTTCAGGCGAAGGCTTGTCGTTACGAGGAAGTTCTGAAGTGCGGAACCGCCAAATTGATTGTCGTAGAAGTGGATCGGAAAGACATGCCGCACGCCACGAGAATGATAGTAGTCTAGTTGCTGCCGAATCTTCGCTATGTCGCAATTTGCGTTTACGTAGCACCCGAACAAGTTGTCAACTTCAATTCCTAGAACAACTGCAAGCTTTCCCTGGCGCATCACGCCCATCGCTTCTGCAGGGGACTTTACATTCGGAACCACCCTGTGCCTGGACCACCGCTCTTGGCGTCGATTGCGGCTTGCATGGCATATGCCTCGCCAATCTGTCGATCAACGCTAGGCATGTCTTTGCACTCGGAGGGCACATTACCTGCCAAGAAAGTTGCTTGCGTCGACGCAGCACTTACTATGGCGGCGCTCGTTACTGTACCAACTGCGGCGGAGGGGCCGCCAATCAGCAGTGCGGCTGCTGCGGCAACATTAACAGCGGTCATGTCGACGCCCTTAATGGTGCTGCACATCCATTCGTTGTTTACTGCGAGGGCCACCAAGAGACGTTGCCCTCCGTCGACAGCGCGCTTCAGCCAGTCCTCATGCATGGATTGATGAGTAACGTCGTCCCACTTTGGCCAGCCCTTGTAGCTTGTATCACCGTCTGTCCAGTGCCCCCACTGGAACTTCGAAGTGTAAAGAACATGCATTGCCATTCCGGCGATGTCATTGATTCCGCCAACGCCGTGCGTGGCATCACACCTGTGCAGGCTTGCGTTTCTGTCCCCAAAAGCTCGGCCAAAGAATACCGAACTGTTGCCGCCGAAGCCTTCATTTGCGAAAGGATGTGCGTGGAGATCTGCCCATCCAAAGAGTGGCCGACATACGGAATCGCTTCGTGAGCTTGAGAGTTGATTATCTTGGGCTGCTTGGGCTCGGCTCTGACCGCTGACACACACCCGATCTTGTGCGTTGGCCTCTCGCCAAACATAGCCTGGCAAACACTGGTCCGGCCCGAACGGGCCGCCGGCAGGATCGCGCCGGGAAGCTGCTTGGCTATTCTCTTGTGCAGCTTGATCGCGAGTTGATCCTGGCACGCATGTTTGATCGCCTTGGAACGCATCTCGCCACACGAAGCCTGGAAGACAGGTGTTGGGCCCGTAGTCGCAGGCGGCAACCGCTGGTATTGGCAGGGTGAGAAGACGCAGCGCACAGATTGCGATGATTAACGATGAAGTGAGCGCTGGTTGAATCCTGATTTCCGCGTGTTGCATTTTCGGCTCCAGTTCGGGACAGGTAACGGTAACTGTGCTCTAAGGTAAGATGTGTACGGCGGCTGGCCCACCTTGTAAAGCCAGTCAATACCGCCACCATCTATGTCATCGACACTTGGGACTATTAGGCGCCTTTTGGCATAACTGCGACATAGGGGGCTCTGCCGGTTCAGGCGGTAAAGTGTCCTTCATGCGCGGAATCTTTCCAGGGTTGGGCATTTTCACCTTCTTTTTCACCTCGCTGGGCGTGGGATCGGGCCTATCGTCTGGAACGCATGGGTGCTCCTCCCCCCTAAGCTGGCGGGCTGCCCTCGCTCGTCAAGTATCTCACCGATGGCGCCGCTGCGGTTTTCCGCGGGCACGGGATACTTCATGCAGAGCGCGCTAGCTTGCAGGGGAATGAAGATGGTGCTGCAGATTGCAATTACTATAGAGCCGCTCACACATCTTGCGTTCATGGTGTTTCTCCTTTGTAATGGTCTAAAGCGATTAATGAAACGTGCGCGTCATTTTCGGTTCTAAGCACTTTTGCAGAATTGTCCTAAGCACCGCGAATTTCCTGCACGTTGACGCGAGTATCGCTAATATAAGATGCGTCGATGTGTACGATATACCCGCCATTTTTCCTCCTATAGTGTCAATTATTTGACTAATTAAAAAGTAAGCTCTATAAATTACTGTGGAATTACATGAGCCATGTGGCGAGTATATTTGAGTTGTCGCCTACATTTCGCCCCCTCATAAGGGGGCATTTGTATTGATCAAAATAGGTTAGCCAAGAAACCTAGCAAAGCTTTGCTGATTAACAACGATGATTAGGGCATCGGCGGTTGCGAGAAGTCTGGGTTACTGAAGGAGAAGCGATTGAACAAGCGTACCGTCGCATATATCCGGCAGCTCTGTTGCTTGGGACTAGGCGGACAAATCATCATGCCCGAATTGTTGCGCGCTCTGGAGGTTTCTATTCCGTCCGCCTCTAGCCTTTTTGGCTGGGTAGACGAGAAACATCA
>JAYUFB010000043.1:0-5343 GCA_043738945.1 Gammaproteobacteria bacterium
AAGCAGATGGGCAAACGCAATCGGGTCACTGTCGTGCAAATACTGGACGAACATTCCCGACTGTCTGTAATACATATGCCAGTTGTTTTCAGGTGGCGACGGGGGCTGTGTCAGGTAGTTCCAAAAGCCCGAATTAAGCGATGGATGGATGGTAGTTCCATTTCGAATGGCTTGCTCCGCAGCTTGAACACTGACGTTTTCTGCCCCGCCACCGTTCGATACCCACACGCCCATGCCCTCTTCAAACCAGCGCGGCTGGAAGCTGACACCTTGTGAGTGCCAATAGAAGTGGGACAGCTCATGTGTGAAAAGCTGAACGGCATTCCTTTTTTGCTTGAGGATTTTTGCACCGTTTATGGATATTCTCTTGTCGCGCAAGGTTTCGGCGTCTGAACTGGGTATGGCCGCGTAGTATTCATAGCAGGCTTCGGTGGCACAAATAACGATGGGAGGAAGTGGGCCCAATTTTCCGCCATGTGTTGCTTCAATATGCTGCAATCAAAGGGGCCAGGGTCACATTAACCTCCACACTCCTCATCATAAACCCAACTTCCCTTGCTCCGCTTCATGCGCGTTGAATTCATCGCGCTGCATGCTCGGTCTGCCCCGCGGCTTAGCTTCTCGTCTTTGTCCAGTCATGGCTTCGATTCTGGCATAGAAGCGTGAATTGCCCAACGGCTGATTCTGATTGAGCGCGAGGCGGATGTCGTCGATGGCTTTGTTGTGCAACTGCGCTCGGAACAGATCGCGGTAAGCGGCTTGTCTGTTTAATTCGCCCCGTCCTACCTGCGTGGGCGGCGGGGCATGGGACCGTCATAGAATTAATGTGAGCCTAGCCCCTTTAATCTACTGGGAGATGGCCAATCATCTGCATCGTGCGAACCTGGATATCGCTCCTGCCGTGGGCGTGGCGGCGGCGGCCAAGTTCGGCGCCTATCTGGACATCATTGGCAAGACGCCGGATATCGATGGCATTTTGAGCGGGCAGAAAAATCCCGACTTTCCCAAAGAAGTAACGAACCCACCCTCGCCTAACGCACAACAATATTGACACGCTTGGTCGATGACCGCCCGGCGCTGTTGGTCGCTGTCAGTGTGATGACGTGCTTGCCCATCGACAGCGGACGGCGGGTCTTGAGCGTGCTGCCGCTGCCGAGCGCGCCGTCACGGTCGGAGGCCCATTTCAGATTCGCTGCCGGCAGCATTCCGGATTTCGGATCATAGGCCGCGCCACTGAAATTGCCGTGGCGCTCTGTAGTGGTCTGGCCATTTGCAACACCGAGTATGGCGACCACCGGCGCCTGATCGGGCACGATGAACACGCCTGATGAATCGGCTTCGCTGCTGTTTACCCCGTCGCTTGCGCGAACGCGGATACGCGCGCGTTTTGACCCCGCCAGCAGCGCCGTGTCGATGGTGGCCGTTTTTCCGGTCACGTCGGTGGCCAGCGGCACCCAGCGTTTATCACGGCCGCTGTTGTAAAAGACGGAATAGGTCAACGTGTCGTTGTCGGCGTCGCCTGCCTGCCAGCGAACAGTGGCCTTTGCACCTGACCAAATTTCACCCGCGCGCGGACGGACGATTCGCACCCAGGGCTTGTGTGCGCTCACCACACGCTTGGCCAGCACGGTCTTGTTCCGCTTGAGGACGATCTGTGCGGTGGCAGTCTTCCACGGCACGAATTCCGTGAAGGCGAGCAGGCTCGAATCTTCGATAGGGCGGGCATCGAAGAGGTGGGTTGTCAGCGTATGGCCAGCGGCGTCGAGCAACTCGATGCTGAACTTGCCGCTCTTGCCGCTGCCCGTGGCGTAGCCGGAAAAGACACGATGGAAGGCGCGAAACTGTGCCGTCCCGTCGGCATCGATCGTACCGCCGACCACGATATTTTCGATTGAAGCGGCATGTGCGAGTACGTTGGCCTGCGCGGTAAATTTGCCCGCAAGGTTTCGATAGGTATACGGCGACACCCAACTGTACGTATGATCCTGAGAGTCGTTGGGCATGCCATAGGACATAAAGTCATGGGCATGTTTGGCATTGCTGGCCGGATTGCCTGGATCCAGAACGAAGGGGGACCCATTCCAAGCTTCGGTGCCGATGGCCAGCCCCGGCTCGCCGATGCCGCCGTGCGGATAGGGAAAATTAGCGTCAGACGGGGGCATTTCTCCGTGTGACGTGCTGACGTGCGGCAGTCCGAAACTGTGTGCCAGTTCCTGTGCCCAGATCGCGCCGTAATTCTCGGGATCGTCCTTGGGGAACGACGCGCTTTCGAGCGCGCGTGAATCGCCGAACGCCACATCTCCAGGCGTGTACGCAACACCGCCGCTCCCGCTCGGTGCAATCCCCAGAATTCTCGCGTCCGCTGGCAGCGTGCTGCCGCTTTGCGATTTCAGATCGTTCAGAATGGTTTGCAGTTCGGACAGCATTCGATCGTTGTCACGCGGCAGGATGAACCCCGTCGTGTGGAGCGGCAGAACCGTAAGGTTGATGCCCGATAGATCGCTGGGGAAATTTCCCGTCAACGGATAGACGTTGTTAAGCCAGTTCAAGCCTCCGAACAGGCTGGTACCGTTGTCGGCCGTCAGGTTCGAGTGCGTGTAGAAATACGGCACAACGACAAGAGTGAGAGGACGCGCGGGGTTGAAGCTTGCCGTCCAGTTGGAGCAGTTGGAACAAGTCAGCGTCGCGCCGCCGGGGCCTTCGACGTGCAGGCGCGCAACGCGAAAGTGCAGGATCCCTCGCTGATAAAAGTCGGGGGAGAGATTGAAATTCAAGCTTTTGGTCAAATCCAGACGCTTGCTCGCGACATCCGACGATGCATCAATATCAATAGCACTGATCGACTGCGCAAGAAACGGCGTGTTGCCTCCTTGGCTGAATCCATCGATCTCGCCGCTTACCGACTTTATCACGGAAGGCGTGCCGGTGGTGCTTAGATAAAGTCGAACGAACGTCGGTTTTCCCGCGATGAGGGGCACATCATTCAACGAGTTCTGGGTGGCCTGCGTAATCTCCATGCGCAACAGTTTGACAGTGGTGCCATTGGCGACCGGTGCATACGTAACGGTCGTGCTTGCGCTGCCGGTGCCTCGACAGTTGCGTGCGGCGACTGTCACTGTGTTGCTGCCGGGAAACAGAGACTCATCAACGTGCGTGCTTCCGAAAGGACCGCCCGTGGGCTGAATGAAGGTGCCAAGGAAATCGGAAACCTTGGTAACGCCGCCTGGCCCTGTCACGGTCAGTGTTGCCTGATCGAGGAGCGTCTGTGTTGTGACGTTACCGCCCAACAGGAAGTCGTTGATTTGAACGGTGGTGCCAGGTGGTGGCGCGTTCAACGTTACTTGGGGGTTCTGCGTCGCGGTGCACACAGGCGTCGGGCCGGCAGTGTCGATGCTCAAGTCGTCGAAGACAAGGCCGTTGTTGAATGCATCGGCAGCGCCAAACCCGATGCTGATCTTGCGAATGTTCGGCGTGGAAGACACGACTTGCAGCGGTACGTTGATGGGTATGGGGCCGGTGCTTGGACCCAGTGCCGCCGTAGCCTGAGCGACCTGTACGCCATTCTGATCCAGAGCGCGCAGTACTACTTGGTTGGGCTGACTCAGCGCCGAGGTGAAGCCGACGAAGATGCTGACACGCGCCTGACCCGTGGTAAAATCGACGTCGAGCGGCGACTTGCAGAATTCGGCGGCGAAACACAGCTCGATCGCCTTGGTTCCAGAGTGTGCGAATCCCGGGGGCTGCGGGTAGCTGCCCACCCTCGGGAAATTGAACGTTGCGCCCTGCGCCTGGTACTGCGTCGAAAGTTGGCCATCGGCCAGATCATCGAACGTGAATGTCACCTGAGCGCTGGCAATCGTCGCCCAGCTCAACAATCCTGCCAAAGAAATCAATCGTGGATAGTTCATGCGGCACCTCCCCAGCGGCGCAACCATTTCAATTCGATATCTGTTCGGCGCATCGTCACCGTGAACTCAGGGCTGCGGACTGTCAGGCCACGTCTCTGGGTTATCGCCTGTCTGCCATCTCTCCACTCACCCGGCAAAACGCGTAGATTCTGCTTAGCCATATTGTATCTACTCCTCATTTGTTAGGTACGTCCACCAAGCGGTTGTATCAATCAAAGGGGCCAGGCTCACATTATCTTCCACATTTGACCGTCACGCGGTCCGTACTATTGTGGAGCCGACGATCCGATTGATCATGCGTGCTACGACGCATATCGGTAAATGAAGTATGGTTTGAATATTTAGGTTCGCCAATTAGCCAGAAGATATATATCAAAAGTTATAGACGGTGTTGGACACGACGGCTTCACATATTTCTGGGGTCAAGAAAGCCGTGGGCGTGAGGCAAGCCGAATGCATAAGAGCTTTTGGTAATTTGCAGTAAGTGAGTGCTAAAGTTCTTTGATACGCGCGTGGTTGGCCATCAGGCGTACATAATAAATACTGCTGAAGAAAAACACGACCGACAGAAAAATTTCCAGCATCGCCAGGTCAGCCGACAAACCGTGATCCGAATAAGCGCGCACCGCACCTTCTGTGAAGTACGCCAGTATCAACATAGAGGACCATTGATAGGTGTAGCGCTTGCCGCGCAGGATGCCGAATAAGGGCAACAATAATGGCAGCACTTTCAAAATCAACATCGAGCCGCCTGGGCGCAGCGGCGCAAGCCAACCTTCCCATGCGACCGCAAGAAAGATGAGCGCGATCAGGCTGACGATGCTGGTGTAGTGTAGCGTGAGGATTTTGTTCATTGCGGATTTATTGCCTGCTTTCATGCGCCATAGCGACCAGTGTTGTTCTGGCCTGAATGGCGTCTAGTACGGGTTGGTTGAATTCCAGACGCAAGATTTTTCCATCCGCACGCACATCGAAGCCGTCACAGTCGATGCCGATCATGGCGACATCAAGTGCTTCGACAGCGCGATAATGCTGACAATAATTGCGCAAATTTTCCGCATGATCCTGATTCATGTGTTCGATAATGCCCGCTTCTTGTTCTACTAACAGGCTCTGCGGCGGACGGAAGTCTTCGACGGATATCCAATGAATTGCGCCAAATCCGCCGATGAAGCGGAGATGCAGCGGTTCGATGCGATAGAAGAAAAAATCGTGAGTATCGAAGTAGCTCGCGGCGCTGGGAAAATAACGCAGATAGCGCGGTTTGATGGTGGTCTGATCCGCTAAGCGCTCAGCATGTCCAACCACTGTGAGGCGTGCGTGGGCTTGGCTGTCTAGAGCCAGTTCATGCACAAACAGGCTCACGCGTGCATCATGCTCAATATTTTTAGTATGCTCCGCCAAGGTGCTGGTCAAAATAATCGGGCAGGCTTGG
>JAYUFB010000044.1:0-36151 GCA_043738945.1 Gammaproteobacteria bacterium
ATCTGTTTTACCTCCGCCGCCTGCTCAAGCGGTTTACCCGCTTGTTTCCAGGCATTCACACCGCCCGACAGGTTATAAGCCGTATAGCCATTTTTATTCAGCCATTCGGTTGCCGCCCCGCTTCTCCCGCCTGACAAGCAATAGGTATACACGGGTTTATTCTTATCAAGTGCCGCGGCTCGCTCCTGAAATTCAGCTTCATTGGTCCAATCGGCCAGCATCGCACTCTTAAGATGCCCCGACTGGTACTCGCCTGGCGTGCGAACGTCTAGAACTTGAATATTGGACTGACCCACCGCCTTTTGAAAATCATCTACGGCTAAATTTGTTGCTTGAGCGGCAGCTAAGCTATTCAAAGCGGTGCCCACCAATCCGACCAAAATCGTCGTAATAAATCGCATCATGGAACTACCCTCTGTTGCTTAAATTCCTTATATTATACACCGAGCTTGCCGCGCACTCCTTGGCTGATGTCATACGTGCTCACGTGGTGGAAGATTGATTTGGAAAAAACCGTGCCTTAATGTGCATGTGCGAACGAAGGTTTAGGCACTTAAAAGCGCTCTGAAAGGCAAACCGATGCACTCACAGCCCTCTCGACTCACTCTTTATTCGGGCCCCCTCAGCATGTTTGGCGCCAAGGCGCAAATCGCTGCGTTTGAGAAGGGCCTGGATTTCGACCTGATCATGGTGGCGTATGACTCTCATCTCGGTTATAGCCCCAAGCACCCCGAGGTGTTGCGCGTCAATCCCAAAGCGCAGGTGCCGGTGCTAGTCCACGGTAGTCTCGAAATTTTTGATTCGACCCAGATTTTCGAATACCTGGAGAGTCTCCAGCCGACGCCGGCGCTGTGGCCACGCGACATCCTGGATCGTGCGCGCGCGCCGGTTGAAGCACCAATCCGATGAAGTATATTTCCCACACATTATTCGCCTCATGGGTTTGCAGAAGAATCTAGGTGATGCCCTTGCGGTATCGAGCATCGAAGCGGCCACTGCCTACTACGGTGAAATGGAGAAGCTGCTGACCACAAATACTTGGCTTGCGGGCCGCTATTCTTTCGCCGACATCTCCTTCTACATGGCCGCTCTTTTTGGCGAGCGTCAAAGTGCACCCGTCACGAGTGCGACACCGAAGCTTCTGGAGTGGCAAGATCGCATAACGCAGCGACCTGCGGTGCGATCTGTTGTCAGCGCCATGACAAACTGGCTGCGCGCAGCATCGCGGCCGGTACCGGCATTCACGAATGCCGCCGGTTCGCGGTGAAATGCAGGCGATTTAGGCTGTGAGACCGGGTTTAACCCTAGCTGCCGCTGGCCATGGTCCGCAATGCACACTGCCATCTACAGCGTGTCGTTCAATCGGCCTCTCTTGCTTCATCAAATAGCTTTTGGATGGCAATCCACTTGCCCAAGAATTCCTTATTCCTTTTCTGCGACTCAGGGTTATATTCCCGGTGCGTCAGTGTAAGGACGTCGGCATTTGTCGGCGCCATCGAAAATTCTCTATCTAAACGCGTCATGTTCAATTGTGAGCGAGCAGAAAACGTATACGCAAGAATCGCCGCAGACGTGAGCGAGATTTGTTCGTCGATTTGGGCAGGGGAGAGTTTCGACGCGTCCGGTTGCGAAATCGTATACGTGGACGCTCGATAGATCGCAGTGCGTCGATTCATGATTTCCTTTGCCAATTGCTCCAGCCCATCATTGATTCGAGTGTAGCGCCTAACTTCAGCGTGCGGCATATAGACCAGTACGCCACCCTGCTGCGCGGCTTTCCAGGCGTCGACCGACGGCGGGGAAGTAGACGAAATTCCAGTCGAGCGTCCCCGGCCATAGCGACGGAGCTGCGCGACCTGATGACTATGGTGGAAATACTCGACACTTTGTTCGAGCCCGACGGCAATGAGCAAACCAATGACGATGGTCGCAATATGGACAAGGAAGCCTTTGCACGTGTAGATCGGTTCATGGGGTGCGTGGACTTCGAGCATGGGTGCTGAGATTTCCGGAGTGACAGGTGATTCCGCGCTCGGAAGCGCCGATAGTTTCAGGTTATCGATGGGGCTCAGGGACATGGATGTTTCGGCGGCGTCGGCCATTGGCGGGCTCTGCGTTGGGCGCCGTCGTTAGGCTGCTTTACGCAAGGTCATTCTAACTCTCAACCCAGCCGCTACTGCCATGTTCACCAAGGCGTCCAGGGCAAACAGGTTGATCTTCCCACGCATCAGGTCCGACACACGCGGTTGCGTAACACCAAACAGTTTGGCGATCTCTGCCTGACTCATTCCACTACGAGCCAGATGGGTCTTCAACGCGATCAAAAGCGTCGAGCGCAGCTTCATATTCTCAGCCTGCTCAGGCGTGTCTTCGATGGCATCCCAAACATTGACAAATCGTTTGTTAGTCATGCACTCAACTCCTTAGTCAATTCCCGGTATCGTCTTGTGGCCATATCCAGATCTGATTTTCTCGTTTTCTGCGTTGCCTTCTGGAAACAATGCAGCACATACACCACAGCCGCAAACTTGACGACATACATAACGCGAAATGCACCCGCTGCGTCACGAATCCTGATTTCTCGAACGCCGCTACCAATGACCGGCATGGGCTTCCAGTCGTCCGGCTCTAGCCCCAGCTGTACTTGGTCTACCTGGTGACCTGCCTCGCGTCGCGCAGACTTCGGAAAAGCCCGAAGGTCCTGGAGTGAACTTCCCCGAAACTCCACTGGTTTACGCGCTACCATTGGATCGCATTATACAATGTTTTGTATAACCGCACAATCCGTGCAGATTGCCTGGCGGTTGGCGTCAATGTCGGCTTAGAGACAACCACTTTGTTGGCCTGATTTTTCGCTTCGGGCCCACGCGCGCAACGTAACGCTACACTAGCCGACCATCCTTGAGTGCGCCTCCCGTATGCTCGCGGCTTTCGCATACGCCTCGCGCTCGTAGGGGCTATTGATATAGCCGCGTAAGCACGACCACAGATATTTAAAATAGGTCATACCATCAGCAAATTGCGCCACATGAGTCATTTCATGCGCCAGCAGCTCGATGCCCTCTGGCGTACCCGCTTGGTAAGCCCCTACCCGCATGTAAATGCGATGCCTCAGTGTCACCGCGGCATAGCGCCGCAGTAACCACCACGGTACCCGATTCTCGTGTAGCACGACAGACGCCAACAATTCAGCCGGAAAATGCTCCCGCAACGCATTCGTCTCCGCAACGCTAAGCGAACGACCCCGCTTATGCACCGCCACGCCCGCGTTTACCCACGCGCGCGCCGCCACAGCGCAACACACAACATTAACAGTGCCCCAACGACCACCGGATAATTACCCACGCGCGCATACGGCGTCAGGCCGATCATCGGTTGTACTTCCGCACGCAGTACCGCCTCTTGAAATTGTGGCAAGCGAGCGACAATCTCGCCGCGTGGTCCGATAACCGCCGTGATGCCATCGTTGGCCGCCCGCACTAAATAACGCCCCGCCTCAAGCGCCCGCATACGCGATATTTGTAAATGTTGATGCGGTGCCGTCGAATCGCCATACCAGGCGTTATTCGTAATATTGATCAGCAAGGTCGCCTCCCGCAACACCTGCAATTGCGCAGCGCCATAGGCATCCTCATAACAAATTGTGAGTCCCAATTTTTGCCCCGCCGCGCGCAGTACCGGTTGATTCTCATCGCCCGGCGTCATATCGCTGTACGGCAAATTCCGCAAGCGCATCCAGGTACGAACAAAAGACGGCACTGGAAAGTACTCCCCAAAAGGCACTAAACGGCGTTTGTAGTACCAACCATTACCCGCATCGCTCAGCACTAATAACCCATTACGATACTCTTCAGTACCCGGTTGATAGTGTAACAATCCAATCGCAAATTCAGCCCCATGGCGACGTCCCGCCGCTTGCAAAGCTTGCAGGTAATCTTGAATATCATTCGCGAGTACCGGCAGCGCTGCCTCCGGCCATACGATTAGCTGCGCACCCCAGGCAGAAGTGGTGAGATGCGAGTAACGCACCATCGTCGCCTCACGATTATTTTCCTGCCACTTTTCGTCCTGGGAAACAGCACCCTGCACGGCCGCTACGCTAATTTTGTTTCCCAGTGCGTGCGTCCATTCGCGTGCCCCCAATGTTGGCACAGCGATTATTGCAACCAACACCCCCAAGGGGATTAAGCACTGGCGGATACCGATGGGGCGGGTCCATAAAACGCTCAACGCCACCGCTGCAAAGGCCGCCGCAAACGTCACTCCATACACACCGAGCACCGGCGCTAGTCCAGCAAGCGGTGAGTCTATGAACGCATAACCGATACTCAACCACGGAAAGCCACTTAAGAACCAACCGCGCAGCCATTCCAACAACAACCACAAAGCCGGCAACACCAACCAATCACGGGTCGCATTGGATTTGAGCCAAAATCGATTCGCGATATAGCACAGCGCCGCCGGATAAAAAGCCATTAGAGCGACCAATCCCGCTTGCAGGATAAGCGTGAGCCAAATAGGCACCAACCCAAAGATATGAATGCAGGTGTACAGCCAGTAAGTACCGAAAGCGAAAAACCCCACGCCAAAGGCCGCACCGATCAACGCCGCGCGCCGCCTCGGCACTCCGCGAATCAAAATGAATAGTGCCGCTGGAGCAAGCACCGCAACCGGCCACCAGCCGAACGGGGCAAAGCTTAAATTGAGCGTAGCTCCCGCGACGAAGGCTGCGGCGCAACGGCCGCGCCAATCAATGCTCAAGTCACAGACTCTTGCGCCGGTGGCTCAATGTCGACCGGCGTAATCACCCGCAACAAATCAATTCGTCGTCGGTCCGCGCGCAATACTCGAAACTCCAATTTTGACACCTGAATGGTTTCGCCACGGCGCGGCAAGCGTTTAAACGCCTGCATGATCAACCCACCAATCGTGTCGTATTCCTCGTCGGAAAATTCCGTTGCAAAATACTGATTAAAATCCGCAATCAGCGTCAAGGCACGTACCGTGAATTCCCGCGGCGCTTCTTTGCGAATTGTCTGATCATCTTCGACGTCATGCTCGTCATCAATCTCGCCCACAATCTGTTCAATCACATCTTCAATGGTCACAAGACCACACACGCCACCATATTCATCCACTACCATTGCAATATGATTGTGGCTACGTCGAAATTCTTTAAGCAACACGTTAAGCCGCTTGCTCTCCGGTACAAACACCACCGGGCGCATATATTCGCGAATCTCGAACGGCTCTTCGCCCGCGGCATGCAACCGCAATAAATCCTTCGCGAGCAAAATTCCTAGTATCTCGTCGCGATCCTCACCGATCACCGGGAAGCGCGAATGCCCAGACTCAACCACTAGCTCCACTAATTTATCGGGCGATTCATCGCGTTCAACGAACACCATCTGAGAGCGCGGCACCATGATATCGCGCACTTGCATATCCGCAACCGCTAACACACCTTCCAACATCACGAGGGCGTCGCCGTCAAATAGTCCTCGCTCGCTGGCCTCGCGTAAGCCCTCGATCAGTTCCGCCAAATCACGCGGCTCGCCCGACATGGATTGCGTGATTCGCCTTAACCAGCGGCTCGTGCCGCCTTGTGACTGATCTGACATGGGTTACTAGGATACTCGATCAGACATACGGGTCGGAAAATTTAAGCCGATCAAGGATTTGAACCTCCAGTTTAGCCATTTTTCGCGCCTCAAGCGCCTTTTCGTGATCAAACCCGCGCAGATGCAGTACCCCATGTACGGTCATATGCGCCCAGTGCGCGCGCGCTGCTCGGCCCGCGGCCTTAGCCTCTCTATCCACCACAGGAGCGCATATAACCAGTTCGCCTAAGGAACAACGCCCATTAGGAAGGGCCCCGACCCCTGCAAAAGACAAAATATTGGTGGGTCGATCTTTATGCCGATATTCTAAGTTCAGTCGACAACTACGCCGCGCTCCCACCACTCGAATAGATAAATCCACAGGCACTTTTTGTGCTGTCCCCACCAATGCCGCCATTGCCCACACCCGAAAGGCCTGTGGACTGGGCACCCACGGCCGTCGAGCGGCATAGCTTACATCCAGATCCAATACCGAATTAACCATGATCCACTGGGGTACTCGCTTCATAGGCCTGCACTATCCGTTGCACCAGCGGATGGCGCACGACATCCCGCGAACTAAACATCGTGAATGCAATACCCTGCACGCCGCGCAATATATCAATCACGGTGCGTAATCCCGACTGCTTCGAACTCGGCAAATCGATTTGCGTAATATCACCGGTCACTACCGCTTTGGAACCAAAGCCAATGCGCGTCAAAAGCATTTTCATTTGCTCGTTGGTGCTATTTTGCGCTTCGTCCAAGATGACAAAAGAATCATTCAGTGAGCGGCCACGCATAAAAGCCAAGGGTGCCACTTCGATGACATTGCGCTCGATTAATTTCGCCACCCGCTCAAAGCCCAACATCTCGTACAAAGCGTCATACATGGGCCTAAGATACGGGTCTACTTTTTGCGAAAGATCCCCCGGCAAAAAACCCAAACGTTCGCCCGCTTCGACCGCCGGGCGCACCAACACAATTCGCCGCACCTTTTCGGATTGCAATGCCTCCACCGCACAGGCTACCGCCAAATAGGTCTTACCGGTCCCTGCTGGGCCAATGCCAAAGGTTAGATCGTGAGTGCGCACGTTGGTGAGGTACTCGGTTTGATTAATGCCACGCGCACGAATTGCACCACGCGCAGTGCGCACCTTCATCTCATCCTTCGCATCTGTTTCAGCACTCGCATCCGCGGCGGCTTCGCCTTGCATATGCAATTCTTGTAAAGCCATATGCACCGCCTCCTCATCGATCGGCTCACGCTGTGCGCGAGCATATAAATTCAGCAATACAGATTCCGCACGCTTAATCACGCCAGGCAATCCGACCAAATGAAAGGAATTTCCGCGTCGCTTAATTTCCAGGCCGAGCCGCGTCTCGATTAATTTCAGGTGCGCGTCCAATGGTCCACACAGCTCTATTAGGCGACTATTGTCTGCCGGTATCAGCAATACTTCGTGTGTCGCTGCACCCCTCAAGCTTGCGCTGCTCACGAGGTTGAATCAGCCACTAAGCACCCGCGTAAAGAATTAGGCATCGCTTCAGTAATCATGACATCCGCAAATTTATTGATAAGAGTCTCTCGCTCGGTATCGGACACATCAAAATTGACCCACCGATTGTTATCGGTACGTCCCGCGAGTTGTAAGGGATTGCGTTTGGCGGGCCGCTCCACCAACACCCGCTGACGACTCCCCACCATGGTGGCTGAGATCGCGCGCGCCTGGTTATTTAATCGCTGCTGCAAAAGTTCGAGGCGCTGTTGTTTCACCGCATGCGGGACTTCATCCGGTAAGAACGCCGCTGGCGTACCGGGACGGCGGCTATAAAGAAAGCTATACGACTGATCGAAGCCAACATCAGCAATCAAATTTAATGTCGCCACGAAATCCTCGTCGGTCTCGCCCGGAAATCCGACGATAATATCCGTGGAAATACAAATATCCGGACGCACCGCGCGTAGTTTTCGAATCTTTTGTTTGTATTCGAGCACGGTGTGACCGCGCTTCATCGCGCTTAGTATTCGATCCGAACCACTTTGCACCGGTAGATGCAAAAAATTATTAAGCTTTGGCACATTCGCATAGGCTTCAATCAAGCTATCGTTAAAGTCCAGCGGATGCGAAGTCGTAAATCGGATGCGCTCGACGCCTTTAATACCGGCTACATAATGAATCAAGGTCGCGAGGTCGGCCTGGGCCGCATCCGCCATAGGTCCGGCATAGGCATTGACGTTTTGCCCTAGCAAGGTAATCTCACGGACGCCTTGAGCCGCCAAACCTTGCACTTCGCGTAATACTTGTTCGAAGGGTCTACTAATCTCTTCCCCGCGCGTAAAAGGCACCACGCAAAAAGTGCAGTACTTACTACACCCTTCCATGATGGACACAAATGCGGTCGCGCCTTCGGCACGCGCGGCAGGTAGGTGATCGAATTTCTCGATCTCCGGGAAGCTAATGTCAATTTGCGGGCGACCACTCGCTTTGAGCCCCTCCATCATGTCCGGCAAGCGGTGCAATGTCTGAGGTCCAAATACGAGGTCTACGAAGGGCGCGCGTTTGGCGATTCCCTCGCCTTCTTGCGACGCCACGCATCCCCCCACGCCGATTACCAGGTGCGGCCGCTGCTGCTTGAGAAGTCGCCACTCCCCTAGCAGAGAAAAAACTTTCTCCTGAGCTTTCTCACGCACGGAGCAGGTATTGACCAACAATACATCGGCCTTGACCGGGTCATCAGTTAAAGTCATGCCATGCGAGCCTCGAAGTACATCCCGCATTTTGTCGGAATCGTACTCATTCATCTGGCAACCAAACGTTTTTATGTATAAAAGGCCAGGCATAGATTCTCGAATTAAAGAAAGCGCCAATTAGGGAAGACTAAGATACTAGGAACCATGGCAATACGCGAAGTTCTCGCAATGGGCGATCCTGGGTGTTACGGATTACCGAATGGGTACCGGTATTTGGCAGCCGGGAAAGGTCGATAACCTAACCGATTTTTCGTGACAAGGGGGTGCGCGGGTCAATTCGCAAGGGTACCCGCTACTTCGGCCACTTCCTGGCCGTCGATGGCCCATACTAAGCAAATGGGTGATTTGTTTGAACCAACGCGCTGCCAAACAGAATCACAGCGTCGCACAGGACTATCGTACCGTGTACCAATTGATCGGGAAATAGTGAGGACTCCGTTTATGGGAAAAACCGTAATTGTCGTAATTGCCGTAATTGCGTGTATTGCGCTGGCGCTACCGGCGCTGTCAATTGCCGAGAAAAAATCCACCGACTCGCGCGGCAAACCGAAGTCATTTGTTCCTCACCCGCATAAAAAACATGGGGCCTACGGTGCGCCTATTCAACGCGCTATTTTGGGTCGCGCGAAGACTTCGCGGCACAAAAATGCGAGGAAAAAGCAAACCTCTTCGCTAACAACCGGGCCAGCGCGATCTGCACCCACGTGATGCTCTTGCGCGCCGCTTAATGGGATTTGACCGCAGGCTGAGCCGTCACTAATCCTTCCGCAGTCAGTTGCTCGAATGCCACTTGTTCTAAATCGGCAATCTGTTTGTGCGACAGCCCAAAATCAATTCCGGAGCGCTCGTTACGCCCTAATAGTCTTGGATCCAAGCCAGTGACGCCGCCGAAAATCACCAACGATTCCAAATAGGAACCGTAAACACTGGCGTGATAGTGATCGCTCGACCATAGATTCATACGACCACCCACATTTCTTAGATAAGGATCAGCCACCGCCAATCCCGCATGAATTGCACGCACCCAAGACTCGCCGACGGGGAGTATCGCCGTATTGGCGTTCCCGATGGCCGACGCGGCCATGTTGTAGCCACCACGAACATCGCTCGCCATCGCTTCAATCGATTTGCCGAACCACGCGCCCTTGGCATCGTACACTTGATCGGCGCGCGGCCACGTCGCCATCAGGCGCAACTTGATCTCGGGATTTTTGGATCGCAGCAACGCGGCCATCTGCCTGGCGCTGTCGACCAGTACGGCCGGATTGCCGGGTCGATTTTCATCCAGAGTACTGTAGCCCTGCATAACCACGTTATTCCAGGTTTTTTGCTCAATCACATCGCGTTTGTAAGCGAGATGCCAATCAAGACCGACGCCTGGATGGGTTTCCAAGTAAACATCGTATTTCAGGTTCAGTTGAGTGGCAAAGGACTTAAACAGCGCGGGTATTCCGCCTATCGGCTCGTGGTTGAGGTCAGTAACGGTACTGGCAAGATAGGTTTGCGCTGTGGATCCGCCCGCGAAAGTGAAACTATTACCGATGAATAGGATGTTGTTTGCAGCGGCGCTGGCTCCCAATAGCAGCAGTCCAAGAAAATTGTGCATTTAAAATGCCTTGCGCCTTATTCCCACCAACTGTCTCGCATTTTGTAGTGTACCGCTTTCATCACCGCGGTTAAGCTCCCAGCATCTCGTTGGCACCGCGCCAGCGCACGAGAATTTAATGCTCTGTAAATGAATATCCGATACGAATCCCGAGCGTGCGTGGTTGCGAGACGATGGCAGAATATCGGTTCCCATAACTTCCTGGATCGGTGAACGAGCCAATGCCCAGAGCGTCCGTCAGATTGTTGATATAAGCTGTCCCTACCCAATGACTCTTCGCAAAATTGATACTGGCATTGAGAGTCGTATAACCCGGAACCGTCGGCACGGTCTTTGAAATCGTCGACAGTACCGAACTCTGGTAGTGCCCATCGATCGCGAAGCGCATCTCGCCGCCTGCTAACGCGAGTTGGCCATATTCTAAGCTCACGGCAATGCTATTTTTAGGTGTGCCGGGCAAGGGCGACCCCACTCCCGACGGCGGGTTACTTAGTCCGATATTGGCTACTGAGGAGATGGATGTAAGCTTAGTCAAATCATAGGTGTAGCCCACCTGGGTCGTTACATGGTTCGTAATCTTGCCCAAGAATTCGAGTTCCAAACCGCGACTGTATCCATCCCCGAGGTTGATGGCGCCGGTTAGCACAAGGGGTGTCAGCGATGCACCTTCTTGGATGTTCTTCCACTCAATATCATAAACAGCCACGGAGAATTGATAGCGACTCTCGATCGTACCCTTGACGCCGACCTCGTAATTATTGGCAGTATCGGGCTGCACCTTGGTCAAACCTGGAGGGGTCTGATAGTTGTAGGCGGGTTCGGAGGTCGGTAACGCATTGACAATGCCTCGACGAAACCCTTGCGACCACGTCGCGTAAACGAGATTCGAGGGCTCAAGTTGATAGGCCGTATTGATCTTCCAGAGCGCTCGGCGCCATTCGTCGCGGAGAGAATTATTCGACACGAAATCCGGTCCGTCGAAAAGCAATCCCGTTTGTTGAGACTGCGAGACAGTTTGCTTGAAAAGCCTGGTTCCGCCTGTGATGCTCCATGCTTGGGTCAGATGGCCAGTAACCTCTCCGAACACGGCAAGGTCCTTATAGTGGGTTTCCGTATCACCGATATAGGATTCGTCCTTGAGAAGCGGAATACCGGCGGTCTGCGTGACCGAATTGAGCGGACCATACTCTCCCTGCCCGCATTGCGGTGAATTCGCGCCGTACACTGGTGCGCAGGCGTTATAAAAGTCGTTATAGCCGGGATAAAATTCGTGATCATTGATGTCGGTGGTCTGATCTTTGTAAAAAAGGCCGCCGATCCAATCCACGGTGCCGCCGGTTTTAGAGGCAATCCGAAATTCCTGCGACCACAGCTTATCTTGCAGGCCGCCGAGGCGGGGGAAAACGGCGCGCGGGTTGGCGCCGTAGAACGAGGTATAAAAGGAAAAATTCTCGTAAATCGCGGTTCCATCATCCACTGTCTGATTGGTGTGCTGTGCCCACGAGCTTGCGGAGGTAACAGTCGCAAAACCTAGGTCGTAGTCAAGTGTGAGAGCCGCGAGATCCACTTTATCGTGCGTGGTTTCAAGCAAGTTGTCTGTGGAAGTTAGGGAGTTCAAACCGTACAGCGGCGCCGCGTATGGATAGCCGCTTCCAGTCGAAAGCTGATAATAATAGGACAGCTGCGCATGGAAATCCTCATTAGGGTTCCAGAGCGCAGATACGCGAGCACCTTGATAGCCATATTTGTTGGTCCCGTTCTTGGAGTAGGTCTGCGGGTCGCTGAACAGATCGCCGGCATTTTTGGGTAAGGGTGTTCCCGTTGGATCGGTCACGAAGAGACTCGGTTGACCAATGAATCCTGCATCTTCCGAGTAGTTGGCGTTCAGTCGTACGGCTAGAGTGTCGGTGATGGGCAAGTTCAGCATGCCGTCAACGTCTCCGTTGAGTGCATGGGTATGCTGGGTGCTGCTGAGCCCTACCTCGGCCTTGGCATCAAACGCCTTCGGATCAGGCGCATTCTGCACGAAGCGGATCGTACCCCCGAGTGACCCGGAACCGTACAGAGTGCCCTGTGGCCCACGCAAGATCTCCACCCGATTAAGATCGTGCAGGCGTAGATTGACGAACAGGGGAGTTTCATCGACATACGTAGCGACCGGGGGGACTACCGGCGTGGGGATCGCGAGATTGCTGGTGTCCTCACTGTTGAGACCTCGGATAATGAGCGTGCTTCCCGTGATACCTCCATAGGGTCCTTTATTTGCGTAGTTGACGCCCGCCACCGAATGCGCAAGGCCAGAGATATCCTGAATTCCGGCTTGCTCCAGGGTCGCGCCCGTGACGGCCGTGATGCTAATTGGAATGTCTTGCGCTGACACGGCGCGGCGAGTGGCCGTGACGATAATTTCCTGAAGTGCGATTTCCTCGCTCGATGCCGGAATCCCGTACAACGCAGCGAGTATCGCCGCAGCAAGCGAGGTCGAAGCGGCCGAACGGGGGAAGGCGTCGCGCGATAAGACAAGGATCCCGGAGGCATTAGTCATAAGAATTTCTCATGGTTCTAATTGATAATCACCAAAAAAAATTCATCGATGGTGCAGGGTTTTTACGCGCCCATACAGTGAAATCAATTGGGCCGTTCCTAGAGTGTATTGGTGTGCCGTATAGGTCACGTTAGCACCGCTCGCTTCAGCCGGCACGGGAAGGATCGCTACACTCAATGCATAGAGGGTCCAAATATAGTGGTGTGGTGCATCGCCCTCATCCGGACACGGTCCAGCGTAGGCATCGCGGCTGTCGTCATTGCGTCCCTGCCGCGCGCCAGACGGTAATGCTTTGCTGCCTTCCGTCCCCGCGTTTTTTTCCAAGCGATCTGCGGTAGCCGGAATATCGTAGAGAACCCAGTGCCACCAGCCAGAGGGGGTGCCATGTTCGTCACGATCAAAGAGTGTGATAACAAAGCTTTTTGTGTCCTTCGGAACGCCCCTCCATACCAGCCGAGGCGAAATATTTTCGCCAGTACATCCAAATCCATTCAAAATAAATTCTTTCGGAAATGGCTTACCCACCTGAAGGTCAGGGCTGCTCAACATAAGAGAGCCTATTTTATGACGGGCTTTAGCGGTGCTCGTCACTGGCATTCCAATAGCCAGCGTAAGCAGTAATGTCGACAACGCACACGCTCGTATTATCCAGGCGTTGCCAAGCGGCGCCCTCATGGCGTAACTCCTGTTTTTTCGGAGGTCTTCGCGAGCCAGGACTGATCGATTAAATAGGCGTGGATGGCCTGGGCGTCGAAACGCGATAACACATCGTCCCAGCGCGCCATTCCTTTGCCGCGATAGGCACCGTTCAAAACGATTTCATAGAAGAGCTGATGCGTGACCGATGACATACGGCGAAGGTCGGGTAAGACTCCGCGGCCGAACACGTGGCAACGCGAACAAAAACGATTATAAAGAATCTCACCGGAGGCCATTTGCGCGGCGGTACCCTCTCGGGGGGGCGGAGTTGGAAAGGGTACAGTTCCCAGCAGGCTGGGCTTCGGCACAGCCACATCGCCCAATTTGAATGCGACGATTCGCCCAGCGTTGCCATAACGTTCGGCCGCACTATTGGGTGGGAAGGGTATGAACATATTGCCGCCACCGTATCCTGCCATTACCGCTAAGTATTGCTCACCGTTCACGGCATAAGTCATCGGTGCGGCCATGATGGAGGTACCCACGTCGATAACCTTAAGTATTTTTCCGCTATCCGCCGCATATACATTGAGGTGCCCGGAGACGTCGCCACGGATCACGAGATTGCCGGCGGTCGAAAGGACTCCGCCATCCCACATGTCGCGCCCGGCCTGTTCCCAAATGATCTTGCCGTTTTTTGGATCTATCGCTCGTAGAATCCCGAGTGAGCGGGGTGCAGTTTTTCCTGCGAGCATATCGAGTGGGGTCAGCGAGCCAAAAAGCCGCGTCATATCGGCTGGTGAGTACTGTTCGGGCCAAACACCTGCGACAGTAAAATTACCTTCGATCAGTGCAGCAGGCCGTTGCGCGGTATCAATATAGACCATGGGCGCGTCCATCGTCGGAACATAAACAAGTCCCGAACTAGGGCTATACGCCATAGGCTGCCAATTATGGGCTCCTTGCGTACCTGGAAAGACCAGTTTCGGAGAGTTCGTATAGTCAGCTTCGGTGTTACGGATCGGGCGATGGCTCTTAGGATCAATGCCGCGAGCCCAAGAAATGTGCGCAAACGGATGCGCGGCCAGCAGTTCACCGGTTTTTCGGTCGAGCACGTAGAGGTATCCGTTCTTAGCGGCTTGAATAAGCACTTTTTTGAATTCGCCGTAAATGTTGAGTTCGGTCAACACCATTTTTTGAGCGGCATCATAGTCCCACCCATCACCGGGAACTTCCTGGTAGTACCAGGCAAGAGTGCCCGTCTTCTCATGAATCGCGACGATCGATGCGGTGTACAGCTGGTCGCCACTCGGCGCATCTTTACCGACCGCATAAGGAGCAGGATTGGCGGTACCGATGTAGATCAAACCCAATTCCGGGTCATAAGAGATGCCGTCCCAAACGGCACCTCCACCGCCCATGGACCAGTCGTAGTGGGGATCCCAGGACTGGGCGGCCCCTTCTAGATGCGGTTGATCTTGCTTACCGAGCCTTGGGTCACGAGGCACCGTATAAAACCGCCACCGCGGTGCGCCCGTGGCGGTATCGTACGTAGATACAGAGCCTCGAGCGCCTTTGAAGTCAGCACCCGCCATTCCGATGACAACCATATCGCCGGCGATGATCGGAGCACCAGTACTGGTGTAATGGAACAAGTCCTTAGCCCGAGCAGGCAAAGTATCGACCATCCACACGAGCTTTCCGGTCGCCGCATCCAGCGCGTGGAGATAACCGTCGAGCGAGGCCACATAGACTCGCCCCTGCCATACGGCAATTCCTCGATTGACGACGTCACAACAGGCATATCGACCCCATTGTCCGTCGACTCTGGGGTCGTAGGACCACCGCTCACGACCCGTGGCCGCGTCTAGCGCATAGACAATTCCCCAGTTGCCGGAGGTAAACAACGTTCCATCGACTACCACCGGAGTCGCCTCGAGGCCGCGACTCGTGCCCAACTTATAGTCCCACGCAAACCCTAGGTGATCGGCGTTGGTATCGTTAATGTCTCGCAGAGCAGAATAGTACGCTCCCGACGGTCCACCCCCAGGGGTGAGCCACTCTCCAGGCTCGCTAGACGCATGCGCTAGTCTATGCGCATCGACATGCCCATAAACGTTCGGCGCAGCGCGCACCAGCGGGTTCTCAATCGCTGGTTGCTGGGGTGCGCAGCCCGCGAACCCCATAAAGGCGACGAGCGCTAAAAAAGCCTTGCTTAGCAATTGATTTTGCAGCCTTGAATCTCCAAAAATTTCTCACCGTATCTGAATATATAGACAAAGGCAGCACTCGTCGTGTAGATTTTCTATTGGGCTCACGATTTTTTCTAGTACCACACCCGCAGTTCCCAAAATAGAACGCTATTAAGAAATTATGCTCCCTGACGGACGCTGGTACATCGGTTCAGGCCGCGAGCACAGAGCTGATGGATGGCCTTGCGGCAATGACTGCAGATCTCATGGGCCTTGGTGCGCGCGCAAGCCTCATCATTAGCGTATTGCCGTCGCTACTAGTGCGATGGTTTAACCGGCGATTACCGGACTTTCTACGAGCGAATCCTGAGGTCCGTGTCGATGTGCGACTGGAAGAGGATCCCGTCGACTTTTATCGAAATCACATCGATATTAGAATTGCCTATGGCGAACATCTTTATCCCGACCTAGTAACTGTTCCCTTCCGTCGCGATCGAGCCACGGTAATGTGCGTACCTGGCATGATCGAGTCGGGGAGAGTGCAATCGAATAATGTCAGCTCTCTGCGCGATGAAGATCTTGTTCACGTAGCGTGGCGCACGGGCTTCTCCGCGTACCCGACTTGGAATTCGTGGTTCAACGCTGCGGGATTCTCGCGCCAACCACAAACGGAATTAGGCCACATTGTCGACACCTCAAGCCTCGCGGTGGACCTTGCGAGATCAGGACAGGGAATTGCGCTGGGTCAGTTAATGCTGGCGGAACAAGACTTAGCGGAAGGTCACTTGATCACGCCGTTTTCCACTTCCGTGGTTTTCAAATACCATTACTGCGTCGTTCATACTCGGGCTAATTCTCGGAATCCCTATCTCCAAGCTTTCTTAGCTTGGCTGGCGAGCATTCAATGGGAGTAAAGAAGGTTTAAGATACCCAACCATGGCCATACGCGAAGTTCTCAAAATGGGCGATCCGCGACTGTTACGGGTCGCCGAGCCGGTACCGGTGTTTGGCAACCTGGAACTTACCGCTGTGCTTCAGGACATGCGGGATACCATGCGCGATCTCAATGGTGCGGGCCTCGCTGCTCCGCAAATTGGGGTTAATTGGCGGGTGGTCATTTTTGGCGTTGAGTCCAACCCACGCTACCCGGAAGCGGAGCCGGTGCCGTATACGGAGCTCATTAACCCTACCCTGACACCCATAGGCTCGGAACTTGAAGACGGCTGGGAAGGCTGCCTGTCGGTGCCTGGCATGCGCGGCTTGGTCCCTCGGTACTTAAAGCTTCGATATCAGGGTTTTGATGCCAGCGGGCAGCCCATCGATCGCACTGTGCGCGATTTTCACGCCCGCGTGGTGCAACACGAGGTCGACCACCTGGACGGCATCCTCTATCCACGCCGCATTCGCGATTTGACGCAATTTGGCTTTAGCGACGCTCTGTTTCCGGGCGAGGAGCTTGATGACGATTGAGTTCCGGGTACGGCATATGACTACTAGTCTTAAATTTTGCGCCTCGAGTCAAGAACCCAAGGTCAGCGAATAGCAGTGTAAGTGCTCTTTCTTGGGGTCGCGTTACATACGACGTCTTCTCTGGGTGTATTCTTGGCGGGTGACCGTCTCTAACGAATATTTGGGATTTGTGCTTGATCAACTTGCCGGACTTGAGAGGGTCACAGCGCGACGGATGTTTGGTGCCATCGGACTTTATTGCGATGGAGTATTCTTTGCTATAGTCAGTCGGGACACACTTTACTTCAAAGTTGAAGACCTCAACCGTACCCAATACCAATCTCGCGGTATGCGCCAGTTCCAACCGTTTCGGGATAAGCCGCTGTTGAGCATGAGTTACTTTGAAGTCCCTGCCGATATACTTGAAGACCCGGACCAGTGCGTCGAGTGGGCACGCACCTCCTTGTTGATTGCTACTAAACCTGTCAAAAAGACCGCGCTGCGCAAGCTACGGACTCGTTCACCCAATGCGCTGCCGATTCGCCAGCGTTAGGGCTAGACTCCAGACGTATGGCTAACAAACGGCGTTACACATTAAAACCGCATCCGGGAACGACACTTCTGCCACCATTTCAGTTGGACGTGACCGTGACCGTATTGGAACGGAATTTACGGCTGCTCTATGAACTCCATGGTGATACGAGCGCCATTCGCATTCCTGCCCAGGCAATAACTCAACGCCTCGATGACCTTTGGAAACATACCTGCTTTGAATTATTTGTGGCAGATGATCATTCCTCCGCTTATGAAGAGTTTAACTTCTCGCCCTCTGGATCGTGGGCGGCGTACCAATTTCCGGACTACCGGCAAGCCATGCAAAATATGCAAACCACCGCACCTGCGCTGTCGTGGCGATGCCAAGCGCAGTCTGCCGAATTGGAAGTCCACTGGCCGCGGCCGATTGGCGGACTACTTGCTTCCGGGGATACCCATCCCATTGGTCTATCAGCCGTGATAGAACATGGCCAAGGTGAACTGACTTATTGGAGTCTCGCACATCCAACCGCAAAACCAGATTTCCACAATCGGGCGGGATTTATTGGCCGGATTGGGCACTAGGCCCTCGCCTCCCCCGATTCCTCTTGAATTGGCGACTCAGTTAGCATATGCTTAGGCATATGTTCATTTTAGATTCGAGCAGCTTACTTTGATACCAGAACGGCACGTCAAGCTCTTCAAAAATGGGAGGAACCAAGCGGTACGAATTCCGCGAGAGTTCGAGCTTCCCGGAAATGACGCAATAATGCGCAAAGATGGCAATACGCTGATCATAGAGGCCGTGGCACCAAAATCTTTACTGGCATTGCTCGCGACTCTAACGACTCTCGATGAGGATTTTCCGTCGATCGTTGACACAGTTCCTGACAAAGTCGAGATCTGATGCGCTATCTGCTCGACACAAACATCGTGTCGAATCTCATCCGTGAACCGCAAGGCCGTATAGCCGACCGAATAAGCGATCTGGGAGAAATGCAAGTCTGCACTAGCATTATAGTTGCGGCGGAATTGCGATACGGCGCGACCAAAAAAGCATCACCGCGACTCACCGCTCAGGTCGAAGCAATTCTAGGCACGCTCGACACCCTACCCTTCGATTCGCCAGCAGATGAAGCCTATGGCGTGATCCGTGCCCAAGTAGAGTCGGCAGGTACGCCGATCGGCGGCAATGATCTCCTCATCGCGGCTCAAGCTGTATCGCTCGGCTACACAATAGTCACCGACAACGAAAGCGAATTTTCGCGGGTAGCCGGTTTACGTATCGAGAACTGGTTAAGGAAATAGCCGCTATGACAATGAAAATCTCAAAACTCGGAAAAGCCGGTCCCACCGTATCAAGCGTTGGCCTAGGCTGCATGGGGATGTCCGGCATGTACGGCCCATCGGATCGCAAAGAAAGCCTAGCGACTATTCACGCAGCAGTCGAAGCAGGCATCACACTACATCGACATCTATCGCCCTGCGCGACTCGATTCGTCGCTGCCCATCGAAGAGACCATCGGTGGCATTGCCGACAGGGTGAAAGCGGGTCTCGTGCGGCATATCGGACTGTCGGAAATCGGTGCCGAGACCCTACGTCGCGCGGCCGCCGTACACCCCATTGCGGATTTGCAAATTGAATACTCACTTATCAGCCGCGGCATCGAATCGACGATTCTTCCAACCGCACCGTAGCCCAGTGCGCCATCGCCTGGGTCGCATCGCGAGGCGACGATATTGTCTCGTTGATTGGAGCACGCACGCGAGCGCAGCTCACCGAAGCACTCGCTGCAGCGAACGCGCCGCTATCCCCGGCAGAATTCGCAGCAATCGAAGCGGCCACACCCCACCATGCAGTCTCCGGTACACGCTATCCAGCAGTCGCGATGACGAGTCTCGACAGCGAAAAATAATCTTAAAAGTTCGAGACAAAATTAAAGCGGAACGACCGCGATTCAATGGGGTGAAAATGTATGTCGTTGACGCCCGCTGCGGGTTCGCCCGGAAGGCGTGACGTGTAGTAATAATCAATCGCAGACGCCTGACGATTTGCGAGATTGAATCCTTCGAGCTCAATACGATTACGCGGACTAATTTTGTATCCTACATGCGCATTGATGGTCGCTGTGCTCTTAGAGCGCACGCTGTTGTCCTCAATGAGCGGTCGCGGGCCGAAATAGCGGTAGCCTATCTCCCCGTAATACGAGCCTACATTGTCGATAGCCAACGCGAGCGAGGCCACGCCCTCTACCGCACCGGGGATGCGCTCACCCACGGGGTCGTAGTCGCGAAATCGAGCACGGGCGTACGCAAGATCGGCATCAATGGTGAGCCAGTCGTTAAGTTTGTAGTAATTAGCGAACTCAAATCCTGTACGGCGACTCGGTCTTCCGGCTGAGGTGGTGCCGGCATCACCCTGAAAGATGAGTTCTGAATCGAAGTCCAACACGTAGAGGGTCAACGAGCTTTGTAAGTCTGGAATGATAACTGTTCGGGCGCCCACTTCCGCACCGTTCGACCGGACCAGCGGCGTGACCCGAACGGCTGGTACGCCGCTTTTCGGATCGACGGAAATTGTCGTTCCGCGCGCATCGTTGCTGTGAAATCCCTGTCCGAGGTTCAAATAATATTCGGTCTTTGCCCAGGGTCCAAACACCAAATTGAGCTTAGGGCTCGATCGCTGCTCGGAGGTAATGCCGGAGTTTAGGCCGATGTTACTGGCTACATTGAATCGATAGTAGTCCTCTCTAATCCCGACCACGGTTCGGAATTTTTCAAACCAATGGGTCGTATTCTCTACATAAACGCCGGCGCTGGTTTCAATGATATGGTCCTGGCGTGTGATCGAGAGCCTTTGGCGAGCCTCGGTACTGTAGAGCGCATTGTGAATATTGTCGTTTTGAACCTGTAGACCGATCGTACTATCCGATGCGCGACCGGCAAAAGGCAGCTCGCGCGTGTAACTGGCGTTCAATGCAGTGGTCACTCGCCGATCGGGCTGATTGAATTGATCTCCATTGACCGGGTTATCTAAGAAATAAGTGAAATCGGAAAACAAGTTGAGCTGGTAGTCGATAACGTAAGCATTCACCTTAGCCAGGCTTCCTTCGGCGGCTCGGTGCCAGGCGCCAGAAAGACTGTACCGGTGCGATTCACCGCCGTCAGTGGGGTCAATGGCAGCAAAGCGGCCGGAGATAAACCCGGAGTCAATTGCGCGCTGCGCAATTTGATCGGTCGAATTCCATTTGGCTTTATAACCCATGGCGGTGACGTTGAATCCGTCGGCAACATCACCCTCGTAAAAACGCAATATCCCATTGATCTTCCGATAGTCATCGGGATGCACGAATGGACCATCGTTGTGTTCAAGTTCGAGCGCGTATAAAAGATGGCCTCCTCCAACCCCGGGCGAATCCGCGACCAGCACTCGTCTAAATCCATTTTGACCAATGCCGATGCTAGCGATACCTTGGGCGAGCGAATTGGCATAGGTCACGCTGACGGCACCCGCCGATGCAAAATCACCCTCGGACGCATAGTAAGGGCCCTTTTTGTATTCCAGTCCTGTCGCTAACTCTGGAATAAGGAAATTTAAATCTGTCCACCCCTGTCCGTGCGAATGACTCCGTTCGTTCACTAACATGCCATCGACCGTGGTGCGCAAATCGGTGCCATGATCGAGATTAAAACCGCGCAAGTAATACTGGTTAGCTTTACCTTCGCCGCTATGCTGACTTACGATCAGGCCGGGCGTCGTTTCGAGAAGCTCTCCCGGACGATAGACTGTCCGAGCTGCCAGTTGCTCTTCGGTCACAGTGCCGACGTTAGCGGAGTCCGCCATTCCTACCTCGGAAATTTGTTGAGCAGTCACGACTATTTCCTCGAGCACCTGCTTACCACCCGCCCACGCGCTGGAACAGAAAATAGTAGCCCCCAAGCCCCCCAGCAGGATTTGGAATAGCGTAACTGACGGGACTCGACACGATCTACGAAACTGCAAAGGTATCTCCTTCGACCAGAACTGCTGCGCGCTTTCAGGTCAATCGTAAGCGTTTTTTACAAATCTGCTTACCCACTACGGCCTGCATAGCAACTTGGATGCACATTTTAGTAGGAAGCGCCGATCGCATCGATCAAAGCTCCGCGTAGGAGCCCTCCCACGTCGTAAACTTTCATCCACCTATCTGATTGCCAACGCCGGGTCGGTAAGTTGGCAAAATCGTCCGATAAAACCGACTTGCGACTGCGCTCAAGGAAGCCGGTAAGGAACTTAAGAAAGCCCTGGAGCATTAAATTTTTCGACTACTAAATGAGATTGGCAGTCTTGATAGGCTTGTTCGGGATTCGTCCGAGGGCTGCCCATTGGTATATCAGTCATCCGTCGCACCGTAAAATGGGTGGGCGGAGCATTGACTATTCTGATTGTCACGGCTGCGGTATTCGCCGCAGCTCTGCAGGCGGGCTACTTCCGTGGGCTACTAGTGCGTTTTATCGCCGCAGGCATGGGACGTCAAATAAAGGTCGAGGGGCCTGTGGCCGCGCATATTTTTTCATTCTATCCAAGGCTAGAAGCTGAACGCATAGCGATTAGTAATCCTGCGTGGATGCCAGCGGGCCCTACTGCAGAGATCGAGAAGGCCTCAATAGTGTTTGACAAGCCGTGGTTTGGTCAATGGTTCCGCACCAAAAGTCTGGAAATGGAAGGTGTGAAGCTTCATCTTGTTCGCAATTCTAAAGGTCATGCCAACTGGCAGTGGACCGACCCGGACATGGGTAGCGGACCGGTCCTGCCGATTATCCAAAGCCTGTTGATGAATAACGCGCACATCGAGCTCGATGACGCGCGTAGACACCTGCAATTCAAAGGTATTGTCTCTATTGACGAAACGCAACAGGCGCATGGACCGCGGCCACTGCGCATTCAAGGATCTGGAGACCTGAACGGCAGGCAAGATAACTTCGAGATCACGGCGGATCCGCTCGCCACCGCAAGTCACGATAGACCTTACCACTTTACGTTCAGTGAGCGCTCGAGCGGCTCACTCTTATTAGGTCATGGCTTCCTGCTTAAACCCTTTGACTTCGACATATTCGACAGCGTGTTTGACGGCACAGGGGCAGACCTTAAGGATCTTTACTTTCTGACCGGTGTAACATTCGTGAATACCGGCAACTATCACGTTTCTGGCAAACTTGAGCGGCGCGAAACGCATTTCAGGTTCAGCGATCTGATCGCGATTTTTGGCGAGAGCGATCTACAGGGCGTTGTATCGATTGAAACTTCGAGCGGTCGACCGAAATTCGACGCCAACCTTAATTCTCAATTCCTACGCTTCTCGGATATAGGCGCGCGAGCAGCGCACCGCGAGTCCGAGACCGACAAGGAGACTCCGCTGCTGCTGTCTAACGCCATGCTGAATCTCGACGCGGTGCGCCGCGGTGATGCTGCCATAAATTTCCGCGCACGACGTGCTGCAGTAGGGAACGTGTACCTGCAGGAGATTGCGGCCAAAGTGAACATTAGTCACGGCGTCCTAATCGTGGAGCAGTTAGTGGCCAACTTGCTGGAGGGCAAGCTACTTGGACACGGCAAGCTTGACGCAACCACCGGAAATCCAGCGGCTGCATTAGACCTTAAGTTCTCAGATCTGCAACTCGGGCAGCTTGTTCACAAGGGCGCGGGCAAGCCACCCCTTGAAGGTCTGATGCGGGTACGAATTACCGCAACAGGCCACGGCAGTTCCCTGCACCAAGTCGCGGCGAGCTCCGAGGGCACCGTTGCGGCCGTGCTCCCACACGGCGCCATTCGCACAACATTGGCGGAGCTCACCGGAATCAACTTACAAGGGCTGGCTGGGTTACTGACCAAAAATACCGAGGAGACTGCCGTGCGTTGCGCCGTCGCTAGTTTTACCGCGCACCAAGGTGTGCTTACCGCACAGAAATTAGTGGTGGACACCGTGCCACTTCTTATCACAGGAGACGGCTCTATTCATCTGGACTCCGAGGCCCTCGATCTCGTAGTTCAAGGTCATCCCAAAACGTTACAGATTTTGCGCTTGCGTTCGCCCATATTGGTGCGCGGCACACTGACCCGGCCCGTGATCGGTATCCGGGGACGTAATTCCATCGTCCAAGCCGCAGAGGCAGTTGGACTTGGCGTCGTATTGACGCCCGTTGCTGCGGTGCTGGCCTTCGTCGACCCTGGCCTCACGAAAGATGCAGACTGCGCCGCTTTATTTAACGTCGTCCAAGCTCACTAATGTGCGGGTTACTGATCCGCATTGCGTTCGAATAATCGCGCGAGTAGCATTCACGCTGGCGGCAGAATGGCAACTCTACCGCGACACTGGCTCGAGCTCCGAAACCATGGAAGATGCATATGATATCCCGCATGGCAATACGGCTTCTGGTTACAGCGCTGCTGCTTTCACCGCTCGCGACACGGGCGGAGCCCGACGAGAGATTCCCTTTTCGCGAAGCCACCGTGGCGCAGCTCCAGGCGGAAATGGCCGCCGGCCGGCTGACCTCGGAACGGCTGACGCGCGCGTACATTGAGCGCATCCACGCGTTGGACTCCAACGGCCCGGGTGTTAACTCCATCATCGAGCTCAACCCGGACGCGCTGGCGCTGGCACGCAGGGCCGACGCATTGCGCAAACATGGCGTGGTGTTGGGACCCCTGCACGGCATTCCGGTGCTTTTGAAGGACAATATCGACACCGGCGACAAAATGCAGACCAGTGCAGGATCGTTTGCGTTAGTGGGAACGCCTTCTATGCGCGATTCCACGGTCGCGGCCAATCTGCGCGCCGGGGGCGCCGTGATTCTCGGTAAAACCACCCTGTCAGAGTGGGCAAACTTCCGTTCATTCGAATCGATCAGCGGCTGGTCGGGTCGTGGCGGAGAGACGCACAATCCCTACGGCATCGACCACAATGCTTGTGGCTCCAGCTCGGGTTCCGCCGCGGCCGCTTCAGCGAATTTTGCCACTGTGTCGATCGGCTCGGAAACTGATGGAAGTATTGTCTGTCCGGGCAATGCGAATGGCGTGGTTGCCATCAAACCCACGGTTGGACTCACGAGTCGGGCTGGTGTTGTGCCTATTTCGCACACACAGGACACTATCGGTCCACATGCTCGCACGGTAGCTGACGCGGCGGCAGCGCTTGGCGTGATCCAAAGCCGCACTTATGACGGACGAGACCCCGCCACCGGTAGCGAACCATTGGGCTGGCGCGGCCGTTTTGTCCGACCGACTAACATTCCCACGGATTATACGCAGTTTCTCAACTCGAATGGACTGAAAGGAGCGAGGATCGGCATCACGCGGGTGGGGCTGAACGGATTCACCAACGTGGTGACGCCAGCTCCGGTGACGGCGGCCATCGAAGCCGCATTCAAGGCACTCAGTGATGCTGGCGCGACCGTCATCGATCTGGACGCGGCGGGATTCATCTTCACACCCGCGGCAGGCGAGTTCGGCGTGCTGCTTTATGACTTTAAGAATGATGTACGTGCGTACTTTGCTACCCGCGTCGGGGTACCTGTTGCCGGCGGGACGCTGCAAACCGCCATCGACTTCAACAACACCCACGCAGATATCGAGATGCCGTTCTTCAATCAGGACATCTTTGACCTTGCGAATTCGCTGAATACAAACGATCCAAACGCGCCGCAGGACCCCAGCTTCTTCGGCAGCAACAGCGCCGGAATGTCGTCCTACAACATCTCGCTCAAACTTGACCAGGCCGCTGGTATCAGCATGGACCAGGCCCTGAGCACATTCCACCTGGATGCAGTCGTATCGGCGACCGACAATCCAGCGTGGTCCACTGATCTGGTGTACGGCGACCACTTCATTTTCGGAACCTCGGGCCTGGCAGCCGGGCCGGGATATCCGATCGTGCAAGTGCCTGCGGGTGAGGTGTTCGGAGTGCCACTCGGCATCAGCTTCTTCGGCACAGCGTTTAGCGAGCCGACGCTAATAAAGCTAGCCTCGGGCTACGAAGCAGCGACTCATGCGCGCGCGCGCAACCTGCCGACATTCGCATTGACGGTGCCTTTCGACCATATCAAGGGCCCACTGCAGCAGGATACGGATAGTGACAAGGCTATACAGTCGGCGGCGACTACCGCGTCGTCCAACGCTATTCGGGCAGCAGCGCCCTCGTCCAATGCTGCTATTTCGCCCAACCATGGCACACCCGCGAAAATTAAGAAAGCGCTGCACCAGCTGTAGCGGCAGCAACGCTATGCACTCACGCACTTAGGGCATCGGTACTACTGTCGTCCCGACACTTTCGGATAGGCGAAATTATGGACAAACGAGGATTGCCACCCATGGCTGTCTAGCCCCCTCTTTAGTACCGGTAGGTCGCGGTCAAGCCGACATTCAGTGGTCGCACGCCTCGGCCGAAATAAAGCGTGTCAGTTCCGTCAAAGGCAATATCTCGCGATTTAAACAACAACGGTTGAGAATTGGTTAAATTTTGAGCGTACAACGACAGATCGAAGCCGTTAAATCGTAGCCCAGCTCGCAAACTGAGGTTTCGGGTTATTGGCAGTCCAGGAATTGTCACGTCATTGAGCGCATCCTGCGAGTTCTGCGTGTTCAAATGTGCCCTCTGTGCGGTCCCGTACTGAAAATCGAGGCGTGCGTAAGGCATCCGTCCGGACCATTCGATAAAGTGATATTCGGCTGCCGCTGTAAAGGACCAGGGGGCACCAATTAAGCGGTCGCCTTTGCTGACAATGGGCGGCACTGAAATTGCGGTGCCTGTTACTGGATCAGTACCGGAACAGGCGACACCATCGAAGGTCAGTACACCGGCGCAGGAACTCTTGACGAACTTGGCATCGACGTAAGCTGCCGTCACATCGAAAGTCAATCGCTCGATAGGTTTGAAAATAACTTCAATGTCCCCGCCGACACTCTTAACCTTGCCAAGGTTTGCAGTGAACTGCTCGCCGCACGCCGGCAAATAGACGTTCTGCTGAATATTGCTCCAGTCGATATTGAAAATGCTGGCATTAATCTGCAAGGTATGATCGAAGAATGTACCCTTTGCACCTAACTCGTAGCTCCAAAGGCTGTCCGATGTGAATTGACCGGGAACCTGTCGCTGGCCGCCGACCTGCGGCAGTCCCAAGGTAATCAGATTGGGCCCACAGATGGTTCCCACGCCCACGTTCACACCACCCGGTCGGAAACCCTTCGCAACACTAAAGTATAAAAGTTCGTCATGATCCGGCTGCCAGGCAAGCGCGAGTTTCGGTGTCACAGGCTTTTCAGACGCACTTAATTGCGAAATGATGGTCGTTCCTAAGAACGGTCCGGTCGCATTCACTGAACCCGTGAAATCGATTTTCGATACGCGCAGGCCAAGGGTTGCCTTGAATGTATCGGTCAGCTTAAATGCTACTTCACCGAAGGCTGCAATTTGTTTATCTACCACACGGTTAGTGGGTCCATGGAAGATCATGCCGTTGGGACACGGTTGACTTGGGGGGAAACAGACTGAATCGGCACCGCCGGTATAGGCCGTTACTTCCGCATCTAGCGTCGGATCAATAATATCTTCCGACACGTTCTCATTCGAATGGGAAAAAAATAGGCCACCGTTCCAAATAAACCGCGCATTTGGATCCATTGATGCCAGGCGAATCTCCTCGTAGAAATTGCGTTGAGAGTCGGCAAAGGGCGCGTATCCCTTATCACCCTCGACTGGGAATGAATTGGGAAGTTGATACAGAGGCGCATTGGTCGGCGGAACCGGAGTCGGCGACACATAGGCAATCGACGCCCAAGTAGCGCGCAAATATTGCGTGTAGTCGGAAACCGAACTCTGATCGCGCGACAAATACGACGTGTTCGAAGTTAGCAACGCAGAGCCTAAGTCCCATTTAACCTTGAGTGAGCCCAAATAGAACGGGTCGGTACTGCCATTGGGCAACGCGTTGCCATTGCGGAAAATACCCGAACTAGGATTTGAAAGAGCCACCCAATACGCCGCCGTGTCATTGATATGCAAACGTTGATAGTAAATCGATGGCGTTATTTGCACGCTGTCGCTAACCTTCAAAGTCAGCGCACCGCGCAGCGTCGTGGTCTGTTGCCAGTTCGCGTTTGATTGGCTATTCGTGCCATTATAGACCGGAATGGGGGTATTGGGATTCGCGGTAGGATTAAGCGTGTAACCGACCCGATCCACCCAACCACCGTCGCGACGAAATGAAGCACTGACGCGAAAACCGAGTACGTCGTCGATGATGGGGCCGCCGAATGCCGCACCGACTTCATAACTAAGAGCGCCACCCTTGGTGGTTCCGAGTTCCGCGCGATCATAGCCGCTGCGGTCCTTCAGACTCGGTTCGGGAGATATGAAGCGCACCACGCCCCCCTCAGCACCGGCACCGAACAGGGTGCCTTGCGGGCCGCGTAGCACTTCAACATGGTCGAGATCGAACAATACGGGGAAGGCGTTGACAGATCCGAACCCGATGTGGCGTGTCTGAATCGGCGTGTCGTCGATGTAGATACCGGTAGTCGACGCGCCAGCAGTCGAATCCACACCGCGTATGTTGATATCCGATCCTTCGTCATTGTAGTTCGCGGATGAACCCATGCCGTTACGAGAGAAAGTGACGCCCGGCGAGAGTCGCGACAAGTCGTCGATGTTACGAAGTCCCTGCGCGTCGAGCTTTTCCTGACTAAAAGCGGTGACACTGATCGCAACATCCTGCAACCGCTCGGCACGGCGCGTCGCCGTAACCACGATTTCTTCGAGACCGCCAGCCGTACTAGCGCCCTTATCGGTGGATTGCGCCGCCGCGCTCATTGTCGCAAGCGCGCCGATGAGCGCACATGTTGTATGACGAACGAAGTATCTCATCTTGGCATCCCCTTAAAATAGTATCGAACCGAACGGAAAGATTACTATAGATTAGCGCTGGATGGTCCGGTAACTTAATTTCGCTGTGATCTGCGCAATGTACGCTTGTAGAAGACGTGGTAAAATTTTTAGTGGGTGGCCTCACATCGACGGAGAAGTATAAAATGCGAGCTTTTCTATTATTGTGTCTGCTATGGGCCCACTTGTTTTTACTCGCCTCGATTCATGTAGCGTCGGCAGCCCAACCCTGGCCGGACGACAAATGGCTGCGCACTACGCCGCAAGAAGTGGGCCTAACGGCGCAACCATTGGCGGCGCTCGACGAGGATTTTTCAACCGGCCGACTACCCTTGGTGGACTCGCTTCTGGTCATTCGCTGCGGTTCGATTGCGTATGAGCGTACCTACTCGCACGACTATGCGAAGATTTATGCGAAAGAGACCAAAGAGCGAGGTCCCCTAAACCCTCATCTTACTGGCCCCTACAACTACTTCGATCCGAATTGGCATCCGTATTTCCAGGGCACACAGGCGCATTCGATGCAGTCGATATCTAAATCGGTCACGGCCACCACTATAGGCATTGCGATAGCGCGCGGCGATTTTAAATCATCTCTGGATACACCGGTGTTGAAATTCTTCAATATCCAACGGGTTAAAAATGTCGATGAACGAAAGCGTCGAATGACGCTGCGTAATGTGCTCACCATGACCACGGGTCTCGATTGGAACGAGGATTTACCTTACAACGATCCACATAACCCTACCGCACCCATGGAGGCCTCAAACGATTGGGTCCAGTTCGTCATCGACCTGCCGATGGTAAACGAGCCGGGAGCAAAATTCGCGTATAGCAGCGGTGCCACTGAACTTTTGGCCTATATCTTCCAGCGTGAAACGGGAAAGGACATTGAAGCGTATGCGCGACGCTATCTCTTCGAACCTTTGGGGATCCGCGAGTATCACTGGAAGCGAACCCCGCTGGGCGTGGTCGACACCGAGGGTGGGCTGTTTTTAACTAGCGAGGATCTTGCTCGCATCGGGTACCTCTACTTGCACCGCGGACGGTGGCACGATCGACAATTGATTGCGCCGGAATTTTTGAAGGCTGCTCTCAGTCCACAGATCGATACCCGCACGGGATGGCAGTATGGCTACCAGTGGTGGTTGTACCCTGACCAGGGAAGCTACGTTTGGGCAGCGCGCGGCTTTGGCGGTCAAGAGCTTCTGATATTTCCCGAAGACGAGCTGATTGTCGTGACCACCGCATGGGACATTCTCGCAGAGACCCCCATCTTCAAGCCAATTCTTGCCAAGGTTCGCGCGGCAGTGACCCCGCACGCCTGTGCGCGGTAGTAACAACTCGCGTCAACGCCTACTGCACAACGACCGCCCCCCCCATTCGATGATGCATAGAACAACGGATATGGTATTCACCGGGCTTATCAAATTTAAAAGTATACTTTTCGTCCGTGTCGATAGCGCCGGAGCGCCCCATCCCATCACTAATAATAACGTTATGCGCCTCGTCGTCGTGATTCACCCAGGTCACTTGCGTACCCGCTTTGACCGTTAAGGTCGCCGGTATGAACTTAAAATCCTTAATGAGAATCTGGCTCGCGCCCGCGGGACCCGCGACGACGGGACTCGCGGGCGGCGGATTCGTCGGTGAAGGACCACAGGACGCTAGCCACACAGACACCGCCACACATAGCGCTGACAGCCGCCTAGATCGATGCGAAATCATAGAGCCTTAACCTAAGGTTGAGTCGCTAATCGTCAACGAATGCGGGTGTTTAACGACCGACACGCTACTAACGCCTAACATTTTAGTGAGTTGATCAGCGGGCACCTTAAGCGGCCCCGGACCCTTACCTTGGCCGGCAATCGGTTGCGGGTACGCGGTTGATCGCGCCGTGTGAAAAGTAATGTTACCTTCCACTTTTTGCACGATCTGATGGATATGACCATTTAGCACCGTGACCGAGCCAAAGCGCCGCAGTTGCTCCGTTAACTGATCCGCATCGCCGGTGCCCCAGCCCCAGGGTTCATGAATCGTCCACAGCGGCATATGGGCAAATACTACGATGGGCGTACTGGCCGAACGTCCCTTTAAATCGCTTGCAACCCACGCCAGTTGCTCCGCTCCCAAAATACCTAAACCACCCGGCTTGAACTCAAGCACGTTAATGAGCGCGATAAAGTGCACGCCCGAGTGATCGAAGCTGTAATAACCCTTGCGATTCGACGCCTTACCGAAGCGATCGAAATATTCAGTTACAGTCGCATCGGAGGTGTCATGCTCACCCGGAACCGTATGTATTTCAGTCGTGCGCAACTGCGAGAACATTTGTTGAGCCAGATCAAATTCCGCAGCCTTCGACAAATGGGTAATGTCGCCCGTATGAATAATGAGCGCCGGTTGCTGGACCATACCATTTACCAGAGCAATGGCTTGCTTAAGCGTTGCGTTGACATCGGGATTGGCGTCTTTGGAAAAACCAATATGGGTATCACTAATTTGCACGAATAAGGGTTTTCCCAAGCGCTCCTTAGGCGTACCCGCAGCCAGTGCAAGATCGATGGGAGCAAGCACTCCGCCAACTAAGGTAAAAAGCGTACCCGCGCCATAAGCCATACATTTAAGCGCATCACGCCGGGACTGCAGCGTTCGATCGTCCGACATAGCCATCTCCTTTAAGGTGTTCGTAAGGAGAAGACTTAACGGCAAGCAACTTTATTCCCAACGCCGGCAAAATTCCCGGCTAAGGCACAATAATTCGAATCAAGCGAGTCAACACACACGGGCGGCTGACTGTGATGTCGCTGGCGCTGGCACGGCGAGAATCGGTGCGGTTGCCCATAGTGTCAGGTTGCAGGCGTCATGTAACCGAGTGCCGCATGGTAGCGCTCCTCGTTGTAATGATGCATCATCTTGGCGATGATGGCCTCGGCCTGCAGGTAATTATTTCCGTAGTCGTTGTTGGTTTCGTCACGCACCGTACCATTGAAGCGCTTGACGAAGTTATGCGCCTTGATCACCGCCGCGACGTCTCGGTTCACGAATTCGCTGCCATGATCGTGCACAACGCGGGGTTTGACGCCCTGCGAGCTCTCAAGCGCCGCCTGTAGCTCAAACGCCATCGATTTGTCGTCGAGGCTCATCAGCAGCTTGTGGTGCACGATATAGCGGCTGTAGGCATCTACAAAGCTCACCAGGAAGTAGAACCGGGCAGCCACACATACATGCAATCGGTATGCCATTGTTGATTTGGGCCGTTGGGCCGGAAATTGTATTCGCCGATCGAGGCCGTCGATCGCTTCCAGCGCGATAAGAGGTCCGCATCGCACAACACTCGATAAACCGTGCTCTCCCCAACGCAGGCCGCGCCCGCATCGACCATCATCCAGGTCAGCTTGCGATAGCCGATCTTCGGATAGGCTAAGGCGAATTCGCAGAGGGCGGCACGCTCCTCGGGCAGCACTTCGTACACTCGCCACCCGGAACGTCGTTTCGTATGAATCCACGCACGCCTCGCAAGCGGCCGCGTCGGCTATTTTAATTGCGCGTAAGTCCGCTACCGGACAGAACTTCTCGTGACTTAGGGCGATAGTTCGCATAGACCCATAGGGGTAGCGCGGCCAGCATGATCCACCCTCGTTCAGCCCGCGATTGTAACGACTTGTTGATGCGGCTGCGCGCAATCGCTCGCTGGACTAGGTGCGATTGCAGCGACGGCGTCGATTCTGGTTAGTAGCCGACGATTAACCCACTGGAGTTAGAAAATGAAACACATCAAGCTGTTGATTTTAGCTTCCCTGTTAAGCGGATGTGGTGGTGGGGGCGGTGGCTATAGTTCTCCTCCACCCCCTCCTGCTCCGAAGCTGCCCACAGTGACAGCCGTAGCGCCGGCGAATAATGCAACTGGGGTGGCCGCCAATGCGGTCATTAAGGCTACTTTCAGCGAAGCGGTCTCTGGCGAGACGCTTACTGTTACCTGTGCAGCTCCGTGCACGAATCTACCTGGGACTGTGGCTCTGGATAGCACGAGCAAGATCGCCACCTTTACGCCGACGAGTTCCTTGACATCTTCGACTGTCTACACTGCTACGGCTAATGGGAAGAGCGTTGCCACAGGGCTCTCATTGGCGAGTCCGTTCGTGTGGTCGTTTACGACGATCGGTAGCGCTGCAGGCGGGATCAATCTAGGATCCGCGGCGACCTTTGGTGCGTTTGGAGGTCACGCGGGGCTGACTAATCAAGGGATCTTCACCACGATCAACGGCGACCTCGGAACGACTGCGGTTTCTACTTCCGTGACTGGATTCCATGATGCGGGTCCTGGGTGTGTGTACACCGAGACGCCCCTGAACATTGGCGCAGTCTCAGGAAAAATCAATACAGCCGCCCCACCTCCGTCTCTTACCTGCTCGACCGAAGGCACGGCAGCCACTGCCGCTATCTCCGCGCAGGCATTGGCGGATACGCTGACTGCATATAACGTTCTGGTAGCGATGCCGGCAGGACCAGACCCAGGCGCGGGGAACCTGGCTACGCTCGTTCTATCTCCCGGGGTCTATACCTCTGCGTCCGGTTCGTTCATGGTCCAGGGTGGAGATCTCACCTTAGATGCTCATGGAGATGCGAACGCTGTGTTCGTGTTCCAGATGGCGACTACCCTTACTGTCGGTGGGCCTGGGGCCGCCTTCCCTCAGAGCATCATTCTCGTTAATGGCGCACAGGCCAAGAACGTGTTTTGGCAGGTCGGTAGTGCAGCGACGATCAATGCTGGCGGTAGAGGGACCCTCCAGGGCACTATTATCTCCCAGGCCGGGGCTTCGTTCTCTACGGCTGGTAACGTGTCAGTCGTTACCCTAAATGGCAGAGTGCTGTCTTTAGGCGCGGTCGTTACGTTGGTCAATACAGCAATTAACGTACCGCAGTGACGCTCTGAAATGCGATCAGGTGCACTACCAACGTAAGCGGCAACGAATTTGGCTGACTGTAATTGTACAACGCTCAAAAGTCGCGAGTTCCTGTACCGGTTGGCGAAGATCTATACCAATCGACTGTGACGGCGCAGCTTCCCCGGCGCTACTGCTGGTGGCCCGGAACTGATTCTTAGCGACCAATGTATATCGGAGGACCGTGCCCCTACGGACGCGCAATTGTTCCCCATCATAAATAGCGCCGCCCTCAGTGGGCGTGTTGAACGCGGTGCCTCGTGCGGCGGCTACCGGTTAAACTCGGATAGTCAAAGTTTTCGGCGACCTGCAACAATGCAGCCATTCGTGTAAATTTACGTCCATGTACGCACTTCTGCTCACGGTTTCGGTGGTCAAACGTTCAATCATGTCCAGTCCGCATAGTCCTAATCAAAACCACTTGCTCGCCGCGCTGCCCACGGCCGAGTTCGAGCGCTTGTTGCCCCAACTCGAACTGGTGCCGATGCGGCTAGGCCAACTCCTCTGCGAATCAGGTGACCAGTTGCAGCATGCCTATTTCCCGACGAGCGCCATCGTGTCCTTGCACTACGTCATGGAGAGCGGCGCATCGGTTGAAGTCGCGGGGGTTGGCAACGAAGGCATGCTCGGCATTTCACTGTTCATGGGTGGCCAGACTACGGTCACCCGGGCGGTCGTACAGACGGCGGGTCATGGCTACCAGATACAGTCGCCGCTGCTGATGGAGGAATTCAATCGTTTCGGGCTAATGCTGCGTTTATTGCTGCGTTACACTCAAGCGCTAATCACGCAGATGGCGCAGACTGCCGCCTGCACTCGCCACCATTCGGTGTTGCAGCAGCTGTGCCGCTGGCTGCTGTTGACGCTGGATCGGATGCCGTCGAGCGATTTGATCATTACCCAGGAATTGATTGCCAGTATGTTGGGAGTGCGCCGTGTAGGGGTCACCGAAGCGGCCGGAAAATTGAAGGATCTAGGCGTGATCAGTTATCGCCGCGGCCACATCACGGTGCTGGACCGTTCGCTGTTGAATGCGCACGTTTGCGAGTGCTATGACGTGGTCAAACGCGAATTCGCTCGCTTGCTTTTCGACGTACAGCATCGCCAGAACGCTGCCGCAGTCGCGGTCGCCGTAAAGAAATAAGAGCCACCGAGGGGAACATCAGGATCATGGCCAGAAGAACAACATCCTCCACGGTTATCAACGCCGGCGATCGCACGCCGCAAGGCATAAGTGACGTTCGGCGCCAGGAGTCTTTGCTGAAAACAGGGGCTCTGCAGAACGCAATTTTCAACAGCGCCAATTTCTCGAGCATCGCCACCGATGCGAAGGGTGTCATTCAGATCTTCAACGTCGGCGCCGAGCGGATGCTCGGCTACACGGCTGCCGAAGTGATGAACAAGATCACGCCGGCGGATATTTCCGATCCGCAGGAAGTCATTGCGCGCGCCGAGGCGCTGAGCCTTGAACTCGGCACCCCGATCACGCCAGGCTTCGAAGCGTTGGTCTTTAAGGCTTCGCGCGGAATCGAAGACATTTACGAGTTGACCTACATCCGCAAGGACGGGAGCCGCTTTCCGGCCGTGGTGTCCGTCACGGCGTTGCGCGATGCGCAGGGCGCCATCATCGGCTATTTGCTGATTGGCACTGACAACACCGCGCGCAAGCACGCGGAAGAGGCTCTGCTCAAGGCGGGAGCGTTGCAGAATGCAATTCTCACCAGTGCCAATTTCTCGATTATCGCCACCGATGCGAAGGGTGTCATTCAGATCTTCAACGTCGGTGCCGAGCGGATGCTGGGCTATTCGGCCGTCGAAGTCGTTAACAAAATCAACCCCAGCGATATTCATGATCCCCAGGAAGTGATTGTGCGCGCCGAAGCGCTAAGCCTTGAACTCGGCACCCCGATCACGCCAGGCTTCGAAGCGTTGGTCTTTAAGGCTTCGCGCGGAATCGAAGACATTTACGAGTTGACCTACTTCCGCAAGGACGGGAGCCGCTTTCCGGCCGTGGTGTCCGTCACGGCGTTGCGCGACGCGCAGGGCGCCATCATCGGTTACCTGTTGATTGGCACCGACAACACCGCGCGCAAGCAGGTCGAAATGGAACTGCATAGCGCAACGGCCGTTGCGGAAAAAGCCAGCCTGGCGAAAACGGAATTCCTTTCCAACATGAGCCATGAGCTGCGCTCCCCACTCAACGCGATCCTTGGTTTCGCACAGTTGATGGAGTCCGATGCCACGCCGCAAACGGCCACCCAAAAGGAAAGCACCGGGCAGATTCTCCAGGCGGGGTGGTACCTGCTGAACTTGATTAACGAGATCCTCGATCTCGCCATGGTGGAGTCCGGCAAGCTCTTGCTGTCGCTGGAACCCATGTCGATGGGCGAAGTCATGCTCGAATGCCAGACCATGATCGAACCGCAGGCACAGAAATCCAGCATAAGCATGAGCTTTTGCCAACTTGCGAAACCGCTATTTGTTCTCGCTGACCGAACGCGGGTGAAGCAGATTCTCATTAACCTTCTTTCTAATGCAATAAAGTACAACCGTGTACTGGGAGCAGTTATCGTGGAATGCGCGGCAAGCTCCCCGGAACGCATCCGCATCAGCGTCAAAGACACCGGTCCGGGATTGTCTGCGGATAAACTGACGCAGTTGTTTCAGCCGTTCAATCGTCTCGGTCAGGAAGCCGGTGGCGAAGAGGGAACCGGAATCGGCTTGGTAATGACCAAGCGACTGGTTGAACTGATGGGAGGCGCCATTGGCGTGAAAAGCACCATCGGAGTCGGCAGCGTGTTTTGGGTAGAATTGCTTTTGGCTGCCGAACAACATCTTGCCCTTGACACAACCGACACTGCGGCACTTCAGCCAGCGCAGCTTAAGAATGACGCTGCACTTCGCACCCTGCTCTATGTCGAGGACAACCCTGCCAATCTGAAGCTGGTAGCGCAACTCATCGCGCGCCG
>JAYUFB010000045.1:0-81035 GCA_043738945.1 Gammaproteobacteria bacterium
CCTAATTATGTGGGCGATGCGGTGGTGAATCTGCCGCTGATTCAAGACGTGCTGGGTATGCGCATGGCGGGGTTCTTCGACCGGGAAGCTGGATTTTTCAAACGACAATTTCCGACGGTTCCCGGGGGCACCTCGCTGTCGACGGTGGACGACGTCGGCCGCTCGGTGGTGCAGGGTGGATCGCTGTCGTTGAAGTGGATCGTTAATGATGCCTTGACGGTGGCGCCGCGTATCCTGCATCAAGAAACGGAGTACAACGGTTTCCCCTTCGCGGACGCCACTGCCAGCAGTTTGAGTCCGACGAACTTTGTGCAAACGCGCCTGTTCGATGATCCGGAGGGCGGCAGTGATCGTTGGACTTTGTACTCGCTGGGCATTCATTACACGTTGCCCTTCGGTGAGCTGGTTTCCTCAACCTCCTACTTCGATCGGCAAATTATTGAGCGCGAGGATGAGTCCGAGGTGGTGTCGTTATTCTTCTTCACGCCGGCCGGATTGCCGCCGGCCAAATCGCAGATTACGGAAATCAAGCCGCTGCATCGCTTTGTCCAGGAAATGCGATTTGCTTCGCACTTGCAAGGTCCTTGGCAGTTTGTGCTCGGTGCGTATTTTTCTGCCACGAATGGGCAATTCACTCCTGGATTGTATCCGCCCACCCTCGTTCCCGGTCTCACGGCCGTGTCGGGCTATCCGGGCGATCTGTTTTTCTACCAAAATTATCCCAACACCATTCGGGAACCCGCGTTGTTCGGTGAGCTCTCTTACCAGGCCACATCAAAACTTAAGGTGACGGCCGGTGCGCGATGGTATGAGATCAAGTCCACCGCCAGCGGTACCGAGCAGGGCGCCGCCGTCGGCGTCGTGGTCGTCGATCCTCCGAGCACCCTGAGGGAAGTGGGTGTCAACCCGAAAGTGCAGGTGGACTACCAAATGAATGGCGACGCGATGGTCTACACTACGGCGGCGAAGGGTTTCCGTCCGGGCGGCATCGTGCCCACCGTGCCATCGGCCGCAGCCCTGGGGTGCCCGGCCCAATTAACGGCGTTGGGATTGACTACGCAGCAAACCCATCAATACGAATCGGATAGCTTGTGGAACTACGAGTTGGGTGCCAAAACGTCGTGGCTCGACCATCGGTTGACGGTCAACGCCGATGTGTTCTACATCGATTGGAAAAATATCCAACAGCAAATACTGCTGAGCTGTGGTTTTCAGTTCCGCACCAACGCCGGCGCGGCCAAGAGCGAGGGTGCTGAACTCGAAGTGCATGCGCGCCCGCTTCATGGCTTGGATATTTCCACCGGTGTGGGTTATCAGCATGCGGTGATTACCAAGGCCGGCGCGGGCGGCGCGGCGTCTCCCTTGCAGCCGGGGAATCGTGTCTACCAAGTACCCGACTGGACCGCCAACACGTCGCTCACTTACACCACTGCGATCAATTCGCGCTTCAATCTGGTGAATAATCTAAGCTACTCCTACGTGGGCGAGAGCAAGAGCGCCAACAATGATCCCTTCAATCCGCGCACGCGTGCGCCGTATGCGCTATTGGATGCGCGTTTCGCGCTCACCTTTGCTCAGTACGAGATCGCGCTGGTGGGTAAGAACCTGACGAACGATCATGCGAACCTGGCGGATAATCGCTCCATTGCGGTTGAGTTGCCGGGCCGACCGCGCATCGTCACTAATCAACCGATTACCTTCGGCATCGAGTTTCGATCGACCTTTAAATGAACGTGCGATTGGATCGGGGCGGACGACTGGGTAAAGATGCCGCGATTGTTGTAACCGACCGGGCGACGCTGAAGGTTAGCGTCGCCGCAACGGTAGCCGTAGCGGTGTTGGCGCTTGGCTCGTTGTCGGGGTGTGAACGGCGAGATGTGTCGGTGCCGGCTGCGGGGGTGCCGCCGGCATCGACATCGAGTGCGCAGCCGACTGCGCCCGCGTTCGGCATGATTGATGCGCATCGAGTGGCCAGCGCCGCAGAGCAGCCGGGTGAGTGGCTCACCGGCGGTGGCGATGGTTCAGGTGCCTACTATTCACGTCTGGCTCAGATCAATGATGGCAATGCGGCACAGCTGGGCTTTGCTTGGGAGTACGCCCTGCATACCAGCCGCGGGCTCGAAGCCACGCCCATCGTGGTCGATGGGACCCTGTACACCTCCGGCAATTGGGGTCGGGTGTACGCGCTGGATGCGGCAAACGGTCGCGAGCGGTGGGTTTACGATCCCGGCGTAGATGGGCAATGGGGCCGCTATGCTTGCTGCGATGTGGTCAATCGCGGCGTTGCGGTGTGGAAGGGTAAGGTCTACGTGGCGTCGCTGGATGGTTTTCTACACGCGATCGACGCCGCCACCGGCCGGCGCATTTGGAAAATCGATACCTTGGTGGCGCGGGGTCCAAAGGATTTCCACTACTTTATCTCGGGCGCACCGGTGATTGCCGGCGACGCCGTCGTCATTGGCAACGGCGGCGCGGATTTCAAGGGCGCGCGCGGTTCCATCGCTGCCTACGATGTAGCCACCGGCGCATTCCGATGGCGATTTTTTACGGTACCGCGCGACCCTAAGCTGGGACCGCAGGATCAGCCGCATCTTAAACAGGCCGTCGGCACCTGGGATGCACAATACGATTGGTCGACCGGCGGCGGTGGTTCCGTGTGGGATGGATTGTCGTACGACCCGGAGTTGGACCTGATCTACTTCGGCACGGCGAATCCTTCGCCCTATGCCCTCGGCAAGGACACGCCGCAGGGTGATGAATTGTACGCCGCATCCCTACTTGCGGTGCGTGCTCGTACCGGCGAACTGGCTTGGCACTACCAGGAGGTGCCGGGAGACGGGTGGGATTACGATGCCACTCAGAAGACCGTACTCACGAGGTTGAACATCGGCGGCGCTTCGCGCACGGTGCTATTGCAGGCAGCGAAGAATGGCTATGTGTACGTTTTCGATCGAGCCACCGGCGAGTTACTGTCGGCACGGCCCTACACCTTCGTTAATTGGACTCGGGGCCTCGATCCGGCCACACACCGCCCTATTCGCAATCCTGCCGCTGACTATCTGCGCGCGCCGAAGCTGATCTTTCCGGCCATGACCGGCGCGCATAGCTGGCAGCCCATGTCCTACAGTGCGGCCACGGGCCTGCTGTACATTCCTGTCATCGATGCGGCGATGGTGTACGTCGACACGCGAGGACGACGGGCAGGTTTGATCGAAGGCAATTTTAATCTCGCCGGATTCATGCCCGAGGACTATGACCCGCAGGGACTGGCAAGTTTATTTGGTGCCTTGCCGCCGCTGAGCGCGCTGACTCAAGGCATGACGCATACGATTCGGTCACGCGGCGTGCTGCGGGCCGTGGATCCGATGACGGGTCGCATTGCCTGGGAGCAGCCCGGTCCCAGCATTTGGGATGGCGGCGTTTTGTCGACTGCTGGCAATCTGGTGCTGCGCGGTGATGCCTCCGGCCATCTCTCGGTCTATGCCGCGGATAGCGGCAAACTGCTCCAGCGCATCGATGTGGGCACTTCCATGATGGCCGCACCGATGACGTACCGCGTGAACGGCGAGCAGTATGTTGCCGTGATGGCGGGCTATGGTGGCGGCACTTTGTTCATGCCCTTCCCCGTGGATAGCGCTGCTCGCCAGTATGGCAATGCCGGCCGCATCGTGACGTTTAAGCTGGGAGGCGTGGCGGTGCCCAAACCGGCGGCGAGAGTCGACGCGGCGTTTCATGAACCGACGAGGCGCGAAGGTTCCGCGGCATCGATTGCCGGGGGCGAAGTGTTGTACAACCGATTTTGTGCGCGCTGCCATGTGTTCGGGGTCGGGTTGTTGCCGGATCTACGACGCCTGTCCGCGCCTACGCATCAGTTGTTTTATGAAATCGTTCTGCACGGCGCGTATAGCGGTAAAGGTATGGCGCGCTGGGACGATGTGTTGTCGCGAGCCGATGCAAAGTCCATCCATGCCTATCTCGTCGATCAGGCCTGGGCTGCGTATACGCAGCAACAGAGGGCCGGGTCGCATCGCGCAGCAGGTGAGCCAGTTGAAATAAACATGCGGTAGACTAGCGTATGTTCGATTTTTCAATCTACAGCCGAGGATTGGGTGTCGCTGCAATCGCTGCGTTCGGCGTTTGGGTTTTAAGCCTATACAAACGCAATGTCGCCATTGTCGACAGTTTATGGTCGCTTATGTTCATGATGCTGGCGATCACCTTCGTCTTGAGTCAACCGACCAGGGCGGGTTTGGCGACGCTCGGCACTCGATCGATTCTGATACTCGCGCTGCTGAGCGTCTGGGCGGTGCGATTATTTGTCCATATTACTTGGCGCAACTGGGGTCATGGCGAAGATCGTCGCTATCAAGCCATTCGCGCTCGCAACCAACCGCATTTCGCCCTCAAGAGTTTGTACTTGGTGTTTCTATTGCAAGCCGTACTCGCTTGGATTATTTCCCTCCCGTTGCAGGGTGCGCTCTCTAGTTCCAGGCCGCTGGGCTTATTTGACCTTGCTGGCGCGACGCTTTGGCTGGTGGGATTTACCTTTGAGGCCGGTGGCGATTGGCAGCTCGCGCGATTCAAAGCGGATCGCACCAACCAAGGTAAAGTGATGGATCAAGGATTCTGGCGCTACACCAGGCACCCCAATTATTTCGGAGATTTTTGCGTGTGGTGGGGATTTTATTTGATTGCCGTAGGGGCGGGGGCTTGGTGGAGTGCTTTGGGGCCGCTATTGATGTCGGTGTTGCTGATGCGGGTGTCGGGGGTTACGTTACTGGAGAAAGACATCGGCGAGCGGCGGCCGGAATATGCCGATTATGTACGACGGACCAACGCGTTTTTCCCGGGGTCTAGATAAAGACTAGTAGGTAAATATTTTTTTGTTGGTTCGGATGGTGCCGACAATAGAAGGGATAACGCACTTAGCTAGAGTCGCCATAGCGCGCTCGTCGTCGCGCACCGTGTGGCGGACGCTCCGCAGCGCTACGCGGTGTAGAATATGGCCTATGACTTCGAGCTTAAGGAACTGACCATGAACCCAATCACGACATTCTTGGTATTCGCGTGCATAGCCGCTGGCGCAGCGACCGCCTACTGGAGAAATCCTTATCTTGCGTTGGTATTTTTCGCGATAGCGGTGGTGATCGCTTTGTCGCTAAAGATGGCCAATGCATGGGAAAAATTTGTTATTTTGCGGATGGGTAAGCTGCAAAGCGTCAAGGGAGCCGGCATTTTTTTAATCATTCCACTTTTAGATCGTGTCATCGCGGTAATTGACGTTCGTATACAGACCACCGCTTTCAATGCCGAGCAGGCACTCACTAAGGATACCGTCCCGGTCAATGTTGATGCGATCATTTTCTGGCATGTGCACGATGCTGAGAAGGCGGCATTGGCGATCACCAACTACAAAGAAGCTATCGACCGGGTTGCGCAGACTTCACTGCGCGAGATGATTGGCTCTTCCATGTTGGCGGCCCTATTATCGGACCGCAAAGAAGCAGACGAGCAACTGAAGGTGGAAATCGGGCAAAAGACCGCTCCTTGGGGGATATCGGTCAGTTCGGTCGAAATTCGCGATGTGGCTATACCCGTGGCATTACAGGACGCCATGTCGCGCCAGGCGCAGGCTGAGCGTGAGAAGCAAGCCCGAGTGATTCTCGGATCGGCCGAAGCGGCCATTGCGGGCAAGTTCGTCGAAGCGGCTGGCATATACGACGGGCACCCCGTGGCGCTGCAATTGCGCGCCATGAATATTATTTATGAAACCACGAAAGAACGCGGCGCTACGATCCTGATGCCGACCTCAATGGTCGATAGCTTGAACCCTTCCGTGGCTACGCTTGCGCTTGTTCTCGCGAGTAAAGGTACGATCGAACCCGCGCTTGCCGGACAACCGGCAACTGCTAAGTCGGACACTCTTTCTTGAGTATCTGGGACTTACCGCCCCGATGAGTGTGCCGCAGTCGTCCATGGCTTCGCATGTTCATCGCACTCACCGATCCGGCTGGATGCGCGCAGGCTTGCTTGGCGCAAACGACGGGGTGCTGTCAATTTCCGGTCTGATGCTCGGGGTTGCAGCAACCCGCGCGACGCCGTCCGGAATCCTTGCAGCAGGCATTGCCGGTATCGTCGCGGGGGCGATCTCAATGGGGGCTGGCGAGTATATCTCTGTCAGCTCGCAGGCTGATACCGAGCGTGCTGATCTCGATATCGAACAAAAAGCCATTCAGAATGACTTTGCTGCCGAGCACGCGGAACTTCGCGATATCTACATTAGGCGCGGATTGGATCCCGAACTTGCCACGCAAGTCTCGCGGCAGCTTATGGCGCATGATGCCCTTGGCGCTCACGCACGGGATGACATAGGCATCACGGAAGCGCTGACAGCGCGACCGCTCCAAGCTGCCATAATGTCGTCAGTCAGCTTCACATTGGGTGGCCTTATTCCACTGCTAACCGGCATGTTGTTTCCTCGGCAAGAGCGCCTCGTCATCGCGGTCGCTTCGTTCGTCTTTCTCGCAGCGCTAGGCGCGCTCGCCGCGCGCGCAGGAGGGGCACCCGTTGTGCGTGGCGCGACGCGCGTGCTGATATGGGGTGCTTTGGCGATGGGTGTCACGAGCGCAGTCGGTGCATTGTTCAGTGCGGGTTCGCAGTGTGCAATGTAGTTGCAGCCCTCTGATCCTCTTTAAAAAAGCCCCGAGCACTTTCGCACTCGGGGCTGATTTTTTTCCACTGATCAGTTATCTGATCCGCGGTGAACACTGATTACCTTACGTTCCGCTAACAATCTTAATCGACACCCGTCGATTCTGCGCACGACCCTCTGCCGTGGCATTGGTCGCAATCGCGTGACTCTTGCCATAACCTTTCGAGCTCATGGTGTTGGTGACGCCGTGATCCTTAAGGTACGCCATGACCGACTGCGCACGATGTAGCGACAGACGAACGTTCTTCTTCGCTGAGCCGCGGCTATCCGTATGGCCGTGTACTTCGACTACTAGGTTGGGATACTTCTTGAGGGTAGCGACCGCTTGATCAAGCGTCGCGGTGGACTCTGGGAGTAGGGTGGCCTTGTTGGTTTCAAAGTTCACGCCGGGGAGTTTGATCTCGTCCTTGATGGTGCAGCCCACGGAGTCGACCTTATCGCCCTTAGGCGTATTGGGGCACTTGTCCATGGAATCCGGCACACCGTCGCCATCGCTATCCAGTGGACAGCCGGTGGCATCCACCGCGGTGCCGTGGGGGGTGTTGGGACACTTATCGAGACGATCCACTACGCCGTCGCCGTCGCTGTCAAATTCGCAGCCGTTGGCATCGACTTTCGCGCCGGCAGGAGTTCCGGGGCACTTGTCCATGGGATCGGGCACGCCATCACCGTCGCTGTCGAGTGGTGGGGCAACCGCGGCGACTACCGCTGCCGCGGCGACTGGGGCTACAGGGGCGCCGAACATAAGCTGAAGACTCACTCCTAAAATGATGTCGCCGGGGTTCTTGCGGGCGTACGGAGTAAGGCTCGAGTACTCTTGGCGATACTTAGCTTCCGTGCGCAATTGAATGCGACTGGAGCCGGTTTGGATGCCAAGGCCCGTCAGCAAACCTACGCCTGCCTCGGCCATGGCCGCATGATGGATATTGCGACCGCCGACAGCATCCTCTAGTGCGCCACCCCCAATCAACAGGTACGGACGCACCGTTGAGTCAGGCATAAACTTCCGAATGAAATCCAGCGAATAGCCGGTCAAGCGTTCGCTAGCGCCCGAACCCTTGATTTTGAAGCCGCCTTGGTTGTAGTTAAGTTCCCCAGCCCAATTGGTGGCGAAGTCCTTGCCTAAACCAACCTGGTATCCGAGGTCGTCCTTAGAAACGCGCTTATTGTCGAGAAGGTGGTACTGGGCCATTGGGCTGAAATACCAAGCACCCGTGTCGTCGGCAGCTGCCACGCTACTCACTGTCACGCCGCTCGCTGCTACAGCCATAATTCCACATAAGATAATTCGTTTCATATCCAACAACTCCGTGATTGATTCGCGATATACCAACACTTTGAAAAAGGTCGATATTTGCACGAAAAGAGGCGGGATAATAGAACAGGATGCTGGCTCGCGTGAAGGCATTTACTTACAGTTGTTGTATTTTTAACACAATTTAACAATTGCTTCGCGTGCCTGTTGCCGACCCCTCAATCCTTGGGAAACTCATAATTCACTACGCCGGCGAAATCAAAAGTGCTCACCAGGACCAACCCATCGCCTCTAACCGCGTGCGCAGGTTGGGTGCAAAACCCCCGTGCCTCAATCCGATAGGAGTGCGCGATTTTGAGCGGCTTTTGCGTCAGTGAATCGACGGTGCAACGTGAATCACCGAGGGTGCCAAAGATATGCGAAGTACCCTGCTGGATGATCGTCAGATTGGCTCCGACGGTATGCGCTGGCTGGCCTTCAATCACATCGCTGAGGCCGAAGACAAATAATAGATCGGGTGAACCTGCGGCGGCGCGCCGAAAGCTTAAGCGCACACCCGGGGGTTTGGGCTTGGGTTCACCGTCGCAGTGGGTGCCGCTATTGGGCCAATCAATATGCGCCTCAATGTCACCGGCGAGATGCGCTCGCAAATATCCGTCGCCGGAGCTTAAGCAGGAGTCGCTATCGGTCAATACCGGTGAGGTTAATAGGCGTGCGCTTGGGGGAGTGGCTGCTACCGGCGAATCGGCTGGCGCGGGGGACTGCGCAAGGATTAAGAGGAGGATAGCGGTGCTGTGCGGGAGCAGTTTGAGGTATTTAGGACTTGGCATGGGTATTTAAGGTAGCATTTTTAATTATGATGTCCTATCGCCCATTTTTTTTAACGGCCGCGCTCGTTTTTGTCCTGGTGGCCTGCGCCGCTATCGCGCCGAAATTCGAAAAACCCAATCTATCGGTTGCGAACATCGAGATGTTGAATGGTAATTTTCTGCAGCAGAATTTTAAAGTGACTTTTAAAATCCAAAACCCCAACGATCGCGCGTTGCCGGTCAATGGACTGCGCGCGCAACTCAAAGTGAATGGCGAGTCGATAGCGAGTGGTGTGAGTAATCATGCTTTCGTGGTGCCGGCACTAGGGGAGAGTGAGTTTGATATGACCATCACGGCCAACATGGCGCTCGCGTTATTGAAATTCGCCAATAAAACTGATCAAAAATCTGCGGTTGATTATGATCTTGTAGGTAATGTGAGTATTGATCTGCCGTTCTTACGCGATCTGCCCTTTACTCAGCATGGATCGTTTGCTCTGAATGGCGCGCAGTAGGTGCGCTCTGGCCGGTCATCGCGGCTTATTGTTCAAGTTCGGCGCGGCGAGCCGGCGACATCAATTTAAGGAGTTGTGGGAGCTTTAGGCTCGTGAATAACTTGATGTGCTGTACGGGTGTAGGGTCGATGACATCGGCCACATGTAGGCCGTAACGTTTAGCCACTTTGCGTCCAGCTTCGGACAAGGCTAGACTTTCTATGCGACTCAGGTGATGAAGCGCGACGGGTCGAGCCCGAATAATACCCTTGGCTTCGTGCGACGCAATATCGGCGATAAATTTTTGGGCCATTTCAATAGCCAGGTGTAGTTGCGCCAAACCGTGTTCGTTTTGTTTATCGACAAGACCGTAGACATTTTCAAGACGAGTCTGTAGGACATCAATAGGATGCATGACACGAAATTGCCCCGCCGCGTTTTCAGCCAAGACAGCGCGAGCTGCGACCTGCTGGGTAGTGATGTTGCCGTATAGGCGATACAAGACATCGATATTGATGTAATCCCCATCGGGTAGCTCTTTTACAACCTGTCCCACTAGCAAAGTGAGATTTCTTTTGTGGGTAAATGAGCTCTGGGCATCTAGACCATGTGCTAGTCGACTAACGTCAGCTCGAGTACCGAGCAAATCGACATCTTTAGTGACGGCAATGGTTGGTGCCGTGGTCCTATAATAAGCCGCCCAGAAAGCTAACGCTTGACCTCCCACCAGAATCATGTCGGTACCCGCGAGTTTTAGGATTCTCTGCAACAACGCGGCAGTAACCGAGACTTCTTTACGCAGAGTCAGCAACCCCTATTTTTCGAGTTCAGGAAACCGTACTTTAGTCTGTCGAGCGAGGTCGATCGGAAACAAATATAAACTTTCCTGTTTGATTAAACCGAGTTTTAGCATTAGACGCTCCCGCTCACGTACATCATCGCCAAGAATATCGAGTACTTGGGCTGTTGTAACACCGGCGGCTTCTGTAGCACGCCCTAGTTCCGCCCAATACTCTACTTGCTGCGCCAGTGAGCGGTGCATTTTCCGGGACGTGGACTCCGCTAAGCTGTAAAGTGAATCAGATATTCGGACAGATTTGGCCATTTGTAGCATTATATTGCATAAAATCGCAATCTGCCACAAATGGCATCTCCCCCTGCAGCACATCTGCTCGGGTTTCGTTCATGTTTAAGTCAGTAGTAAAATGGCGGTGTATGAATTTTCTAAACAAATCACGGCTCCACGTCGTGAGAGTGGCGCTAGTCGTAGCCTTAGTTTGCGATGCGCCCGCTGCGTTTGCGACGAATTCTGAGGAAGTATCAATCGGTGGTGTGCTTAGCGGGGCAACGCTTAACGGCCTCAATGGGAACTCCAGAAACCTCTCGTCCTATCGTGGTAAGCCATTGATCATTAATGTGTGGGCTAGTTGGTGCGGTCCTTGTCGAGCGGAAATGGCCTCGTTGGAACGACTTGCATGGCGGGATATCGCTGCGAACTTTTCTATTATCGGTATATCGACCGATGACTATGCTGATCAAGCCAAGGCGTTATTACAAAATAACCACGCTACTATTAGTCATTTCATTGATGCGCAGTTACAGATCGAGCATATGCTGGGGGCGACCCGATTGCCGCTGACGGTGCTGGTAGACGCTAAAGGTCGGGTGCTCGAAAAGGTCTATGGTGCCCGAGAATGGGATAGCCCGGAGACGCTTGAGCATATCGAAAAGTTATTCAGAATTAAAAAATAGGAGTTATTGATGCACCCATTTCCTCATCACTATATTGTCAATGCCGTAGTTCGCCCTGATGGCGATGTACCACTGTCGAGCGAAGGTATGCGTGTTATAGAGTCTGCACCGCCTAAGGAATTCGGCGGGCCGGGTAATCAATGGTCGCCTGAGGGCTTACTGACGGCCGCGGTGGCCGATTGTTTCGTCCTAGGTTTTCGCGCGATCGCGAGTGCCTCTAAGTTTGCCTGGACTAGTTTGGATGCACGCACCGACGGGACCTTGGATCGCATCGAAGGCAAAATGCGATTTACCGCTTTTACGACCCATGCCAAGTTGGTGTTGCCCGCTGGCGCGGATGTGGAACGAGCCAAAAAATTGTTGGAAAAAGCTGAACAGACTTGCCTGATTGCCAATTCGCTTAATTCTGAGCGGCATTTGACGATGGACGTGATATCGGGGTAACGGGATGCCGTATTGAGCCTCAGTTGGGGTTCAGTGGATAGCGCCGCGCCCCACGCGCCAACTTTCGTGACTGGCGTCTTGACAGTCTGGAAATCACCTAATGATGGGACCAATTCTTGAATGTGAGGGGTTACTCGAATCACTGAGACACGAAATGCGAAGCGCCGCGTAGGGGGCGGGACGTACCGTGTTAGTCAGTGGGGAAGCCGGTATCGGGAAGACCTTTTTGGTCGAACATTTTATTCGGGAAAATATTGCGGAGCGCGTTCTCTCGGGTGCCTGTGAAGCGTTGTTTACGCCCCATCCACTCGGTCCTTTGCACGACCTGGCGCGCGAAGCTTCCGCACGCCTTCAGGCAATGCTGGGCAACGGGACCGACCGAGCGGTGCTGTTCGGCGCGGTGCTGAACGAACTCCAGCAGCCGCCGGGTCCGACCGTGCTGATCCTCGAAGATATCCATTGGGCCGACACCGCGACCCTCGATCTCATCAAATTCTTGGTTCGGCGGATTCATCGCGCGCCGGCCCTAATGATTCTGAGCTATCGGGATGATGAACTCGACTCCTTGCATTTGCTGCGCTCGCTGTTGGGCCTCCAGCGGAAACCCGTTCTTCGTAACCGAAATACTGGGCGATCCTGAGGGTGGCGTTCCTGGCACGGTACGGGATGCGGTATTGGGACGCGCCTTGGGTTTTAATGGCGCCGCGCGCGACGTCTTGGAACTGACCTCTGTCGTTCCTCGCGCGATCGAGCTGCACCTTATCGAGTCGGTGCTGGGTCCCGCTCTCGAAGCCGTCGAGAAATGCGTGGCGAGCGGTCTGCTCCTCGCGGACGAGAATGAATTGCGATTCCGCCATGAATTGGCGCGGGTCGCGGTCGAGGAATCGATTGCGCCGCCGCGAGTCAAGTATCTGCACGCGCGAATCTTGGCCGCATTGACGACGCGCACTGCCGACGATGCATCCTTGTCACGCATGGTTCATCACGCGCAGCTAGCGCACGATAGCGCCGCGGTGCTCAAGTTTGCTCCTGAGGCTGCTCGCGAGGCCGCGGCTCGCGGTTCACGCCGGGAAGCGGCCGCGCATTGCCGCGTGGCATTAGCTGAGGCGCATGGACTCAGCGACGCCGGGCGGGCCGAATTGCTTGAGGAGTATGCCGGATATTGCTTTGAGCTCAGTGACCTGGCAGCCGCGATTTCGGCGCGGGAAACTTCGATCGAGATCTTCCGCCGACTAGGTAACGTGACTCGTCAGTGCGAATCGCTTGCTGCCCACGCCATGCCGTTGGTCCGAGCCTTGCGCAACGCGGACGCCGATCGAGCCAGCAAGCAAGCAATCCGAACAGCTTCCCCCAGGACGAGGACTCGCGAGGGCCTATGCCACAGAATCCTACCTACGCATGCTCAACCGCGATTGCGTGGACGCCGTGACATGGGGGGAGAAGGCGATTGAACTCGCGCGCCGGTTCGACGATCAAGAGTTGCTTGCGAGCGCCTACAATTCGGTCGGTGCGGCGTTGATGTTCGTCGATTACCGGCGCGGTTGTGAATTCGTCAATACCAGTCTTGAAATCGCGACGCACTTGCAGGACGGAGGCGCAGGCGTCGCAGACGCCTTCGTGATGCTCGGTACCGCATCAGGTGAGGGCTACCGGTTCACCGAGGCAGATCGATTCCTGACGGATGGCATTGCCTTCGCTCGCGCTCACGATCTCGACCGTCTAGCGAGCTACATGGAGGCCTGGCTTGCCCTGACGGACCTCTATCAAGGCCGCTGGGACGCTGCAGCGTGTGGCGCCGGTGCGCTGTGCTCGGGCCGAGGCGGCAAGGATGCGGGGAGATATGACTGAGGTGCGCACGGAGGTTGCAGGTGCGCTGAAACTCGCCGTCGAAAAGAAGCACCCATGGTTCGTCGGCGAATTGAGCTATCTGCTATGGCAAACGGGCGAATTGGACGAAGTGCCTTCCGTCTGTGCTGAGCCGTACGCTCTGCAAATTCGAGGACAATGGCAGGAAGCCGCGGTTGCCTGGGAAGCCCTGGGATGTCGGTATGAACAGGCCCGCGCACTTGCGGAGGGTCCGGAGTCCGGCCAGCGAGCTGCGATCGGTCTTTTCGAGGCATTGGGCGGACAGCCCATGGCGGAGCGGTTGCGACATCAAATGCGCGCGGCCGGTGTTCGAGCCGTGCCGCGCGGTCCGCGCCCGACGACTCGCGACAATATCGCCGGACTGACGACGCGCGAAATGCAGGTGCTGACCCTGCTCGGCGAAGGTCTGCAAAACGCCGAAATCGCTCAACGCTTGTTTAGATCGCCACGGACCGTCGAACATCACCTCGCGTCCATCTTGGCAAAATTGGCGGTCGACTCACGCGGCGAGGCAGTCGAGGTCGCCCGACAGCGCGGCCTTCTTGCCGCACCCCTATAAGGATAGCTCGCCATAAATTAGGTAGCGGCATCGACCAATTTGGGTGGCCGCACCGATTCTTTTAACGGCTCGTCGCGGCACTATTCCCCAAGCCAATTTTGGCTTTTGGACGGAACGGGCCATGCCACGTTATTTGATCGAGCGGGAATTTCCCGATGGCCTTGTGAGCTCCATGAATGAAGCCGGTGCCGAGATATGCCGCACCGTCATCGACCACAATGCCGAAAATCTGGTCACGTGGGTGCACTCCTACGTCACGCTGGACCGGAAGCAGACCTTCTGTATCTACGACGGCCCGGAGCCTGAGGCAGTGCGTCGCGCCGCCACCCGCAACCGGCTGCCGATAACGAAGATCACCGAAGTGCACGTTTTGAACCCTTACTTTTATTCCTAACTTCGGAGACAACAATGAAAATGCTCCGCCTTGGCTTAGCCTCTACTCTGATTGTCGCGCGTGCAATCGCGGGCGACGCACCGCCGCCGACAGCAGCTCCGCTGCCGAAAGCGACTATGCATCGATACCTTGTTGGGCGCACCTTTCCACCGGGCGCTCTCAAGGGCTCGGACTCGGCCACCAAGAAACGTGGAAACGCCAATAACTCCTCGGTTGGTGTGAGTTGGGTCTCGTCCTACGCGAATGCGGACGAGACGAAGACCTTCTGCGTATACCGCGGTCCGAACGAAGCGGCCGTACGCAAGGCAGCGGAACTCAACAAGCTGCCGGTCGACAGCATCACGGAAGTGCCGGTGACGCTGACGCCACGCTAGGCTAGGCCAGATGGAGATGGATTCCGGCAGGTGCTCGCCCATTCCCGAGCGTTAGCGATCGGATAGAAGAAATGTTATTTCTGGGAAATCGACTGCGTCGCCTCGTTAAGTTCAGATCGTGCGGGTTTGTCGGAGCGCGCGCAAACGCTCAGCAACTCGTGGAAATATTTTTGACTTGTATCTCGGTTGCCGCTGAGCCGCGCTGCGTGCGCCGCTCCGTAAAGAGCATTGAAGCGCCGCGGCTCTTTCTTGAGAGTGGCTTCAAATTGCGCTAATGCTTTAGCAGGCTCGTCCATCGCCAAAAACATCGCTCCAGTCAACTCCCGCGCCGGTGATAGTGGCCCCGGTGTGACGACGCTTTTTTCGGTTGCATCTTCCATCTCCGCGGCTGATTCCATCTGCCGCAATGCTTCCTCTTTGGCGCCCGTTGCTAGCGCTGACCACGCGGCGACGGTGAGCGCCTGGATTTCCACCTGCCGTGCCCAGTACGGGTCACCGGCTTTCAAGAGGCGCTCCTGAATCTGCTTCAGCGCCGCGGCCGCCTGGTGGGCCGCCGTCGCGTGCCCCAGTCGCGCTGCGCCTAGCCCTCGGGCGAACCAGGTTATCGCGTCTGTAAATGGAAACGGGGACTCCTTCAACTCAAGTTGTTCCGCTTGCTGCCAGGCGCCTCTTTCCAGAGCATAGCGTGCTGGGATCGCAGCAATCGCAAAATATCCAGCCACAGGGGGGCCGGCGCCGATCAGCACCGCCTTCGGATCGAAGCGTGATGCTATTTCCGGCAAAGATTTTATTATTCGTGCGGCCGCGTCGTTCTGTCCGGTTTGCAAGTAAGCGTAGACCTCGTAGTCGCTAGCATGTAATTCTTCTGCGGTCTGACCTTGCCGCCGAGCCGCGGCCGCGGCGGCCATATTGCTATCAATAGATGCTTGCCAATCTCCCAACCGGGTAAATGTATGAGACGGCATATGCAGCGCATGCGGTGCATCGGGGGCGATGTCAGAATAGCGTTGCGCCGCGACAAGCGCTCGCGCCGCCAGAGGCGGCACGTCATACGCGTGGATAATGTAGTGCGCCAGTCCCGGATGCGTTGGTTCCTGCTTAAACAAATTCTCGAGAATTGCCCCCGCCTTGAGCTGGTCCGCATAGGTCTTGTCGCTGCGATCTGCCGCAACGGCGAGCGCCAATGCATAGAAAATCTGCGCTTCGTGATCTTGCGGATATTTCGTCGCTACCTCTCCCATGGCGTCTCGATAGGCGAGCAAACGTACCTCCTGTGGTGTAGTTTCGAAGTTTCGAAACAAATTGCTGACGGCTGCCAGATAGGCACCTTCCCGTTCAGTCTTCACTCCCGCCATTTCGCCGCGTCGGGCGCTTTCGCGTCCAAGTTGCAACAGGGTCTTATTGACCATTCCAGGTGCGAACGGATTTCCCCAATCGCTCAGCGCGATTCCCCAATAGGCGATTGAGCACGAAGCATCCGTTCCCAACGCCATGTTAAAGCCGTCTATGGCGCGACTGAATTGAAACGAATGCAGTAAAGCCACTGCGCGGTTAATGTCACTCTGGGCGGAGTTATTGCACGATGTATGAAATTGCACTGCTCCCAGCTTTTCGTCCGTCCCAGGCTGATGCTCCTGCCCCAAGCTGTGCGAGGCCGCCAAAGCCAATAGAGTAGCTGTGATAAATTTTATACCGCTCAATCGAGTCCGCTCCTGTAATTACGATTGCTCAGCGTCATTTTTTCTGGGCATGCGCTAGTTGAATCCCGTGTCGCCTTGATTGCGGTTGACTATGACATACAGCCGTCCACCGCATTGTAATAATTAAACGCGTGCGCCTCTTCTAATGGCAATTTCTTCGAGGCTCCCGTTGGATCAATATCGGCAATATCTATGATTTGATTGAATCAATCATTTCACGACGTAATATTGCGGTAATCAATCTTCTCGTCCGGTCGCCCACGCAACGCCGTGGAATTGTAACGGCTTGGAATATTGCTGCTGCCCGCCAGCCCGCTTTTCGTACACCACCAGATCACGCGCTACCGCCAACGCTAAATCAATTGCCGCAGTAACTCCCGCCGCGGTGGAGATACGCCCTTGCTTGATAAACAACGCATCCGAATCTATCTGGATTTTCGGAAACCGTGTGGCGGCCACCGCCTCACCTGTAGGCGGCGATCGTAGTCCCGCCCCGCCTTAGGATCAACAGCGTGTCGATCTTTCCCAGCGAGTCCAGTCGACACGTCGGCATGATACGCAGCCCTGACTCGCAGGTGATGGCGGCTCCGTCCACACTAGTGACCAGCGGTGCTGCAACAGCAAGGGTTTGCACCCCGTGATAGACCAGAATGGCGATGCTTTTCGTGGTACTAGGCAACCATTATCTCGTTTGCCCAGCAAACTTACACCATGCTATCAATGACTCCTAAGACCTTCATCCGATGATTTCAGACATGGCTTTAGCGGCAACGGAGGATAAAGACACGGAACGGAATATTGTGCACGCTTAGTCTAGTAGCGGCGGTATTTGAGCGATTTTACAAAACGTAAATTGAAAATTAATGCAGCAAGTCCGTCAATTTAGGTGCCAGAAAAGCTTAATATGCCTAGAAGCGCGAATCGTGTAGAAGCCTCTATTGGGCAGGGTGTGGAATTCCCTAAGCGGACTTCGCATCAGATCCTAACGGTCTGCACAGCGTCCTCGTGGCTTTAGCCGCGCATCCCAATAGAGTTGTTGTTGGACCTCAAGATCAGTCTGAATCACGCCCTCAAAATGGACTAACTAATTCCGTTCTTAATTTGAGAGTTAAGAAATTGCCGGGGAGATCTGAATTTCCAGCAGCTGGCAAGAATCCTGTGGGACTTTGCGTTTCTTTGTTGAAATAACCTCAAGGCGAGGCGCGATGACACCCGCGTCGCTGTCCTATGGTGCGTGGCTAGTGAACACGATCGTGCGGTGGCTAGTCACGGGGATTCTAAAAATGTAAGGAGTGGTCGACAATCTCCGGCATCGGCTGCTTGCAAGGCGGCGATGTAGCGCGCTCGAAGCTCGGTGGCCGTTACCAATGAACCGCGACCCCATTCGAATCGTCGACCGATAAGCTTTGTTAGGAGCAAGTCCGCCATGAGGCGGGCGTGACGTCCATTTCCGTTGGGAAACACCTGGATGGCAACGAGGCGGTGATGGTAGCGGGCCGCAATTTCAACGGGTGAATACGCCCGGTTGTCAATCTGAGCGCGAACCTCACCGAGCATTTGGCGCAGGCGTACGGGAACCTCGAACCAAGTGACTCCTAAATTCTTGTCTGTTCGGCGCGCCTTTCCCGCGCATCTCCAAGTCTTATTGAACATTTGGCGATGCACCGTGTGAATGAAGTGTTCATCGAGTGGGTCGCCCCGGCGGCGCGTGAAGTGCCATTCGGTTGCCTCAAGAATATTGGCCTCTTCGTACTCGTTGAGCTCACGCTGCAGTGTAAGGTGTGCGGGAATAAGCCCTGCTGCTTCGTCCAAATCGATGGGCGTAGCACCCGGCGCATACTCAAAACTCATTACCAAAGCCGCGAGCGTTTGCCTTCCAGGAGTTTTCTGCGCAGCTCGACGATTTGGCGCTCCCAATGTTCATTGTTGGTTGACTGATTTTCCAGTGCCATTGAATGGCTCACACGCGCGACTTGGTCGCGTGCGACGCGATCCGCCCGCTCGTACACGACTTCCTCAAGGGGACGCTTGGGTAGCAGGGCGTAGACAACCTCGCAATCGAGCGCAGTCGCGTACCGCTGCAATGTGGCGAGGGTGATATCGCCTCTGGCTTCGGTGCGTTCAGCACTCGCAACCGCAGCCTGAGTAACCCCCGCGGACTTAGCAAGCTGACGGGTGGTCATACCCAACGTCTGTCGTACGGCGCGTAGCCACCCACCGCTTGGCCGCGAGTGCGGCAAAGAGCGCCACGGGCTAAGTTTTTTATCGAGCTGCTGCACGGCCAATAATTGGAGCATAATAGATTTGAGTAGTTAAGTATATACAAATATGTTGTATATGAGTAGATATAGACTGTCAATATAGCGGCTAATTATACAGTCTAGCTTGTCAATTAGTGGGGCGGGACCGCGTACAGGGACGCGGCATCGGCAGCATTGGTCCTGCCAGACGACCGGGGCCACCGATCGTCTCAGTTAGTCACCAAATCAATCACCCATCAATCATCCATCAAAAAACTACGGAGTTGTTCGCTTCGACTGGGATGTCTGAGTTTACGCAGCGCCTTGGCTTCTATCTGCCGAATGCGTTCGCGGGTGACATCGAACTGTTTACCGACTTCTTCGAGAGTGTGGTCGGTATTCATGTCGATGCCGAAACGCATGCGTAGCACTTTGGCTTCGCGTGGCGTTAGTTGAGCGAGTACCGAATGGGTGGTTTCGCGCAAAGATTCGGTGGTGGCTGAATCGATGGGTGAAGACACGGAGGTGTCTTCGATGAAATCGCCTAAGTGCGAATCCTCATCATCGCCAATCGGGGTTTCCATGGAGATCGGTTCTTTAGCGATCTTTAATACCTTGCGGACCTTGTCCTCGGGCATTTCCATGCGTATTGCCAGTTCTTCCGGTGTCGGCTCGCGACCCATTTCCTGCAACATCTGGCGAGAAATGCGATTGAGTTTATTAATTGTCTCAATCATATGCACTGGAATACGAATGGTGCGCGCTTGATCGGCGATCGAGCGGGTAATTGCCTGGCGAATCCACCATGTTGCATAAGTTGAGAATTTGTACCCGCGGCGATATTCAAACTTATCCACGGCCTTCATCAAGCCGATATTGCCTTCTTGGATAAGATCCAAGAATTGTAGGCCACGATTCGTGTATTTCTTGGCGATCGAAATCACTAGGCGCAGATTGGCCTCGACCATTTCTTTCTTCGCGCGTCGTGCCTTGGCCTCGCCAATGGACACTTCACGATTGATTTCTTTGATCTCGCTAATGAGCACATGGTAAATGCCCTCAAGATTGGCGAGTTTGTTCTGCCGCCGCTCGATCTCGTCCTTAAACTTCAACAGAGCAGGCGAATAACGCTTCTTAGACTTAATATGCTTATCAAGCCACTTAGTCGAAGTTTCGTTCTTCGGGAAGGTGGAGATGAAATCCTTGCGCGGCATGCCAGCCTGTTTAATGCACAAGAACATGATTTCTTTTTCAAGCAAGCGTACTTCGGTGACATGCTGGCGTAGATGATCAATTAATTGATCAAACATCTTTGGTGCTAGCTTCAATTCCATCAACTCGCCACAAATCTTTTTGCGGATCTTCAAAGTCTTCGGGTCTTTTGAACCGATCTTATCCAATGCGGCTAAGAATTGATGATGAATCTTGGCGATTGAGGCAAAACGCTTGCCGGCTTCGATCGGATCCGGACCTGTATCGATGGCTTCTTCTTCCTCATCGCCTGCGGCTTCGTCGTCGTCGTTGGCGGGAAGCTCGGGTTCGAGCGCCATGAGTTTGGGATTCTGCGGTTGCGCAATTTCATCCGGCGCATTCGGGTCTATGAAGCCTACGATCACATCGACCAGGCGCATCTGACCGGCTTTAACTTTCTCGTAGTGACCTAACAATAAGTCATAGGTACCGGGATAACTGCCGAGCGCAATTTTAACCGCCGCGAGACCTTCTTCGATGCGCTTGGCAATTCGGATTTCGCCTTCGCGAGTCAACAATTCGACCGTGCCCATTTCGCGCATGTACATGCGCACCGGATCGGTGGTGCGACCGAATTCGGCGTCGAGGTTGGCAAGGGCCGCAGTGGCTTCTTCAACCGCTTCTTCGTCGGGCGCTGCGGTCGCATCGGTGAGCAGCAATGACTCCGCATCGGGTGCTTTTTCATACACCGGAATGCCCATGTCATTAATCATATTGACGATATCCTCGATCTGTTCAGGATCGACGATCTCGCTCGGCAAATGATCGTTCACTTCGGCGTAGGTGAGGTAGCCCTGTTCCTTACCGCGCGCTATGAGTAATTTTAGCTGCGATTGACGCTCGTCCGCGATTTGATTTGCTGTGCCTGCTGGGGCTTTTTTGCTCAAAGGGACGCCTCGTGATTGCTAGAGTTAAACAGGTAGCCGGTAAGTATACGATTGCCGCCGCCGCCTCGCCAACATAAATAGCGACAGCCGCCTAAAGAGGCGACCGAAGTCGCCCTTTATGCTGTAGAAGAGTGCTTAATTCTATCTTTTCATCGGAATTCAAGCCCATTTCCTCGGATTTCAGCAGTAATTCATTCATTCTTTGGCCTGGGCCATATTCTTCCACTAATTTTTCGACCGCCATCTGCAGCTCATAGCCTGCTAATTGAGCGTCTGCGACCAGTGGCTGGGCTATGGCAAGCTGGGCGAGGCGTTCATATTCAGGTCGATCGCGCCAGCGTTCGAGTAGCGCGGCGGTGCTGGTAGCCTCGCCGAGAGCCGCTTCGAGCATTTCATCGAGCACGACGACGCCGGGTTTGCTCAGGGTTTTAAGTTGATCCCTATTTTTGACCGCGCGCGCCGCCGCTGGGTAGTGCAGTACCAAACTAATCGCCTGGGTTAACATATTGCCGCGACCGGCACTCATGCGCGCCTGCCTGACCTGAGGCTTAGACCCTAAAGCCGCTGCGGCGGCGGATTCTTTAGGAGTGCCACCGGCGAGGAGGAGAGACTGCAGTTTGGGGGCGGGCATCCGAATTTGACCTGCTAGCCGATCCACTAACAGTTCGCGGTAAACGCCTTCGGGCAAACGCGCAAACAGGGGCCGCGCCAGGGCCGCGAGTTTGGCACGACCGTCGACATGAGTCAGATCGACCTCGAGCAATAAATGCTGGATCAAATATTCGGACAACGGCAGCGCGCAGCTGAGCCGCGCTTCGAAAGCCGCGGGCCCTTCTTCGGCCACTAGGGTATCGGGATCATGACCTTCGGGTAGAAAAAGAAATTTTAGTTCGCGACCATCGCGGGCGAGACTTAAGGCGTTTTCGAGCGCCCGCCAGGCTGCCTGTCGACCGGCTCGATCTCCGTCAAAACAGAACACCAGCTCGCTGGTCATTCGGAAAACTTTGTTCAAATGTTCTTGAGTAGTGGCGGTGCCCAGCGTCGCGACCGCGTAGGTGATGCCGGCTTGGTGCAGCCGCACCACATCCATATACCCTTCAACAATCATCAGGCGCTTAAAATCGGTGCGGGCCTGACGCGCTTCATAAAGCCCGTACAGCTCGCGACCCTTATGAAACAAGGGAGTTTCCGGTGAATTAAGATACTTGGGTTCGCCTTGATCGAGGATGCGACCGCCAAAGGCAATCACGCGTCCGCGCGAATCCCGAATGGGAAACATTAGTCGATCCCGAAAGCGGTCGTAGAAGCCGGTCTGGCGTTCGGTGCCGCGTGCGTCGCGTTCAATAATCAATCCGCCTTGCAACAGTCGGCGTCGATCTTCTTCTTCGAGCCCGAATCGATTGAGCAGTGCGTTCCAAGAGTCGGTGGCGTATCCCAGTGCGAATTGGGTCGCCGTGGGCGCATCGATACCGCGCTTTTCTAAGTATTTTTGCGCGCGTGAATTGTCGGCGAGGTTTTGTTCGAAGAAGCGCGATGCTTGGGCCATGACATCGTGCAGGTCAGCGCCGCCGGGAACCTGCGCCGTTTGTGCTTCGCGGGGTAGTTCTAGGCCTGCGCGTTGGGCTAAGTCCGCCACTGCATCGACAAATCCCAATTTCTCGTACTGCATGAGAAATCCCACCACGGTGCCGTGTGCGCCGCAGCCGAAGCAATGATAAAACTGCTTATCGGGACTGACCCAGAAGGACGGGGATTTCTCGTTATGAAAGGGGCAACAGGCTTTGAATTCGCGGCCGGACTTCTTGAGTGCGACACGGGCACCAATGAGCTCAACGATATCAGATCGTGCGACGATCTCGTCGATGAACGATTGAGGGATGCGGCCGGCCATGGACCGCTTGCGGTCAACCGCCGAGCTTGGCTTTGATTTTGGCCCCGACTGCCGCCATATCGGCGCGCCCTTGCGCCTTGCCCTTGATGAGGGCCATGACTTTGCCCATGTCCTTAATGCTGGCGGCACCGGTGCTTGCGACGGCATCGGTAATTAAGGCATCGATTTCGGCTTCGCTCAGTTGCGCGGGTAAGTAGCCTTGTAATAGCGTTATTTCAGCGTTTTCTATTGCGACTAAATCGGCGCGATTACCGGCTTCAAACTGCAGCACGGATTCTTTGCGTTGCTTGATCATTTTTTCAAGCACGCTCAACACCTGGGAGTCGTCGAGCGTAATGCGCTCGTCGACTTCGCGCTGTTTAATGGCCGCGGTAATCATGCGAATACGCCCGAGGCGCTCTTTTTCGCCGGAGCGCATCGCCGCCTTCATATCGTCGGTTATGCGCTCTTTGAGGGACATTTTAAGCTCAATAAGACGGGTACGAGGGCCGAGCAGGCGCTGCAGCCGGTGGGGCCGCCGGAGGGCCGCCCATGCCGCGCATATTATCGCGCGACAGACGCTTCAGATGACGCTTAACCGCCGCCGCTTTTTTACGTTTTCGTTCCTGGGTGGGTTTTTCGTAGAATTCGCGACGCCTCAGTTCAGTGAGCACGCCAGCTTTTTCGCAGGCACGCTTGAAACGACGCAGGGCGGCATCAAAATACTCATTCTCGCGAACACGAACGCTGGGCATTCAAACCTCAAAAGGGGCTAAGGAGCCGCCGACAATCGGCAACGGGGCGCGCATTCTAAAGGGCGCTCCCGCAAAAGGCAAAGGCTTGTGTGAAATGGCTGGTGAAAGCTTCAAGTTTTAGGTAAATCAGTGGTTTTTAGGGTAAGGTCCGGCCGCTCATGCGTGTTATCGGTATCGAAAGTTCCTGTGATGAGAGCGCGGTTGCCGTTTATGACGCGGCTCGCGGACTATTGTCACATCGGCTTTATAGCCAGATCGCGATGCATCGACCCTATGGGGGGGTGGTCCCTGAGCTTGCCTCGCGTGACCATTTGCGGCGCTTACTGCCTTTACTGCGCGAAGCCCTGAATGAGTCAAAATCAGAGCGGGATTCTATTGATGCAATAGCCTATACGGCAGGTCCGGGCTTGATCGGGGCACTTATTGTAGGGGCTGGATTTGCCGCTAGTCTCGCCTATGCGTGGGGTAAGCCTGCGCTTGCCATTCATCACCTCGAGGGGCATTTGCTCGCGCCATTGCTTGAGCCGGATCCGCCGCAATTCCCGTTTTTAGCCCTGCTGGTTTCTGGCGGCCATACTCAGTTGGTGGATGTGGCAGGCTTGGGGCAGTACCGGATTTTGGGTGAGTCGTTGGATGATGCGGCGGGTGAGGCGTTTGATAAAACCGCAAAGCTGATGGGGCTACCCTATCCGGGCGGTGCTCAGTTGGCGGAGTTAGCCGAGCGTGGCCGTCGTGGGCACTTTGTTTTTCCGCGGCCTATGCTGGATCGCCCGGGGCTCGATTTTAGTTTCAGTGGTTTAAAGACCGCGGCCTTGGTCGCGTTACGCGGGCGCGTGTTAGACGATCAAATTCGCGCTGATGTGGCATTCGCTTTTCAAGAGGCGGTGGTCGATACCCTGGCTGAGAAATGTCGGCGAGCCTTGCACATGACGGGGCATTGCCGCCTGGTGGTTGCTGGCGGAGTGGGAGCCAACGTTCGGCTGCGTAGCCAGCTTGCGCAGGTTGCAGAGGCTAATGGTGCAAAATTGTATTTTCCTCGGGCGGAATTTTGCACGGATAATGGCGCCATGATTGCGCTGGCGGGCTGTATGCGGTTAGCGGCAGGGCTGGTCGCGGACGTGAGTGCGGTCGCGGGTGGGGCTATGGGGCCGCGAAGGCGCTCGTTTGCCGCGAGGGCAAAATGGGATCTCGCGCAGGCGGGATCGCCGCTGGGTTTAGGTTAATAGGGTTAAAGAGGGTAAAAGATTTTAATGGATACGATTTTCATTCATGCGTTGAAGACTGAGGCCATCATCGGGATTTTCGATTGGGAGCGGCAGGTCAAGCAGACGGTCATTGTCGATCTTGAAATGAGTACTGACATTCGCAAGGCGGCGCTGAGCGATTCAATCGACGATACGTTGAACTATAAGCGGGTGGCGAAGCGCGTGCTCGCGTTTATCGAGGCTTCACAATTTCATTTGGTGGAGACTATGGCCGAACAAATCGCCATGTTGGTTTTGTCTGAGTTTAACGTAGCCGGTGTGCGACTAACTTTAAGTAAACCCGGCGCGGTGCGTAGCTCGCGCGATGTGGGTATTGGGATTGAACGCACTCAAAAAGATCTGGCTGAGTGGCGCTTGGCGAGTGGCGTGGTGGGTGGCGGCGTGGTGGGTGGTCTTTGAAAAGTGACGTGGCGCTGGAGCGGGCGCTTACCTGGCGACAGGTCGCGAGCATTGCCGAGGGCGCGACGCTGGAATTGGCGGAGCCGACGCGAGAACGTATTCGCGCGGCTCGGCGCTTGGTCGAGTCGATCGTAGCCCAGGGCATTCGGGCCTATGGCGTGAACACTGGGGTGGGCGCGCTCAGCGATGTGTTGGTGGATCGGAGCCAGCAGCGGCAATTGTCGCGCAATATTGTGATGAGCCACGCGATTGGCGTGGGATACCCGTTGGGGGTGCCTGAAACGCGGGCCATTATTGCCGCGGCCATTAATAATTTTTCCCATGGATATTCTGGAATTCGATTGGAGGTCGTCGAGCGTCTGATTGATTTTCTAGCGCAGGATTGTGTGCCAGAGGTGCCCGCGGGTGGTTCGGTGGGTTATTTAACCCATATGGCACATGTGTCGCTGGCGTTGCTCGGCGAGGGTTTCGTGGTGTTGAAGGGTACTCGCCTATCCGCGAGCGCGGCTTTGCAGTCGATGGGCTTTGCGCCACTAGTGCTCGAAGCCAAAGAGGGCTTAAGTTTGGTCAATGGAACGCCCTGTGCCACGGGCCTATCGGCGCTGGCCTTACAGCGCGTGGATCGTTTGCTGGGGTGGGCCGATGTTGTTGCAGCAATGACGTTTGAGAATTTGCGGGGTCAGCTGGCTGCCTTTGATCCGATTATTTTAAGTTTGCGGGCTTCATCGAACGTAGTGCAAGTGGGTGAGCACTTACGCGCTGCTCTTAAAGATAGCGCCCTCTTGGCTGCAAGCGCGAGCGGGCGTACTCAGGATCCCTTAAGTCTACGGGCAATTCCTCAAGTACACGGTGCGGTTCGCGATCAGTTCGAGTTCGCAGCAGTTGTCGTGGATCGCGAGTTAGCCGCGGTGACCGACAATCCGATCGTGGCGGGGACGCCAGAGGCTCCGCGCGCGCACTCGGAAGCGCATGCGGTGGGGGCTGCTATTGGGCTGGCGGCGGACTCCCTGGCTATTGCCGTCGCGGAGCTTGCCGCGATGTCAGAGCGGCGTATTGATCGGCTGCTTAATCCTCTGGTGAGTCGCTTGCCTGCCTTCCTCGCGGTACAGGGCGGAGTGAATTCTGGGTTCATGATTGCGCAATACACCGCCGTCGCGTTAGTCGCCGAGAATCGTCGCCTCGCGGCACCGGCAAGTGTGGATGGCGGAATTACTTCAGCGTTGCAGGAAGATCATCTCAGTCACGCGACCCCTGCAGCGCTTAAGTTACTGAAAATTATTGAGCATGCGGAAACGATTTTGGCGATTGAGCTGATGGCTGCCACGCAGGCTTACGAATTTCAGGACACCGCGCTGGCTCCCGCCGCGTATACCAAAGCGATCTATACGCAGGTTCGAGCACGAGTGCCGCAGTATCGGGACGATCGGCCGTTGGCTTACGATCTTGCGCGAGTGCGCGAACTGTTGCGCAGCTCGCTAGCCCGTTAAATACTGCGTCCGCCGTCTACGGCGATTATTTGTCCGGTGATGTAGGGGGCGTCTTGCGCTAAAAACAGCGCTGTGCGTGCGATGTCTTGGGGTGTGCCGTGGCGTTTGAGCGCGGTCTTGTTGATGATCTCAAGTTGCAAGCTGGCGTCGATGGGTTCTTCGGGCCAGAGCACGGGCCCAGGTGCTATGCCGTTGACTCGGATACTGGGACCCAGTTCACGTGCTAGTGAACGCGTGAGCATGGCGAGCCCCGCTTTTGCCGCGCAGTACACTGGATGCCCTTTCAAGGGTCTTGAGGCATGGATGTCGATCATGTTGATGATGAGACCCTGGTGCTGTGCAAGGCTAGGGGCGGCGGCTTGCGATAGGAATAGCGGGGCTTTTAAATTGCTGCCGATTAAATCATCCCACTGCGCGAAGGTGATTTTTCCTACCGGGGTGGCGTAGAAGCTGGAGGCATTGTTTATCAACACATCTATTCTGCCGAACTCGTTCAAGGTTGCGGCAACCAATTTTTCAGGCGCATCCACCTCAACGAGGTTGGCAGCGTAAATTGCTGCGGAGCCGGAGCGTGTTTGATTGAGTCTGGCGCACAACTCTTGAGCGGCGGCAGCGGATGATCGATAGTGAATCATGATATGGGCACCCGCTCCGTGGAGTGCGCTTGCCACGACGGCACCTACCCTGCGTGCGCCGCCGGTAATCAGAACAACCTGGCCCTGCAGTGAATTCTTGTCGATACTGTGCATCATGGCTCAACACAATACCGGATTGTCATCCCAGCGTGAACCGCGCTTAAGCCCTATTGAAGTAAAGCATGTCCATGCGGTGAACGAGCATATCGCCCGTGAAATCGCGGTAGCCGGTGGGTGGTTGAGTTTCGAGCGATTTATGGAACTGGCGCTGTATGCGCCGGGCCTTGGATATTACAGTGCGGGCGCGCACAAGCTGGGGGCAGGCGGTGATTTCAGCACGGCACCCGAGTTCTCGCCGCTATTTGGTGCCTGCGTAGCACGGCAATGTGCCGAGGTGCTGAGTGCGCTTGGCGGAGGATCTATTCTTGAAATTGGTGCCGGCAGTGGTCGTATGGCCGGGGATATTTTGGCGCGACTGGAGTCGTTAGGAACGCTACCCGAGCGTTATTCGATATTAGAGGTGAGCGCCGACCTGCGCGCGCGGCAATCTCAGTATTTATCGCAGCGCCTACCGCATTTAGCGGATCGTTTGCAGTGGTTGGATGCGCCTCCCGCAGAATCATTTGAAGGTGTGATCATTGCGAATGAGGTGTTGGATGCATTGCCAGTGGTGCGTTTTAGATGGCATAGCACGCGTGTTCTGGAGCTTGGGGTTCAGGCACGGGCACCGGCACCGGAGCACGGGGAGGCCTTTGCGTGGGCAGCGCGGCCGGCGGCTCCTCGTGTGGTGGAAGCGTGTCGCTTGTTGCGGGTTGCCGATTGGGGCGAGGGGTATGAATCAGAATATTGCCCGCGTTTGGCAGCATGGACTCGTGAAGTTACGAGTTCGTTGGGGCGCGGGGCGGTGTTGTGGTTCGACTATGGGTTGCCGCGTGCGCAGTACTATTTTGGTCAACGTCATGAGGGTACGTTGATTTGTCATTTTCGCCAGCGTACGCATGCTGATCCGTTTCGTTATCCAGGATTACAGGACATCACTGCATGGGTGGATTTTACGGCCTTGGCTGAAGCCGCTCCGGCGGGTTTTGAGGTGGCGGGATTTTCGACCCAGACGTATTTCCTTGCCGGCACCGGTATCGATCAGGAGATACAGATACTTGCAGGTGATGATGCGGCTGCTTTTGCGCGCCTGGCGCATCAGGCGCGACAGCTTATGTTGCCGGGAGAAATGGGTGAGTCCTTCAAGGCGATGGCTTGGACGCGGGGATTGGACGGACTCGCGGACGCGCCTCGGGGTGCTTCCTTAGTAGGCTTTAAGTTGCAGGATTTGCGGCACACTCTTTAGTGGCGGTGCGCAATTGTTCGAGTGCGTGCAGGCGTTGGCGGCGTAGGTTTTCAGCAATTTGAGGACCGCTGCGTCCGGCGACATCGGCACTGGAAGGTTTTATAGCGGCGACCGCCGCACGCGCAGCGTTCAGGTAGGCGCGTTGAGGATACGGTCTTTGTTCAAAGCCCGTACGGCCACGCGCATCGGCTTCGCAGGCAATAAGGGCTTGGCTAAATCGTTCGGGACGCCGCAGGGCATCCGAGCGTTCGAGAAATTCCAAGATCGTTTTGGGGCGTAGCTCAAAGGCGCGATGTACGATCCCGTGGAAGCGTGCCACGATTTGGCTTAAGTCGCGATAGTCGCTGGGAATTCTCAAGCGGTCCGCTAAGGCTTCGATTAAGGCCACGCTGCTTTCTTCGTGACAGTGATGACGCGGCCATTGCTTAGGGGGCGTCACTCCCTTGCCAAGATCATGGACTAAGGCTGCGAAGCGGGTGCGTGGATCAGTGCTTAAATGGCAGGCTTGATCGAGGACCATAAGCGTATGGATGCCGGTATCAATCTCGGGATGCCATTGCGGTGGCTGTGGCACGCCGAATAACGCATCCAGTTCCGGGAATATGCGCGCTAACGCACCGCAGTCGCGCAAAGTCTTAAAGTATTGGCTGGCCGCTGCTGTTTGCAGCGCCTTTTCGGTTTCAGTCCACACCCGTTCAGCGATGAGTGCGTCGATCTCACCGCGTTCCACCATAGTACGCATGAGCTCTTGCGTTTGTGGTGCGATTTTAAATCCCAGTGGTGCAAAACGAGCGGCGAAACGCGCGATGCGAAGCACCCGCACCGGATCTTCGATGAAGGCTTCGGAGACATGGCGCAGCACACCGGATTTTAAGTCGCTCAATCCGTTGTAGGGATCGATCAGTGCGCCGTCGCTATCTTGGGCGATGGCGTTGATCGTTAAATCGCGTCGGCTTAGGTCATCGTGTAGGGTCACTTCGGGCCCGAACTCTACGGTGAAGCCGCGATAGCCAGGTGCGACTTTGCGTTCACGGCGGGCTAGGGCATATTCCTCGTGGGTTTTGGGATGGAGGAATACGGGGAAATCTCTGCCGACTTCGCGGTATTGCAGGCGCAACAGCTCTTCGCGGGTGCTGCCCACGACCACCCAATCACGTTCTTTGACCGGTTGCTCTAGCAACCTGTCGCGGACCGCACCACCAACCAGATAGACTTGCATCGGTGAATAATAGCAGCATCGCCGCGATGGCTCGTACTACTGGAGTAGCCTTGCTGGGCATGCTTTTGAGCGGTTGTTACTTGTTGCAAGGTGCCCGAGGTCAGTGGGCGTTGATGGTGAAGCGTGAACCGATTGTGGGTGTCATCAACCGCCCGTCGACGCCGGCTCGTGTTCGGGGTCAGCTTGAGGCGGTCAGAGCTATTCGCGAATTTGCCATTCACGGCTTAGGCCTGCCCGATAATGGTAGCTATCGTAGTTACGCGGATTTAAAACGCCCCTATGTGGTGTGGAATGTGTTCGCGGCACCGGAATTTTCATTGCAACCCAAGGTCTGGTGTTATCCGATTGTGGGTTGCGTGGCGTATCACGGCTATTTTTCAGAAGCTAAGGCGCGCGCTTTTGCCGCTCATTTAAAATCGGGGGGGTTTGATGTGACGGTGGGGGGCGCTGCGGCCTATTCCACGCTGGGTCATTTTAATGATCCCATTCTTAATACGATGCTGGGTTGGAGTGATATCCAGTTGGCGTCGATTATTTTTCATGAGTTGACTCATCAATTACTGTACGTGGCTAACGATGCTGCATTTAATGAGGCGCTGGCGACTATGATGGAGGAGGAGGGGGTGAGGCGATGGCTTATCTCCACGGGACGGGTTGCGGATTTGCAGGAGTTTAATCAAGACCAAGTGCGTTATGGTGAGGTGCTCGGGTTGCTGATCGCGGCGAGGAGTCAGTTGGCCGCCTTATATGCTTCGGGGCAGCCATCGGCCGCCCTACGCGAGGCAAAGCGTCGTGTGTTCGCAAAATTGCATGAGGACTACGAGCATATGCAGCGGGACAAAGGTCGTCTTCCGTTTGGTGGCTTATTCAGCGCTGAGATCAACAATGCAGATTTGGTGTCGGTAGCCACTTACAGAAACTGCGTCCCGGGGTTCGAGCGCATATTGGTCGCCGCGGGCGGCGATTTGGCGGAATTTTTTGGGCGTGTGCGTGAACTTGCTAAACTTCCGCGCAAGCAACGCGCGGAGGTGTGCAATAGCGTATAACGTTTTGTCTTGGCAGGAAGTTGCAGTACCTTAAGGTTTAAGGAGTTTTTATGCAGATTGCTGCGGCGGCTTTGAAAGTGGGCTTAAGGGTTCTATTTTTTGGCTTGCTCGGCGGGTTGTCGTTAAGTGGGGTGGCCTACGCGACCGATGTCCCGATTGCGCTGCATGTCGCGACCTTTGATTCTGGGTTTGGGGGTTATCTGACTGCCAAGAGCATTGAGCAGGCTTCGCTGCCGCTACTACGGGACTACAGCGTCGATATCACAATTCACCATTATGGCGACACTAAGAATCTACCTTATGGCGAAAAAACTCCGGAGCAGATCGCGGCGCTCGGTAGTGCAGGTGTATTGAAAGCCTTCAAAGAAGGTGCCGATATGGTATTTATTGCCTGTAATACCGCCTCGACCCAGTACGAGCGAATTCGCCAAGCGGTTGATATGGCTTATCCGGGTGAAGCTCGTCCGGTAGTTTCTATCATCAATGTTTCTACCCGCGAGGCTAAGCGACGTATTGATGCGGCTTTAGCGACGCAAAAGTCGGCTGTTTTCGTTATTCTGGCAACCGCCGCCACGGTTAAAAGCATGGCCTATCCAAGGCAACTTGCTGCGCTGTATGGAGTGCCCTTAGAAGAGCAACCCGCGCATAAATATGTGCAACCGCGCTGGTTTAAGGCTGCGGGCGATTCGGTCCAGAGTTTGACGCAAAAAAGTGTGATGCGGTTTGCGGGTCATTCGGTTGAGGTGTACCAGCTGGCGCCGGCGAATTGGGTTGAAATGATCGAACATGGCGCTGATATAAAGACTCAGCACGATGCGATACGCCGGGATTTGAAGTTACTGCACGCCGAGCAGGGGTATGGCACTGCGCCCGATGTGGTGGGATATTTCTGTACTCACTATCCGATTCTCGACAACACTGTTCGTGCGGAAATGGCCGCGCAAGCGCGCGGCACAGGATCTGGCACCACGAGCTATATTTCACAAGGACAATTAATGGCAACGGTCTTTAAGGATATGGCGGGCGAAAAATTAACGGGCCATCAAAGACTGACGCTAATCAGCACCAGCGAACTGGCGCGGCTGCAAGCTCAGGCGCGAGCTAGTATCACTATCAGTGGCAAGAACGGCGCTAATACTCGGCTGTTGGCGCGCGCTTTGTTTCCAGCGGATCCGGTGCCAAGCGTGGACGAAGCCGATATGGGATTGTTGCCCGCCGAAGTCGCTACTAGTGTCAAAGAGCCCGTTACCAGCGCCAAAGAGCCTGTCACTAGCGCCAAAGAGGAGGTGCTGTAGGAACACCTACGGGCGTCCGTCGCACAGATTGAGCAGCAATTGAGTGGCGTGCTGGGCGTGGCGATTCTGGATCTGGGCACGGGGCACGAACTCTTGGTCCATCCTGACGAAGTCTTTCCGCAGGCGAGCTCCATTAAAATTGCGGTGCTCGCAGAGCTCTATCATCAGGACGGTGAGTCCGCGGATGGCAAATCGGGTAGGGCGCGACTTAACGATAGCTACACGGTTCGCCGCAGTGATTTGGTTGCTGATAGCGATATTATGGGCGGACTCACGCCTGGGGTTACTAAGCTCACAAACCGCGACCTTGCGACCATGATGGTGCCGGTCAGTGATAATTCTGCAACCAATGTGCTGATTGATCTGGTGGGCATGGATAACGTGAAACAACTGATGGACAGTCTTGGCCTGAAAAACACGCAGTTGCGACGCAAGATGATGGACTTAAAGGCCGCCGCCGAGGGCCGGGAAAATATTTCGACACCGCGTGAGATGATGCATCTTTTAGAAGCACTCTATCGACGCAAGGTCTTTACACCAGCTTTGGGAGATGATTTTTTTAATGTACTAGCGACACACAAGGACAGTTGGTTGCCGCGCGACCTGCCTTGCCAATGAACGTGCCGGCGAAGAGGCGATTAGCCGTATTTCCGCGGAGGCTTATAGTCTGTTTGACTTGCTGGCGCGAGCATTCCCCTATGGACGGGTTATTTCTCCGCGTAATAGCCGATGATTTATGGCCGATAATTTGACGGCTGATAATTTAAATACGCTGTTTTGGGCGTTTCGCGCCGCGCTTTAGCGGCTCGTCGCAATTATCATCAATCGTCTACTGCAATAGTCATAGTGCACTTACTGGCCCTATCGCGGCCGTTTGGGAGCCAAAAGTGATTATTAAAATTCTAGGGCACACTCCGATCTACGTGTGGGTCATACTGGTGATGTTGGTCGTTTTGGGGTTCACGCAAACTCGTGATCGTGAAGTGTCACGGAAGCGAGTTGCGGTTATGCCGATCGCATTTATTGTACTTGCGCTCTCGGGAGTGATGCGTCGCGCGGAGAGTTTGCCGATGAATTTGGCGGCATGGCTTCTAGGTTTTGCCGCAATGTGGTTTTTTGCTCGCAACTTTGTCACGGTGCGGGGAGCATTTTTGTCATCTAACGGTAAACGTGTCTATGTGCCTGGAAGTTGGTTGCCGATTACGCTAATCGTGGGACTTTTTTTAATCAATTACACGGTTGCTGTCCTGGCGGCGTTGCACCCAGGCCTAACTGCTGACGCACCGTTTTCCATGAGTTGCAATATGGTTTTTGGAATATTCGCAGGTTTGTTTTGGAGTCGATCATGGTCGTTGCAACAAGCAGGGTTACCAACGTGAATTGGGCTAGCTATTCCATGCGAGCCAAGAATAGCGTGGTGTATGGCATCGTATTTGGGGTGGCGCTCGCATTGCTACGCCAACAAAATATTTGGATTACTCTGGTCTATTCTGTGTCGATTTCAATTATTTGTTGGATCTGTATTGACCTGGGCCGGACCGCTGTGGCGCACTGGAAGAATTACGGTCAGGCTAACTGTAGTGTGCCTGGGTCGAGTCGTGAAGCGGGCTGGCCAGGTTGGCCGTGGATGCTAGGCATCATCATGGTAGGTAGTGTGATTGGGATTAGCGGTGGAACGGCTTTTGGTGATTGGGCTACTGGTAATCGCTCGCTCGGTTTATCGGATGTGAGTAGTCTGCGTGAGGCGGTTTCAATGCTGCTGTTCGGGCTAATACCCGCTGTTGCGCTAACCTATTTCTTTTATTCGCGCGGGGTTATTGCTGATCGAGAAGCTGCGACCTTGGGGGCGCAGCGGCAAGCGGCGGAGAGTCGCTTGAAATTGTTGGAATCGCAAATTGAGCCGCATATGCTATTTAATACGCTCGCCAATCTTCGTGTGTTAATTGCGCTCGATCCGCCGCGAGCGCAGGTGATGCTGGATCAATTAATTTCCTTTCTGCGAGCGACTTTAAGTGGTTCACGCGATTCTGCGCAGACCTTACGCGCTGAATTTGACCGACTAGGGGACTATTTGGCGCTGATTAAAGTGCGCATGGCAGATCGGTTAACTATAAAGTTTGATCTACCTGAGTCGCTCGCTGCGATGAGGGTACCGCCGCTTTTATTGCAACCTCTGGTTGAGAACAGTATTAAACATGGGCTTGAGCCCGCGCTTGCGGGTGGTCGCATTGATATTAGTGCTAGCTGTGAGAGCAATGCCTTGGTGCTCTGCGTGCGTGACACGGGTGTTGGCATCGATTCTAGCGTTGACAGCACTGCATTTGGTCTTGCGCAGGTGCGCGGGCGCTTGGCAACTCAGTATGGCGCAAATGCGTCGTTACAGCTCTTGCCCAACTCCGAACTGGATGGCGGTACGCTCGCTATCGTGCGCTTGCCCATGACGGTTGCATGAGCGTCACTGGTTATACGGCGCTGATTGCTGAGGACGAACCCTTGCTGGCTACAAATCTGCAGTCTGAACTTGCACGATGCTGGCCTGAGCTTGTGGTCGTGGCGAATGTGCGGCAAGGCGAGGACGCCGTCGAGCGGTCGTTGGCTTTTCGACCTGATGTAGTGTTCTTGGATATTCGCATGCCGGGACTCAGTGGTATCGAAGTGGCTGAGGTGCTCGGCGAAGATTGGGTGGGCGAGCGCCTGCCATTGATGGTTTTTGTGACGGCTTACGATGAATACGCCTTGCGGGCGTTCGAGACGTCCGCTATAGACTATGTGTTAAAGCCGGTGCAGCCTGAGCGTCTTGCGAAGACCTGTGAGCGGCTTAAAGCCGCGCTCGCTGCTCGCGCGGCGTCTTTGCAGCCTTTACCGCAAGAGTTAGGAGTTACCTTAGCGCAACTACGCAGCTTATTGGCTGGGCAGGCTACATCGGGCGAAGTGCCTCAGTTGAAAGTGATCCAGGTGAGTGTCGGCACTACTATTTATATGGTTCCCATTGCTGAGGTGTTGTATTTTGATGCCGCTGACAAATATATTCGAGTAGTAACCGCTGTGCGCGAATACTTAGTACGACTTTCTTTGCGTCAACTCTTGGCGCAATTAGACCCGCAGGTCTTTTGCCAAATACACCGCGGTACTGTAGTTCGCCTCGATGCTATTGATTCTGCATTGCGTGATGAGGTGGGGAAACTGCGGTTGAAATTAAGAGACCGGAAAGAGATGCTAGGTGTAAGCCGGCTGTACATGCACTTGTTTAAGCCGATGTGATGCTCAACTTAATGACTAACAATATCGAGTGCCGCTCGTGACCTTGGGTGCAACTATTTATGCATTCACGGTGCGGTTAGCGGATTCAGACCGGGCTGTTTATGAAACGTTGAACTTGCGGATGGCGCGCCACCCATCGGAGACGCCTGAGTATTTGCTGACGCGCTTGCTGGCGTATTGCCTGGAGTATACCGAAGGGATTACCTTTTCCAAAGGGCTCTCTGATCCTGATGAGCCGGCGATCGCAGTACACGATTTAACCGGTGTTCTACAGACCTGGATTGACATTGGGTTGCCCGAGGCCGCACGTTTACACAAAGCTTCAAAAAAAGCGATGCGCGTTACGGTCTACGCGCATCGCGAGGTTGCGCTGTGGATGGTGCGGCTCGCGGGCGAGCGCATCCATCGCGGCGATCGCATCGCGATTTTTGAAGTAGATCGAGAATTGCTCACTGCACTGGCGCTGCGCCTCAAAAAACGTATGGATATTGATTTATCGGTGGCCGAGCAAACACTTTATATTACCTTGGGTGAGGAAACGCTGAGTGGTGTAATCGCGCCGCATCATCTGGGTGGTTGATATCGCATCGAGGCTTTCCCTGCACTCACCCTGCGGTGACCACGCTAAAGAAGCGCATGTATCCAACCCGAGCTGCTCAGGCATTCACGACTGACTCATACCCAGGGCCAGTGAGGCGCAGTGCCTCTAAATCAGCGTATTGGCAGCGCTTACAGTTGAAGCGCTGCAAGAGTTGGCGAAGCTGCCTTTAGGACCCGCCACGACTCTCAGTCACCATGATGCCGAACATTGGAATCGGTAGCGGCACATCTAGCCTTGTGGATTCAAGTATGAAATCCGCGAGGTAGGGATATGACATGCATCAAATCCGGTTTTCACAAGGATCGTCTCGACCTTCAAGCATGTCCGCAATTTTCCACCCAGGAACGAGTCCATGAGAGGTGCGCGAAATCCGCTCTATCTTCAATAGTGCGAAGATCATGTGGTGGGCTTTCAGCGTCCGGATAGACCGAGTGATCGATAATCATACGGGGACACAGAATTTTTGCTTGTACCATTTCCGTAGTGCAACAGCAGCCATCCGGTCATCCGGAGTAGCAATTTTATCCAAGGGTCGTTGCAATTCAATTCTCTCGACATGAAACAAGACTTTCTAACGCCCCTCATGCACAGCCCGCTCGGGATTCTTATCGTTCCACAAATGCCAGCATTCGGTAGGATTTGAAATTTCCCGGATACAGAGTTCGTAAATATCGCGCAAATCACGTGGCGCTCCCCGCTCAACCAATGCCGTCATTTTCGAGGCGACGTTGTCGCGCAACGTTTCAATCATTACAGGCGACCACTTAGCCGCCATAGGCGCATCCATATAACGTGTTCTTACGCTAACTTGAAACGAAAAAATTTTTCGCCCGGCTTGCAATAGTTCGTAGCTTTCAGTGTCTCCCCATGATCGAAGGCGAAAGCTGCACTGGTGCTCAGTAGCCAAGTCCTTCATTAACTTCTGAATTAAATTGCGGGTAGCCGCCGTAGCACTCTCGCGCCACCAAGCGCCAATATCAACGGTGCCGCGATATTCAAAATAGTGACTTAACGCCACACCACCGCCCAATACGATTTCCGCAGCCTCTGAATGCCCAGCCAATTTGTTCAATAACTCCTTGGCATAGGGGTTAAGATTTATTGGCGGTGTTGGGTCAATAATACGCATAAATGGGATTATAAATTAGTGCGGGGATGGCGTCTCAGTATTGATCTTCCGCCTCAACGCGCTTGATCTCGACCTTCTCACCAGACTTCATGAACTTTACCATGACTTGCCGCTAGATCAGGAGCGGTATATTAGCTGCGCACATCACCGCTTCGAGCACACGCTCGACCGCCGCGTTATTGCCCGCGACGGGATGGGCCCGTAACCAGCCGTGGGTGTTTAAGTTTTCTGTCCGCCGGGCGCGCTCGGCTTTATGGTTGAAGGAGTCCTCCCACTTGAGTTTGCCTATCAAACCAAGTAGTTCTTTCTGCTTGCAGTTCGCGCGTTGCGACGCGCTAAAAACCTGTATTACAAGTGCAAGCCACAGAAGTGAATCCACTCTATAATCCGGTCTTATGAAAAAGACTTTGCGCTTCTTCTGCATTGCGTTAGTTGTCGGCATCACGTTTTTGCCCCTAGCGGCGTCGGCCGCTGGCGTCCATACGCATTACCGGCCGGTCGCGGTTTCCGTCGAAAGATTAGGATTGGTCGCTTTCCCCGTGTCCTGTGCTCCGGCGGTGCGTGCGGGATTCAATCGCGGCGTCGCGCTGCTACACGATTTCTGGTACGACGAAGCGCGGCCGCAGTTTGAAAAGATTCTCAAGGTTGACCCTTCCTGTTCGATGGCGCATTGGGGAGTCGCAATGAGCGTGTTCCACCAGGTCTGGGATCGGCCTGACGATGCAACCAGTGCGCTTGCTTGGAAAGAACTCAAGGCGGCGCAATTGCACCTCGCGAAGAGCGCGCGAGAGCGTCGGTATATTGCTGCGCTCAGCGATTTCTTCAGGCCGAGCGGCAGCGACTTCCAACGCCGCATCGAGAATTATTCTGCGTCGATGGCAAAACTCTCTCGCGATTACCCGGATGATGTCGATGCGGGTGCGTTCTACGCGCTGTCAATACTCGCCGCGACGGCGCCCAATGACACGAGCCTGAAGCACGCACACGCGGCGATGAGCGCATTAAATGCGCTGTATGCAAAACACCCTGAGCATCCCGGGGTCGTGCACTACATCATTCATGCCTGCGACACTCCGGCGTTGGCGGCGGATGGGTTGGTTGCTGCGGTACACTATGGGGACATCGCGGCCACTGCGCCGCATGCCGTGCATATGCCGGGGCATATTTTCGCGCGCTTGGGGATGTGGCGCGAAGATATCGAATCCAATTCAAAATCGGTGGTAGCGTCGCGGGCCGCCGAGGCGCGCGGACAAAGCGGCCTCATGGACCAATTTCACTCGGATGATTTTCTGCTCTATGCCTACTTACAAAGCGGGCAGGACACGCTTGCGCGTCAAGTGGTTGGCGATTTGGGGGCCGCGGTCAGCCACTTCGAGGGCATGCCGAACATGGCGGATCACTACATGACGGGTATGCTGCCTTACTATCGCACGAAGCTGCCGATATTCTATGCCTTGGAAATGCGTGATTGGAAATCGGCTGCGGCGATCGAACCGGTCAACGATGCACCGCCGGAGAGCCAGACGCTCGTGTATTGGGCGCGGGCGATTGCCGACGGGCATTTGAAACACGCCGAGCAGGCCAGGTCGGATTTGGCCACTTATGAGTCGTTGATGGAGCAGGTAAAAAAGGGCCGACATGCCTATATTGCCGATGCCACAGGGGCCAAGATCGAACGCGGCGAAATGCTGGCTTGGATCGCATTCGCGGAGGGCAATGCGGTCGAGGCCGAGAAACACATGCGGGGCAGCGCGGATCTTCAAGATAAGGTGGGTCAGGACGAAGTCGATATTCCGGCGCGGGAGATGCTCGGCGATTTGTTGCTGGAGTTTGGCAAGCCGCAAGATGCGCTGCGCGAATATCGGCAATCGCTGCAGCTCAGTCCGAATCGATTTAATGGCCTGTCCAATGCGGGAATGGCCGCCGAAATATTAGGCGATCGTGCGGCGGCGCAGGGGTATTATTCGATGCTGCTAAAGTCGGCCAACAATGGCGGTGATTCTTCGCGCAGCGAGATCAAGCATGCGAAGGCATTCGTTGCGTCGGCGGATTCCGACGCTGAGTGACCGAGTGAATGAGCCGACTCGGGCAATGCTTTGGCAAATGCCTAGAAAGCGGCCAGAATAGGGCTGCAACGGTGTGGCGCTTCAGGATCCGGCATAGAGTTCGAAAGTTGCCCAATAAAAAGGCTTGCGATAATTGCCCGGGGCGTTAATGAGCGACAACTTCGCCGCACGAAGTGCCACGTCGGGCGGGCTTCCCGCTTTAAGTTCGGCATAGAGTTGATCCATTAAAAGCGGTGTCGAATCATCGTTAACTTCCCAAATCGCGCTGATCACATAGTGCGATCCGGCACGCAGAAACGCCCAGGCTAGCCCCACTAGCCCTTCGCCGGCATAGGTGCGTAGACCTGAACCATAGCAGGCGGATATTGTGACTAATTTTGCATGCAAAGGATGCTGCACGATGTCCCGCGCATAAAGTTTGAAATCGTCGTGACTCTTTTGGCTGGGCGACAATACCACGGCAGAATCGAGCGGACTTAATCGACTCGCGGTGCCGTGCGCCACGAAATGAACGTATTTGAATTGATCGGGGCTACTCGTCATATACGCTGCGGGCACGGCTTGCGCCTGGGAAAACACCGATTGTCCCTGTGGCGAAAAGTGTTTTTGAATACGCTGAATTTCATCCGCTGCTTGACCCAAAGCGGGGAATTCGTTTCCGGGCGAGACGGGATTGCCAATCAGCAGGAGCTCTTTAGTCGCCTGCGTCGACCCTTCGTTCAGGTGTGACAGAATTCGGATCGAGCTCGTGACCGTCACAGCGACATCCTCGATCCAGTACTTAAACCCCTCGGGAGTCGGCTTGAGCAACGTTTCAAAATTTAAGGCGTAAAGAATGCCATTCGGAATGATATAAACCTTGGAGTCTTTGGCAATGAGTACGGCGGCCGGTTTTATCAAGGTTTCGTATAACGTAATCGCTGTCGGATTCAAGGTTTGACGCGGGTCGGTGAATTTTTGGATGGACCTTTGATACGCCTCGACTAAGACTTGAATATCCTTCTGCTTCGGTAGCGTGAACAGATGCGTCTCGTGCGCCGTGACTGCCCACAAGAAAGATTTCTCCGCACCCAGCGAATAGAATAAGATCGTTGCGTTAAGCTTGCGTGCCACGGCCGGCGCGTCGACTGTACTGGACCTTAAGCTATCAACTTTCCCGGCAGCGTCACGCGTATCGGCGTTAACCTCTAGACCCTCCTGCAAGGTTCTAGCTCGGCTACGGTCCAGGAGTTGCAAGGCTTGCAGCGATTTGCCGGAATCAACCAGAAATTCGGCATAATCTCGGTATACCGTGTCGCCGTAGGCGAAAGATGACAGTCGCAGAGCGACATTCTGCACAGCAGAGCGGTTTCCTTCAAAAGTCTGAATCGATCGGCGATACCAAAGCTCCGCTTGTGGCCGTCGGTGACTGTCGGAGTACAAGTGTGCCAGGGCGTTTTCGATTTCCATGCGAATTTCGGGGTCTGTGGTCATTTGCCGATTTTGCAGTAACAAGCGTTCCGCATCTTGATCGCTTGGCCGTCGCGCGGCGATCAACGCTTGCACGAATCCGGCATACGCGGTTACATTGACGTCGCCGGAGTTCCCCGCTGTAATCTTAGCTTTATCGCTGTAGGTCTTTGCTGCATCGTACTGACCTTGGTGATAAAGCAACAATGCGAGATTCGTCTCGATGTTCACGATTTGATCGATTTCATCGGCAGTGGGTAGTCGCAAGGCGGCCTGCAAAGCCTTTTCGTCGTACTTTCTAGCTTCTTGCAAATTACCGAGTCTGAACTGCGCCAAGCCGGCATCTTGAAGCCAGACAACCCGCAAACTGTCCATTCCTACTTCTTTTGCCTGCGCATCCGCTTGTAGAAAAGCACTCAATGCGTTTTCGAAATCTCCCAAATTTTGATAAGCCCAACCGATATTTCCTATCGCCATTACAATCTGTCTGCGGGCGTGAACGGATCTGGCAAAATTCGCCGCTTGCTGCGACAAGGCCAAAGCTTGATCGTACTGTCCACTCTGAAGGCTCACATGACCAATGTCGACGAGATCGGCCGCTACCAGCAATGAGTCGCGGTGTTCGCGCGCGACCGCTAAACTACTGCGGAACTTCTCCATTGCCAGCTCCAAATGACCGGCGTCGCGCTCAACCAGAGCTTCGGTCCGCAGCACGTCTCCCATCAGCGCGGAATGACCAGATTCGGCGAGTCGGCGCGCGGCGTGCAACTCCTGATTTGCCTGCTGGGGTTGACCCAGATAGTGATGCGCTCGGCTGCTGAGTAAATTCCATTTCACTGCCGGATCGCCGACGGCTGGAACGGGCGCGCCGCTATTGAGCATCGGGATCACATCCTTCCAACGGCTCTGTTTGAGAAGAATATCGGCTTCCAGCAGACGAAACTTCAATTCCCAACCAGGATTGGGGAAAGAGCCTGTGGCAGAATATTCCTTGCGAGCCTGGTCCGCACGCGCTACTGCGACTTGCAGATCACCGCCTAAAAAATCATCATCAATGCTCTGATAAAGGGCGGTCGGATCCGGGTGTGCCATTGCGTGGCATCCTGGCAAAGCCAGGAATGCCAGCACGATTGCAAATAGCGCGGTTGTTACTTCGAAGTGCCGCCCGCGCCTCCGCCTCCTCCGCAGCTTGGCGAAGGACCCGTGATAACGCCCGTAATCGGACACCCCAATTCCGCGCGAATTGACACCAATTGCACTGAGTCGGGAGAGATCAGAATTTCTCCCAGAAATATCCTGCCGAATTCCGCAATGTCCACGATATGTCCGCAAGGCCCATTGGATCCCGCTCCCTCGATGCCATCCACCAAGGAACACAACACCTGGCTGCCGCTCGCTGGTTTGGCGCACATCCACCCATGGCGATTCATTATCCACTGATAGGCTTCCTCGTCACCACGATCCTTAAAGCAGTTAATGAGTTTTTCGGCTTGCTCCCGTCCGACTCGCTGCATATCCTGCCAGGTCGAATGAGATCCATAACCGCCCTGGCTGCCCTGTGGCTGATGCAAACCCAAATTCAACTTCGGCACGCAATGCCGACCTGCCAAGCGCAATCCCTCAAATCGTGAACCCGCCAAAGAAATTCTACGTCGGTATTCGTCCTCACCCTTCTCTTTGGTGATCGTAACCGATAGCTGCGCCACGATGCGCTCTGCCGTCACCACCTCCAGAATGTTCAGATCTTCAACTACCGCTGTCGCCAACATTGAAATCGAACCATCCTTGGTAGATTCTCGGCCCGTCACCAGCGAGTAGGCCGAAGAACAGGAAACGATTTCATCCAAATTAAACGCTTCCGAGCGCGCCGTTGCAAGCCCGCCCGCAGCCGGCAGTGACACCGGTGCCAGGGTCGGAATGATTTTCTGAAAAGGTTCTTCGATGAACCCACCCAAAGCATTCGCAGCGGTCTGAAACGAGAAAAACTTTTTATTATTAAAAGATCGCATAGCCGTCCTCACTCATTTTTCAGTTTATTAAAATCAAGATCCGTTGGGACTATTCACATTGAATCGATAGTGCAGTAAATCTGCAGGCTCCTCTTGACCGGGGTTTGCACCCTGCACGACCAAGTTGTAATCGCCCGGTAGCCAAGTAGTTGCAGGGACGCGGATGGATACCGTGTCTTTGGCTTGCTGTGGGGAGATCGGCAGACGCCAGAGTACGGCACCATTGGGTGCCAGCAGTTTGGTTGCATAGCTAGAAAACCGATCTGAAGTGGGTATGTCAACGGACAGAAGCAAAGCTTGGGCCTTATCGAGCGTAACCGATGCTTTTCCGCTGCCGCGACTATTGCTGCCGATCAGCGAGATTGACGCTAGAATTTCTGGATTCTGTGGCTGTGTAAGATTGGCCGAACCCTTAGGGAAGACTGCCACATTCTGGTAGACGATCACGCCCAACAACAGCGCGAACGCTGGCGAGAGAAAAGCAGGCCGGAAAATAAAATCCAGCCAGGTACTTCTGCTCGCGCCGGGGAAGGGCTTTAATCTTGTGGCAGGCATGCGCTTAAATTGTCTCTTCGCGGAATCCAGGATAGCCGCTGTGGCGCCCAAATCTGCGGCACACTCCTGGCACTCGAAGAAATGCACTTCAAATTCATCGCGTAAGGATGGCGATAGTTCATTTAGCACATATTTTTCAACTGCCATGAGCCGGACAGCATCCTGGTGCTTCATAAAATTGGTGACCTCTCCTCTATAGTGTCGCTGCTGCGAATTCGTTTCATGGGATTTGAAGAAAAATCTTAAATCAACTCGCACGCTTCAAATAATAGGATTTGAACGCCAATTTGGCGCGATGCACTAGGACTCGCAAATAGTCGCGGGAAAGACCGAGCTCTGCGCACACCTCATCTTTGTCACGTTCCTCTAATAGCACCATTTTTAACAACTGACGGTCGCGCTCAGATATTTCAGCGAGGACTTTGCGAACCACAAATTCGGCATCTTGAGCCTCAAGCACGCGTGATGGATCCGAATCGTGGTCGGTAAAGCGGGTCTCAGGCTCATCATCCAGGACCAATGTATTCTTGTTTTTGGCGCGATAATGCTCCAACAACACGAAATTGCAAACCGTATTGACGAGCGCGCCGAGCCGCTCCGGCTGCTTGACTCCTTCTTTCGAATGCAGCACCGCAATGACGCGCAGGAACGTTTCCTGTCGTACGTCCTCGATAGCCTCTTTTGAATTCAATCGTGACCGCAGTTTGAGCTGGATTAGTTCACTGAAGTAAGCCACGAAATGTTTCTCCGTGCCGACATCGTGAGACTGTAGACGCTGCAGATAAGCGGCATTGAACTCAATAAATTGCAAATCCGCTCCTTGCGAGGGAATGTCGCTTCTCGGCAATATTACACGGCAGCGCCCATTCTTTGTCAGAGGAGGTGCCGCGATCGACAACGACCGGCCCCAATGTACATTGGGGCCATTAAACACGCTTTTAATGATGCGATACAGCAAAATTTCCCAGGGGCGATGATTCGGTGCGCACGGGGCGCGAGGCCGAATTCTCTGCTGCACCGCCCTGCCGATTCTTAGGATCGAGGGCGGTGTTGCCCAGGTAGGCTGGTTAAATTTCATCAATGCTCATGTGCTCATGCTCATCGCGCCCATCTTCCTCTTCATTCTCGTCATCGTGGTGCCGACCGACGTCATCACAACAAGACCGCCGGCATTTGCCGTGCCGTTTGTCGCAGTCGCCCGCTCGGCAATCGTTGCAACATTTCTTGCAGTCGCATCGCTCCCAAATCGTGTAGGCGCTAAGTTCCAGCTCTTTGACCGGCGTGACGGGATCGTCGCTCATGATGATTAAATCCTGGGATCGCGGACATTGTTCCGTGGCTTTGTAGCGGATAACCAGGTTGAGGCACGAGCCGGGGTGAAGTTTCGCCGGGAACGGATTATTGATGAGCTTCCAGTGACGGTTTTTACGCTTGAATTTTACGCTGGTCACGCTCAGGTGACATTCGCCCACGTTGCAGATAGCGATCACTCGTTCGCTGCACGTGCATGCAGGAACTCCACCAAAACAAGTCGAGCCCGTTACGGCAATCTTTCCCGACGGTGCATTGCCGCTCACCGAAATGCTTAGGGAGCTCGCAGGGTCGTTGCTGAAAACCGTGATGTCTGCCGCTTTGAAGCCAAAACTTGCTGGTTGAAAACGGATGGGGACCGGCAAAGAGTCGCCCGGCCCAATGTTGATCGGGTACGACAACACTTGCGGGACGAGAAATTCCGCCGACGTGCTGGTTATCGAATTGACCGACAAGCGACACTCGCCACTATTGCAGAGAACTAATGGTTGATCGACAAAAGATCCGATGCAGGTCTTGCCAAAGCTTCCGCTGTCGGCGATCAGCGCGCTGAGTCGGGGCGTCGGCACCGTACCAAATACACCGATTGTCTTCGGCCCGGAAGGATCGTCGCTGTCGATCGTAACGAGAGCGTTTGCGGCGGCCGTGCTCGTAGGCTGGAAGCGGATCGGCACCTCAATGGCAGTTCCAGGTGCGATCGTCAACGGATAGCTGATCACGGTCGGAGTCAGAAAATCCAGGGACGACGAGCTGATGTCGATGACGTTTAAAGTACAGGTGCCGGTGTTGGCAAGGGTCAACGGCTCGTCACGCTGCGATCCGAGGCAGACCTTACCGAACCCCCCGTGATCGGCAATGGCTACGGCTAGGACACCTGTTCCGGTCGTGGCGGTGACATTGATGTCCAAAGTTGGTGAATTGGGATCATTGCTCGTAATGCGAATGATGCCCGTCTGGGTAGTGCCCGGCGCTGTCGGCGAGAACGTAATGGTAAAGTCAACTTCGGCGCCCGGCGCAAGCGTGACCGGTGTCGTTGGCAACGGTTGAACCGTGAAAGGCCCTGTACTCGGCACGGCGAAAACTTGATCAACAATGAGATCTAAGTTGCCGACATTGAATATTTCGATATCCAGAGAGGAGGTGCCACAGACAGTACCGAAGCTGCCGCCGTTCTCGATGTCGACCGCGATGGCCGGAAGCGCGGCGGCAATCGTCACCGGCACGGGATCAGAGGGTATGCCGTTGGCGATGACCACGAGCTGGTAGCTACCCGCGGCTAAGGTGGCCGGAATCGCTAATATCGTGCTGACTATTTTGGTGCCGGTCGCAATTCCCATGGTCGAATGCCGGGCTGTGCGACAGTAAAATACTTTGCTCCCTTGTTCTAATCTTGCGATGGGGTAGTTGGTCGCCATAGAGGCATCGTCGCCATAGCAACAAGCCTGCGACAAGCCATTGAACTGATTACCGGAGAGCAAGTAGTGGTGGCCGACCGACATGTTGAGTGGGACCGCGACAATAATCGGTTTCCAGGCAGGGTCCGGAGTTCCGCCAGGCGTGTAGATCGTAACGCTCGATGATTGGTCAGTGAACAATACCTGCCCGTTCGGCAGGAGTAGAAAGCGCCCCGTGAAGCACGGCCGTCCTGAGTTACTCGGTGAACTGACCTCGCTAATTGAGTTAGTCGTCGGATCATACTCAAAAAAAGAGCTGGGACCCGGAAACGAGCAGGGCGGAGCGGGACTCGCTGCTAGCAATACGCGACCGCTCGGCAATAGGACGGCGGGCGCATCAATAGGGAAGTATCGCTTGCTGGATGCGTCGAGGATGGCGGGACCCGCGGCCCAGCTCCCCGCATCCAATGGATTCGGCGGCGGTGTGTATAAAGCGGTATCGCCGGTGGCGCCGATGACGAACGCTCGACCATCGGGTAGAACAACCGTCGGTCCGATCTCGGGTACTATGCCGGAGCACGCCTGCGGCAGGGCGGAAGGCGTTGTGCCCGCCGATACCCAGGTGTTGGAGGACGGAACGTACTTTTCTGCGCTAGGGATAGAGCTGCAATCAACGGTCAATACCGTATCGTCAGGAAGGAGGGTGAAGGACTCTTCCGCGCAACGATCACCCTTATTGGGACCGGCGGAAAACTTACCCGTCGCAGGATCGAAAAAAGCTGTCTGCGCATTATTGATGTTGCCGAGCAAGCCGCGGCCGTCGGCCAGTATGCAAAGCGGTACATCGCCCACATTGCTCCAGCCACTCGGTGTCGCAACATTGGTCCAGGTGGATGTCACCGGATCGAATCGAGTCGCTGCCGCGACGTCGGCACTCAATCCGAAGTTGTATTCGCCACCTGCAACGAGCAACGTGCCATCTCCTAACACCGCGGAGCCGAAAAATAGTGGGCCGTAATTGGGACCGTTTTGGCTCGCTGGAATCGCAGTGTTCGGCGGCATCGCTGGAATCAATGTCCATTTGCCGTTGGTGTAGCTCCCGGATGCGTTCGGGGTGAGTTGATGCCAGTTAGATGAATCAGACTCGTGCGCAAGGACCGTACCGTCGGTCATTAGCAGCATCGTGTCGACACTCGCCCCGGGTTGTTTCACAAGATCTGCCCAAGTACCCGCCATAATAGCCTCCAGTCGTTAACTTTTATAATTGCCAATCGAACCCAATATATAAATCGTCTCCAGAGTAGTGAGTCGTGATCGACAATCGTTTCATTGACTCGTGCGGCGACAGCGCAACCAAGTGCCGGACCCCGGCAAATCCTCGTGTAACGAATAACGCCCTCACATCACTATAGATTCTACAAACCGGCTCCGAACTCGACCGATAAAGGGGTACAAAATTGTGAATGTAACGACCAGCGCGAGAATCGCCAAACCGCACTACAGTCATCTCGTGCGCAGCGCGAGGGACTGTGAATTTTCCCGTTCGGATCACTGCAGTGATGCACAGGATGAATGTCAAACGCCTTTACCGCAGAATGCGGGTTCCCGCTTTACAATGGCTGTTCAACACTCCTGGCGCGGTAAGCGTAACGTCAATGCCGGGTTGCTGGCGTTGTCCATTTTGCGTGACGATGTGCGACGGGACTTGCTGGATGCATGGCTTAAGACCGACGGAAAAACGTCGTCGGTCATCGCAGTCGAAACGGACGCGCTGCTGGATTTCATCGCAGACCAACTTCCCGACCCATCGCATGAGTTGGCCGTGTGCCGCTTCGAGCAGCTCATGTTGCGTGCAAATTGTCGGGCTCGCACTTTCACAGCTCCCGACTACACTTGCTTCAACTCTCGACGCGTTATACGCCGATCACTAGATGCGGGGATCGTGTTGTTTCAAGGGGATGCCGACGTGATACTGGGCACGCTGATGCAACGGCTGTCGTTGGCGAGTTTCCCGCTCGACGAGACTGCATTGCTGATTGCCCCCGGATTACAGCCCGTGTGCCGCATCGCCTCGCTGCAGGAGAAAGAATTATGGAACTGGTTAGTCGTGCCAACGGCATCGACAATCCTAGAACATAAAGGTTTTTCGGGCGAAATGATCGAGGCAATGCTGCGCATCGGTGCGTTGGAATTTTCATAAATTGCCGGTTGTGTTCAAGAACGAGGAGATGACTATGCCAAAATCCCTGATCGACGTGTTACGCCCGCAGCTACTGGACCAGTTTCAGGATCGATGGAAGATCCCGGACTGGCATCTGCACTTCCCCTGGTGGGGACCGCCGGCCTCCTGCCGCATTCTCATGTACGGCGACAGTTTAGTTCACCTGTCCGGCGGCGGTTTTCAGGGACTGACCTACGTCAAGACCCTACTCGAGAGCCGTGCCTATTTCTACGTCAAGTTTACCGTGGACTTCTGCAATCGCGATGGTACCGACCCTTCGGCGACGATCAATCCGTACGACGGCATGACTCCAAATCCGAAGAAACTCATCGATCTCGATATCATCAACCTTTATGACGAAATCTGGTTCTTTGGCTTATACTCAGGTCAGGGTCTCGATCCCGCCGAAGTGACGCTGATGGATCAGTTCATGGCCGCTCCCAAGTATGGCGGCGTGTTGACTACCGGCGATCACGCCTCATTGGGGCAGGCTATCAGTGGGCAACTGACCCGGGTCGGTCAGATGCGGCTATATCCGGCACCGCCTAACATGCCGTTTACCTGGAACACGACGTTGGAGCAACGACCCGTTCGTCCCGGGGAGCCAGCGGATCCACCGGCGCCCGGGCAGCCGTACAATTTTGACGATCAGTCAGACGATATCCCGCAGACCATTCGTTGGAAGCGCTATTGGGCCGGCATTTTGTTCAAGCGCCCACATCCGCTGCTGTGCGGTCCCGACGGTCCGATCGACATATTGCCGGATCATGAACACGAGGGCGAGGCACTCGCTCCTGTCGTCACCGGAAACGCCAGCTGGCCTACCAAAAATGGCAAACAGGAAGCTCCCGAAGTCATTGCCTGGGGCAAGATCAAGGATCCGACAGCGACCAAGTACGGTCAGGAAATCGGCGTGATTTCTGCCTATAACGGCCACAATGTCGACGTCGGGCGCATTGCCGCCGATTCAACCTGGCATCATTGGTTTGATATTAATCTGCTGGGGTTAGCCGGGTCCGGATGGCCTTACACTGGTTTCGTTGCCACGCCGATTGGTCAGACCGAGCTCAAGAAAGTCGACGCCTACTACTTGAATTGCGGCGTATGGCTGGCACCGCCTAATGTTCAAAACGCCATGCGTTACGCTGCCTGGTGGTCCATCCTCTGGCAGGACGTGGTCATCGAATTGCCAAGCACAGCTTCGCTACGCCACTTCGGTGCGGTGGGCATCGACGCGCTCGGACGTCGAGCGCCGCGTTGCGCGGTATTCGATTGGGTATGGCCGAAGGAGCCAATCTACAAACCAAAGATCCCCTGGTATGAGTGGGTGCAATTAGTCCCCGAGTTAGATTTCGTCAACATTCCGATCGAGGAATACATGGCGGGCGGAATTCTGCACGAGCTCACGCATAGTTTCGGACCGCATAGTGGAAAGCGCTGCATCAGCGACAAGCCGCCGAGCGAGAAGGAACTGAGCCACGCAATCGCGAAGGGCACCGAGAAAGGCCTGGCGGCTTTGATGCAGGACTTGCAACGCCAGCAGGCCGGGATCGGCAAGCTCGTCGAGCGGGATTTTTTGGCCAAGCAATGAATCGAGAGCGACTCGTCATTACTTGACCGCGAAGCGATACTCGGCAGGAACGGCTCACGGGAGCCGTTGCCTTTTCGGTCGCGAATTTTGTGGTTCGCTTAAGACCATCGCGCCGAAGTGCGTGTTCTGTTCGTCGGCTATAGCCGTACTTACTACCATACGCATCCCGGCCTATAGCGGATATCGGAGTGCAGGGGCGTGGGAATATTATTTCGCGATTGGAATGTCGGAGCTCCAACCGTCGACGGCCACTCGCCATTTTCCGTCGGTGCCGCGCCGGAAAATGTTGATGCCTTTGCCCTTATCGGTGATGACCACACCCGTTTTTTTTATGGACATCTTTCGATCTGTATGTGTAGCGCTCAAACGCCCAGTCGCCAATGACTGTGAAGCTGAGCAATATTTTCTCCCATTTAGTCCGATATGTGCCGAAGTATCCGGCAACTCACTTGCGGACGGCGTCTTTACCGAAGATCTCGGGTTCGTTCGGTGCATGATAGATGATATCGTCAGTCAGATCGGCCATGAGTATTTCGGTATCGTTGCTGTTGATCGCAGATACATATGTACTATGTGCCGCCGCTTCGACGGACTTCGAGTCGGTCACAGAGGCGTATGCAAACGCATTGACGCCAATCGCTAGCGCGGCAATTACTACAATTCTTTGAACCATTTTTCCCCCAATACCACTTTTCCGAAAGGCGTAAGGGTACTTGAATTCAAATTGATACCACAACCGTCGTACGGCAAGCACTTTGCGACTCCGTGGTAATCGGAATGTCAGCGCGTAGGCGACTAATGAAATAGCCCCTAGCAATGCATAGGACAAGGACTGGTGCATGGCGTCGTGAGCTGCCTAAGGCGTCAGCACATTCACGATCGTCATCCCCGCCATGGTGCGAAGACGGGACCTCGGCATTGCGCGCAATGACGGCACCTATATACTGAGCAACGACGCGGCTTTCGAACCTTGGCGTGACTTAGGCGTTGCCGGTAATAAGCTTGAACTGGGAAGGTAGCGACGCGAATCGTCATTCGCTGCCCCGTTGCAACATCGGTTCGTATGGGCGATAGTATTCGCTAGGGAGTATTAAGAATGGCGAGCAATATCCAATGGCCGATAAAGACCCGGGAAATGCACTCCCATCACTTTGATTCGACCATATGGAATGACTTTCACTTTAGGAACGATGACATCGTTGTTTCGACTTACGGTAAGGCTGGAACGACTTGGATGCAGCAGATCATTGCGCAGATGCTGTTTGGCCCGGACGCTGATCTTGCGGTAGCCGATATGTCGCCGTGGATGGATATACGGGTGCCACCAAAAGCTGCGAAACTGGCCGTCGTTGAAGCGCAGACGCACCGGCGCTTTCTTAAAACGCACCTGCCGGTTGATGCGCTGGTGTTTTCGCCGAAAGCCAAATACCTTTACATCGGTCGCGACTGTCGCGACGTCGTCTGGAGTTTTCACAATCATCACTCGACTGCCAATGACCTGTGGTATCAAGCGCTCAACGACACCCCGGGGCGAGTGGGTCCGCCGATAGGACGGCCCACTCAGGACCTTAGACAGTACTGGCTCGATTGGCTAAGGGACGACGGTTATCCGTTCTGGTCGTTCTGGGAAAACGTCCGTAGCTGGTGGGCGATTCGCGGGCTGCCGAACGTATTGCTGCTGCACTACAACGATTTGAAGCGTGACATGCCGGGTCAGATGCGCCGGATTGCGGAATTCCTCGACATTCAAGTCGACGCTTCCAAATGGCCGCGTATTCATGAGTATTGCTCGTTTGATTGGATGAAGCAGAACGCGGCCAAGTCCGTACCTCTTGGCGGCGCGTTTTGGGAAGGTGGGGCGCAGGCGTTCGTGCACAAGGGGGCGAACCGCCGCTGGGCGGTAACGCTCACTGCCGCAGATTCGGCTGAGTACGAAGCCAAGGTTTTGCAGGAACTCGGTCCTGAATGCGCACACTGGCTGGCGTACGGGGGATCGATCACGAAGTAAGTGCGAAGTGGCGGCTACACCGATACGGCTACTTTGGAAAAATAACAGGTAGAGCGGCATCCGAGGTAAATAGACATCGAGCGCTGTGGCCGCAGAACGGCACGACAACTGTCTCGTGATGCGCACCAAAGTTGGCGTTCATGTACTTAGCAAACGCCAAACCGCGGGCGAGCCGGGTCGGTCCTTGCGCAATGGCGGGACACGAAACGTCGAATATACCGGACGGCAGGATATCTGAGTCACCCAGAAGATAAGTTACGGGCCGGGATGCCGCCTGGGTCCTAATCTGCTCCGCCGACACCCGCGCCGCGTAGCCGATTCGGTTCTTCAGGCCATAGGGCCAATCATCAAAGCCCGTGCAATTCTTGGCGTCGGAAAATGCGACAAACGCGGGTGGTGGATTAACCGGTGGCGGTGCGCTAAACCCTGGTGCAGCGGCCGAGATGTTAGAGGGCAGAGCGCTCGCCGTGGGGCGTGCGCCGTCCAGGTAGGCATACGACGACGGATTGGCTACAACATATGAAATTGCGATACCCGGCAACTTGTACACATTGCTGGTCATCTCATAGCGGCTGACAAACTGGCCGCCCGCGGAGTGACCGGCTACTACGATGGTGCGCAGATTGGGGAAGTGCTGCTTATCCGCCAATCGGCGAATAATCTCGTCCATATAGTCGAATGATGCGAGCTCGGCGTGATCGACTTCGTGTCCGCCAGATCGCCAAGTGTCAGGCCGCTGGTTTTCGCAAAACCAGTTGGCTTCATCGAAGGATAAAGCATCAGCGCAATGACCCGCTTCATTGCCAGACGCCATGCTGCTAGACGCGAAACGGGGTGCAACAATAATGGTGTCATCGAGTGCTCCGTGGAGAAAGGCGGCAGCAAGGGCGGTGCGGAAATGATTATCGGCGTCGCGATTGATGCCGTGCACGAACACGAGCGCGCGCGTAATGTGTTTATTTACAAGTTCAAGAGAATAAGAGCGGTACACCAATAGGGTCGACCGCTCGCCCTTTAAAGTTATCCACTCGGCGCACTCAGGCTTAGGCAGGGTGCATGGTACGGCGGCAGACACCAAAGCCATGAGCAGAAGTGAGTACATCAAAGTAAGTTTACGCGAACGGCGGCGTTCTTGCAGGTTGCGGAAAACTCTGATCGTCCGAGTTTGTTAGGCCGGTATCAAACGCTCGAAAACCCAATTCAGGTGCCATTAAAGCAGCCGTTGGAATATCATTGCCGTTTGCATTTTGGGTTTGTGTACAAGGCCTCGAACTCGCCAGGATATAGATATGCCGTGCAATGAGATTGAGGTCGGGCGACGCTATGCGCTCCTGCTTATCTTGCTGAGCCTGGCGGCGAGCGCCAACGCGCACGCTGATGAAGCGAAGAACCTCGCTCAGTCAATCCCCGAGCTGTCTGCGCTTGAGCCGGATCTGGAGGCGCTTTACAAAGATCTGCATGCGCACCCCGAACTCGCATTCCATGAGACGCGCACTGCGGAGACCCTGGCAAAACGGGTCCGGGCACTGGGCTTCGAGGTCACAGCCGGAGTCGGCGGTACCGGCATCGTGGCTCTCATGCACAACGGCCCAGGGCCCGTAGTGATGCTGCGCACAGAGCTCGATGCGCTGCCGATCGAAGAGAAGACCGGACTTTCGTTTGCGAGCAAGGCTAAGGGCGTGAACGCTGAAGGGACGGTGGTGCCTGTGGCGCACGCCTGTGGTCATGATTTGCACATGACTGGCTGGTACGGAACTGCGGAAATCATGTCTCGGAGGCGAAATGCCTGGCATGGAACCTTGATGCTGGTGGCCCAGCCGGCGGAGGAGACCAATCGAGGGGCCGCGGCAATGCTCGCCGATGGTCTGTTTACCCGATTTCAGAAACCCGACTTTGCGCTCTCGATGCATGATGAGCCTTCGTTACCCTCTGGGGTCGTTGGCTTTCATGCAGGGTTCTTTCGCGCATCGCTCGACTCTGTGGATGTGACGATTTACGGTCGCGGGGGGCACGGCGCCAAGCCGCAAATGACGGTTGATCCGATTGTCATCGCGGCGCGGGCGATTCTGGGCATTCAAACCATTGTGTCGCGCGAGACCGATCCACTGTCCCCCGCTGTAGTGACCATTGGTGCCATCCATGGCGGGACGGTGAGCAACATCATTCCCGATGAAGTGCGCATGTTGATGACGGTCCGCAGCTACGATCATAGGGTACGGGAAAGAATTCTCGCCTCTATCAAGCGGCAGCTGGATGCCGAGGCGGCGGCGGCTGACGCGCCGTCGCTTCCTTCGATCAAGATCGAACCGGGCGCGGAATCCGTGTACAACGATCCAGAGCTTACCGCGCGTCTGGTCGCAGCTCTGCGTCGAGGCCTCGGACCCGATAGCGCGGTTGAGATGCCCGCGAAGATGACCTCCGAGGATTTTTCGGCCTATGGCCGCGCCGGGGTACGTGCCGTTCTGCTGCACATCGGCGCCGTCAATCCCGCCGCTCTGGCCAGCGGAACAAAACTACCGGATCTGCATTCCCCCTTGTGGTACCCGGAGCTCGAACCTACGCTTCGATCCTTGGTGGCGGCTGAGGTGGTTATGTTGACGGAACTCCTGGTCGCCCCAAGTTTTTGAAGTTGGTCTATTGCGCAACGTGATCTGTCACGACTCTGCATTGCTGGCTTTTCCTACGGACCGCTTCGCAGCAGTGGAGATTGGTTCGATTGAGGCTGAAAGGGTTGCCTCTATTTAGGTAAAATAGCCTAAATGGATTTAGCGTACTTCGCCGGCAAATATATCTGGTGGCAGGCACTCGAGATTGCGGTTAAAGACCCGCACCGGGTCATCGCTCAAGTCATGAATCTAGGGACTTTCGAGGATGTTCGGGCATTGCGGCAGCTAACAGGAGACATCGATCTTTCGCAGGCACTGCGAGAAGCTCGTCCTGGAGAATTTACAGCGCGCGCTTGGCAACTGGCATCTAATACTGGGTCTTGCGCCGCTTGATGACGTCCCACCAATGCCGGTTCGGCGCTATCGATAATGGATTTGCCGCGCCTAGACACATTGCCCCCTCTACAACGGCAACTTTGGCCGGAACTGGCGGCGGTGAGTCAGGAAGCATTTGTGCTTTATGGCGGTACCGCAATCGCTCTATATTTGGGGCATAGGGAGTCCGTTGATTTCGATTTCTTCACGGATCGGACCTTCGAAGCGGAAGATTTATTTTCCAAGTTCCATTTTCTTCGTGGGGCGGAATTTCTGCAATCGCAGCGCGTTGAAGCGAAGGACTATCTCGACATTGATGCGCTACTGCAGAACGGTATGGAATTGGGTCGCGGCTGTGCTGGCGCGCGGGCACTATTTCCCACATTTGCACCGCAAGAGTGTTTGAAAACGCTGACCTATTTCCATGAATCCGCCCTTACATCGTTATCGATGTCGTTACGCCATAGACTACTTAATGCCACGGGCGCCGTGCGGTCCGTTCCGCACGTGAGCATCAAAGGCAAAGCGCTGAGCAAGCGCTGACAAATCTAACGCATGTTCACTGCATCTCGAGTAACGATTGCCCTGAAAGATTCGCTCATAGACGCCCAATCAACTAAGTCGACTTTGAAGAGCAGCGCCGACTCAGTAAATTCCTCGCGGAGTTTGGCCATGGTATCGAGGGAAACGGACTAATTGCCAAGAATAATGAGATCAAGAATCATGATCGCTGGATAAAACCGCGGCTGGGGCAAAATTGGTAACCTTGCTTTACTGATCCTCGCTGATTTTACGCCGCTGCGAGTAGGGTGTTTAAGTTTCCTTTCCGCGAAATCGTACGATTGAAATGGTGCAGATCGCCAACAGCAGCACTATCCCAAAGCCTGCCACGGTGTGGGTGATCGAGGCTCCCGCTGAAATCGCGATCGAACATCCGCCGATGAAAATCAGCATCGTTAAATTCTCGCAAAAATTTTGCACCGCCAAGGCGCTGCCTGCACCCACACTGCGGTGACCGCGTTCTTGCAGTAAGGCATTTAACGGGACGACGAACAGACCGCCACAGAACCCAATGGCTGCCATAAGAATAACGGCCGTAGTCATATGTGTCACGACCGACATCATCACGATTAAGGGCCCCAGCAATATACCGCCGAGCAACACTCGATTCACTTTAGCGAGTGTAATCCACAAACCCGCGAGCACCGCTCCGCCCACGATGCCAATCGATACGACGCCCATGAGTTTGGCGGGTGTTTCGTTGTCGGCGATATGCAGAGCTACAGGGACCCAGGCGAACAGTAGCAGGCGTAGTGAGGTGCCACTACCCCAGAAGGCGCTGGTACCACAGAGACTGAATCTAGCATCGCGATCGGTAAATAATGATTTGATGGCGTTGATGAATTGGCTAAGGAGGAAGCGGAAGGAGAAATTGGCGGACGGATTTTCGGCCGCCAAATTAGGGATTAATAGATTAGCAGCCGTCGCCACGGCATACGCGATGATCACCCCGCCAAAGCCCCACGCGATGGAATGATCGGCGAGCCATCCGCCGAGCAGCACTCCGAGAAGAATTGCGGCAATAGTGGAACCTTCTAGCATGCCATTGGCGCGCACTAGTAGCCGGGGCGCAAACATTTGCGAGAGAATCCCATATTTAGCAGGGGAATAGGTGGTCGCGCCAACGCCAATAAGACTATAGGCCAGAAGGGGGTTAAATCCTAAAGACATGAGAAGGGCACCCGCCAGTTTTAAAATATTAGAGACGAGCATGACTCGCCCCTTGGGGAACCCGTCGGCGATTTGCCCGGAAAAAGGCGCTAGCAGGATAAAGGGTACGACGAACGCTTCTTGTAGCCAGGGAACATGCTTCGCCATCCCGGCATTTTTCACGATTGCAATAGCGACAATTAGCACGGCATTGTCGGCGAGTGCGGAGAAGAATTGAGCAACTAGCACCGCGCCCATTCCCAACGACAGTAGTGACAAATCAAGAGTGTTGCCGCGCGCGTTCATACGCGCGTGCTCATACATTCGCCGCCAATGTCTTAAGATTCACGTAGTCGATTTTTCCGGTGCCCAGCAAGGGCAGCGATTCAATTACTTGAATTTTACGCGGGACTGAAATTTCCGGAATTCCGAGGGCGCGAGCCGCTTCGATTAAAAGATCGCGGGTTAATCCACTATCGGTCGTAAATAACACAATAGCTTCGCCCCGCGTAGCATCGATTTGTGTGCTCGCGGCATGCAAGAACGTCGGCGCAGCCTGATTGGCAATTCTTTCTACGACTTCTAACGACACCATTTCTCCTGCTACTTTGGCGAAACGCTTAACTCGGCCGACAATCGATAAAAATCCGTCCTCGTCGATCGAGACGATGTCGCCAGTTTCATACCAACCGTCGCCAATGGCAGAAGTTGGTGGTTGTAGGCGGCCAGGGGCTTCGAACCGATAGTAGCCTGACATGACGTTAGGTCCGCGTACATAAAGCATGCCGCCGTGATCGATGCCCGGCACGGATACCAAGCGATGCTCAATGGCGGGTAACAGCTGACCCACACTTCCGGTGCGGTAGGCCATGGGAGTGTTGACGCTCAGGACGGGTGCGGTTTCGGTGGCACCATAGCCCTCGAGAATGCGAATGCCAAATTTCTCGAACCATAGGCTCCGAACCGATTCTGAGAGTTTCTCGGCACCCGCGACCACGTAACGCAGGCGAAAAAAATCGTAGGGGTGGGCAAATTTTGCATAGTTGGCTAGAAAAGTGCTGGTACCGAACATCACGCTGCAATTTCGGTCGTAAGCGATTTCCGGTATGACCCGATAGTGCAATGGCGACGGATACAGGAATAGATTCATGCCCGTTAAAATCGGCAGTAACGCACCGCCCGTAAGGCCAAAGGAGTGGAAAATGGGCAGGGCGTTGAGTAGCTTGTCTTCGACCGAAAAATCAATCACTGAACGGATTTGTGCAATATTGGATAGCAATGCATGGTGAGAAAGCACTACGCCCTTTGGTTTGCCTTCTGACCCGGAGGTGAACAGGACCACTGCGGGTGATTTGGGGTCGCGATTCCTTTCGATCATTCGTGGAAACAGCATGCCAGTCAATAACCACAATTTATCGCTCACCTTAAGGGTGGGCTGTAGATCCTCTAGATACAGAATATTTACGCCATTAATGCCCTTAATGTCGGCCTCTAATTTGGCTTGGAGGATGAACGCCCGCGATGCAAATACGGTTTTAATTGAAGCGGCCGTGCAGGCGTCCTGCATGCCAGCGGCCCCCGCCTTGTAATTAAGCATGGCAGGCACTCGGCCCTGGGCGCTCGTGCCGATCATCAGGCAAACCGTGGCCGCAAGATTCGGCATGAGTATGCCGACGCATTCTTGCGGCAGGCTATTTTTAGCGACGATACGGCCCAGTGCCAGCGTCATCTTCAATAGATCCCCATAAGAGTATTCAATTTGCTTAAGATCCTCGACGATTCGGCGACGTCGACCATAAATATCCATCGTATCCAGCAGCTCTGAATACAGAGTCTGTTTGGGTCGGGAATCAAAAATCATCTTCTGCATGACTCGGCGCATCGCCTCGCCGGCCTTGCGCCGACGAATTTTAGCAGTGAGCCCGTCAGGCATCGGAATAGTAGCGGCCGTCTGAATCGATATGGTTATTTTTGGAAAGAGGCGACGCGGATTCTTCCCCGCGATACGACCGAAGAATGAGCGTGACGGTCCATCAAGCCTGATTGGCAAAACTGTGGCGGCGGTTTTTGCGGCGACAAAAGCGGGGCCGTCATAGACTTTCATGAGTGAGCCCGTGTTAGTAATCCGGCCCTCAGGAAAAATAGCGACCGGTCGGCCACTATCGAGTAGCTTGATGACTTTCTTCATCGCCATCGGGCTAGTAGGGTCCACTGCCAGATAATCCACTTGGCTTAGGATTAGTCGAAAAAAGAAGCTACGAGTCACTCCGGTGTGCACCACAAAGACTGGATTGATCGGCAAGTACAGGCCCAACAGTAGTCCGTCTAGGAAGGATTCGTGATTGGCAATGATCAGCAAGCGCTTAGAATCCAGGCTGGTGATTTCGCCTTCCATGCGGACCCTAAATAGCAGTGTGAAGGCGCTTCTAACGATGATTTTTATAAATTTACGCATTTGTTTTTCTGCAGTCATCATTGCCGAAAATATTGTGAAAAACCGCTGTATTCCCAGGGTCTGAGTGCTAAAACAAAAGCACCCGTGACCCGTGTGGCAGGTAATCCTTGGTCGCGCTCGGCAATTTCGATACATTCGCGTGCGGCGTGTTGCAAAACACGTTTAAGCTGTGCGAATACTTGTTCTGACATTGCGCCACCGTGAAAGAAGAACTCGTCTCGCTCTGCCACAAAAGGTGCTGCAAGAAATTCTTTGAGCAGTTTATGGTGTAAATAGTGTTGCACGGGACCCCCTGCGCGCCAGCTAAAGTGGCGACTGACCAGCAGACGAACTCGGTTGAGCGGTTGCAGTTCGATAATATTCAACCGATCTAATTTAATAAGGTATTTTTGTAGCTCACGTTCTGTAAATGCATAGATTTTTACGATATCTTCGAAACGTGAACGGTTCATCACCAACCAGGTGACCAGAAATAACTTAGGATCGGAGACAATTTCCTGTTCTTGGGCGATAGTTAACCGATTCGAGGGCATGGCATGCTCGTTTGCTCGCTCCACGAGTTCCAGCATTTGTAGCCCGGCTATTTCGCATATATCGTCAATGCGCTTTAGCGAAAAATCGCCTACTGAGAATAGTCGCTTGATGCTTGCTTCGCTCAACAGCATTTTTTTTGCGACCATTGCATAGGTGATTCCGCGTTCCTTGAGTACTCGCTTCAATTCATTCACGACTTGTGTTCGTTGTGCCACGATCTGCTCCTAGGCTTTGGCTGTCGATAGTCTTAATGAAAGTATCATTTAATAATACCAATTGGTAATTTATACAGTACTAATGCGACTATAATGCGAAGACGTATGGCACTTCATCCCCCTCATCCCATTGCTCTAGTCACCGGAGGATCGCGCGGTATCGGTAGTGCAATCGCTGCCGAATTGGCGAGTCGGGGCGCACGGGTTGCGCTTCACTACCATTCCAATAGGGCTGCGGCTGAGGCTGTTCTGGGAAGCCTTGCGGGTACCGGTCATCTTTTGGTTTGTGCGGATCTTGTGGATGGGGCGGCCACCTTGAGATTATGGGCGGAGGTTTCAGATACTTTGGGGAGCGTTGATGTGGTGGTCAATAACGCTGGGATTTTCTTGGACCATCCGCCGCTGATCGCCAGTTATGATATCTGGCAGGAGTTATGGCAACGAACTCTAGCGACTAATCTTGTGGGGCCGGCGAATCTTTCGTTTCTCGCAGCTCAGTCGATGTCTGCGCGTAAGCAGGTTGTGAATTCTGCCTTCGGGCGGGGGCGAATTGTAAACGTATCTTCGCGCGGGGCGTTTCGGGGTGAACCTGATGCGCCAGCCTACGGGGCCAGCAAGGCGGGACTTAATGCCTTGAGTCAGTCGTTAGCCAAGGCACTAGCAGCCCGCGACGTGTATGTATTTTGCGTGGCTCCCGGGTGGGTAGAGACAGAAATGGCAAAGGCCAGTTTGAACGGACCAAAGGGAGCGGCCATCCTCGGTGAGCACCCCTTGGGCCGAATTAACCGCATGGATGAGATTGCGAATGCGGTAGTGTACTGCGCGTTGGATGCGCCGGGCGCGATGACCGGTAGCATCATTGATGTGAATGGCGCTAGTTACCTGCGTACCTGATGAAGATTCCGAAGGGCTTACAGCCATTAGTTGATGATGGCATTGTCGATGCCGTAGTGCGGCGACTTAAGAGCGGTAAGGAAGCGTCGATTTTTATGGTGGCCTGCGGCAATGAAATCCGTTGTGCCAAAGTCTATAAGGAAGCTGAGCATCGTGGCTTCCACAAGCTGGCGCAATATCAGGAGGGTCGCAAGACGCGCAGTAGTCGCGATGCACGTGCGATGGGGCGCGGAGGACGCCATGGCCGCAAGGTGCAGGAGGCGGAGTGGAAGAACGCCGAAGTGGATGCGCTTTATCGACTCGCTAATGCCGGTGTGCGGGTGCCGCGGCCTCATATGGTATACGAAGGCGTACTATTGATGGAGTTGGTGCAAGATGAGCACGGCAATCCCGCACCCCGTCTTAATGAAGTGACTCTCACCGTAGGGCAAGCCTTACGTTTCCATGCTTTTATGATCAGTCAGATCGTTAGAATGTTATGTGTCGGACTTATTCATGGTGATTTATCTGAGTACAACGTACTCATGGACGCGAATGGCCCCGTGATTATCGATTTGCCTCAGGCGGTCGACGCCGCCGGTAATAACAATGCCTTTCGGATGCTGGCGCGCGATATTAATAACATGCGTGAGACTTTTGGTAAAACGGCGCCCGAGTTATTAACCAGCGAATACGCGCATGAGATCTGGCAGCGCTATGAAGCGGGGGAGCTTAAGCCCGATTCAGTGCTGACCGGCCACTTTGTACATGATGAGGCGAGCGCCGACGTTGTGGCCGTAATGCGCCAGATCGAGGATGAGCGCTGGGAGGCAGCAGAGCGGCAACGGCGTGCAATAGAGCGAGAGCGTGCCTGAGTGGCGGGGCGCCTTAAGCCTTAAGTAACAGCTCTCTTGCGACCACTTACAATGGGTACGAACCACACGGCATATTGATCCGGATCAAGAACGCTCGTAATTATTTGGTCGAAATGACGGCCTACCAGTGGCAAGGGGAAGTCCGCGTTGGCTAGTGCCTGCGTGTAACCGTCGCGCCACGCAGTGAAAATAGCCGCGAGCGTTGCACGTGCAACGCGAATAGTGTCGACGATGACATAATCAACTCGTAAATCTTGTAATCCGAGGGCCTTCAGTAATGCCCAGGTACGTCGCCCGACGCGCGCATCCGAATGTGTGCGTCGGGAAAATTCTATGGGTCCGCGCCGAAAGAATTCATCCGGATCGAGTACGCCCTGCATCATGTGGAGCATGGCGTAGTCCTCAGACAGTACGTGCACCCAACCGTCATGCCGCGCGACTCGGATTAATTCCGCGAGTACTAATTCAGGTGAGGGTATGGATTGAGTGACATGTCGGCACGCGACTAAATCGAAAGACGCGTCAGGATAACTTAAGTGAAAAGCATCTTCTTGCCGGAATTGCACGCGCGGGCCGAGCGCGGCATGTCGAGATCTTGCGATGACGAGCGAGTTTTCTAGGATATCGACGCCGGTTAGTGTAGCGTCCGGCAGCAGAGCCGCCATGCGGGCGGTGAATTCGCCGGTTCCACATCCTACGTCAAGAATGCGCGCCGTACGAGGTAAAGAGTAGCGCGCGAGCAGTGTCTGCTCTTGCGGCCAGATGGCCTCAATTTGCGCAGCTAGAGTGCGCACCATCGATTCGTCAGCCATTTGCGCGGCCTGAGGGTTTCGGCCAGTAAGGTCGCTCAAGATAGGCTACGGGAGCGCTTCCGGTACTGACTCAACTGCGCGTTGTTTTCCAAAGCTCCTAAAAATTGCCGTGCAGTAGGTTCTAGGGACTGTGGCTTGATATTGAGTTCGGCAAACCCATCGCGGTCGCACACGGAGTCCACACATAATGATCGGTAGTTATCGCTAGAAAACGGTCGACCGGGGACAAAATCCATGAGTAGCGCTTGAACACGCGCTAGAAAATCGGGCAATCCGATGATCAGGCGATGATGGCCGGTAATTTTGGCGACCAGCGACACAATGTCGCGAAGAGTAAAAATTTCAGGTCCCCCCAGCTGATAAGTTTTGCGACTGGTCGCACCCCCATTTAAGCAATGGATTATCGCGTCGACTACGTCGTCGACATGTACTGGCTGAAAACGTGCATTTGGTTTTGCGAGCGGAAATGCGATTGGCAAAGATCCTAAAAGATTGGCAAATCGATTTAGAAACGAATCGCCAGGACCAAATATGACCGAAGGCTGAAAAATTGTCCAATCAAGTTCGGATTTCTGCGCTTGAATGATTTTCTCTGCCTCGCCTTTGGATTTTAGATAATAGCTTGGGGCATCGCTCGCAGCTTTCAGTGAAGAAATCTGCAACAGTCGAGTAATATTTGCAGAGCGTGCGGCTTGCACCAGGCCTCGCGTCAATTCCGTATGGGCGCGACGAAAGCCTGCTCCTCCGAAGCCGCGTTCATTAAGGATTCCAATGAGATTGATTGCGATATCCTGGCCGCGCAGGCGTTCACCGAGCGAAGCTGCGTCATATACATCGCAATTTTCAAGCTTAAGTCCGGGCAGCACGAGTAAATGTTTGTGCTGTTCGCGATCGCGCGAAAGCACTGTGACCTGGTGCCCCTCCTTGAGTAATCGGACGGTAACCCGGGTCCCCAAGAACCCGGTTCCGCCCAATACGCATATGGATAACGAGCGCATGCTTAACGAATAGGAATCAGAATAATCGCGGCACCGCGCCGCACATTTAGCAACAATACGGATACGCCCTTTGCGGCTTGGCGCAGGCTTTTGGTGTTGGTAACCGGCGTGCGTCCGACTCCTACGATCTTGTCGTTGACACGCAGATCCGCTTCCGCAGCGGGACTTCCTTCCTGTACTGTCTTGACGAGAACGCCGCCGCCCTCGGCATCGATTAGCTCAGCACCGTCCAGGCCTTTATGAATGTCCACCGCTTTGGCGATCTCTGATTCGCCGCGATCAGCAATTAAGGCCATCACTTTGACAGGTTTTCCATCGCGCAATAGACCAATTTCGATCTTATCACCCACCCGCAACATACCGATAGAATTTCGTAGTTCGCTTGCATCCTTCATGGATCTATTGTTGAGAGAGGTAATAATATCACCGGTTTTTACGCCAGCATGTTCCGCCGAAGATCCTGGCACGACACCACCCACTAACGCGCCAGCAGATTCACTCAAACCATATTCCTTGGCAATGTCGGGCGTTACATTATAAATATTGACACCTAAGACGCCGCGTTTTACTTTGCCATACTTAATGAGTTGATCCATGACGCCCTTCGCCATGTTGATCGGAATTGCAAAACCAATACCAATATTGCCGCCACTTTGCGACAAAATTGCAGAATTGATACCGATCAGTTCGCCGCGCAGATTAACCAAGGCACCACCGGAATTACCCGGATTGATGGAAGCGTCGGTTTGTATAAAATCTTCATAGCCCTCACGATTTATGCCGGTGCGTCCGAGCGCGCTGACAATGCCCGCGGTTACTGTATGTTGAAGCCCAAATGGGTTGCCGACGGCAACCACGTAATCACCGACATCTAGATGAGTTGAATCGCCTAATTGCATCGCGACTAAGTTCGGTTGCTTGGCTTGCAGTACGGCAATATCCGCCCCTTCATCGCTGCCAATAACCTTGGCTTCAAAGGTGCGATTATCAAGTAGAGTAATGGTAATTTCGCTGGCGTTCTCGACCACATGGTGATTGGTAATAATGTAGCCGTTTTTCGCATCGACGATAACTCCAGAACCCGCACTCTGAAATTCTCGCTCGCGTGGTTTGCCACCGGGTGGGAAAAAGCGGCGAAAAAAAGGATCCTCCATCAATGGATTTTGCTGGTTGGCTTGTTCCTTTATAGTGCCCTTGGTGGCCACATTAACCACGGCAGGCGAGATGCGCTTGACCATTGGGGCAAGTGACGGAAACGGCGCATCCGCAAGCGGCAATGCCGCTAAAGCGGGAGAAATGGTAATCGGACTAAGAAGAGCAGTCGTTAGTATGGTAACTGCCGCAAATTTGAAACGCAGATTCATTGCGTGGTCCTTAAAAGTAGTTGGATAGCGGTAAGAGGGACAATGGAGCCGGACGGAAGGTTCCGTACGGCTCCAAATTGACAGCCTCGACATTATAGGGTTGCGCCGCACAACTTCCTATTTGCTGGCCCGCTACGCGGCTTCCACTAGGATTTTTTGTGGTTGCACCATAGTCTGTTTGGGTATCGTGACTTCCAACACTCCATTGTGAAACTTTGCCTTGATGCTCATGGTTTCCGCACTTTCCGGCAAACTAAAACGCCGCTGGAACTCGCCATTAGTGCGCTCAATACGGCGATAACCCTCGCGTGCCTCGGGACGCAAGGCTTCTCGCTGCCCACGCACCGTGAGAATGCCTTGATCGGCAGTGATTTCAACCGCCTTGGGGTCGACGCCAGGAAGGTCGACGTGCAGCACAAAGGCTTGAGTTTCTTCATGAATATCGACAGGTGGTACCCAAGCGCCGCTGTCCGCTGCGGTGGTCATCGGTGCGCTAAACAGGCGATCAATATCCTTTTGTAGGCGGCTCACAAGGGACCAGGGTTCATAACGTAATACAGTCATTGCCGAACTCCTTAAATGTGGCAGAACAACTCTGCATGCAGGTAAAAATTGGGATCCTGGTAAGCATTTCAACGGCAGGTACCAGTTTTTTTATCAAATTAATCTTTAGTGGATGATGAAAGTCAACCGTAAATAGCGAAAATCAAGCCCCGATATTGTTAAACATGGTGCCAACACAAGATGTTGCGATTGGCTTCTTTTTCACTTGACGGGTGGCTCACATGGTGTAATCAGGCAGTTTCTCGGAAAATATCGATAAGTTATTGAAATGTATAAGTATTTTTTAACACGAAAACTATTTAAAATCCCTTGCGCTGGTCATCCACACGTTTTAACCTTCTACCCCTGACACAATATGTTGTGGTTACTGAATTTTCTTGTTCCCCAAACGTTAAATTATTCTGCATCCAAAAGAAATTTGCGATGGGGCTTGGTTTTTTTTGCAATGGAGCGGCATTAATAAACATGAACACGGTGGTTAAAATACAGCCCAAAGGCGTTGGTAGCATTCCGTTTCAAGACGCATCAATTGATATTTGGGATAAGAAATATCGTTTGACGGCCAAGGACGGCTCACCAATCGACCACTCAATGGACGATACTTATAAGCGTGTAGCACGAGCCTTAGCTGATGTAGAAATAGAAGAATTACGTGAGCAATGGTACGAGTTGTTTTTGTGGGCATTACGCCAAGGCGCCATTCCCGCCGGTCGAGTGACCTCAAATGCCGGCGCATTGGCGCATAAGCCAGCAACCTCGACGATCAATTGCACCGTATCGGGCACGATTCGTGATTCGATGGACGATATCTTGAATAAGGTGCATGAAGCGGGACTGACTCTTAAAGCCGGTTGCGGAATAGGGTATGAGTTTTCTACTTTACGTCCGCGTGGCGCCTACGTGTCGGGAGCCGGTGCCTATACCTCCGGGCCGCTGTCCTTTATGGATATCTACGACAAAATGTGTTTTACGGTGTCCTCCGCCGGCGGTAGGCGGGGAGCTCAAATGGGAACCTTTGATATAGGACACCCGGATGTGTTGGAGTTCATTCGCGCCAAACGTGAAAATGGACGGCTGCGTCAGTTTAATTTGTCCTTATTGATTACGGATGAATTCATGAACGCCGTCAAGAACGACGGCCAATGGTGCCTTGCTTTTCCTCTAGACATCAAAGAGTTTGAAGCGGACCAACCCGATATTGCGGACTCAATGAAATTTGTTTGGCGTGAATGGCCGAGTACTGCCGGCTATGTGTCGAATGATGCCGGATTAGTCGCGTGTAAGATTTATAAAATGTTGCCTGCGCGTCGTGTGTGGGATTTGATAATGTCGTCTACCTACGATTTCGCCGAACCCGGATTTATTTTGATCGATAAGGTAAATGAGATGAACAATAATTGGTGGGTGGAGAATATCCGCGCCACTAATCCTTGCGGGGAGCAGCCATTGCCACCTTACGGCTCATGTCTGTTGGGTTCAGTGAATCTCACGAAGTTTGTGATCGATCCGTTTACCGATGATGCGCGTTTTGATTGGGAGACCTATCGTAAGGTGGTGAAAGTGTTCACCCGCATGCTGGATAACGTGGTGGAGATTAATGGCCTACCGCTGGCGCAACAGCGCGATGAAATATTGCGCAAGCGCCGCCATGGCATGGGTTTTTTAGGATTAGGATCCGCTATCACGATGTTATGCATGAAGTATGGTTCGAAGAAATCGGTAGCTTTCTCACAGAATGTATCGCGTGAAATGGCAATGGCGGGTTGGGAAGCAGGATTGGAATTGGCCCGCGAGAAGGGTCCGGCGCCGATCATGAATGAAGAGTTTAATGTGACACCTGAAATGCTGCGCAAGCGCCCTGAAATGATTAAAGATGGATGGCGTGTAGGCGCGCGTATTTTAGGTCGAGTACTGCATGCTCGCTATAGCCGATATATGCAGCGAATTGCTGAAGCCGCGCCGGAGTTAGTTGATGAGCTTGCGGAAATAGGGGCGCGCTTTACGCACCATACATCTATAGCGCCCACCGGAACAATCTCGCTGTCGCTTGCTAATAACGCGTCAAATGGTATTGAGCCGTCGTTCGCCCATCACTACTCTCGCAATGTGATTCGGGAAGGTAAGAAATCAAAAGAAAAAGTCGATGTGTTTTCATTTGAATTGCTAGCATATCGCGAGTTAGTTAATTCGCGCGCAGTTCCAGATTCACAAAACCCAGCGGAAAAATTGCCAGAATACTTTGTGTCAGCGGATGATATTGGCCCCAAGGAACATGTGGATATTCAGGCGGCTGCGCAAATTTGGATAGATTCGTCCATCTCGAAGACTGCGAATGTTCCGACTAATTATCCGTATGAAGATTTCAAAGATATTTATCGCTATGCCTATGAAAAAGGCTTAAAAGGCTGCACCACTTTTCGTTTCAATCCTGAGGCATTTCAAGGTGTATTGGTCAAAGATGAAGATCTTAAGAACACGACGTATGTATTTACGACCGAGGACGGTACTGAAATCGAAGCGAAAGGTGATGATGAGATTGAGTATGACGGCGAAATGCATTCCGCTGCCAATCTCTTTGACGCCTTGAAAGAAGGCTATTACGGGAAATTTTGATCATGACTCATATTAAAATCGACAAAAAAATTGCCAAGTATCGCGTTCTTAAGCCTCAGACTAAAGAGGTGCCGCTTGCCAAAGAGGCACTTAAGACTCAAGACAATGTCATTTGGATGCATGAGAAATTAGAGCGGCCTGAGGTACTGATCGGATCGACGTATAAGATTAAAACGCCGGTATCTGATCATGCCATGTACGTGACGATTAACGACATATTGCTGAATGAGGGAACCCCGCACGAGCAGCGTCGACCTTTCGAAGTATTTATAAATTCCAAAAATCTCGACCATTTCCAATGGATTGTGGCGCTTACCCGCGTGATATCGGCGGTTTTTCGCAAGGGCGGTGACACGACCTTTCTGGTCGACGAGCTCAAGGCGGTATTCGATCCGCGCGGCGGCTATTGGCAACCCGGTGGCAAGTTTATGCCATCAACAATTGCCGAATTGGGCTACGTGATTGAACGGCACCTACAATCGATCGGACTTCTTAAGAAACCCGAACTCGATGTACATCAACGCAAGCTAGTGCAGGAAAAGCGTGCCGAATTCGAGGCACGCACTAAGCAGACGGACGCTTTTTCAAAGTCGCATTTTCCGGAAGGTGCCCAGTTGTGTGCTAAATGTAGTACGGCTGCTATGGTGATGATGGATGGTTGCAACACATGTTTGAATTGCGGCGATTCAAAATGCGGTTGACGCGTCGTCTACGGAGCCGCATGGCGTGCGCGAGCGTACTCCGATAAAATGGCACGGTTATCATGGCTTTCGGTGAAGCGTACAGTTTGGATATTTTGGCCGCGAAATTGCAGCTCGATTTTTCGACTATCGCCCAAATGGGAAAGCGTTGCTGAATTTAATTCAAAATAGGCGCTTTGTCCCCAAGAGATTTTGGGTTCATACGGTTCTTTTTCGAGAGGCGGCGCTTCTATGAGCACTAACGGTACAGCCTTATTATCGAGTACCAGTACCACGGCGGTCGCCTCGTGAATGTCCCGGATAGGCTGATCGTTGCCTGGCGCTATGTGTACCCACAAGCCGAATTGAGTTGCGCCCATTCGATTCCATTCCACGGGGCCAAAATAGGCAAAACTGGCACGCTTGCCGAGACTTAAGGTTCCGAGTTGTACCATTTCAATCGGATCTTGCAATGCTGCTACGGTAATTCCGGTGCGTTCGTCAAGAAACTCAGGTTTGATGGCAGTTTCTGCGGCACATCCAACTATCAATGAATAGGTTATAAAAAAACCGAAATGTCGCATGCGCATGCCGTGCATTATACCCAGGACGTGATCTAGCGCCGATTTTCCCGTTCGATGATCGCGCTATAATTTTGTTTATGTTCAATCCAATACGTCGTCTTTTGCTGTGGAGCATGGTTGCTTGCCTAAGCTACTCCCCACTTACGGCAGCCGAGCGGGTTGCAGCGACGCGAGCGGTTGTGCGTAAGTCAGAGCATAAGCTGTTGTTATACAATGATAACCAGTTGCTTGGCGAATATGCGGTCGCGCTTGGCTTGAGTCCTACCGGTCAAAAGGAGCGTGAGCACGACTTTCGAACCCCTGAAGGGCATTATTTACTGACTCGCCGCAATACTCGCAGTGACTTTTTTCTGTCGATCCAGGTGTCCTATCCCAATCAAGAGGATGCGCAACGCGCGCGTCGCCGTGGATGGGTACCAGGAGGGTCAATTATGATTCACGGACAACCCAACGTCCCGCACCACCCGGCCTCTTACTACACCTCTAGTGATTGGACCAACGGCTGCATTGCGCTATCGAACTCCGATATGGTCGAGGTTTGGATGCTGACGCAAGACAATATACCCATCGATATTTTACCTTGAAGGAAATTTAACCCTTGGAAACAACTATTCTTTCGTCGGATATGGTCGACGCACGGGTAACTCCTAAAGGCAGCCTGGAGCATTTATCCCGGCAAGAAATCGAACAGCTACATGATACCGGTCAAGGCGGCCTGTATCCCCTATTTCGTCAGTGCGCGCTCGCGGTGCTTAATTCTGGTAGCGATATTGATGATGCGCGGATAATTTTTGATAAATACCGTGATTTTGACTTGAAGATTGTGCGCCAAGCCTGGGGTATCAAACTTGAAATTAAAAACGCCCCGGCTACTGCATTTGTGGACGGTCAGATGATCAAGGGCCTGAAAGAGCATTTGTTCGCGGTGTTGCGCGATGTGGTTTTTATCTCGAATGAAATCATGGAGAGTGGCCGATTCGATTTGACCCGCTCTGCAAGTATCACCAATGCGGTGTTTTATATCTTGCGCAATGCAGGGGTGCTGGAGTCACAAGGGCGGCCAAATTTAGTGGTTTGCTGGGGGGGGCACTCAATCGGTCGGCTGGAATACGATTACACCAAAAAAGTGGGTTATGAATTTGGCCTACGCTATTTAGACGTGTGTACCGGTTGTGGTCCCGGTGCCATGAAAGGTCCGATGAAAGGTGCAACTATTGGTCATGCCAAACAACGTATCGTCGGTGGTCGGTACCTCGGGATCACAGAGCCGGGGATAATTGCCGCTGAATCGCCCAACCCCATTGTAAGTCAGTTGGTGATCATGCCGGATATCGAGAAGCGTTTAGAGGCGTTCGTGCGTTTGGGTCATGGTATCGTGGTGTTTCCGGGTGGTGCGGGTACCGCTGAGGAAATTCTCTATTTGCTCGGAATTTTGACTGATCCCGCGAACGTTGAATTGCCGTTTCCTGTGGTGTTTTCAGGGCCTTCTGGTAGCGCCGAGTACTTTGAACAAATCCATCACTTTATCGGCGCGACGTTAGGGCCTGTCGCGCAATCGCGTTATCAGATAATTATTGATGACCCTGCGGCGGTGGCGCGCGCCATGGTTCAGGGACTATCTAAGGTTCGTGATTACCGTCGGCAAAATAACGATTCCTACTGCTATAACTGGTTACTGAAAATTCCCGCAGAATTTCAGCGACCCTTTGAAGTGACGCACGAAAATATGAATTCTTTATCGCTCGCCATGGATCGACCGGTGCACGAGCGGGCGGCGGATTTGCGGCGCGCTTTTTCCGGAATAGTGGCCGGTAACGTCAAGGAATATGGTATTCGTGCCATCGAGCGTCACGGACCGTTTGAGCTTCGCGGTGAACCGGCCGTTATGGAGCCCTTAGATCAGTTACTTAAGGCCTTTGTGGCTCAGGGGCGTATGAAGCTCAATGGTGCCCAATACACGCCGTGCTATCGTTTAGTCGCGTAGCGTAAACCTCGCGCATTTAACTTACCGCGACATTCTGTGAGAGGCGCATCCCAACGTATGCTTGAGCTTAGGACGAGTGGGCATTGCCTGTGACACAGTTCCTGTCAGGAAAGACGCGTCACGCATAACGTCCTTACATCGACCGAGGTAACGCAACGATGAGTGAATTCAGAGAGCAAGTTAGGTACACAGGCGTGGACCGACGCAGTCCACGCTCCGAACCAGGTATTGTTAAACCGGGAAGCGCGCCGGTTAAATTATATAAACCCGGTGGTCGGCATGCAGCGATCACAAATAGTCTTTATAACTGGCATAGTTATAAAACTTGGACCGAGAAGATCCGCGGTAATTGGGATAAGTAATCGCAAGAAATATATTGTGATCTAAGCAGCATTCCCCGGTTGTGAATTGACAATGGGTCGCCATGTCGGTGCCTTGGCGTTCAACCAGTCAAGCAATGGTTTCCAGTCTTCTAAATCTTGTAATACCTGATGAGTTTTCATTTCGTGTAAGCCGACGCCAAGTTCGGCAGCGCGCACGTAGTTCTGCGAATCTCGCAAGGTCGTGATGACCGGTATGCGAAGTGTGTCTAAAAATCGCATGAGGGATTGATAAACGACTGTACTGCGCCGCACACGGTTCGCAACTACACCGATCCGATTTTCGTCGCGTCGCACTTTTGCGATCAAAAGCAGGTCGGCAATACATTTCGAAAACGCGTGTATATCGATGTCCGAGGGAAGTACCGGCACAATAATGGCATCGGCGTCGCGGGTCATTTCTGGCATCTGCTGCGATGGAACCGCTGCCGGCGTATCAACAATGACATGGGCAGCCTCGGGGGGAATCCGCATTTGCCATGCGCGAGTCATACTGTTATTGCGTTCAAATGCCGCGATGCCATGGATAAACGCCTGGTGCGGCTTGCGCTTTTTAAGCCATCGGCTACTTGAGCCTTGCGGATCGTTGTCAATTAGTACAGGGCGGTCACCCTGGCTCGCGAAATAGCTCGCGAGGTTAGTCGATATCGTGGTTTTACCTGAGCCACCCTTGGGATTCAGTATAACGATTCGCTGCATGGGTGAATAAGAATCCTTGAGCTTGTGAAAGCGTTCACGGTCCGCGACAATGATAATGGACTAAGGTGTAACTATGGAGTGGATGTTGCAATTTGTGGATGAAATTGATGATGTTATCGGAGCTATTAGGCTCTGGTGGCGTTGCATCTGAGCGAGTCTCTGCTTATCGATGGTCCGGAAGGGTCGATTGAGACGATAGTCGATGATCCGGGCATGGTAGGGACGCTGTACGCGGTTATCTGTCATCCGCATCCCTCGTATGGCGGTACTATGGACAACAAAGTAGTGACCACCGTGGCGCGTGCCTTCAAAAGTCTGAATCTTCCGACACTGCGGTTCAATTTTCGAGGAGTGGGCAGCAGCTTTGGTACCTATGATGGCGGCGAGGGCGAAACCGCTGATGCGCTGCGAATAGTCGAGTGGGGCGCAAAACGTTGGCCGGGCAGAGGCGTGGTGCTGGCGGGATTTTCCTTTGGCGCTTTCGTATCCTTACGCTTAAGCGAAATTTACCCATTGGCCCGGTTGATCAGTATTGCGCCACCGATCGGTCGTTTTAATTTTTCCGGATTAAAGACCCCTAGCTGCCCTTGGTGGGTGATTCAAGGCGATGCTGACGACGTGGTCGAGCCTCAGGGCGTTATCGACTGGAGTGGATTGCAGGTCCCTAAACCTACGCTTATCGTGATGTCGGGTGCGGGTCACTATTTTCACGGCCGGCTGGCGGAATTGCGCCAAGTATTGATAGATACATTCCGGAGCGACTGAGATCTCGGTCGTCCGGAATGCTAAAGAAACTAGTTCACGAATTCCTTAAGCGTTTTGAGCGCGGCAATACGCACTTTCTTGCTCGCAGGTTTCGCCTTGAACATCATTTTTTCCCCGTTGAAAGGATTCACGCCTTCACGGGCCTTAGTGGCGGGCTTCTTGACAACCTTCATCTTCAAAAGACCGGGAAGGGTAAACACGCCATGACCGCGCAGACTCTTCTTGATCGAAGCCGAAAGTGAATCAAACACGGCTCCGACCTGTTTCTTGGAGAGCTCTGTTTCCTTCGAAATGCTAGTGAGAATTTCAGACTTGGTCGGTGCTGCATTCTTTTTCGCCATATTAAAATCTCCTGGTGGTTTGCGAAAACGGGCGTTAAATGCCCAAAAATTCAACTCGGCGCCGAAAATAACACAGAAAAAAGCGGATGTTTAGCGAAATTGCGAAAAAAATTTCCTAAATTAGATCGTAGGAACCCTTATATTTCTAGCTTTCGCGCCTAATGGAAGGCTCTTGCGTATTCAATTCGAGCGCACCGTTTGCTGTGATTTCAGTCATATAGACGCTATTGCTGGTGAGCGCAGTAGAATTAATAAGGCGCCAATGGCGATCGAAATCCATAGTACAGAAAAATCGATTTGTCCTATGGGTGGGATTATTTTTCGTACAGGTTTTAAGATGGGTTCGCATACTTGACCGAACAAGCGCACACCCGGCGCGTAGCCACCTGGCGACAAATAGCTGGTCAGCCAATAGATTAGGAGCGCGAAAAGGTAGATGCGCAACACCGTGTCAACTAGGCCCACTAGCGTTATTCTTAGAAAATTCACAGGGTCAGCATACCCGTAACCGCCGAGTGCCAAGGCCGCAGCGGTGCGTGCACTCGCGACGATAAGCACCGCTAAAACTGTGGCGGTATCAATTTTACGGATAGGCGGCAAGACGCGGCGCAGCGGTAAAATCAGCCAATTCGTGACCCGGACGATGGCGTCTGCCATGGGGTCGCGAAAATCAGCACGTACGATTTGAAAAATTAAGCGCAGCACAAAGGCTAAGGTTAGCAACCAGAGCAAGGTATCAACGATGTACCTAATAGCTTCCATATGTCTAGTTCTGCGCAGGTGGGGTTTCGCCACCGTATTCTAGCGCCAGTTCAGCAGAGCGGCGATCAGCCGCCGCCACGGCATGGCCTACGATGGCGCGTAGTCCTGCTGCATCTAATACTGCAAGTGCCGCTGCGGTTGTCCCGCCTTTAGAGGTCACTTGTTCGCGCAGCTTGCTTAAAGGTTCGGTGGAATGTCGCGCCATTTGTGCCGCACCAAACGCGGTTTCCAGTGTCAATTGATGCGCAATCTCATTGGGTAAGCCGCGCTCATGAGCGGCCGCCTGAAGGGCTTCCATAAATAGGAAAAAATAGGCGGGGCCGCTGCCTGAGAGTGCGGTGACAGTGTCCATCTGAGATTCATGTTCTACCCATACCGTTGCACTCACTGCAGCCAGAATAGATTCCGCCAAGGCACGATAGGCGGCACCGACATTAGCTGGAGCGTATAGTCCTGTGGCACCAAAGCCGTTCAAGGCAGGCCGATTGGGCATGGTGCGTACCACTGGTATGTCGGGTCCGAGCCAGCGCGCCAAGGCGGCATGAGGGATTCCTGCTGCAACCGAAATTATGAGCGGATGCTGGCTCAGGTTTGGAGCAAGGCTTAAGGCTGCGGCGCGCATTTGCTGCGGTTTTACCGCAAGGATTATTACTTCTGCGCCTCGAATAGCCGTGACATTGTCATTAGTGACCTCGATAGCGTAGTCGCGGCTTAAGCGGTTGCGCTGTTCTTCGCTAGGATCGGCCACTACGATATGGCCGCTGGGGAGTCCGCGCTTAACAAGACCCCCGATAAGCGCTGCCGCCATATTGCCGCCGCCGATGAATGCCAATCTACGTATTGTGTTCATGGGTTTCCTTTAATTCTTGGTTCGAAAGTTCTGGGTCCGAATAGGGCCGATCCGATTCGCACGTGGGTAGCTCCCGCGGCGATAGCAGTCTCAAAATCCTCGCTCATTCCCATTGAAAGGGTGTCTAGCTGCAAATCTTGGTCATTTAATTGATCGAGTAGCTGTTTTAAGCGAATGAACACCGTTAATTGTTCACGGGTGTCGGTTTGCGCTGGGGGTACGCACATTAAGCCGCGCAGCCGCACGCGGGGTAGCGCTGTAATTTTTCGCGCGAGATCAGATACTTCCTCGGGATAGAGGCCGGCCTTAGTAGGTTCTGGAACCAATGCGACTTGAATACAGAGGTTTAACGGGTTGCTGTGTAAAGATCTCTGATCCGACAGACGTTTGGCTATTTCGAATCGATCGATTCCGTGGACCCAATCAAAATAAAGGGCAATAGTGCGAGTTTTATTGGACTGCAAACGACCGATGAAATGCCAGCACAGTTTCAAATCACTTAGGGAATCTATCTTTGAAACTGCTTCCTGAAGGTAATTTTCTCCAAAATCCGTAACTCCAGCTGCGGCAACCGCTCGGCATGCCGCACTAGTCTGGGTCTTGCTGACTGCGATCAATGTGACCCCAGAAGGGGCTCTACCGGCAATTTGAGCGGCTAATTCGATGCGAGATTGCACTAGATTGACGTTAAGCGCTAAATTCTGCGGACCAATTAACATATTAGAGGGTGACCCTGTCTTATATAATAGTGGCTACATAAATAGCTTAATTTAGGAGCCGCATATGGCGGTCGATATCGCTCAGCTTCTCGCTTTCGCAGTAAAGAATCATGCATCGGATTTACACCTATCAGCAGGGGTGCCCCCCATGATTCGGGTGGACGGCGATATCAAGCGCATCAATATGCCAGCTTTGGCGCACAAAGAAGTGCATAGCATGGTGTATGACATCATGAATGATAAGCAGCGTAAGGCCTATGAAGAGTTTTACGAAACTGACTTCTCATTTGAAATACCTAAATTAGCCCGCTTCCGTGTCAATGCGTTCAATCATAATCGCGGTGCCGGTGCCGTTTTCCGCAGTATTCCATCGACCATACTATCCTTGGACGAGTTGAACGCACCGAAAACATTCAAAGATCTGTGCATGTTGCCGCGCGGCCTGGTGCTGGTGACCGGGCCTACCGGATCTGGTAAATCCACCACCTTAGCGGGTATGGTCAATCATTGTAATGACAATCGTCCAGATCACATTATCACGATTGAGGATCCTATCGAGTTTGTGCATGAAAGTAAGCGTAGTTTGATCAATCAGCGCGAGGTGCATCGCGATACGCTTGGGTTCACAGAAGCGCTGCGCTCGGCTTTGCGTGAGGATCCTGATGTTGTGTTAGTGGGCGAGATGCGCGATCTTGAAACAATTCGCTTAGCATTGACGGCGGCTGAAACCGGGCATTTGGTGTTTGGCACGTTACATACCAGCTCTGCCGCTAAGACTATTGATCGTATCGTCGATGTGTTCCCGGCGGCCGAAAAAGACATGGTACGTGCCATGTTATCGGAGAGTTTACGGGCAGTAATCTCGCAAACACTTATGAAAAAAGTGGGCGGTGGCCGGATTGCGGCGCATGAGATCATGATCGGTACCCCCGCGATCCGCAATCTAATCCGCGAAGGAAAGATTGCGCAAATGTATTCGGCTATTCAAACGGGTCAGGGTCAGGGTATGCAAACGCTGGACCAATGTTTGCAGGATTTGGTGCAAAAGGGCGTGGTAAGCCGTGAAGAAGCGCGTTACAAGGCGCAAAACAAGGACAGCATTTAAATGGAACGCGAACAAGCTATTCGATTAATGCAGGATTTGCTGCGACGCATGGTCGACAAGAAGGGTTCCGATTTGTTTGTGACTGCGGGTTTTCCTCCGGCAATCAAGATTGACGGTGAAATACGACCTCAGTCTGAACGTTCGCTCTCGCCGGAACAGGCGGCGGGAATGGTCCGAGCCATTATGAATGACCGCCAAACCAAAGAGTTCGATTCGACCAAGGAGTGCAACTTTGCGATTTCGCCCCCAGGTATTGGGCGGTTCCGTGTGAGTGCCTTCGTGCAGCAGGGCCACACGGGTGCTGTGCTGCGTACTATTAACGCAAAAATTCCTTCGTTCGAAGAATTGGCTCTGCCATCAATATTAAAAGAAGTAGTGCTATCTAAGCGTGGATTTGTGATCTTGGTGGGTGGTACGGGTTCTGGTAAGTCTACTACATTGGCAGCGATGATTGGTTATCGCAATGAAAAGACTCGTGGCCATATCGTGACCATTGAGGATCCGGTGGAGTATGTGCACGAACATAAGAGTTGTGTGATTACGCACCGCGAAGTCGGTGTCGACTGCGAAAGTTGGCACTTGGCGCTTAAGAATACCTTGCGCCAAGCACCCGATGTCATATTGATTGGCGAAATCCGTGATCGCGAAACGATGGAATACGGCATTCAATTCGCGGAAACTGGACATTTAGTACTTGCAACTCTGCACGCCAACAGTTCCAACCAAGCCATTGATAGAATTATCAATTTCTTTCCGGAAGAACGACGCGAGCAATTGCTAATGGACCTGTCTTTAAATTTACGCGCTCTCGTCTCGCAGCGACTAATTCCGCGTGAGGCCGGGCCGGGCCGTATCGCCGCTATGGAAATCATGCTGCAGTCGCCGTTAATTTCCGATTTAATCTTTAAAGGCGATGTCACTAAGATCAAGGATGTCATGGCGCGCTCTAATCGCATGGGAATGAAAACCTTCGATCAGGCTTTATTTGAACTATATGAAGCCGGTGAAGTGTCTTATGAGGATGCATTACGCAATGCCGACTCCAAGAATGAATTGCGCTTACGCGTGAAATTAGACAGCAAGCGAGAAGTGAAAAATCCTGAAGAAGAGGATCAATCGCTGCAGATTGTTGAAGAAGAAGAAGGGCAGGTGTTTTAGTTCATGACTGAAGCCGCGTCTAGCTATGTGATGAATACAAAGCCTTTGTTTAAGCTCATGGTGGAGCGCAAGGCGTCGGACCTATTTTTCTCTTGTAACGCGCCGGTCAAAATTAAAATCCAAGGAAAGATATTTCCAGTCAATAAACAGGTACTAAGTCCCGAGACTGTGCGACAAGCGGCGTTGGGATTAATGACGCAGGAGCAAATTGATTACTTTAACGAAGAGCTGGAGATCGACTTTGCGATCTCGGAGTCAGGTTTAGGAAGGTTCCGCGTAAACGTTTTCTACCAACGCGGATATCCGGCCATGGTGTTGCGGTATATCACCGCGGAAATGCCCAGATTAGAAGATCTTGGGATGCCTGACATCTACAAGGAATTGGTGATGTTAAAGCGTGGTCTCATCCTGATGGTTGGTGCCGCGGGAGCGGGCAAATCGACTACGCTGGCGGCGATGATTAATTATCGAAATGAGTCTTCGTCGGATCATATTTTAACCATTGAAGATCCGATAGAGTTTTTGCATTCCAATAAGAATTCGATCGTGAATCAGCGTGAAGTCGGGTTGGATACTAAATCCTTTGCGCGCGCTTTACGCAGCGCAGTTCGCGCGGCGCCTGATGTCATTTTGGTGGGTGAAATTCGTGACCGCGAAACGATGGAGGCGGCGCTAGCCTTGGCCGGAACTGGGCACCTTTGTATTTCTACTCTCCATGCTAATAATTGTGCCGAGACGCTGGATCGCATTATCAATATGTTTCCGCGCGACCAACACAATCAAATTTTCTTGGATCTTTCGCAGTATTTACGTGCCATTTTGTCGCAGCGCCTAGTGGTTGCCAAAGAGGGTGGGCGCGTGGCAGCTTCAGAGGTCATGGTCAACACGCCGCATATTTCTGAGCTTATTAAGAAGGGTGATGTGATGGGGGTAAAGGAAGCCATTCGTACGGGTACCGAACGGGGGATGTTAAGTTTCGATAGTGCGCTATACAATTTAGTGCGCGAAGGTCGTATTGAGTTAGAAGAAGCCTTGGTCAGTGCGGATTCGCGTTCGAATCTTGAGACCAAAATTAATTTTGGCTAAAAGGCGGTCAAAGCGCTTTACGGTGCTGAGCTAATGTGGTCGCGATGGTCGCTAAGACCGCCATGCGCACCGCCACACCATTGTTGACCTGTTCCCGTATGACGGAGTGTGGCCCATCGGCAACTTCCGAGGCAATTTCGACACCTCGATTCATGGGTCCTGGATGCATCACCAAGACGCTCGGTGAGGCCAGTTTAAGCCGCGCTGCAGTTAGGCCGAAATCGCGAAAATAAGCGACATCGTTTAGAGAAGTGGATTTTTCCATGCGTTCTTTTTGAATACGTAGCATCATCACGACGTCGGCACCTGTAATACCCGCTTCGATTCGGGTAAAGCGCCGTGACCCTGGAAAATCTTCGTCAGGTAGTAGTGGCTCTGGCGCGACAAGGCGCAAGTCGGTGGTACCCAGTGTCGCCAATGCTTGTGCGGCGGAGCGCGCCACCCGGGAGTGTTTAATGTCACCGACAATGGCTACCTTCAAACCCGCAAAATGGCGCTTGTGGGTGCGAATTGTCAGCATATCGAGTAACCCTTGTGTGGGATGTGATAAGTGCGCTTCGCCGGCGCTGATGACTGATACGTGTGCGGCGACGTGGTTAATAAGATATTCGGGTACACCTGGTTCTGAGTCGCGAATTACAAAAATGTCGGTATTCATCGCCTCAAGCGTAAATAGTGTGTCGAGCATGCTCTCCCCTTTAACGCGCGAGCTGGATTGAAGGTCTAAATTCAATACCTGCGCGCCGAGTCGCAGTGCCGCAAGTTCAAACGAAGCGTGCGTGCGTGTGCTCGGTTCGAAGAAAAGATTAGCTATCGTGACTCCGCTCAGTTCTTGACCCGAATAAGAAGGCTGTCCTGGTAGGCGGCGGAAAAATTCAGCGCGATCCAAAATGCTAGTTAAGGTATCGCGGCTAAGACCTTGTAAGTTAATAAGATGGCGTAGCCCCCCCTTTGAGTCTTGTTGTGATCGCATGGATGCTAAATACCTTCGATGAACCAACGTTCCAGAATCACACAGGCGGCTACCGCGTCGATGTCAGCCTTGACAACACGGCGCTTAATTATCCCCGACGCTCGGGCCTCGCGTAGCCGGCTGCTGGCTTCCAACGATGAGTATCGCTCGTCAACTAAGCGAACCTCGAGTGAATAGCGGTGCGCTAACTCATTTGCAAAAGAACGCGCTGCATTTGTCATCACGTTTTCAGTCCCATCCACATTATACGGTATGCCGACTACCAGAAATGCCGGTTGCCATTCACGTATTAAGGAATGGACTCCCTCCCAGGGCGAACTGTTGGGTCCCACCGATAAACCATTGAGTGCGGAGGCATGTCGGCTGAGCGTATCGCCGCACGCTACGCCAATACGACGTAGGCCAAAATCAAAGGCGAGGACTAATTGTGGAAGCGTTGGTCGGAGTGATTCAGGCATTGCCGCTTAAGCTGCTGAGACGAGAAAGTTCGATGCCCAGCAATCGACCGGCGGCCTGCCACCGCGACTCGAACGGTAAGTCAAAAATGATACTGGTATCGATTGGCGCGTTTAACCAGGAGTTGGCACGGATCTCCGCCTCCAATTGGCCACCATCCCAGCCTGCATACCCGAGCGCAAGTACGGCATTCGATGGTCCCGTACCTTGCGACATGGCGTGTAAAATATCGCGCGAGGTTGTTACGTGTAGGGTATCGGAGATGGCCAGGGTCGAATCCCAAGTACCTTGCGCAGGATGAACTACAAATCCGCGATCGGTTTGCATGGGGCCACCGCGCAACACTGGGCAATTACGTAGTTGACTATCGGGAACGTCAATATCCATTTGTTCGAAAATTTCTGACATACGCATGGGTAGTGGCTTGTTGACAATCAGGCCCAGAGCACCGCGTGCGCTGTGCTCACACACCAAGGCGACGGATTGAGCGAAATTCGGATCACGCATCGATGGCATGGCGATCAAAAATTGATTGGTTAAATAATGGGATGTGCTCATAGGATTGACTAATACGATACGCTAATGCAATACGCTGGATTTTTGTACCACGCCGCTTAGGAATTGCCATTCGTAGGCGATGCGTATTTCGTCGTGCTGAGCATTTAAGCCGCGCGGAAACGGGTCAAAGGGAGCCGCTAATTTCAAGATCCTCATCGCCGCTTCGTCAACCTCGGCGTGGCCGCTGGTGCGGCGAATCAGCGCCTGCACTAGTGTACCGTCGGCCCCAATAGTGACATCGATTACCGGGGTTCCCGAGAGTTTTTGGCGGCGAACCGCATCGGGAAAATTCA
>JAYUFB010000046.1:0-35367 GCA_043738945.1 Gammaproteobacteria bacterium
CGCCCAGCGTAACGGGTTGCCCCAATCGCCATCATAGCCGTAGAGCACTTGGCTATTGGCATAAGTACCGATAGCGGTAAAGGTCGTGGAACCGAGGCAAGCACAGGTTATGCGCGTTGAGAGACCCGTGGAATACTGATGATCCACGCTAGGGTTATCAGACAGAGTCGTGCGCGTATTGTCAATGGACCAAGCATCGTAGCCATTATTGATTTCCACGCGTAATAGGCTCACATCCACACGTACCTGATCGGTGGGTTGATAGCGCCAGCGAGCGCGTAGCGTCAATTCATCACGCCGATCGGTATCGTGGCGATTTAAATAAGCATTGCTGTAGTAGCCATCGCTCGTATATCGCTGGGCGGCAAGTCTGAACGTGGAATTCAACGCATCAATAGGACCCGTAACAACGGCACCTAACGAGCGAGTGTTATAATCCCCCGCCTCGATTTCTGCGCGAGCGCCAAATTTTTTGGAAGGCTCCGCACTCTGTACGTAAATCAAACCGGCCAGCGCATTCGCGCCGTATAAAGTCCCTTGGGGTCCGCGCAGTACCTCAATGTGATCTACATCGAACAGCGTCGCCGCACCGCCCAGTCCGCTAAAGTCGATATCGTCGATTAAAAACCCCACTGAAGGGTTGGGTGCGCCTTGATATTGTTCCAACTCACCCACACCGCGAATTTGAAAATACCGCGGTCGCGAAGTATCCCCCGCCCAATTGAGGTTAGGTACTAAGGCGAGTACCTCTTCAAAATGTTGCTGGCCTGCATCGCGCAGCGTGATGGCATCAAGCACCGATACGCTGCTCGCTAAATCAATTTGCGGCATCGCCCGTAGCGTGGCGGTCACGATGATTTCATCCAGCGGCGTGGCTGGTTGAGCCAAGTGATTTTCAGCCCGCGTGGAAAAGGGACTTAAAAGCCCTAGGGACATACTTACAGCAAAAAACAGAGACGAATTAATACTCAATGCTCCCTCCGCCGGTATTAACCGGATCAGGTTCAATGGGTTCGCCGCGTGCGCAGCATCTCAGGCCCTTAAAGGGTCACCCCAGCTTTTTAAATTAGATCAAATGCCAAACCGCTCCGCCCAATCCCCCCAGCACCAATATCACCACCGGGAAGAAGGTTAACGCAAACCCAAAGCCACGTTTGGCGGGATCCTTGACGTAGGCGTCAGCAAAAACTTCACGCCCGATTAAATACACCAGCCCCAAAGCGGCCGCCCATGCTGGATTCCAGTAGCGACTAAATAGATATAACCCCGCCAGCAGCCCAATAAGCTGTTCTAGGGTGTTTTGCTGAACCCGAAAATAGCGGTCAAAAATCTCATGACCGCTACTGGCTGGCGCTTTGACTCCGTAGCGAGTACGTGCGCCCCCGACCTTAAACCCAAAGACCATGAATTGTAAAATTGCGAGCGCGGTCACGATATCGACATAAGCCATGCGATTTCCTCTTTGATTGCGAAATTCTAACATGTAGTGATCGATTTATTAGGTAGGCTTGCAGATAATGAGCGCAGCACGCAAATCCACTCGCACGGGCAGCCGGGGTTATGCCCACTTGGTTGAAATAAACGCGCCTGTTGCTCGAGTGTGGCGAGCATTGATTGATCCGGGTTTGATTCGTATCTGGTCAGGTGTTGAGGCACACGTGGACGCTCGTCAGGGCGGAATCTATAGAGTGGGTAAACCGGGCCCGGCGGCACGGGAATCACAAATCGACGTATTTGACGTGAATCGGCGTTTGCGGCTGATTTATTCGAAAGATCCCAAAATGCCGCCCACCGATACCGCTATAGTCGATGACTTCATTTTTGATGTACGCAATGGCAAGGGTACGACCTCGCTACGGCTATTGGGTTCTGGATTTCCAGAAGGCGCCACCTGGGACCGCCAATACGCCCATTATCGGATGAGTTGGGAGCGTCTGATGGCGCGAATCAAAGTCACATTAGAAAAGCCACCCGCGCCCAAAAAACCTGAGCCTAAACCTGATCCGGGTTTGCCGGGGCTTGATTATTGATCGTAGGGTCTCCACCTTAGGCTATGTCCTTACGGCGATACTTTAGGGAGGCCTTATGCCAGGATTTCTGCTTCGCGCGGCGCTTGTTGCGCTAGGGTTGTGGTTGGCGACGGTTTGGGTCCACGGGGTCGCCATTGATACACCGATGACGCTTGTTCTCGCGGGTATCCTGCTCGGATTGGTTAATTCCACCATACGGCCAGTCGCCTACTTGCTGACTTTGCCGTTGACTATTGTCACTCTCGGATTATTTTTGCTGGTGGTTAACGCCGGCATGGTGGCCCTGGTCGCGTTTATCTTGCCGGGCATGCATGTCGCAGGGTTTTCATCAGCGTTGTGGGCCTCGGTGATTGTCAGTGTCGTGAGCACGCTGGGTTCTTGGTTCATCGGCCCGCGCGGCAAGATTGAGGTCATTGTTAGACGCCGCTAAGCGCGTTGAGTTTTTGCGATACCATGTTGACCGCATCTTGTGGGTATTAGCGGAGTTATCACCATGCATCGATTACGCAACGTCCTGGTCCTTGCGACATCATTTTTTGTAGCTTCTGCATTTCTTGTCGCATCAGCGGCGAACGCGGTGGTCGCCGACCACGTATACCGCAATGGAATTATTTTTACTGCCGATAGCGCTAGGCCTCAAGCCGAAGCGTTGGCAATTCGTGATGGAAAAATTATTTACGTGGGAAGCCAGCAGGGGCTTAACGCCTATGTGGGTGCCAAAACCCGTGTAGTAGATCTTAAGGGACGCTTTTTAATGCCGGGTATTATCGACGGGCATATGCATCCTCTGGAGGCGGGTACCGATTTACTGAAGTGTGACCTCAACTATGAGTCACTGACAGTGCCTGAATTGCAGCGTAAGGTTCAGCTCTGCCTAGACAAGTCTAACCTTAAGGGACCGGACGCCTGGCTCGAAGTGGTGCATTGGTTTCAGGAGAGCATGATTCCTGCGGGGGTGAAGACCAGCCACGAGGTATTAGATGTCCTTAAGACCCAAAGGCCTGTCCTTTTACGTTCGTCTTTTGGGCATACGGTACTCGCAAACACGCGGGCCTTGGCACTTGCCAAAATTACTGCCGCGAGTTCAGACCCGATCGGCGGTAAGATTTGGCGTGATGCGAAGGGTGCGCCAACCGGTTTGCTTGAAGATGCGGCATTTGATGTGTTTGCGACTCTCGTACCCAAACCGACTGCACAACAAAATGTCGATGCGGCTGTGATTGCTTTAAAGGCGATGAACAAGCAAGGTGTCACAAGCTTTCTCGACGCCATTGGGCGACCCGAGGATTTAGCGGCCTTTACCGCGACACAGAAGGCCGGTCAACTAACGGTGCGTGCGCACTTTGCACCACTGATAGAACCCTCGGAGGCGGGTGCTATCAGCGCGGCTGTCGCGCGTGTCGTTGATTTTAGAAAACAGTATGACCAAGGAACCATCACGCGCGGTGCCGGTATTACCGTGCGCAATGCCAAGTTATTTTTGGATGGCGTAATAGCCGTACCGGCATTCACCGGAGCGGTACTTGAGCCCTACTTGCAAAATGTAGGATCTACTGTGAAACCTCAATGGGTAGCCTCGACTAATCGAGGGCCCGCCGTTTATTTTCCACCCGAGGTGCTGGCAAAGTTTCTAGTAGCGCTCGGTCGGGTGGGTATCGACCCGCATATGCATGCCGATGGTGATGGCGCCGTACACGCGGCACTGGATGCTATTGCGGTACTGCGCAAGGAATTACCCAATGCAGATATCAGACCCGCCATCGCGCATGATGAGCTAGTGGCGCCCGTAGATTTTCCGCGCTTCAAGACACTGGACGCTATTCCAGTATTATCGATGCAGTGGGAGAAACCTGCCGGTGACACGCTGACATTGAGCGACTACTTTGGACCCGAGCGTATGAAGATATTAGAGCCCGCAGGATTGCTCGCTAACGCAGGAGCTCGAATAGCCTTTGGTAGCGATTGGCCGGTCGATGCTTTGGACGAGTGGTTTGCCTTTAAAGTTGGCGTAACTCGAACCAGTGCTCCCGGTGGACCCGTGCAATACCGCGGAAGACTGGGCGAAGATCCTGGGTTGTCGCGCGAAACCGTACTGCGTGCGGCAACCATCAATGCCGCCTACGAGCTGCATCAAGACACGGAAACCGGCTCCCTTGTAGTCGGTAAGTATGCAGATATGATAATACTTGACCGCAATCCGTTGACCATTCCAGCGGAAGAAATTGCTAAAACTCGCGTATTGCAGACCCTGGTGGGCGGTAAAATCGTGTACGAAGAGAAGTGACAACAAGCAATCGCTTCATTCTCGAACCCTTGCAAGGTAAGACATCGCTTAGCAAGGTGTTCTGGCTGTATGGAGTAGTGGGATCGATTCTCGTGTCAGCGTTAGGCTTGTTCATGGAGACCGGTAACGAGTTTAACAGGCGAGCGTTCATCGTATTGAGTGCGCTGTTTAGCCTATACGTAACCGTTGCCACTTATCAATGTGCGGCCAATTGTCGTTGGAAATTTCTGGCAAACCTTACGCGCGTGTGCGCAGTACTATCACTGTTGTTAATACCCGTGCTTGCCTACATGGATTTTACGGGGGCACTTAGCTTGGCGCTTGAGGGTTTAGCGCAAGCGCTGTTGCGTTAACGAGGACCTTGCGCATGATTCGAAACGAACGACTAACGGCAACCTTAGACGGACAATTTGTGGTCTTTCTCATCGGCATGCGTATTAATCAACCCCTGCGGATTCACAAGTGGCTTCCCGTCGCCGCTGCGATGCCCAAAATGCTCAAAGAGCTTTACCAAAATCGCGAGCTGGGATTTTTACAGGCGGAGATGTGGTTTTCCCGAACGATAATATTAGTGCAATACTGGCGCTCGCTGGAGCAGCTATTGGCTTATGCGAAGAACAAAAACGCAGAACATTTGCCTGCGTGGAAAGCCTTTAATCAGCACGTCGGTACCGATGGCGCAGTCGGAATATGGCATGAAACGTATGTGGCGTCGCCCGGCAGTTATGAAAATATTTATATCAATATGCCGCCGTTTGGCCTTGGCAAGGCTGGAACACTGCTAGCGGCCACCGCAGATCGGCAGTCAGCAGCGGATCGGTTAAGCCAACAAAAGAGCAGTTAATGGCGTTGGTAAGCGCGGGAAAGCTGAACTACTGGCCTGAATTAAGGCCTTAAAGGCGAAATCGTTTGCGGCTGAGTTCCCTGTTTCAGGCGGCGACAGTCCGACCTCGATACAGTTTCGACCTCGACATGGTGGGATAAACTAGACGTCGCGAGTGCCCTCATGTGATCCACGCCTAAGCATTACTGACCCAATACAGGTAGGTATAAACTGTATCGCCTAATGAATAGGGTAGCGGTAAATTCGCTTGCAGTCATTTAGTGACATTTGACCCTGTCATTCATTAAACCTTTTTTTAATCTCTCGGCACTCACCTAATGAGTTTACAAAATTAGAATCTCTGGCAAACAACATGAAAAATACTAACCGCCCGCATACCGATCGCTTTTATGTCGTATTTGCCGCTATTGCCATGCTTACACCGATTTTATTGGTAGCCATTTCTGGTATGTACCCAGAAGGCTTAGCTAGAGGTGAATTGATCGTAAACGGTCATGGAATACTTCTATTTGTATTGGCAGCCGTCATGGGTCTACGAATTTCATATGCTTTAGGCATCAAAAATACGTTAGGACGCGCTAACGTAAAATCGCGTCCCTCGCTGATTCCCTGAAATAATCAACCGCGATTGGGCTGCTGAATAGATTGAGGGAAAGGGTCCATTAGCGAGATCACAAGTTCTTTTGTCAGTTCCTACCCAATTATCGTGGCTCAGACTCCGTTACCCCCTGATCGCCAGGCTGCGGCCACATCGGCCAAGCCGAGTCCGTAGCCGGGATCCCAGCGGGCGGCGCCTTGTGGCGCAGCCGTGCTGCGTAGGGATTTCAGCACACGAATTCGGTTAAAGCCGGCGCTCTCCAGCAAGGCTGCCGCTCCCGCAATCGCAGGCACGGCGGCCGAGGTGCCGCAGAACATCTCGTTCGTGAGCGCGACCCCGTTGCTAAACGGTACGGTGACACAGTCAGGCGCGACTAAATCGGGCTTTTCAATCTGCAGGGGCGTTGCAAGGCGCATATAGTCAGAGCCGTCCGGCGACGATACATCGGGCGAAGCGGAGAAATCGATCCGAAAGGGACCATGGTTGGACCACGGCTCCAGCGTCCGTGGGTGTAAGGCGTTAGTAGCACCCACCACCAGCACATCCGCTAAATCACCGATGGTTCCACCGGCAAGTCCAGAGCTAAAATAATGCAGCGGCTGGCATTCAATATTGCAGGTGGGGCTGCCCTCGGTGATTTGTACGACCAAGCCATTGACCGGTGCGCTGCCGTCGACAGCGACTACGAGACGAATAGTTTGGTCTTTTGCAGTTGAATTGACATAGTCGAGGCGCAAGTTGGGATCGGACTGTGCGCTGGCATGGCTTAGCGTCAAATTTTGTTCGTCGAGCAAATACGCACTCAGGATATGATTCGCGGCCCCATGCGGCGGATCGTTCCAATTCAACAGTAGTATGAGATGTCTACCCGCCGGCACAATTACCGAGTTATAAGGATCGCTTGATGCGCCGCTCGCCACGCCGCTCGCCACGCCAAAATCCAGTACCCGGGCGCTATTGCCCGCAAGTTGAATGACTGTCTCCGCGAACGCACCTTGCCAGTAGCCACCGTTCTGCTCATTACCCGCAAGATGAATGAACACCAACCTTTCGTTAGCCGTTTCAAGCTGCGTAATTAATGAGGCACTCGAATCGGGGTAGAACTGCCCGGAAAAGAGTAGATCATCGACAATAATATCGGCATGAAAATTCTCCGCTAAATCCTTGATGCAGCCGTTGAAATCTAGGTCGAGTCCATCACAAAACCCCAGCTCGGCATCAGGCGCGTGTTGATGAATAAGCTCAAGCATCCAACTGCCCTCATCAAGCTTTCCGGGATAATTTTGACTGACGTAAAGTGTTGTGGGGAGAACACGTGCGTTTTGGTAAGACGCAAGATTGACGACGCCCGTGCTAATCACGCCGACACGAATGCCAGCGCCTCGATACCCGGCCGCTCGCACTTGATCCATATGCAGGATCGCGTCTGCCTCGCTCGTGATCCCCGATCCCATTGCAGTAACTGCTGCCGATCCCCGGTTTGATCCGCCGCCGCAGCCAACTAGATCGTAGAGCGCAGCCAGCGTTAGCACTGCGAGTATGTTAGTGGTGTTCATGATTTGTGTGCACCACCCATGTATCTGCGTTGCTTCGTACTGCCGCGATAGCATTTTTGTCGCACACTTTCTGCATCTGGTGCGAGCATAGCCATTACTAATATGCTTGCTTCATTGCGGATTAAAGAAGTTGTTTGTTGTAAATATTACCAAGAATTTTCACCATTTCCATCGACATGCCATATAGCTTAATCTTACCATCCGTCTCACGCGTAAACACCAACGCAGGCCAGCGATTGCGTTTGATAGTTCTGTAAGGTGGTAGTCCGGCCAGTTTAAAACTTCAAAAATTATGTTGTCATTAAAGTCTTGCATGGTCCAGCCAGGCATATCAGATGAATTACTATTCTATTGAAGTAAATAAACCAGCTTACATATAAAAAAAGTACAACCCGTAAAGCCACAATGTTGATAGTTTTGATCAATGGGTTTACTGCAGGGTCCGCCGTATCCCGGCAAAAGCGGCTACAAGGGCAATGTGACCGAATCGCAAGACGTGCTGAATATAGGGTGTGAACGTGTGCATCGGGCCGGCATTCAGATGAATTGCCACGCCAACGGCGATATCGCCATCGATCACGTACTGACTGCTTATGAGCGCGCATTGCGATTAGCGCCGCAACCTGGGGCTCGTCCGAAGATCACGCACTGCACACTCGTCAATGACGACCTGGTGCGTCGAATTAAAGCCATTGGGGCTGTGCCGGCGTTGTTTACGTCCTACGCGTACGACAATCCCGACAAGTTTCATTTCTATGGTGAAGAACTCATGAAGCGCTGCATGGCTCTTCGCACATTGATGGACGGGGGAGTTCCCGCTGCGGCGGGATCGGATTTCGATCCCGGTCCCTTTTCACCGCTCATGGGAATTCAAGGCATGGTGACGCGCACCGGTTGGAATGGCGAAGTATGGGGCGCGAATCAGCGTATTAGCGTGGCTGAGGCCTTACAGGTGAATACGTTGAGCGGCGCATATGCAACGCGCGAGGAACGGATGAAGGGATCGATCACGCCGGACAAATTCGCCGATTGCGTGATGTTAGCCGAAGACTTGCACACGATCGACCCGGGCAAGATCAAGGACATTACAGTGCTGCGCGCAGTCGTTGGTGGCGTTACGCGGTACCAGGGGTAACTCAAAACGTTTGCCTATGCTTAGCGTGTAAAAAAAAAGACTGCCGGGGTTCAATGCCAATATTTCTGGCGCACTGAGCCGTTCGTGGTCGGCGCCTGTGCGATCCTACCAACGATAGCGATAGTAGGGTCGTACGACCAGGACCGGCGTTGGGGCGATGACCGCCACGCGGGCACCGCCGATATAGGCCCGTGGCCCGCTCGGTACGACCACGCAGCCCGACACGGCGAGAACGGCCGGGATTATTATGTTCATTAACATTCGCATTAAAAGCTCTCCAATTTGCATCGCATACTTAAGGACAACGCACGCGGCACAAATTGGACTACACGCCGTGGCACAAAATTTGAAACCGGGTTAGCGGAGCAGCGCTGTGTATCGCAATCAGGCGGTGTCGCGTGGTGCTAAGTCTTTATAACGTGTTTGAGTTGTAATATTTCCCCCTGGGCAACGGTCTTGTGGTTATGCAGCGCAAACCTATTCATTTACCTTAGGTTAAGGACAATCATGTCGTTCACAAATAAATTTATCGGCGACCAGAGTTTGCAAAACGCGATGAGTCGCCGATTGTTCATCATAGGGGTCGGTGCGGTGAGCAGCGCGCTTAGCTACAAAGTGTGGGCGGCGTCTGCATCTGTCTCGCTGCCGAGCGTGCCCGTCCGGATAGAAAAATTCTCTGCGGCCGGCAAGAGTGAGGGCGTGGTACGTCTTCCAAAGATCGTGAAGAGCGAGGCTGAATGGCGCGCGCAGCTCAGTCCTTTGGCTTATCAAGTGGCGCGACAGTCGGGAACCGAGAATGCGTTTTCAGGCGAGTACGCCGCGAATCATGCAGACGGCCTGTACCGCTGTATCTGCTGTGATACGGCATTGTATGACTCCGCAACAAAATTCGAATCCGGCACCGGCTGGCCGAGTTTTTGGAAACCAATTTCCCGGTTCAACGTGATGCAGAGTAACGATAGCACCTTTGGGATGCAGCGCAACGCCGTGTCGTGTGGCCTGTGTGATGCACATCTCGGGCACGTGTTTGATGATGGACCCAGGCCTACCGGCCTGCGTTATTGCATGAATTCAGTGTCGCTGCATTTCGCAGTTCGAGCTTAATCGTACAGGAGCAATTATGTTATTTCAAAAATTACTACGACCGTTGCCGCTGATGGCAGCCATGGTGTTTGGTTTTACGAGCCTCGCGTTATGGCATTCGCCTCTGCTGGGAGCGGAGGAGTCGGCGGTGATTATTGCGCCGCCAATGGTCGACAATCCGAAGCTCTCCGGAGCATCCCAAACGGCAGTTCTCGCCGGTGGTTGTTTTTGGGGAGTGCAGGGCGTGTTCCAACACGTTCGAGGCGTAGTCAAGGTAGTCGCGGGCTATGCGGGCGGTGAACGCAGCACGGCTGACTACGAGACGGTCAGCTCAGGAACTACCGGACATGCGGAATCGGTGAAAATCATGTTCGATCCTGCCGTGATTTCATACGGACAAATTCTGCAAATCGCATTTTCTGTCGTCCACGATCCGACACAGCTCAATAGGCAAGGACCGGATGTTGGCACGCAATATCGATCTGCAATCTTCTACTCCGATGACGGCCAGAAGCGCATTGCCGATGCTTATATTCGCCAATTGGACCAGGCTCATGCTTTCCCCCGTCCCATCGTTACACGGGTCGATCGTTTGAAGGGTTTCTACCAGGCAGAGAATTATCACCAGGACTATCTGATCCATAATTCAACGTCGGGGTACATCGCTCGGTTCGATATTCCAAAGGTGGACAATTTCAAGCGAACTTTTCCGGAACTCTATACTGGAAAGCCCGTGATGGCGCTCAATTAGTATTCGCGCAATTAGTATTCGAACTGATACGACAGCCCGATGCTGCTTCCTGGATCATTCTCCGAGGTTGTTCCCTGGGTAAGGGCGGTGCCGTTACCCAATTTAGTCTGCAGTTTGAGGTGCTTGGTTAGATCAACATCGACCTGGACCTGGGTCGTTCCTGCGGTGGACTGTTTGCCGACCACATACACCCGTTTTGAAATGTAGCGACCGGCCTCGATGCTCGCGCCGGAACTCTCGGTCCCCGGTGTGGTAGTCGAGCTCCCCGCACCGACCGAAAGCCGATCTAGACCCAGGGTCTTTTGCAGCTTGACCAGCGGATTTAAACCAGCCCCGCCGACTCCGCTTAAACTCGCGAGCGCCGTGCCGATTTGCGCCGCCTGCAGCGCGGTAAGCTGTGCCGGATTTTCCCCGAACAATAAGAGTGACAGGATTTCGTCCTGCGAACGCGATGGATTGCTGCTGAACTCGAACCGGGGCGCGTCGGCAAGCCCCGTAATCCGCAGGTACGCCGTGATGTCCGCTATATCCGTTTGTGCCGTAAAATCTAGGGTGGCATCGATCTTCTTCCGCAGTCCCGCGCCGTCGAAACTCACGCGTCCCGTCGTAAAGTCGAGTCTTTTGCCGGCGAAAGCAAAGTCACCGCGCTGTAAATCAAAATTTCCCGACACCTCGGGAGCGGCGGTCGTACCGCTCAGGTGAATTTCACCGCCCAGTTCAGCATCCAATCCCCGTCCTTGAACTAGAATCTGTTGCGGCGCGACGATGGCCACATCCAATCCGATGATGAGCTGTCTTTCCTGAGCCACTACCACCGGCTGGCCTCGCCTTCTCACATCGAGTATGGCCACCTCGGGCGGTAGGCTATTCGGAATACCGATCACCGTGCGATCAGAGGTGACCGTGCCGACAATGTCGAGCCGCGCGCGCGCGGTACCGTGCACGCGCAGATCAGCATCGATGGTCGCTGTAACGATAGTGCTGGCGATGGGCTGGGCATCGCGCGCAGTGATTCGCAAATCGACCGGGATGTTTGGCTGCAGTACGCCTATGCTACCCGTCATGGAAACGGTGCCCGTGGCAGCATTGGCCTTGAAACTCTTGATTTGCAGCGCGCCCTCGGCGCCTACCATCTGCGCGCTAATTTGCGACAAATTGATTCCGCGGCCGTAGTCACGAATATTGCCGCCCGTGAGGATGAGCATGCCGCCAATTTGTGGGTCAGAAATTGGACCTTTTACGGTCGCATCGACCTCTAGCGCGCCAGCGGCGCGCAGTCCGCGCGCCTCAAGTAAAGGATTGATCAACCCGACATCAAGCTTACCGTTGATTTTCAAATCTCCGGTACCGTCCGCGTTTAGCGGCGCCGAACCGAGCACTGTGAACGAGGAGGCGGTCCCAGCATTGAATTTGCCATCGACGTCCATCTTGTCGCCCAATAAATGTGCCTGTACCTGGATGTTGATCGCCGGTAAGCCGCTGGCATCGTCATTCGCGAATCGAACGCCTGCAGCCTTTATCTGCACGCTGCCGGTGGGCGCGGTCACGACGCCCTGCAGGCTTGCTGTTGCATCGATAGATCCCTCGGATAAAATGTCGGGAATGATTAGATTCACGAGTGGTGCGCCCCCCTGGTGCAGCGAGGCGTGCAGATCGAGGGTCGGCGCGACGCGGCCGTCGAGCTGCAAGACGGCTTGATCGACCCCGAACTTTAAGATATCGAGCGTGACTCCATGGGCGTACAGGATGGTGCTAGGCTCAAGTAACTTGATGGTTTGATTTCTGAATTGTGCAGTCGCCTTGTTAATCCGCAGCTGGTGCGCATCGAGGTTCAAGGAAGCCGTCGCGGTGGCGCTCGCCGGGGTCCCGCGCAACTCCGGCATTTGAACGCCGAGCGTTAAGCCTAGAGCATCCGAAGTGCCGGCGCCGCTGAGCTGCAGATCACCGGCGAATTGCCTGACTTTAATGTGAGTTCCTGTGAACTGTGCTTGCGCATAGGTGCGTCCTTCGGCGGGCTTGAAATCGATATGCCCCTGCGCGGCACCGGCCAGATTCATACCCAGCAAGCGGTTGAAGTCTGCAAGTTCACCGACTTGCACGCGTAACTGTCCGGCGACTCGTGTTAGTGATCCCGACGTCGCCAACGCGCCTTCCATATGAGCGCTCTTCCATTCGGCATGGCGAACGAAGCCGCGAATTGCACCTTGCTCGCCGCGCTCCATCGACAGGTCTACATTGATCGGCGCACCATCCAAATTTCCACGGGCCTGCAGTGATCCGCTGGGTTTCGACGGCAAGCCGCGGACGCGTAGCTCGCCGACCACCTTTCCAGGAGGAGAACCGCGTATCGACAGCGTCGACATGGCATCGGCATCCGCGGCGAGCGCATTAGGTGGCCCCGTGAGCTGCCCTGCCATTTTTAGGTTGCCGGCAAAATCGGGCGACAGCGTTGCAAGATCAACAATTGCCAGGTCCCAACGCGCCTGCACACCCCGTATCCACGCCTCGGATCCGGATCGAGTTCGCAGCGCTCCGCCGCTCATCGTTAAGATCGAAGCGCGCGCGGCAACGCGCAATCGGTCGATCGAGAATTTCTCGTCCGAGATCGCGCCGGCGAGCTGCAAATCCATTTTTTCCCCCAGCAGATCCAACCAACTTGCCGTGCCGCCTGCCAGCCCCAAGCGCCCATCAAGCCTGATTCTAACTTCCTTATCGCCGCGATTGATCTGTGCATTAATGCTTGCATCGCCGCGCACGTCCTGGTCCGCAAGCGCCGCGAACGGCGATACATTCGGTAGACGCAGGTCGAAGCTAACGCTCTGCGGCGAGGCGACCTTGGCGCGCGCTCGCAACAAAAATAATCGATGACTCGCTGTCATTTGCAGTGGCAGGGTTGGATCGTTCATCTGGAGCTTCGCCTCTAGGAGCACGGGATCCTGCTCAAACATCCTCGGTTGTGAACCCGGAATTCGCAGCCCCCCGGCCTGTGCGTTGACCTTAAGCTCGCCGCCGTCCGCCGCGAGCGTGGCGGAGAGAGTCGCAAGCTCAGTAGCGGCACCGATGCGTAACTTCTCAACCTTTAATAGTCCGTCAGCCGTGGGGGTGGTCAGCGGGCCTCGCCAGTGACCCTGCAGACTAATTTTCTGCCACGACAAGTCCGCGCGCGGGCTCAAGGCAGTGGACTCAAGCGAATATTCGGCATCCGCGGAACGCTTGACCCAATCGACCGTGCCTTGGGCTCGGCCGTGCAAATCGCCGACGTCCAGCACTAGATTGATGCGCTCTGCGCTACGCGGACCTGCTAGCTGAACATTGGCCGTAAGCGCGCCTAAACCAGGTAACTGCAATAAATGCTCAAGCGGTCCTCCCGCCGGCTCATGCAGTTTCAGGGACGCATCCATGCGCGCGGGATCGAAGGCCACATGCAGCTCGTACTCTCCCTCGCCATCGAGACGGCGCGCGATGAATTCCGAGCGAGCATCCTCCAAAGAGCGCATGTGGAAGCTAGCGCGCACGGCTAGCGCTGCCGGACTACCGACCAAGGCGGCGCCCAATTCAACCCGCTCGGCGACGGATCGTGTCACCTCGATGTGCGGCACCGATATGTGATCATTTGGATGCGCGGAATACGGCGCGCGCTCGACGTGCACTCGAACCACGTGCAGGTCGTCCACGCGCACAGTGTTTGTTAACAGGGCGTATGGCTCCCATGTCAACATCACATGCTCGGCTGTCAACCAAATGCCGTGGGCATCAATGAGGTCCAACCGATCGAGCGTTACGTGCGCGGGGAAGGTGCCGCCTAAACCGGTCAATTTCACATAGCCGCCCGACAATCGGTAGGTCAAGCGTTCAATTAGCGAGCGACCCGCGGGAGTGTTGCCGGCGATATACACGCCGATCCCAACAGTCACTACCAGCAGCATTAGTGCACCGAGGATCAACGCCGGCCATTTCAAAGGATGTCGCATCAGAATGCCTGGCCTAATCCGATGTAGATCTCAAACCGGTCGGTGTGTTTACTGTAGCGCCGGGTCGGTACCGCAAAATCGAGACGAATCGGTCCGATAGGCGTGTAATAACGAATACCGGCACCGACGCCGACGCGAATCTCATTGGGAACCAGTTTCAGGCTGGCACTCGCCTGACCGCCGTCAATGAAAACCGCGGTGCCCAAGTTCCTGCCATAGCGTTGTCTGAACTCCGCGCTCCCCGCGGTGATTGCGGTTCCGCCGGTAGGATAACCAGTGTCTGGGAATGTCGGACCCACGGCCTGGTAACGATATCCGCGGATGGTTTCGCTGCCGCCCGCATAAAAGCGTTGGTCCGGCGGCAAGCTCAATGCACCCGCACCCTGGGCAACCCCAGCAAAACCCCGCAGCGCTAGCACGCTGCGGCCGGGGTTGCTGGATAACAACTTGCCAATATCTAAATAAGTAGCCGCCCTAATCTGGCTGATGATGAAGGTGGCATTTGGGCGACCGAGTGCTTCCGTCGGCGCAACGCTTATGCTTGCGCGCGCGCCGTGCAGCGGATCATCGAGCGGCGAACTTAAGTGGGTGGAATCGTAGCTTAAGACCAAAGGAAGTCCGATCAGGGAGTAGTTTTGGTTTTTTCCATCTTGTAAGAATTGCTCGTCCGACGCCGTGACACTGACACTGGCTGCCCACACGCTAGATAACTTGCGAGTTAGAGTCAGGCTACCAGTGCGGGCTGTTTGATCGTAGGCCTGCAACGACTGCTTGATGGCACTCAGCGTCACTTGCAGCGATTGATCGCGGCGCAGGAAGTCCGGCTGAGTGAATTTGGCGCTGGTGTCGTAGCCGACCCCGGTGGTCGCGGTGCCGCCCGCAAAATTGATGGCCCGCGCCGATAATGCTAATTGCTCCGCGTTGCCAAATACATTGCGGTCTGTCCAGGAGACGCCTCCGCTGCCGCCGAGATCGCTCGAATACGCGGCATTGATCGTAACGGCATGCCTCGGACGTTCACGCACTTGAAAAGTCACGGGCACTTCGCCTGACGCGTCCACCTGATTAGCCAGTTGCACGCTGATCGATCCGATCGGTCCGAGGCTGAGCAAGTCCCGCCGGGCCCGTTCGATCGCGCTCGGGCTGAACGGCTGCCCCTTGCGCAACGCGATTCGCTCCCGCACCAGCTTTTCATGTAAGCGCTTCAATCCTTCGATACGAATATCGCTGATGCGTGCGCGAGGGCCCGTCTCCACGTGAAAACTTACGTCTAAAACTGGTTCCGTTTTATCTTCGTAGGCGACCGGCGGGTCAACTTTCGCGAAGGCAAATCCGAGTTCTTGTAGGTGGTTCAGCAGCCGATTGCCGGCCTCCAGGACGTTAGCGGCCACCGCTGGCGCGCCTGCTTTAAGTGCTAGGACTTCTTGCGCCGATTTGGGAACCTCACCGTCAATCTCAATTCGTCTGAGGCGATACAAATCATTGAGATCCACCTTGACGGAAACCCGCGCCTTGCGATCCTTCGGGAATCCTGTCAAATCATCGCCCAAGCCGCCGTCATTCAGACCTCGACCCTCGATTGAAATCGTCACGCGGGCTTGGTAGTAGCCAAAGCTGTCGAGCACGGTTCGCAAGCGGTCAACGTCGCCGCGTGCTCGCGCAATCAAACCGAAAGGGCTGACGGGTGCCGATTCTCGTAGCGCCTCAAGCTCGGAGGTCGAGCGCAAAGTATCGTCAATGTTGCCGTTGTCGATCGATGCCCAATCCATGCCATAGGGCTGTGGATCTGCAGCGCGGGTCATATTCGTCCCGCATAAGCTGATCGCGACCAGAGCACCTATTTTGAAGAGTTTTGACCGCATTTCGCAGCGAATCCTACAGCAGTTTGCTAACAATTCGCTGTTCTGCGCGGTCAGACGTATCCTACGCGGTGAGCCTGCGCCACTATCGTCGACAACGCATGGAAAAGGTTTATAGCCGGCTACAGTCGTCCGGCGCAGCCTTGCCGGCGAAGCGGTCACCGATCCAATCGATCGTCATCGCCGCTGTGCGTTTTGCGATCGTTATATGGTCGCCGCCAGCAACCTCAAGGAAGCGCAGCGGCTGGCCGACTCGGCACATCTGTTCAACGAATTGGCGAGTTACTTTTGGTGCGACGATAACGTCCAACGAACCTTGCGCGATTAGCAGTGGCACGCCAAGTTTGCGCGGTGTTACAGAGTTCACCCGCATAAGCTCGGCCCAGCGCGGTGAGGTATTCAAGTCTAAGCCGCGTAGTTGGCGCCCCAGCCTAATCAGCCCCACTTTAGTTCGCAGCTTAAAGCCGTCGAGCGTGACGCAGTTCTTCGCCAGCCGGTGGATCAAGCCCTCCCCCACCGGTCCGGTAATTGTCGACAAGGGAATGCCGTAAACTTCCGACCACGACTCCCCGGCATACGCGGTTATGAGCGCTCTTACCGCGGCGTGGGTATTCCCGGTCAGGTTCGCTACTAGATCAACTGGGGGTGCAGCAGCGGCGGCGGCCACTAACTCGAGCTCGGGCGCGTATTCGGCGGCTAGCTGGGTGGTCCAAAGTGCGGCGTGGCCCCCCTGTGATTCGCCCCACACGACGAAACGATTCGTAGCCGATGCAAGCGGCACGGCGCGCGCGGCGCGGACTGCGTCGAGCACCGAGTGTGCCGCGCTAGGGCCGATTAAATAGGGATGCGGTCCTGGTCCGCCGAGTCCCTGATAATCTGTGGCGGCCACGATATAGCCACGCTTTAGAAGGTCGCTTAGGCCAGCAATACTGTCGAACAACCACTTATTGGTCGACGGCGCACAGGCGTCGGCAATGCCGCTTGTTCCATGTGCCCACGCGACGATGTCTCGGCCGCCGGCTGGCACGCGCCCCGCGGGGACGATGACTACCCCCGTTACGTCGACGGCCACACCGTGACCGTCAGTTGAGTGGTAGACAATCCGATAAGCGTGCGCTCCGGCGGGTGCACCGGCGAGCGAAACTGCGGCGACAAGAGTCGGTGGTACGCGCGGTTGAGCGGCGGCGCTAGTAACGGCGGCAATGGCAACGGCAAGTGCAATAGCAAGCGCACAGAGATATTTCATGACAGGGACAAACCGCTTACTTCCATCCCGCTGATTTTAGCACAATCAATGTACCTTCCGGAATCGTGGCATCAGGTACATTCACGGTCACCTTAACCAGGTAGCGATGCTCGGTAAACGAATCAAAATACGAACGCGCAGAGTCGCGTAAATAGACAAACGACGCCGCCTCGTGCGTAAGGTTTGACCACGTCCATTCACGCAGGGGCGCAATAACTAACGCCACCATGCTGCCTTGTTCACGTACAACCTCGAGGGACACATCCGCGGGGGTATCGCGATGCTCGTCAGTTCCGACCACGCTGGCGGGGATTTGCAGCCCGATCACGAAATAGTTACGCGGCAGACCTGTCATTTTAAAAGTCGCGGAACCTACCCGCGAAAGGTCTACTTTCCCTACTTCGATGACGTAGCGATGATCAGGTGCCGTGACCCCATGGTCAATCAATCGACCGTCACCCGAATAAGAAGACTTCTCGGCGCAGCCTCCCACTAAGGTCAATCCTGCCATCAACAAACCAAAGGCCGCTACCTTCATTGTGAACGAGGCTCTTCAAGCGCCTTTGCATCAGTAAAACTGCTGCCGGGCAATGTTGAAAGGATGACACCGATAATGATTATGAACATACCCAAGAATTGGAGAGTGGAGAGTTGCTCGTGCAAGAACTGCCATCCCAGAAATGCGGCAATGGCCGGATTCACATAACTATAGGTGCCAATGATGGAAGGCGTGGTGTTCACCGTAAGCCACCCGTAGGCCGTATAGGCCAGACAGGAACTAAAGAACGTTAAATAAAACAATGCGATCATACTGGGCTGGTCTGGTGACCAGTGTGCGAAGTCATTGCGAATAACCGCGACGCCTAACAACATCATGCCGCCAAACAACATTTGTAGCCCCGTGAACATCATCGAGCTAATTTTTGTATCGATGCTACGGTAATACAGTGTGCCCAAGGACCACCCGAGGCAGCCGAAAAGGGCACCTACCTGAGCATACAGACTATAGCCTTCGCTTTGGCCCTTCGGCATCAACATCAGCACTGTGCCCGCAAATCCGATCACTAACCCTAAGCTGGCTCGAGCCGTCAGTGGATGGCCACGTCGCCCGAATACGCCCAGACCTGCGATCCAAAATGCTGCTGTACTATTCAGTAAGGCCGCAACGCTGCTGGGCAGATAATGTATCGCCCAGGCATTCAAGCCGTTGCTAGTAAATACCATAAAGAATGCCACGATTGAAACGTGACGCCATTCACTAGAATTTGCGGGCCATTGAGCGCCGCGCCAAAAACGCGCGAGTAGCGTCAGTATCGAACCTGCGGCCACAAATCGGATTCCCGAGAATAGGGTCGCGGGCAAATGCATGACTGCAACTTTAGTGAATAAAAAACTCGACCCCCAAATAAGATAGACCGCCGCTAGACAGAGCACGAGCTTGGTGGAACGTGCCTCTAGACGCACTTTCGCGCGTACCCGTGCTGATCTTGACTCACTCGATCCGGCCCATGAGTTTTTTTACCGGGCGACTTAAGATAAGTAATACAGTGCCCAGGCCAACCGAGAAATACACAATGTGCAGGTACTGTCCTGGCATTGCAGCAACATGTTCGGCGTCGAATTCTCCGGCGATCAAACCCGCGATCAAGTTACCCATCGAAATCGCCAAGAACCACATGCCCATCAATTGACCGACGAAGCGTTTGGGGGCCAACTTCGTAAAATAGCTCAGGCCCACCGGACTTAAACACAGTTCTCCGTAGGTATGGAGTAAATACGCCATGATGAGCCAGCTCGATGACACTTTAGAACCTGATGCCACGATACTCGCTCCTGCGGCCATCACTAAAAATCCTGAGCCCATCAAGATCACGCCGATGGCAAACTTAGCCGGCACTGACGGATTCAAGTGCCGCTTGGCTAACGCGATCCACAACCAAGCAAACAAGGGTGCGAACACCACAATATAAATCGGGTTGAGCGACTGAAACCACTCCGCCGGTATTGTGAAATGCAGCGTGCTGATAACTCGATCCGTATAACGCTCGGCAAACAGATTCATTGATGATCCGGCTTGTTCGTAGCCGGAAAAAAATAAGGCGCAACCTAGGAATAAAACCACCAGCACGATGCCGTGCCGAGACTCTTCCCGCGTCAGTTTTCCAAATATAAAGAAATAGGCAAAATATAAAACCGCCATTCCAACGATGAGTCCTGCAGTGCTACGCGCGAGGTTCACGGGATTGATCGAAATCAGGCCAAAATACAGGGCGCCCGATATCGAGGCGAGAATGGCGACGCACACCCAAAGGCCCAACCATGGCTTCACGAAGCGCGCGCCACCCGGGCCAGTACCACCCGGGCCACTACCACCCGGGCCACTACCACGCAGGCCAGTATCGCCCGGGCCACTACCGCGCGTCACAGTCGGTGATTCAGCAATCGCCTTCCCGGCCTCCCCTAAATGACGACGCGTCAGGTAAAACTGGAGCGCACCCAATGCCATGAACAGCCCGGCCGCCGCGAAGCCTGCACGATTGCCAAACAGTTGCTGTGCTTCGCCGGTGATGAGAGGTCCGAGGAATGCACCGACGTTGATGCCGATATAGAATAAATTGAAGCCCGCATCTAAACGCGCCCCACCTTCAGGATATAACTGACCGACGATAGCGCTGATATTGGGCTTCAGTAAGCCCACGCCCAGTATGATCACGAACAACCCGAAATAAAAAGAACGCGGGCTACTCGACAAAACCAACAGAGCATTTCCCAGCGCTATCGCGCAGCCGCCAATCAGCACAGCGCGTTGCGCGCCAATAAGCCGATCTGCAATCCAACCACCGGGCAATGCCGCAAGAAATGTGCCAGCGGTATAAAGTCCGTAGATAGCAACGGCGGTCTTATCGTCAATACCGAAACCGCCATGGGATACGGCACCTACCAAGAACAACACCAGCACCGCACGCATTCCGTAATACGTGAAACGTTCCCACATCTCAGTGAAAAAACAGGTCGCAAGTCCCCGTGGATGCCCGAAGAACGTATCGCTCAAATATCCCCCAACCTTAAGACCTTAGACTTGGTTTGCTTCTTCTTTAGCGCGTGCGCTGAGTTTATCTTTCAACAGGAGTTTTGCCATGAGAATGCCGATTTCATAAAGAATATACATGGGTACTGCCATGAAGCTTTGCGATACCGCATCGGGTGGCGTCAAAAATGCCGCCACAATGAATATACCCAACAATACGAAGCCACGATTTTTGGTGAGGGTGCTAATTTTTACAAAGCCGGTCCACACCAACAATACGGTCGCTACTGGCACTTCAAATGCTACACCGAACGCCAGTAATAGCACCATCACGAAATCCAAGTAGCTCGACATGTCCGTCATCATTTGCACGCCGGCAGGCGTGGTCGAGACGAAGAAACTCAGCATGACGGGAAACACTAAATAGTAAGCAAATGCTGCACCCAGATAAAAAAGTAATACGCTGGACACTAATAGGGGTATTGCGAGTTTTTTCTCGTGCCGATATAGGCCGGGCGCGACAAACGCCCAGGCCTGGTACAACACGACCGGCATGGCGATGCCTAGCGCGGTTAACAGGGCTAATTTAAACGGCACGGTGAAGGGTGCCACCACGCTGGTTGCAATCAAAGTCGCGCCGGCCGGCAATTTTTTAATGAGTGGTTTGGCGACAAAACTAAATAGCTGATTCATGTACATCGCGCAGGGGGCAAAACAAATTCCCACCGCAAGCATCGCCTTGAGCAGGCGATCCCGAAGTTCCAACAAATGTGAGACCAGCGTTCCTTCAGCGAGATTACCTGGGCCATTCCCAGTGCTGGGTTCACTCATGAGGCGTGTGCGGTGGTACCGAATCTACAGCCGGTGGCGCCATCTCGGTGGGTGCAGCGTCAAGCGGTGCGTGATACGGGTTCTCGTGCGAGACCTCGTGAGGCGGCTCAGGCGTGGGCGTTGGCGTCATGGAGGGTGTGTACGGCGACAGAATCTTTGGCGCATTGGGCTTAGCCGCTTCTTTAAGCAAAGCGTCTGCACTGACTTCGCGGTCCAATTGTTCGCCGAGTTGCCGCGTCATTGCACGCGCTCGGCCCATCCAATTACCCACCTGGCGAGCCACTTTGGGCAGCCGTTCAGGCCCCAGCACCACTAACGCGATGACCGAGGTGAGCAATATTTCCGAAAACCCAAAATCCAACATGCGCTAACTCAGGTTAATTTTAAGTAGGCGTCTTGGGCGTTACTTTCGCCTCGGCCTCGTGCGCCGTGGTGGTTACGAAATCCGCGTCTTTGTCCTGCTTGAGCTGCTTCACTTGCTCCTCGGACTCGCCGTCACTCATTGCCTGTTTGAAGCCTTTGACAGCTGCGCCCAGGTCCGAGCCAATTCCTCGCAAGCGCTTAGTGCCAAACACCACCAAGGCAATGGCGAGAATCACCAACAACATTTTTGAATCGAACATATCACTCTCTCCGATTCCATCAGGAATATTACGAATACCAATAATACGCCATTGGCATTCTGGTGTATGCCCAAGGTTCACGCTACCACTAGTCGGCTTCCAGCCAAAAAGTCACCGGCCCGTCGTTAATCAGCGATATCTGCATATTGGCGCCGAAAATCCCACTTTTGACCACGCCATGTTGCGCTTGCGCCTGCGCTACTAAGAACTCAAACAATGGGCGGGCTTGCAGAGGCGGCGCAGCACCCGAAAAGCCTGGTCGCAGACCCTTGTGGGTATCCGCGGCCAGAGTGAATTGAGGCACCAGCAGTAACTCTCCGTGAGTTTCTCGTAGGCTGCAATTCATGCGTCCCGCCGCATCGTCAAATACGCGGTATTGCAGCAAACGCGCCAGGAGCGCTGCTGCGCTAATTTCACTGTCCGAGGGGCGAATTCCCACCAAAACCAGAAGTCCGGGACCAATAGCCGCCGTAGTCTTGGCATCAATCTGCACGCAAGCTTCCACAACACGCTGTAGAAGCCCAATCATCTGTAATCTATTTCCCACAAAACCCCATTATAGGGAAAATGGGAAAAAATACCCGCTATTGGGTCTATTTTCGCCATAAGGTGGGTGTGAACAGCACTAATATGGTGAATACCTCCAGTCTGCCCAGTAACATAGCCGCTGAACAAACCCAAGTCTGAAAATCATTGAGTACGCCATAGTTGCTGCCGGGACCTACCAATCCCAGTCCAGGACCGGCGTTATTAAGACAGGCGAGGGAGGCTGAAAAAGCCGTGATGAAATCCAAACCGCTGGCGAGCTGGAGAAAGGTGAGTGCCACCAAACTCATAAAGTACAAAAACACAAAGGCTAGAACCGCAAAAACCACACGATTGGCAATCACGTTGCCGCCCACTTTGAGCGGCCGCACCATGTTCGGATGAACCAAAAGATTAAGCTCGCGATTGGCTTGTTTGGTGAGCACCAGTGTCCGGATCATTTTGATGCCACCGCCCGTTGAGCCGGAGCTGGCGACAATACTGCTGAGAAACATCATCCACATGGGCGCGAAAATTGGCCAGTGCGAGTAATCCTGGGTGTGTAAACCACTGTCGGTGGCGATGGAAACCACATTAAAGACGCTGTAACGCAAGGCGGTCGGAATGTCGGGGTAGGTACCCTTGAGTACGAGGAAAAGCGTTATCCCCAAACAACTGACCGCGAGCACGCCCAATAGGGCGCGTGCTTCGGCATCACGAAAATAGGCGAGTACCCCGCGTTGGCTCCACGCGAGAAAGTGGGTCGCAAAATTCATCGCCGCTAGAATTTGAAACACCGTTAAAACGATTTCAATGGGCAAAGAATTAAAGTAACCAATACTGTGATCATGGGTTGAGAAGCCACCTAATGAAAGTGCGGAGAAGCCGTGACAGACCGCATCAAACCAACCCATTCCTGCCACTTTCAAGCACACTATGCATGCGGCCGTCAGGCCGGCGTACACAGCCCATAGGAGCTTAGCGGTCTGCCCGATACGCGGCGTGAGCTTGCTGTCCTTCATAGGTCCCGGCATCTCTGCACGGTACATTTGCATTCCACCGACCCCCAACAAGGGCAGGATTGCGACCGCCAGTACGATAATACCCATGCCTCCCAGCCAACTTAGTAGATGTCGCCACAAGTTGATGGAGCGCGGTAGATGTTCGAGTCCTGATATGACAGTGCCGCCGGTAGTGGTTAGTCCGGAAGCGGCTTCGAAATAGGCGCGCGTAAAATTTAAGGGTAGATAGTGCCAAAGCGGTAAACCCGCAACCGCGGGTAACGCGACCCAAGTGAGCGCTACCAATAACAAACCATCGCGCGTTTTAAGTTCACGTTTAAAGCGCTTGGTTGCGAGCCAAAGTAAAGCACCGATGAGGAAGGTCGCGACCGCAGAAATAACGAAAGATAAAAGTGCGGGATCAAGTCCCCAAATGGCCAGTACCAGGGGTGCCAACATAGTGGCTGAAAACACCATGATCACCAAGGCGAAGACATGGGCAACCGGCAGTAAAATATCTTTCACAGAAACGTGCCAGAGCCCTGGAATAACTTCTCCACCGCCTCTAGATGACGTCGATCCGTTAAAAATAGGATCAAATGGTCATCCGCCTGTATGGTTGTATCGTGATGCGCAATGATGACATCTTCGCCGCGAACCACTGCGCCCAAGGTAGTGCCGGCCGGGAGTGCAATGCCTTCAATGCGCCGGCCGATCACCTTGGAGTTATCCGCCTCGCCATGTACAATCACTTCCAGCGCCTCGGCTGCACCACGACGTAGAGAATGCACTCGCACCACATCGCCTCGACGGACATGCGCTAACAATGATCCAATCGTGATGGTCTGCGGCGATATAGCTACATCAATTGATCCGCTTTCGATGAGCTCTGCATATGAGGGCTTGTTGATTAACGCCATAACCTTGCGGGCACCCAAGCGTTTGGCCAGCATTGCCGATAGGATATTGGCCTCTTCGGAATTCGTTAGTGCAGCAAAAACATCTGCGCTGTCGATATTCTCTTCCAGCAATAGTTCCTCATCGGCAGCGTCACCGTGTAATACCGTAGCACTTTTTAGTCGCTCGGCAATTTTGCGGGCGCGCTTTATATCGCGCTCAATCAGTTTGACTTGATTGTGATCTTCTAACTGGCTCGCTAAACGAAATCCGATATTTCCGCCACCCGCAATTACTACGCGCCGGGCCGGCGCTTCCTCGCGCCGCATTTCGCGCATCACCGTGCGGATGTCCTTGCGGGCAGCCAAAAAAAATACCTCATCGCCATCTTGGATGATGGTCGTGCCCTCAGGCTTGATGCTTGCGCCCGCGCGATAGATTGCCGCGACGCGCGCCTCGGTGGTCGGCATATGCTCTCTGAGCGTACTCAATGCCTGGCCGACCAGGGGACCCCCTAGACGGGCGCGAATACCCACTAGACGTACTCGTCCATCCGCGAAGTCGAGTACCTGCAGCGCTCCCGGATAACGAATCAAGCGCGCAATATACTGGGTCACTAATTGTTCTGGGCTAATCCATACGTCTACCGCGACCTGGTTCTCACCGAATAATTTATCCCGTTCAGTAAAATCCGACGACCGCACGCGGGCAATTTTTTTCGGGGTGCGATACAGCGTCCACGCGATTTGACAAGCCAACATATTGACTTCATCGCTATTGGTCAGCGCGACCAAAATATCGGTACCCGCGATGCCTGCCGCTTCCAGGATTTTTGGGCTTGCGGCATTGCCGTTTACGGTTCGAATATCGAGACGATCCTGTAAATCACGCAATATCTCTTCATTGGAATCAATGACGGTGACGTCATTGGCCTCTTCACGCGACAGATGATAAGCGGCGGTACGGCCGACTTGTCCAGCACCTAAAATAATGATTTTCACAATACTTACTTTACACCACCTCGAGGTTGGCGTAGGACAGCATCAACCACTTTGTGCCCTGCCTCTCGAAGTTGACTTGAACACGCGCCTGGGGTCCATTGCCCTCGAAATTTAAAATCACGCCGTCGCCAAATTTGGGGTGTCGTACCCGCGAGCCCATTTTCATCCCCGGCACGGGCGTCTCGCGCAGGCTGCCGCTACCGTCCCCCCGACCCGCGTGGCCCATATTATTGTGGCCTCCAGAGTTCTTAGCGAACACCGGTCGGGATATTTGCAAACGCGGCCTGATTTCCTCTAACACCTCGACCGGGAATTCGCCAATAAAGCGCGAGGGCTGTGCATAATTATCGACGCCGTACAAACGGCGTTGTTCTGCATAGGTGATGTAGAGTTGGCGCATGGCGCGGGTGGTGCCCACATAGCAAAGTCGTCGCTCTTCTTCGAGTCCGGCCAAGTCAGCCGCCGAACGCTGGTGCGGAAATAGGCCTTCTTCCATCCCAGCCAAGAATACCACCGGAAACTCAAGTCCCTTAGCCGAATGTAGAGTCATCATTTGTACGCAATCCGCGTAAGGGTCGGCCTGACCTTCGCCCGATTCTAATACCGCGTGGGCGAGAAAAGATTCCAAAGGTGCCAAGGTGACAGTAGCCGCCCGAGTTGGGCCGGGCGAGTCCGCGCCCGCGTCGGAGTCCGCATCCGTGGCGCTAGTTTCGCCTGCAAGCGAATCCGCGTTACTGGTCAGATCCGCGCCATCTGCCCAGTGGGCCTCGGGGGTAAAACCGCGCGCCGCGCTGACTAATTCCAACAAGTTTTCGACCCGAGCCTCGCCGCGTTCGCCTTTCTCTTTCTTAAAGCACTCGATTAGGCCGCACATTTGAATGACATGATCGACGGCTTCGTGCAATTCTAAGCCTTTTATTTCAGCAGATAATTTCTCGATTAATTGCAGAAAACTCTGTAAAGCTTGCGCGCCGCGTTGCGCTAGACCGCTTTGAATGCAGGCCTCGGCTGCCGACCAGAGCGAGGTGCCGTGAGTACGTGCATAGTCACGCAGCATATCTAGCGTTTTTGCACCGATACCGCGAGTGGGGAAATTAACCACGCGTTCGAAGCAGGTGTCGTCGTTACGGCTGGAAATAATTCTTAGGTAAGCAAGCGCATCTTTAATTTCGGCACGCTCAAAAAAGCGTAATCCGCCGTAAACGCGGTACGGCATGCGTGCATTCAAAAAAGCTTCTTCGAAGACTCGTGATTGGGCGTTGGATCGATACAGCACCGCCACTTCGCGTCGCGCGCCACCGCGCGCCACCCAGTCTCGAATCCGATTCACGACGAAATCGGCTTCGTCGCGTTCGTTGAAGGCTGCGTAGATTTTGATACGCTCGCCGGGCGCACCGCTGGTCCACAGGGTTTTACCGAGGCGTCCTTCGTTGTGTGCGATGAGTGCGTTAGCGGCTTGTAAAATGATGCCCGTGGAGCGGTAATTTTGTTCTAGCTTGTAGAGGATGGCCTTGGGAAAATCGCGGCGAAATTGCTGCAAATTCTCCACTTTCGCGCCGCGCCAGCGGTAGATGGATTGATCATCGTCACCGACTACAAACGGCAGCCCGTTAGGGGTGGAGAGTAAGGTTAACCATTTGTACTGGATAGTATTAGTGTCTTGGAATTCGTCCACTAATACATGCGCAAAGCGATTGCGATAGTGCTCCAACAGGCCTGGATTATCGCGCCAAATCTCGTACGCGCGCAGCAATAATTCCGCGAAATCGACCACGCCCGCCCGCTTACACGCGTCTTCGTAGGCCTGATAAATCTTGATGAGTTGCAGGCGGGTCGGATCATCCGCTTTCAGATGCTTGGGCCTTAGGCCCTCATCCTTTTGGGCGTTGATGAACCACTGAATTTCCCTAGGCACCCATCGCGTCTCATCTAACTCTAGACCTTTCAGCACCTTGCGCAGCAAGCGTGCCTGATCCTCAGAATCCAAGATCTGGAAATTCTGCGCTAGCCCAGCCTCGCGCCAATGCAAGCGTAGCAGGCGATGGGCCAGGCCATGGAAAGTGCCTACCCACATCGACATGCTATACCTAAGTAGGGTTTCAATGCGGCCGCGCATTTCTGCGGCAGCCTTATTAGTGAAGGTCACCGCTAAGATGGTATTGGGGGATGCGCCTTCGACTTGGACTAACCAGGCAATACGGTGCACGAGTACGCGGGTCTTACCGCTACCGGCTCCCGCTAATATGAGTGCGGCACCGAGCGGTGAGCCGACGGCCTGGCGTTGGTCGTCGTTGAGTCCGTCGAGGAGATGGGATACGTCCATGGGGACGCGGATTGTACTGAAAAATGAGCGCTTAAGTGTGACCCAGCAAGGCTAGTGAGGGGCGCGATGTTCTTCGGCGAACTCAACCAGCGCCAGCGTGAGAGAGATGACAATGGGGCCAGCGATAATGCCGATAGCCCCGAAGGCGGGTAGCCCGCCGAGTACCCCTATGAATACCGCGAGCGGTGAAATGGGTGCCCTGCCTGAAATCAGCATGGGGCGTAGCACATTATCGACCCCGGCCAACATAATGCCCCAGGCCAGCATGAAAAGCGCGAAGCCCCAATGACCGTCAAAGAATAACCAAATGACGGCCGGCACCCATAGCAGAGCAGTGCCGCCGACGGGCAGCATGGCGAGTAAGGCACCGATGACTCCGAATACCACCGGTGAAGGTAAGCCTGTGATCGCAAATCCAATCCCTAGGACTACGCCTTGCAGCAGAGCAGTCATACTAGTACCGAAGACTATGGCACGGGTCACGCCACTGAGGCGGGAAAACAGCCGTTCCTTCAGTGCGTCACCCAGAGGGATAAGTTTGCGCGCGCGGCTGACCATGATCTCGCCGTCACAGAGGAAGAAAAACAAAAAGAACAGCATGAGTGTAAATCCCAGGATGGAACTCAAGGCCCCTAAAAAAAATGATCCGCTAAGGCCCGCAGCTTGTTGTAGTAATTCACGCGAACCGCTGGTGAGCCAGGTGTGAATTTGATCCGCGGAGATCGACGCATTGGCCGACAGCCAAAGGTTGGCACGGGCAATCAGGGGGAAGTGCTGCAGGTCGGCGAGTGACTTAATGTCCAGATGCTGGATCGAGGCCTGTAACGTTTTGATCAATACTGAAATTTGCGTGACGAACTCCACCGACAGTGCACTTAATGGCAGGACCAATACCAGCGGTGTCAGAAGCGTTAGTAGCCCGGCGGCCAACGAGGACTTGCCGCGTAGTCGACGGCGCAGCCGCAGATTGAGCGGGAACAGAAGAAACGCGAGGAAGGCCGCCCAGGCTATTGAACCTATAAAAGGCGTAAAAATACGGATTAGCGCGTAGCTTAAGACGGCGGCCACGCCTAAGGCGAATACGCGAGGATAGAAAGTTGATTTGGCAGTCATGCGCTAATGCTAGCACTCGGCGACGGGATTTTTGCAAGAACGTATGCGCGCCGAGCGTAATGCCAGCAGCAAGAATAACGCAAGAATCTCGCTAACTCCTAGTGCGCCACCACCCGAGTGAGCATCCGCGCCGCCTCTAAGTGCGAATTGCGCGCTTCCCTTGCAAGACTCGCGGCAAGTTCGTGGCCATTCATCAGTGGAAGCTTAATATCCAGAATTGCTACTGTGGGTCACTATGCAAAGATTTGCAAAGTGACCCATTTCGGCTGTTCAAAGGGTATTTAGGAAATCGACAAGCTGATGTTTCTCCCTGTCGGTTAGGGCCATTTGAAATCGCTTGTTATAGAAGTTTATTAGCTCGCGTAGATTCGCCGCCGCACCGTTGTGAAAATAAGGAGCACGCGCTGCGAGACCGCGCAGAATGGGCCCCTTAACCCGATTGAAGTCGGCACAATGACCGGTCAGCAGTGCGCGTCCTGGATCGGTGGAATAGAACGATTCGGCTTGAGCAGGATTGAACGGATTTTGGCAACCGGAGACCAAAAAGACTGGCAGGTCTGGCGCGCTCAACTCGCTCACTGCAGCGGCAACGAGTGGATCGGATTCGAAGTTGGGGTTCGCGGTATGACTGGTACCGATATCGAGCGGCAAGGGCAGAGAGTGATTGCCGATGTTGGGTGTGTCATGGCAAGTCGTGCACGTGCCGCTAAAGATCGTCGGCTTGTTCAACGCGCCGTTGTCATTCAGCCCTCGCACGTTACTGATCGTCATAGGCGCGCTGTTGAAGAGTTTTTCGCCCGCAGCGATTTCAGCGCGCGCATTGTGGTTATCGTCTTCTTGGCGCTCGCTTGTGGGTATTTCCCATGCCGAATACAAACTCATTGATACCGAGTTGAACGGGATTCCGGTTGGCTCCGCGCCGAGCGTGTCGTTGATCCCGGGATAATAGAGTTGCCCCGAGAGATTAATGGGTCCGCCTTTCCCACCATCACTGCTGAGCAATCCTGCCTCGTTATCCCAAAGTTGTCCGGAATAAAGCGCAAGCTCAAAATCGACGATTGCATTGAGCTGCGTGGCCGTCGGAGCGGCTGACGCTTCAGCATGACCTAAGGTAGCGTCCATGGCTTGATGAATCAGATCGGTGCGAAGATTGGCATCGAGGGTAGTGGTGTTGTTCAATGGCGCGACTGATTCTCGTCCATCGAACATGACGGCGCTGAGGAACGATAAGTTCGCTGTGGGCAGCGGGCGGCGATAGACCGAGGCCGTCAACACCCGCGTCGTCGGGTCAACTTGCAACGCGCAACCATAGGGGTCGTGAACGACGGAAATCGAGAACTCGGCATTTACCGGCACCGCCATTGCTATGCGAATTAAGCCCGCCTCGAGCATCAGGCTGTGGCCGGCGCGGTCCCCTTGCGAGACCGTACCGCAGTTCGCGCCATCGACGCTCGCGAACAGCGGATCTGTGCCGTGAGACTGCTTGTAAAGACGCCTTGCATGTTGCGGCGTAAAGCTCATCCCCTGCTCGGCGACGTGACAAGTGGAACAGCTACGGCCGTTGGATCCAAGGCTCGTAAAAAATTCAGTATGCTTGTCAATCGGGCCGTCGACCTTCAAGGTGCCGATCACGCCGCTCGGGTTTTGGCCCATAATTAAATTTGGCGTCAATTGCGATTGGTCAGCCCGGGCGTAACACGCGAAGGCGCAAACACTAAGCAAACCGATAAATGCGCGGCTAATACCCGGAAATATTGTCGTAGTCATTGTAACTCCCTGATTGAACCTGTGCTTTGCAGTAGGGATAGTGATCGGGCTGCTCGAATCGTTACACCGACCAGCGTATACGCTGCATAGCGGGGTGTAGCGCCGCTTGGTTTTCTGTAGGGTAAATAGCGATACCAGCGCCGCCAATAGTAACGCCGCATACTTGGGTGATCTTGCAATCACGGATTGTAGTGAAACTGCCGGTCTCCTATCTGCGGGAGTGGCATCTCTTAACTGTTTACCCGCAATAATTGCATCGACTCAAACAATGGTTGCAAACCGATAAAGGCATTCTTCAGATGTGCTTCCGCCGTAAAATCGCCGCGTTTGATGCCCGCAGGCAGACAAATCGCCCTGGATAGACTTTTACCGAACAGAAAGACGTGATGGTGTGTAATGAATGTCGGTCACTCAATATACCGACTCGCTGGCATAGGGTAAAAAATGGGACGTGCAAGGATTTATATTAATTGTCGACGTATTGCAAGGCGGCCCCGCTGACAAAGTGGGCTTAAAAAAGGGCGACTTGATTTTAGCGATCGACGGCGTGGACACTCGAAAAAAATACCGTAGATAGCGTAACTACGACGATTAGGGGTCCAAGCGGTTCACAGGTGAAATTAGAGATATCGCGAAATGGGAAGCCACTGCCTGTCCCAATAGTGGTGACGCGTAGCGTCGTGAAATTGATTCCCTGAGCCGTTTCGCGTCACTACGCCGCGTGGAGATTCAATAGTCGACCAATTCACGTTGGTGCCAAAGAGTCGATGAAGGTCTGAATATCTTTTAGAACCGGCAGCCGGTTACGCTCAGGAATCGAAAACGCGGCGACTAGATCGGCATGGCCGGCCTTCTCAAAGTAGCGTGTGCTAACTTGGCCACCCACCGCTTGCATAGCCGCCGCTAAGCTTATGGTATTGCGAGGGCTAACTCTTTGGTCCTTGAGCCCGTGCATAAGCAACAGCGGTGGAGCGTCTTTGCGAACATAGTTGATTGGCTGCGAGCGCGAAAAATTTTCAGGCGGTCCAAATAAATCGTTTAGATAGTCTTCGGTGAACGGTAAGAAATCATAGGGTCCGGCAAGACCGACGACTCCACGTAACCAATGGGCGTTGCCACCCACCTGCTGCAAATATTCCTGATTGAGCGCCAGCATGACGGCAATATGTGCACCGGCAGAATGTCCTACTAAGTAGATTTGGTCCGGATCGGCATCCCACTCGCGTGCGTGGGAGTGTGCCCACGCGACCGCTCTGGCGGCATCTTGCATAAATGTGGGGAATTTCGCTTGAGGATACAAACTATAGTTTGGTACGACGGTAACGATTCCGGCATTAGCTAACGCTGCACCCACAAATTTATAGGAGGCTTTGTCACCACCATTCCAGGCGCTACCATAGAAAAAAATCACGATCGGGTTGTGGTTGCGATGGACGGGTAGGTACAAGTCAAGTTTCTCTGCCGCCGATGCGCCGTAGACGAGGTTTGTTTGCCGCGTAAAATCGCTGAAATCGGCGGCAACATTCACGGTTACCAGGGCCAGCCGTGCGCAGCCAGCGAGCGCAATTCCGGCAAGGGCGCCACACACCAGTGCTAGCCATCGCCGCACGAATATTAGGCCCGAAACCTCAAATTCATCGGAATTTTTCATGATAGTAATATTAGCTGTTGTTACGCTACTAGTCAGCATCAGGCTTGCGCGCACGGCCCACGGCGATATCGGCAACTTGTAACTGTACCAAAATAACTTTGGGTTCTGTACTGAAGGACTCTACTAAATCACCACCTTTATCCCACTCGACTCAATCAGCATCATCAACTTCATGATTTGATAGAATGTACGCGAGTCAACGACTATCGTCAAAAAGCCACGCACCGTTCAATTCTTCTATGTGCAATATTGACTCAGTAGAGGTCGCACCCTTGTCGTTGAATTTCACAATTGCTTCAGCAGAAATAGTGGATTCGGACGCTATCATGGCATTAGTTAACAGCGCTTATCGGGGTGACAGTAGTCGCATCGGTTGGACCACAGAGGCGGATCTCCTCGGCGGACAACGGATCGATTGCGCAGGTATTCAAGAGATTCTTGCCGATTCTCAGAGTGTCATCTTGCTGGCGCGAGTACATGAGCAAATATCGGCGTGTGTTCATTTGGAAAAAAAAGGCGATGCCGTCTGTTATCTCGGCATGTTGACCGTACGTCCTGATTTGCAAGCGGGTGGGATCGGTAGAGAGTTGTTGGCCGCCGCAGAGCGACATGCGCAAGTCCATTGGTACGCGCGGGTGGTGGAGATGACGGTGATAGATGTGCGCGCAGAACTCATCGCGTGGTATGAGCGTCGCGGCTACCGATCGACTGGCGAGACTAGACCGTTTCCTTACGGGGATAGCCGATTTGGATTACCGCGATCCGATGGGCTACGTTTTATTGTGATGCGTAAGCAACTCGCATTTCCCGCCGCGTAGACCTTAAGGGGTAGTCCAACCAGTTTTAGTGTGGTTGGCAATATTTTGTTGTTTAAGCCACACGTATAGTGGTTGAAAATATTCTAGCATGGGTGCGGCGTCGAGATGATCGACACCGGTCATGGTCTTTAAGGTTTGCTGCCAGGGCTGCGAGGCGCCAGCTTTGAGCATGGCATCAAGTTTTGCGCCGGCGGCCTTTGAGCCAAAGAAACTACAACGATTGAGTGGCCCTTTGAAGCCCGCTGCCGTGCACATGGCTTTATAGAATTGGAATTGGTAAATTCTGGCTAAATAATAGCGCGCGTAAGGCACATTGGCGGGAATGTGATTCTTGGCACCCGCATCAAAGTCTGACTCGGTGCGCGGCACTGGCGGTGCTATTCCTTGATAATGCTCGCGCAACTCCCACCAGGCCTGGTTGTAACTGGCGGAGGTTACTTTCCCGGAAAATACTTGCCAGCGCCACTTGTCGACCAGTAGCCCGAAGGGTAGGAATGCAACTTTATCAAGGGCCGTTCGTAGCAATAGGGGAATGTCGGCACTTGCCGGCGGAATATTATCAATGAGGCCGAGTTGTTTTAAGTAGTCGGGCGTAATCGAAAGCGCAATCGAGTCGCCGATGGCTTCGTGGAAGCCATCATTGGCGCCGCCGCGAAACAGATAGGGCAGGTCTCGATAGGCGCGTTGGTATTCGTTGTGGCCTTCTTCGTGATGGACCGTTGTGAAATTATCCGCATCAATATGGATGCACATTTTAATGCGCAGGTCTCTATCAGCGTCTAAGTCCCAGGCGCTGGCATGACAATCGACATCGCGATCGCGGGGCCTGATAAATTGCGAACGTTGATAAAAAGTGGCCGGTAAGGCTTCAAAACCTAGTGATTGATAGAAAACATCCCCGTAATGAGCCAGATCTTTTGCGGCTTGTAGTTGTAGTGGCCGATCCTCACTATCGGCATTGGGTAGGTGTTTTCTTAAAGCCCTTCCGATATCATAAGTCGGCGCAGCTCCTGCGGGGGCAACAATATCGTATATATTGCCCCATTCCTGGGCCCACATATTGCCGAGCAAATGGGCTGGAATCATGCCGTCGCTACGTTGGGCTACTGCACCATATTTTTGAATAAGTTTGGCGCGCACATAGGCATGAAGTTCCTCGTACAGGGGTCGCAGCTGTTGCCAGGTGCGTTCGAGTTCCTGCGAGAATTGTTCATCTGACATGTCATAGCGGGAACGCCAAAGCGCTCCGGTGTCTGCAACCCCAAGTTCTTGCGCACCTTGATTAGAGAGTTCAACGAAACGCGCGTACTTGGGACGCATTGACTTGGAAATCGCGTGCCAGCCGGTCCACATGTCGAGCAGTTCCTGCGGATCACGGGACTTTGCCATTTTGACGTCCAGTTCATCGATCCTCAAGCAATTGGAGCTATCGCTGGCTGGGCAGTATTTCCCCTTGCCGTATAGACCCTCGAGTTGAGCCGCAATTTGGGTAGTTTCAATTCTTAAAGTAGGGTCGGAGGGGGCCGGCTGTACGTTGATACGCAGTAGCATGATTTGCCGTGTGAGATCAGCGGGTAGGGTGAGGTTATCAAATCGATGCGATTCGGCAATAAATTGATTTTCTTGCGCGATGGCGCGCGCTCCTAAACTTGCAATCAGATTTTCCGTGTCCTCAGTGATGTAGGTGCGCGCAATCCAATTAGCGCGCGCGTTCTCGATGTATGTGGCGGTTAATTCAGTATTCACATGCTCGATAAATGCGCGTGCTTCTTTCGCGGTCGGTGCACTGATGGCTGTAGGCTCGATTGGGCCGGCGAGCGTGCTCATCGCCAGGCAAGTCGCAATGCTTAAAATGAGTATCGACGAATTGAACGTGCGCATGCTGTGAAATTAACATATGTACCAAAAGTGTGAAACGTTAAACTTTAATTGTTTTTTTTTGCCCTTTGGTGCGAGTCAACTTAGTGGCGCTATAGTGATTTACGTTTGCTAAGACGCTCGATTTCCGCGAGCACGTCCTCGGGGTTAGTTGGCAGCTCCAGATCGGCAAGTTCTTCAGGGTCTTTACATTCCATGCCTAATTTTTCTTGAATCGCGTGCAGCATCTTTATGACACGGGTCAGTTCAGCTTCGGTTAAGAGACCGATATGTAAATCTAGATCGGCGCGTCGATCGGATTCCTCGCTCAGTCGGTTTTGACTGATTAGTACGAAAGTGGATAGAAAAATAGCTTCCAACGAGACAATCATGGTCAGCAATCCGTAGGGATAAGGATCAAACGAGCGGATACCAAACCAACCCGCATTGAGTAATAACCACGCACCGAACCAAACCACATGCAGGTAGGCGAATAACATGCGTCCGGAGAAATTCGTGATCCAATCCGCAAGACGTTCTTGGACATCCCGGATGTGTGCTGAATGTGCGCGCAA
>JAYUFB010000047.1:0-13626 GCA_043738945.1 Gammaproteobacteria bacterium
GGTGGACACACCTGGAATCCAATGTCTTATAGCCCGCTAACAAAGCTGGTTTACATTCCGGCTCTCGACGTTTCTAGCGTTTGGATTGACATGCTACATAACGGCGGTTCAATGAAATATCTGGACGGATTTTTTACCGTCAATGGCGTGATACCCGACGATACCTATGATGCCGCCGATATGAAGCGCTTATACGGACCGGTACCGGACCTCAAAGACATTAAAGCCACTCGCAATGTAAACCCAGTCAGAGAACTCATTCGTGCCTGGGATCCAGTGGCACAAAAAACCGTCTGGGAGCACGAGACTTCTTCGGGAGTCAGAGGCTACGACGGCGGGATACTGTCAACCGCTGGCAATCTGGTATTTCAGGGGCGCGGCAATGGTGAACTCTGGGTTTATGCCGCCGATACCGGCCAGGTTTTGAAAACCATTCAAACGGGAAGCCATATCATGGCCGCCCCAATGACTTATGCCATTAATGGCGAGCAATTCGTCGCGGTTCAGGTAGGTTACGGCGGCGCCGCCATTACCGTGGGTCCCATCCCTCCGCACAGCGCCGCATTAAAGTATCAAAACATGAATCGCATCATCGCATTCAAACTAGGTGGGGATGTTGTACCTAAGCCAGCGCCGCGAATTTACGAACCCTTTTTACAACCACCCGCACAAATCGCCAGCGCAGCCGAAATCAAAGCAGGCGAATTGAAATTTATCGAAGAGTGTTCGCGCTGCCACGTTTTAGGACCCAGCAGCACTCCGGATCTTCGCAGGCTAAACGCCGGGCTGCATCAGGCGTTCAAAGAAGTGGTTTTACGTGGCGCGCTGGGCGCCAATGGTATGGAGCGCTTTGACGATTTACTTAGCGACCGAGACGCCGACAATATACATGCTTACCTGATCGAGCAAAGCTGGCTTGCATACCAAGCGCAGGAAGCCGCAAAAAAACCGAACTAAATTCAAGCACCAACCGCCAATGAAGTCTCATGATGGCCGCTAAACAAGCGGCCATTCTCGGCAAGCATCACGCAACAAAGCGCCAACAAACCGCAACACATTGCCCCCATCGCCAGTGGCAACGTAGTGCCACCAAATTGCCAGCCAATTAGAGCACCTATAACCGCTCCGCCGGACGAGGAGGTAAAACCCTGTAAAGCTGCGGCGATACCCGCAACCTTACCCAACGGCTCCATCGCCATTGCTCCGAAATTAGATACCGAAAGACTAAAGGTTGCCATCGTTAATGATTGCAACAATACGAAAGTCCAAATCTTCTCAAAACCAAAGTATGCAACCAACGAATGCGTCGCCGTAATTGCAATAAACGCTATTAAGGCCGCGTGCGAAATATGCCGCATACCCAATTTTCCGACAATACGAGAATTAACATAAGCTGCCATTCCCATGAATATCGCACACAACGCAAACATCCCTGGCATCAGGTTGGCTTGATGAAACACATCAGAAAATATTTGCTGCACGGTGCTTACATAGGCAAGTAACGAACCAAACATTAGTGTGGTAGCCAACGTATAGAATACCGAGACGCGATCACTAAGCACCAGACGAATCGCGCCGAGGATATGCAGACGATTCAAAGTTAACCGATATTCTACGTGCAAAGTCTCCGGTAAGCGCAGATATGCCCACGACCAAACGACAACACCCACAACCCCACACAGAATAAATATCGACCGCCACGGCAATACCCAAAGAATCAGTTGTCCGAGACTCGGCGCGATAATCGGTACCGTCAGAAACACTACAAAAGTTAACGACATGACCCGCGCCATATTTCGACCGGAATATAAATCACGAATGACCGAGCGTATGACTACCACGCTGGCGGCCGCCAATCCATGGGCCAAGCGCCACATTAAAAATATCGAAAAATTATCGGTCAAACTACACAAAACTGCTGCTAATACATAAAGAGCAACACCACCGAGCAGTACGGGGCGTCGACCGAACCGATCCGCCATTACTCCCCAAAAAAGCTGCCCAATTCCAACACCTATTATGTATATGGTGATGATCCATTGAGCATGGTTTGCGTTGGATACCTTAAGTTCTCTAACAATCGCAGGCAGTGCCGGTAGCATAGCATCGATTGCGAGCGCCTGAATTGACATCAAAGCGGCCGCAAGAGCCACAAACTCAACGAAGCCGATAGATACCGAAGCGTCAGCGCGGTCGGTTTTCAACCGCATATAACGAAACCCAAATTTGAATTTTGGTTACTTGAGCATGCGTCATTAAATTTTTCAGCGCCGATTTGCACATCAAAATAAATGTCTTCTCCGTGCAACTCGCAGATCGAGCGGCGACGCGATTGACGTAACAGCGACATTTTTCGAAAAATAATAATGTGTTGAGTCGGTAGAGTTTCGACAGTAGATTCCCACGACAACGGAAAGGCCTTCATTTCACGGCGCAACTGCATAACGCTCATCTTATACAAGGCCTTTATAGCTACGGTCGGATCTTCGGCTCGGTACTCTACAAAAATAAGTCGTGCGCGCGGCTTAAGCGCACGAACTGGGCTTTGCGTCATCTCATAGGGAAAAGCTAATTCATGATAAACATCAACCATGACACCTAAGTCCACGGAGTTTGCAGCGAGATTGTCATTCACAACTGATCCTTGCACAGGGGTTACGTTACTCATCCCGGACACAAGCCCCAGTTGTTTGATCAGTAAGTCAGGGCGCTCCTCCTGATCACGAGTGGCGCGATCTAACCACGACGAACCCTCGAAACCCATGACTTTGGCAATCTCGCGCCCCCTATAAAACTTTCCTATGCCATCGTCACTGGCACGCCCGCTGCGGTACAAAGGTTCCGCTGACGATGCCTTTGCGAATGATGCGACGCTTGCGATTGCCAGACAAGCACAAGCGACGCTCGTAAGACGCAAGCGCAGCGGGATGTACCACACTGACAGGCTAGTTGTGCGCGCTAGGTGGCGATCTTGCACATATTGCGCAATGAATCCTGCAATCATAATGCCGCTGGCCACCGTAGGTTGAAAAAAGTGTGCCAGCCAAGCTAAAAGTGCGGGCGCCACGCTCCAAATCCATAAATAATTGCGCTGAGCTTCGCTAAGATCGCTCGACGCCATGGCGACGCCCCAATTGATTGCCCCCACAAAACTTAAGATTACAGCGGCGTAAATCAGCAAACTATGGCCACTTGCATCAGAATATCTGGCACTAAAAATTGTCGCCGCGGTTAAGCAAACAAAAGGAATTAATCCGCCATAGCCGAGTAAAACAACCACAGTCGGTATAGAATTTATGGGCTGTCTCGGCATAAGGTTTCGTCGTCAAACTTGCGTCAAGCGATAGCTTAACTGACTTAAGGTTCATGATAACTATACTTTGTCGCGCGTCTTAGAGGCGTTAGACTGCGGGAATGTTGATCTCTATCGGAAATCGCCACCCAGCCCATCAAGGTCCTTCCTCTATAGAGCGTTGGTATGTTCTAGCGATGCTATGCGCTGTGTACGCTATTAACATTGCGGATCGCTATGTAGTGTCAACTGTGCTTGAGCCGATTCGCCTAGATTTGCAGCTCACAGACAAGGGTGTTGCATTTTTGACAGGCGTACCGCTCGCATTATTTTACGTGACGTTTGGGTTACCTATTTCCTGGCTGGCGGATCGCTCAAATCGCCGCAATATTTTGGCTTTGGCATTAACGATCTGGTCAGTATTCACTACGCTATGTGGAGTTTCACGAACATATTGGCAATTTTTGTTGTATCGAATTGGTGTGGGATTTGGCGAAGCTGGAGGCTTACCACCGTCTTCGGCAATTTTGTCTGATTGCTTCCCAGCAGAGCGACGCCCAATGGCCTTCACAGTGCTCGCGTTGGGTGCCCCGATCGGTGCATGGATAGGGGCGGATCTTGCAGGTTCAGTCGCACATAGTTATGGTTGGAGGGCGGCTTTCCTGGCATTGGGTGCACCAGGGGTCATTCTGGGTATCGCGGTCTATTTGACTATTCGGGAACCGCAGCGCGGTCGCTTGGACATCAGCAGCTCGACAGACGAGCCTTCAATGATCGACTCACTACGTTTTTTATGGGGTCAACGCGCGGCGTTTCACGTATTGATGACCACCGGAGTATGTTCTTTATGGGGTTGGGGACTGATTTGGTGGACCCCAGCCTTTTTAATGCGCACCTACGGTATGAACGTCGGCGAAGCCGGTGCGCTAACCGGTCCAATTCACTTAATCGGCGGCACGGTTGCCACGCTTGCAACCGCTTGGTTGTTATCTCGACCCAAAATATCCAACCCGCGACACGTGTTATGGATGTTGATAATCGGAGTAGGGTTTACCACCATTCCTTCGTTCTTTGCTTACTGGACACACACTCTGTGGGTTGCAAAATGCATGTTGTGGATTTTTATACCTGCGATATATTTCTATATCGGGCCGTGCATGGGTTTGCTACAAAACCTTGCGCCGAGCAATATGCGTTCGATGTTTATCGCGTGGTCTCTGTTAGTAGGCAATGTACTGAATCTTATCGTCGCACCTCAGTTGGTCGGCATGCTCAGCGACTGGTTCGCAGGCGATAAGGGCGCAAATGCGGAATCGTTACGTCTCGCGTTGCTGATACTTGCACCCACCGGGCTGTGGGCAGTGTGGCATGCCTACACAGCAACCAAGACTGTGGATGCCGACCAAAGAAGAGCAGCTTCCGTAGCAAGCTTAACCGCTCACCATTCCACAGCCTTGCCAAGATGATCGTAAAATTTACCGGTATCGTGCCTATCCAAGTTCTCAAGCACCGCTAATAGTCGGCTCGCCGCGAGTTCAGGCGCTTGTACTTCCGGTTGCGACTTAGCAAATGGCGCAGATAAGGGTGTCGCTACTGTTCCAGGATGTAACGCGACACAAATTGCGTGTGGCCGAGATCTTGCGAGCTCAATTGCCGCAGTGCGTACAATCTGGTTCAAAGCAGCCTTGGACGCGCGATAACTATACCAACCGCCTAAGCGGTTATCACCAATGCTACCCACTCGTGCCGACAGCACTGCAAACACTGATTTCCCGTCCTGCGGCAGCAAAGGCAAAAAATTTTTCATTATTACAGCAGGACCGATGGTATTTACCGCAAAAGAACGCGCAAGCTTCAAAGCATCAAGTTCGCGCAAGCTTTTCTCGGGCAGTAAATCCTCTGCATGCAATATGCCAGTAGTGACCATCACTATGCGCAGCGGTAGCCCGCACCCGACTACATTTCGGGCCGCAGATTCAACACTTGTGGCTGAAGTAATGTCCAAACCGGGTTCGATGTGCCGAGACAATCCGACGGTCATCGCAAAACGATTGCTCTGTTGCAGTTGACCGAATAGGGCAGCTCCGATTCCGCCGGTTGCGCCAACGACTACCGCCATTCCACCCGCAGGAAATGACAACAAAGAGTTCATTTTGCGATCACAGAACCCTCGCGTTGAATTGCAATCCAAAATATTGTTTTTTTGCGAACACGAATTGGCAATACGCGCCAATGCATTATGAACGGTGTGCCATCTTTTTTATAATTTATGGCTATCCCTTCGAAATTTGCATTAGTCCGCAATGCTTTGGTGAGTCGATCAATGATTTTTTTATCGGTGGCTACCCCTTGTAATATTCGCGGTGTTTTACCTAGAACTTCACGAGGGTCATAGCCGGTCAGGACCTTAAATGCTTTATTGGCATATATTATTTTAGCGCTGGCCGTCGCGTCGGTAATTAATATTGAGTCAAAGGTATTTTCCAAAACCTTCTTTAAAACCGGCAAAACATCCTCTGGCAAGGCTGCAATCAATTTTTTCATAAGATTTCCTAGCGGAATGAACCAAGAATGAACGTTATTTGCACTCTAACTTGAAAGAAATGTACATGATTTTGATCCATTGCGTGGTGATGGTTGAAATATCCGGCAGCTAAATTATACATTTTCTGATAATCTTTGGTTCAATTACAGTTCATTAGTGAAAGTTATGCAGAATACCTCAAAGCAACTTAACCCTCATACAGTCGTTGAAGAACCTATTTATCGTAGTGGCGCAGTGGCGCGGCTCAGCGGAATTCCCGTAGAAACTTTGCGGGTCTGGGAGCGGCGATACAACATTGTAGGCCCGCGACAGAGCGCAACCGGACAGCGCCATTACTCGGCGCAAGATGTCACCCGGCTAACAGTAGTTAAACGGTTGGTGGATTTAGGACATGCCATTGGTTCAATCGCAGCGCTTGATTTAGAACAGTTAAAATCCATGTTTGAGCATGCCTCAAACGTTGTGCATACACCCGTCACCGGTAGCCTACGATCCAAGGCTTCAGGTGCGATAAGCATCGCGATCGTGGGCGAGGCGATGGCCTTGCGCTTAAGTTGCCATCGATTTCCTTCAGTACAAGTCGTATCGAGCGCTCAAAACCTTGCGCATGCCTTAGAGACGATGCAGGGAATCGCAGCGGATTACCTGATAATCGAACTACCCTCACTGCAGAACGAAACTGCGGCGGCAATTCGCTCGCTTGCGCAGCAGTTAGGCACGCCGCGTGTTGTGGTGGAATACGGCTTTAGCTCCAAACGGGTAGAACAGGAGTTGCGTGCTTTAGGCTATCATTTGGCAAAAACACCGATTGCTATGGTTGACCTGGAGGCCATTTTTGCCCGCAGCGCTATTGCTCCTAAAACGATTATTCAGGCGCTAATGCCGCGTGAGCCAATCCCTCCGCGGCGCTTTGACAATAAGGCCCTAGCTGAAATTGCATTAGCTGCAGTTAGCTTAAACTGCGAGTGCCCGCACCATCTTTCCGACCTATTGACGCGGCTTGGGAACTTCGAAATCTATAGCGCGGAGTGCGAAAGTCGTAGTCCAGCCGACGCGGCCCTACATCATTACTTACGTCATATAGCCGGTAGCTCACGAGCCATGTTGGAGGCGGCATTAATCCGCGTGGCGGATTCAGAAGGCATTACACTGCCGTCGGCCTTAAAACGCACATGATATGACCTTGTATTGTACCGAAAAATGGGGTTCAATACAGTTACAGATAGTTTTTAGAGGCGTAATAGACCATGCATGCATCCATTCAAGAACATTTAAAGACGTCGGGGCTACCCGCTCGTCCTATCCGATCGTTAAATCGCGGCTTAGCACTATTGGCTGCGATGAACCGACTCGAAAGAGCTACGATTAATACTCTAGCGGAGTCAGTTCGATTACCGCGAACCACGACTTATCGAATACTGGAGACGTTGCGTCTTGCTGGCTATCTTGACCGTAATTTGCAGGACAGCTCCTATCAGCTGACCGTTCGGGTCCGTGGCCTAGCGCAAGGGTTTGACGATAAAGCCATGGTGGCCCACGTCGCCAAGCCGCATTTAGCATCACTCTGTACCGCCATTGTGTGGCCCGTCGCCATTTCAACGCCGGCCGGTCCTTGTATGATGATCCGCGAAACCACTGATTATGAAAGCCCGTTGGCCTTAGAGCATTTTGGAGCAGGAATTCGTATGCCGATTCTGACTTCGGCCGCAGGGCGCACTTACTTAGCCTACTGCACAGAGCCGCAGCGGGAAGAATTACTAAAGTTGCTGGCCGGCTCATCGCGACCAGAAGATCGGTTAGGTCATAATCGGAACGAAGTACAACAAATTCTAAATGAGACGCGTAACCAAGGTTTTGGGATGGCCAAACGGGCTCGCCGCGTCTCCGAAGAAACTAGTCTCGCGATCCCGGTACGCGTGAAGGAACAGGTAATGGCAACGCTCTCGGTGAGATACGCGGCGACCGCGGTACCCTTAAGCACGGCGGTAGAACAATTTTTGCCTAAGATGCGACTGGCTGTTGAGAAAATCGAGAGCGAACTGAATCTTGTGTAGGCCAAACAAAACAATCTCCAGTATTCAAAAGTGTTTCGTGCGAAGATCGCTGACATGCTAGCGGAGTGGACTGAGGATTATGACCTTTGCAATGCTTGTGAGAAATACGCGGGAAGCGGCTGTAGTAAATATTCCAGGTGCATAGCCCTAAGACCCAAATTGTCGTGGTGGGAGGCGGTGCGGGGGGCTTAGAGCTGGTCCGAAAACTCGGCTCAAAATATGGAAAAAATCGCCTTGAAGTGACATTAATAGAACGCAACAGTTCACACATCTGGAAGCCGCTGCTCCATGAAGTGGCTGCGGGTTCGCTAGATGCGAACATGGACGAAGTGGGCTATCGTGGGCATGGGCATCGTTGGCACTACCGCTATTTTCTCGGCACCATGAACGGTATTGATCGCGAATCGCGAATGCTGTGCATCGCACCCCTTATTGAAGACGGACGCGAACTTATTGGAGCTCATCGTATTCACTATGATTACTTGGTGCTCGCGACGGGTTCGGTTACTAATGACTTCGGTACACCGGGTGCCGCAGAGCACTGTCTGTTTCTCGATGAACGCTCGCAGGCTGATCGCTTTCGGCACCGTCTGCTTAATCAGTGTCTACGAGTATCGCGGGCGCTCACCCGCAATAAGCACGGCGATGAAACCGTACGAATAACTATCGTTGGCGCCGGTGCAACCGGCGTGGAGCTTGCTGCAGAGTTATATAATTCTGCCGCAGCTTTATCTCACTACGGACTAGAGGTATTCGATTCGAGCCGACTTAAAGTAACCCTAGTGGAAGCGGGTCCCCGAATTTTACCCGCCCTGCCTGACAAACTGGCACAAGCTGCCCGCACTGAATTGGAAGCGCTGGGCGTACGCGTACTGACCAATGTACGTGTTACCGCGGTAACAGACAAAGCAATAGTGACCCATAACGGTGAGACAATCGAAGCCGACCTCAAAGTATGGGCTGCAGGGGTACGCGGCGCGCCGATCTTGAACGAGATTGGCGGCCTTGAGACAACCAAGTCATGCCAACTCGTGGTACGCCCGACACTGCAAGTGACCCGCGACGACCGGATTTTTGCTCTAGGCGATTGTTGCTCCTGCCTATTGACACCCCACTCGCGTCCGATTCCACCCAGGGCACAGGCCGCACATCAAATGGCCAACTCGGTGTTTGAGAATCTCACTCGGTCAATGTCAAATCGGCCGCTGGTAAATTTCGTCTACCGCGATTACGGCTCATTAGTGTCCTTAAGTCGATTCTCTACCGTTGGCAGCTTAATGGGTAGTTTAGTCGGTGGACGAATGGCCGTAGAAGGCCGGCTAGCGCGCTTTGTTTACCTATCACTTTACCGCATGCATTTGATTGCCATACACGGCTGGTTGCGCGGACTGGCTCTGATCGTAGTCGGTCATGTAAACCGAATAGTTCGTCCCAAACTCAAGTTGCACTAACTAATAGATGACCGAAAATTGCTAAGGATTACATTTGATCCAATATATCCGCTTTCTTTTTATTAAACTCGGCCTCGTCTATCAGACCACCATCTAGCAAACTTTTTAATGTCGTCAACTTAGACTTGATATCGGGTTTAGGTTCCGCGGTAGGCTGCCCCATAATCCCGCCTAAATTTAGGCCGGCGAGCAAGCCAACCCCGGCGCCCGCGGCGCCTTGGTTAACAGCGGCATCGCGCATTGCCTTCATTTTCTGGTAGTCCACATAACTGAGTCCCGCCGCCTGAGCGGCCTTCACCTCAGCCTGTGTGTCGGAAATACCCGCTATGCGTCGAAATGTCTCGTCATCAAAGGACGTTCCCTCAATGCGAAAATCTAACATTTGAAAACCCAACTCTTCGAAAACCGTCTGAGTGCGATCACGAGCTTCTTTGGCAATACTCTCAATATTGCTGTCAATTTCAGCATAAGAAAATTTGGCATTGGCTAAGTAGTTAGAAATGGGCTGTCCAATGCGCGACAGAAACAGCTCCTGTAGATCACCGGCATAGTAGTGCTCGTTACCGGCGACAATGTTAGTAAAGAAGGCAGCTGGCTGGCTAATGCGAATCGAGAAATTTCCGTAACCACGCAAATTCACAGGAAAACCATATTGCGGATCGTTATAGGTGATGGCGACCCGAGTCCCCCAACGAATATTAACAATATCAGCCTTCCGGTAAAACCATAGTCCTACCTTATGCTCACTCTCAAACGCGTTCATAACCTTCTTTATCGTTGTAATGAACGGTGTGTTATCGGTGGCTAAGTCGTACATCCCTTCTTGATCGAAAACCGATCGAATCTTACCCTCGTAGGTAAAAATGCAACCTTGACCGGGCTGCAATATAAGTTTAGAGGCATTCTTGAGCTCATCACCGCGATCGGTAAACCGACGAAATATCTCCCATTGCTCGGGCTCATCCCATTGAACAATGGAGCGGAATTGATTTTTGACACCCTCTAGTATACCCATGATTTAAAACTCTATATCCTTGTCGAGATCCACTCAAGATTATAGCCTGAATGAGCTCACTCTGAACACTCATGGCGCAATACTCAACTGACCTTCAATCCAAATTTGCAGTTCTAATTTTTCGTTGCTTTTCATGTGTAATCCTATTTTCGACCGACGCCATAAAATATCGTCAGCGGTCTGAGCAAATTCAGTGTTACACAGATACCGTACTTCATTTTCATAGAGGCCTGCACCGAAGTGCCGCCCAAGTTCACTTAACGAGTGTGCACCACCCAGAATAAGCGGTACACGGGTGCCATATGCCTGCGTCATTCGTTTTAGTTGTGCGGGGGGAACCCAAGGATATTGATGACTTAGCTCATCCAAAAGAGCGGCTGGATGGGAAGCCGGGAAGTCACCGCCCGGCAGGGGAGCTGCGTACGTCCAATTGGGTGCGAGTTTTTCCAAATAGGGTGATAACTTGGCAATGGCTTGCTCGGCGAGACGCCTATAAGTTGTTAATTTTCCACCAAAAATCGATAATACTGGGGCCATTCGATCATTGGCCGCATCGAGATCGAATACGTAGTCCCTGGTCACCACCGACGCGGATAAGTTCTTATCATCAAATAGCGGCCTCACTCCGGCATAGGAGTGAATAACATCCTCCCGCGTGATATGTTTTTTAAAACTGTGATTAATGGCAGCACAAAGATAGTCCGTTTCAGCATCAGATATTCGCGCCTCGCCAAGGCTCAACGACCATTCCGCTTCGGTAGTTCCAATCAGCGTGTAGTCTTGCTCGTAAGGAATAGCGAAAACTACCCGGCGATCTGCGGATTGCAAAATGTAGGCATGCTCGCCCTCATACAAACGCTTAACAATAATGTGGCTGCCCTTTACGAGTCGTAGGCTGTTCCGATCGGAACTCTGGCTAATCTTGCCAAGCAACACACCCACCCAGGGACCCGCGGCATTGACCACAATCCGAGCCTTAACCAGTCGACTAGAGCCATCAGCAGCCCGAAGTGTCGCGGCCCAGCACTTCTCTGATCGCGCCAAAGCCATGCATTCAGTACGGGTAGCAATCGTCGCACCTCGCTCGGCGGCATCCACTGCGTTTAAAACCACCAGGCGCGCGTCATCGGCCCAACAATCCGAATATTCAAATGCGGTCGTTAGACGATCTTGCAGAGGTTCACCTTGCAAACATTCGCGCAAGGCGAGAGTTCGAGTACCAGGCAGCAAAGAGCGTTTTGCCAAGTGGTCATAAAGAAATAAGCCTAATCGCAAAACCCAAGCGGGCCGCATCCCCACTTCGACCGGCAATACGAACCGCAGTGGCCAAATAATGTGGGGAGCTATATTCAGCAATACCTCGCGTTCCGCCAATGCTTGCCTAACGAGGCCAAATTCGTAAGATTCCAGATACCGAAGCCCGCCATGCACCAATTTGGAACTCGATGAGGAGGTAGCACCCGCTAGATCGCGTTTTTCACATAACAGGACCTTAAGGCCACGACCTGCCGCATCACGGGCGATTCCAGCACCATTGATGCCACCGCCTATTATCAATAAGTCGTACATCAACGGCGCCCCGCAGCTTCGAAAGCTAGGCGCGTCGCCACTCAGTCACCCCGCCGAGCTTATCGTCGAGCAATATTCCGGCGCTGCTAAGTTCGGCGCGAATTCGATCCGACTCAGGGAAATTTTTATGTGCGCGCGACTCGCGACGCGCCTCAATCAATGCCTCGATTGTTGCATCGGTCAAAGTCGCTCCCACGCCACGCTTAGAAAATTCACTGGGGTCTTGCTGTAAGATCCCTAGTGATAATCCCATGGCACGCAGCGAGGCAGCCGCCTCGGCGATGGCCAATTTATCGCCCGCCTCCTTGGCATTATTGAGAGTTCGCGCCACCGCCTGCATAACCGCTAGCGCCTCCGGCGTATTGAAATCATCATCCATAGCAGCACGAAATTCAGCCATCCAGTCAGCCTTACATGCGCCAGAATTATTCGTATCTTTGAGCGCCCGATACAGACCTAACAAAGTCTCATCCGCCTGGGTTAGTTGTGCAGCAGAGTAATTAATGGGTCCACGATAATGACTGCCTAGCAAGAAAAACCGCAATACTTCGGGATCACGTAGAGTTTTTAGGATTTCACGTACAGTGAAAAAATTCCCCAGCGACTTCGACATCTTTTCATCATTAAGACGTACAAACCCATTGTGCATCCAGACATTAACAAACGGTGAGTCGCAAGCCGCACAGGATTGCGCTATCTCGTTCTCGTGATGTGGAAATTGCAAATCCATTCCGCCACCATGTAAATCAAAGTGCTCGCCGAGCAAGCGTACCGACATCGCGGAGCACTCAATATGCCACCCCGGGCGACCCTCACCCCAGGGCGAAGGCCACGAGGGTTCTCCTGGCTTGGCGCGCTTCCATAATACAAAATCTAGCGGATCAAGTTTGTTGTCATCCACCTGAACGCGGGAACCGACGAGCAAGTCATCGATTTTTTTGCCAGATAACTGACCGTACTTCGCGAATTTCCTTACCGAATAATTGACGTCACCATTGACTACGGCATATGCATAGCCCTTTGCAATCAAAGTCTGAGTCATATCAATGATTTCAGCAATATAGTCAGTAGCGCGCGGCTCTTTATCAGGCGTTTGCAATCCCAACTTGGCACAATCTTCGTTCATCGCCCCAATGAATCGTTGCGCGAGGTCTCGCCAATTTTCGCCGTTCAGCGCCGCTCGCTCAATGATTTTATCGTCAATATCCGTAATATTTCGCACATAGGTCAGTTGATACCCGAGCGCACGTAAGTGCCGCTGCACGACATCGAACACAGTCAACATGCGCGCATGGCCCAAGTGAACATAGTCATACACCGTAAGACCGCAAACATACATTCGCGCTTCACCCGACCGAATCGGCTTGAATTCTTGCTTCTCCCTCGTCAACGAATTATATATTTTGAGCATGTGACTGCAATCTACTTAAAGCAACATTCAACGGCATAAGTTTTAGCAGCGGCGCAAGCTCAGGACCATGAGTTTGACCTGTTAGCGCGACGCGTAAGGGCATAAATAAATCCGGCCCCTTCGCACCGGTACGCTCTTTCAATATTTTCGTTAGTATCTTTAAATCCCCACTTGACTCAACTAAAGCAGTGACCGCGGCTTGGAAGAATATTGGCCCAGCCTTATTAATTATCTGCTGCTCGTTCGGTCCAGAGGGTGGCAATGTACCGCGCAACACCGTTAACCAAGG
>JAYUFB010000048.1:0-5099 GCA_043738945.1 Gammaproteobacteria bacterium
CGAGATTCATATTGGCTACCAATGGATTCACTGCGTGCGGCATCATCGCGGTATCTAGCAAATTAAAATCGGTAACATACGCGAGTAGGCAGCGATGCAACGACTCTTCGTCCGGCAGAGCGTCCACCGCACGAAACCAAATGTTCTTGTGCGGTACCAATTTTACGGGCTGTAAATAGTTTGGCGGCTCAACGGGGCGAAATTCGAAAGGACGTCGTTTTTCGATGAAACGACGCGCTCTGGTCGGTACACGTTCAACAATATCGCGAAAATAACTTTCTATGTCCCGCAGTCCGTCCGGCGGTGGCACTTTAGGCATCGCTATTTGATGATCCATCCCCGACTCAGCTAGCTGAAATGAGGCCGACATATTGAAAATCTGCTCGCCGTGTTGAATCGCTACTATGCGCCGCGTAGAAAAATGTTCGCCATCGCGCGCGCGATCCACTTCGTAGACGATGGGTGCGTTGAAATCACCGCGGCGTAAAAAATACGCGTGCAAGGAATGCACCAGTCGATCCTCCACTGTGGCAGTTGCCGCCATCAATGCTTGGCCCAGCACCTGGCCCCCGAACACTTGCGGGCTACCGATATCGCGGCTCTCGCCGCGAAATAAATTTAACTCAAGCCGCTCGAGTGTTAAAACCTTAATTAGGTCTGCTAAGAGTTGGTTCAATGGGATTCAACCTGGGTTACGCCCAGGCGCTTTTGCATAATCGGGCTAGTCGTGGTGTATTGTAGAAATTGGCGTTGCTCGGGGTGCAAATGGTGTTGAATGGCAAATGCCGCCAAGGCTGCCTCGTGAAATCCGCTCAAGATGAGCTTCTTTTTACCGGGATAGGTATTAATGTCGCCGATCGCAAAAATTCCTGGCACGCTGGTTTGAAATTTTTCGGTGTCTACTTTGAGTGCTTTTTTCTCAAGCTCAAGACCCCATTCAGCAATAGGCCCTAATTTCGGATGTAACCCGAAAAAAGCTAACGCTTGGTCAGCCGGTACGCGTGTTGTACTACCGTCCCGCATTTGCAAGGTCATCGCGATCATTTTACCGTCTTCGGAGTGAAGCTCAGCGGCGTTACCCTCGATAAGGCGCATTTTTCCAGCCGCGACTAATTCACGCATACGCATGGCCGTGGCGGGAGCGCCGCGAAATTCAGGCCGACGGTGAACCAAGGTCAGCGATTTCGCTTTCTCACACAAAGCCACGGTCCAATCCAGCGCGGAATCCCCGCCTCCACAAATAACTAAGTTCTGGCCGTAAAAGTCGGCGGCCGACTTGACTCGATAGTGAATACTTTTACCTTCAAAATGTTCTATGCCGGGAATGGACAGTCGCCGTGGTTGAAAAGAGCCCACCCCACCCGCAATCACTACCGCACCCGCGTCGAAGCGTGTTCCAAGCGAAGTCTCCACCCGAATTCTACCGCCAGGTTGCGGCTGAAGCGCATTGACTTCTTGACCCAAGTGGAAAGTTGCCTTGAACGGCTTCGCTTGCTCCACCAAGCGGTCAATAAGCTCCTGCGCTCCGCAAATCGGCAAAGCTGGAATATCATAAATGGGCTTATCGGGATAGAGCTCAGTACACTGACCACCGACGGTCGCCAATGAATCGACAATATGCGCATTAATACCCAGTAAGCCTAGCTCAAATATTTGAAATAATCCGACGGGACCCGCGCCAATAATCAACGCATCGACGCTGTGTTCTGTGTTCAAACGTTCTGTATTCGAGGTTTCCGTCATAGAGTTCTCTGTTACCAAAAGCTGCCAAGTATCCCTAAATTGTAGCCTATTAAGCCTGGGTAATGCGGCCTCTAATCCACCGGCTTCTATTCCACGTACAATTGCAACATGACAACGCTGGTTTGGTTTCGCCAAGATCTTCGCCTAAGCGACAATGCCGCACTCACCGCAGCGCTGCAATTTGGCGAACCGGTGGTGCCGCTCTATATTTTCGCACCCGATGAGGAGGGCATCTGGAGTCCCGGTGCGGCCAGCCGCTGGTGGTTACATCATAGCCTGCGACAACTGGGCCTTGATTTGCAAAACGTCGGTGTACAGCTTTGTCTGCGCAGCGCACAGAACACACAAGCAGAGCTACTGCGCGTTGCGCGCGAATGCGGCGCCTCGCGCATCGTTTGGAATCGACGCTACGAGCCTGCGATTATTGCGCGCGACCAAGTAATTAAGGCAGCCTTAACCGATGCAGGCTTTGCCGCGATCAGTCACAACAGCGCACTTTTGTTTGAACCCTGGTCAATCAAAAACAAAACTGGCAAGCCGTACCAGGTTTTTACGCCGTTTTGGCGCCAATGCTTATCCTTGCCGGATCCCCATGAGCCCACACCGGCGCCGAAAAGAATTCCGAGCGTCACAACTGCGCCCCAGTCTCAAGATCTAGACGAATTAACACTATTGCCGCGCCTTAATTGGGCAAGTGGTTTCGCCACCCACTGGACCCCGGGCGCTGCATCGGCGCATGAGTGTTTGCAACAATTTTTAGCGACTTCGTTTGAGCACTACCAAAGCAACCGCGATCGGCCCGCCTTGCGCGCGACTTCGCGTCTCTCTCCTCACCTACATTTCGGGGAGATTGGACCGCGTGAAGTCTGGCACGCAACCCGAAAATTTGCGCAAGCTAACGGTCAACATACCACGTGGCGTCGATCGCATTTTCTGTTCGAATTGGGCTGGCGGGAATTTGCGCATCATTTGTTGTTCTACTTTCCCGACACCCCTACCCAAGCATTACGCGCAAATTACGCCCGCTTCCCTTGGAAATCGAACCTGGGGGCGCTCAACGCTTGGCAGCGAGGCGCCACGGGATATCCGATTGTGGATGCTGGGATGCGAGAATTGTGGCATACCGGCTGGATGCATAACCGAGTCCGCATGATTGCCGCCTCATTTTTAGTTAAAGATTTACTACTCTCGTGGCAGCAGGGCGCTCACTGGTTTTGGGATACTTTAGTCGACGCAGACTTAGCCAGTAACACCCTCGGCTGGCAGTGGGTGTCGGGCTGCGGTGCAGACGCTGCGCCCTATTTCCGAATTTTTAACCCGACCACGCAGGCGCTTAAATTCGACCCGCAGGGCGTGTACGTGCGTCGCTGGGTGCCAGAAATTGCGCAACTTCCCGACTCATTGATTCATCAACCCTGGGCTGCGACACCGGAAGTGCTAAAGGCTGCAGGAGTAACGTTGGGGAAAAGCTACCCGCTGCCCATTGTGCAACACGATATTGCCCGCCTAGCGGCACTGGCGGCGTTGGCTACTCTTCAAGCCTAGCAACTGTCTAAGGGTGCGTTTTGTATATGTTTTGTACAGTGTAATGCTATACAATAGAGGTACACATTATGAACGCCCAGGTTAATCCGCAGCTTGAACCCACGCGAACGATCAGAGCGTTGGCTCGCGGCTTGGATGTATTGACGGAATTGAACCGCCTAGAGCGGGGTGCGATTAATCAATTGGCTGCGGCGGTCAACCTACCCCGCACAACGATTTATAGAATCTTGGAGACCTTGCGCCTCGCGGGTTTTGTAGAACGGGATGAGCACGACGATTGTTATCGGCCTACGGTTAAAGTGCGCGAGCTGGCCGACGGATTTGATGACAAGGCGATGATTGCGCACGTGGCCAAGCCGCACCTGTCGAGCTTGGGCGAAAAGCTAGTTTGGCCAGTGGCGATTTCAACGCTCTCCGATATCTTTATGGTGGTCCGAGAATGCACCGATTCTTCCAGTCCGCTGTCGCTCACACAAGAAGGCGCCGGTCTTAAACTGCCGCTACTGAGCTCTGCTCCCGGGCGGGCGTACTTAGCCTTCTGTGATGCGACTAACCGCAGCGCTCTGCTAGAGCTGCTGGCTCGCTCGTCCACTGCCGAGGGAAGCGCGCGTAACCGAACAAAAATTGAGGCGATGCTTAACGAAACTCGCACGCAAGGATTCGCGACCGCGCAGCGCGCACGCCGAATATCCGAAGAGATCAGTCTTGCAATCCCGGTACGCGCGAAAGACCAGGTTCTCGCAGCGATCAGCGTGAGCTTCGCGGCAACCGCTGTCCCATTGGCGAAAGCGATTGAACAATTCTTGCCAAAAATGCGCGAAACGGCTCAGCGGATAGAAACTCAGTTCGCCTAAAGATTCGGTAGGTGTTTGAGAATTTCCGCAGCAATCGCCTCGTAGCTTCCGCCAAAATGATGCCCGCCGGCCATCTTGACGGCGATGCCCAATCCACCGGTTTGCTGCGCACACGCAGAATCAAGATCTTCCTCACCATAAATGCACAGGTAGCGTGAACCTTTCCAGTGTGCAAGTTCTGGAGCCGTAGGGATACCATCGCTGGCATTCCCTAACCAGTTCGCTAGGTGAAATTCAAACGTCGCACTGTCACTGATTCCCAGTAGAGCGGTTAGACCTACCAGTTCATGCGAATTTGCCGGCAATCGATTCACCATAAATGGCAACGTGTCGGCACCTTGCGAATATCCGATCAGCAATACATGCGACTTGTTCCACTCGCGTGCGTAATGCCGCAATACTCGATCCAAATCAGCTGCAGCTCCTGCGGGTGTGCGCGGCGACCAAAAATATTTTAGCGAATCCCAACCCACGACGGCGACCCCGCGCTTGGCCAGCGCCGCTGCAACGCCACGATCTAATCCTGCCCATCCACCGTCCCCCGAGAGAAACACGGCAAACCAAGCACTAGAATCGCCCAGCGCCGGCACAATGGTCAACGGCAAATCCGCGACCGGCGCGGGTAATACTGCCGCAGGTGTTGCTCCGGGGCGTAGCGCGGTAATGCGCGTATAGGCAGCCAGGTATTGAGGCACCCAATTTTTTTCCACCGAATAGCCATGACCCACTTTGGGTAAAGTGACAATCTCCGCACCCGGAATTTTTCCGATAAATTGTGTGGTAAGTGGCGCAGCACATACTTGGTCAATCTCACCCTGGAGTGAAATCCATTTTCCCGAAAGCTGTTTCGCGGGTAGAAAATTCACGCCTTTCAATTTCCCTTTTTCGAGTCGTGGCAGAGCTTCAATACCAGAGCCTTTACAAACCGGTTTAATCAAATCTAAGTCTGGGCAAAAT
>JAYUFB010000049.1:0-35049 GCA_043738945.1 Gammaproteobacteria bacterium
GAAGAAGGGTTCGGGAGTCGGCTACGACAAGTAGCTTGAGGGTCGAGAATAGTTGAGAGTAGGTTACGGCGGGAGTCTTTCGCAAGAAAGGCTCCCGCCTATGCGCGGGGAGCTAGGGATGCAGCTCATTGCAGGGCGCAGCCAAACTGGCGCAGGTACCATTGCTGAAAAGTCACAACCCGTTTCTCATGATCTGAATAGCGGCCCGGTCGGTAGTGACTCGACATGATACCGGCTTGATTATTTTCGGTGATCACCTTGTCTTGCTTGGTGGTCTGATCCCAACCCCAAATCATTTTGTCGATATCGACATGAGTCGACTTGCCGTCGACCAACCAGTACAAATCAACGTCAGTCAGCATCGTGCTGCGCGGAGTAAATAGGAATAGTACGGCGAAATCGTTGGTGGCAACCACATGAGTAAAAGGGCTAAATGATAGGTACATACGACCCTGATCGAACCCCAATCGTTTGCCCATCAAGCTTGATACTGGGCGGCCATCTTGGGTTTCGCTGTCAAAGCCCTCGCGAATCGTACGTTGCAGCAATAGGCGCAGATGCGACGATTCCGGACCATCGTCGACGCTGCCTATCGGCCGCCCCAGTTTGGCGGCGCGCGTCTCCCAGGCCTTGAGTGCCGGAAGATATTTTTCCACGGCCTCCGCCGGACCCGAACTCGGTCCCGCTCCGAAAGCCACTAGTGCCTCCGGCGGATGCATTGAACAAAACTCTGGGTGCGAGGGCACGCAGTGGTAGCATTCCACGAAATTCTCGACGATTAGCTTCCAATTCGCTGTGGTCGGATAGGAACGTGAAAAGGCGATTTTGGCGTCGGCGAATCCATGGAATTTTAGGTAGGGCGCGAGATCGGCAAAAGAGGCGTCGAAATCGGTCGGGTTTTGGTCGGACAAATTGATGAAAATGAAACCGTAAAAGACGCGCACCTGGCAGCGGTGCAGGCCGTTATCTTGTTTCGAGAAATCTGCGGGCATCAGGCGCGCAGCTAGCAAGGCGCCGTCGAGTCCATAACTCCATGCATGATAGCCGCAGGTCAGCCGCGCCACGCGTCCCGACGGTTCGGTGCAGATCAGCGAGCCGCGATGCCGGCATACATTGTAAAAAGCATTGATGGTCGATTCGTTGCTGCGCACCACGATGATGGATTCGTTGCCGACCTTGAATAGAAAATAGTCGCCTTTCGCGCGTACTCGGTCGACATGACCGGCAACGATCCACTTGCGGCCAACCACCTGCTGCATGTCGGAGTTGAAAACTTCGTCGTCGCAATAGAACGAGCGATCTAGGCTATACCCGCTTTTGGTATGTTTCGCCAACGACGTCACTACACTAGAAATAGTCATCCGATCACCTCATTTGATACGCTTGTTCAAGGGGTCAAACATCGGTCGCAACGATGCCTTGGCCGGGTAGCGGATACCGGCGACCTCAATTTCGTAGTCATCGGGACCTATTATGCCGCCGGCATGGGCTAATTTCACGTATCCCAAGCCCACCGCTGCACCCAGAGTATGTGCGTACATACCAGAACGAATGAAGCCGACGATTTCATCGCCGGCCCAGATGGGTTCGTTGTGATAAAGCAGTGGTTGCGCGGACTCGAGTTTGAATTGCACTAATCGTTTGGACACACCCGATTGCTTTTGGCGCATAAGCGCTTCGCGTCCAATGAAACCACCTGGTTTGTCCAGCTTGACGGCGAAACTTAAACCGGCTTCCAGCGGTGTGTCTTCATCGGTCACGTCGTGGCCCCAATGTCGGTAGGCTTTTTCCATGCGTAACGAGTTCAAGGCGTGATACCCAGCGTGCACCAGACCAACGCGTTCGCCCGCAGCGGCCAACTCGTCATAGACGCCCAGCATGAATTCGGTTGGAATATAGAGTTCCCAGCCTAATTCGCCCACATAGGTGATACGCGAGGCACGCACCAAAGCAAACCCAAGCTCTATCACTTGGCTAGTTGCAAACGGGAAGGCGGCGTCGGAGACATCGTTCGGTGTCAGCGATTGCAATAGCTCGCGGGCCTGTGGACCCATCAACGATATGACGCCTAACCCTGAAGTTACATTGGTCAATACGCAATGCGCACTCCCAACCATATGCCGTTGCAGCCAATTAAAATCTTTAGCCTCAGTTTCAGCGCCCGTGACGATCAAATACGCAGTCTCGGTCAGGCGCGTCACCGTCAGGTCCGCCTCGATGCCGCCTCGCTCATTTAACCACTGTGTATAGACAATTTTCCCTGGAGGAACTGCGACATCATTGGCGCACACCTGACTGAGTACGCGGCAGGCGTCCGCACCTTCGAGCCTAAATTTCGCGAATGAAGACTGGTCGAACAGACCCACAGTTTCTCGCACCGCACGATGTTCACGCGCGCTGTAGTCGAACCAATTCTGCCGACCGTAGCTGTACTCGTATTGCGGTTTGACTCCCGGCGGCGCGTACCAATTGGGGCGCTCCCAGCCGAACGCCTCGCCGAAACAAGCTCCGGCGGCAGCCAACCGGTCATGTAAGGCGGATTTTCGGACTCCGCGGGCCGATTCGTATTGACGGAATGGCCAATGGGTTGCATATAACAACCCTAGGCTTTCCGAGACGCGCTTCGCTAAGTACTTGCGATTGATCTGGAAGGGCACGGCGCGGCGTACGTCGACCTCCCACAAATCGAGCGGCGGATGGCCGTCGCGAATCCATTCGGACATCACTTTCCCAATACCGCCTGCCGATTGCAGACCGATTGAATTTAATCCGGCGGCAACGAAGCAATTCTTAAGTTCGGCCGACTCGCCCAGGTGATAGCGTACGTCCGGTGTAAAACTTTCAGGGCCGCAAAAAAACTTTTGTATACCAGCCGACTCTAAAGCCGGAATGCGGCGCATGGCATCGAGCAGCACCGGCTCGAAATGGCTGAAGTCGCCGGCAATCTCACCGAAGGAGAAATCCTCAGGAATGCCCCGCATGCCCCAGGGTCGCGCGTGGGGTTCAAAAGCGCCCACCAGCAATTTTCCCGCGTCGTATTTGAAATAGCTGCAATGATCATAGTCGCGTAGCACTGGCATGTCGGGCTTTAGGCCCTGCACATCTTTGAATAGCACATAGTAGTGCTCGCAGGCATGCAGCGGCACGGTGACGCCGATGCTGGCGGCGAGATTGCGGGTCCACATACCCCCGCAGAGAACAACATAGTCCGCATCGATAGGGCCCTGCGCGGTCTGAACGCCGGTCACCCGCTGTCCGTCATGATCAATAGCGGTCACCGCGAGGTCCTGAAATATTTGCGCCCCGCGACTGCGAGCACCCTTGGCGAGCGCCTGGGTGATGTCGACCGCATTGGCATAGCCGTCGCTCGGTATGTGAATGCCGCCGAGCACATCATCCAAATTGGCGAGTGGATACAGTGAACTAATTTCAGCGGGTCCGACCACGTCGACCTTTAAGCCAAAAACCTTGGCCATGGATGCATTTCGCCGCAGCTCCTCCATGCGGCCAGGAGTCGTCGCCAGGGATAAAGAACCGCATTGCCGATAGCCGGTCGCTTGCCCGGTTTCTGATTCGAGATTTCGGTATAAATCGCCGGTATAACGCGCGAGTTGGGTCATATTGATGGACTGGCGCAACTGGCCGACCAACCCTGCGGCGTGCCAGGTCGTGCCGCTGGTTAGCTGCTTACGCTCGAGCAGCACGACGTCGTTCCAACCGATCTGGGTCAAATGGTAGGCAATCGAGCAACCGATAACACCGCCGCCCACAATGACTACTCGCGCGTGCTTGGGAAGGTCGCCCACTCTTTAAACCCTCATTCGTAAATTATCAGGATCGTATGCAGGACCCGCCAACACTGTGGCGCGGCGTCGCTCGCCTTGAATCAATACATCGAAGTGCGAACCTGATGCTGCAAACTCCGGCGGCACACAGGCAAACGCAAGACTTTGCTTAACCCGATGTCCATAAGCGCCGGAAGTCGTGACGCCGATGCAGCGCTCACCCACCAGCACCGGCTCGCCGCCTCGAACGTCGGCGTCATCGGCATCCACTGCGGCGTAGACGATTTTGAGCGGCCGCGATACTTGTGCCAGCGTTGCGGCCTTACCGACGAAGTCGGTCTTTTTGAAATCGATGAAGCGAGCCATATCGGCTTCCAGCATGTTCAGCTCGTTGGTCAGTTCGCTCCACCAGGCCTTGTAGCCTTTTTCCATGCGCATGCTATTGACGGCGTACAGGCCATAGTTGGCGACGCCAAATTGAGCACCGTGTTCCCACAAAGCATCGTACAGCGCAGCCATTGATGCCATCGGCGCGTGTAGTTCCCAGCCTAATTCGCCGACATAACTGACGCGCAGCGCGCGCACCGGATGTCCTGCAACTTCGATGTTGCGGGCACTCAACCAGCGAAATGCCGGGTTATTAAGATCCGCGCTAGTCAATAGGCTGAGCAGCTCTCGGGACTTAGGTCCGCTTACAACCAACACTCCGAGCTGTTCGCTGACATTCTCAATCCGTACCGATTCGCCGGGAAGTACATTGCCCGTCAATAAATCCTGATCGCGCAGCTCTGCGGCGGCGGCCGAGAGCGCGTAAAACCGATCGTCGGCGAGTCGGCTGAGGGTCATCTCGCCGAAAATGCGTCCGCCCGTTGACAAGGTATGTACCAGTGCGATGCCGCCGACTTTGCGCGGCACTTGATTTGCACAGATGCGGTTTAGAAACGATTCGGCCTGAGGACCGCTGATGTCGTATTTCGCAAAACCGGTCAAATCGAGAATCCCGACGCGATCTTGAACAGCGGCCACCTCGGCGCGCACCACCTCGAATACATTGTTGCGTCGGTAGCCGTAATGCTCTTCGCGTCCGTCGAGCGAAAACCATTTGGGTCGCTCCCAGCCGAAGGTCTCGGTGTGCACGCAGCCCTGCGCGCGAAGTTTCTCGTGCAGCGGGCTGGTCTTGCGCGGTCGCCCCGCCATTTCTTCTTCACCGGGTCTGCGGGTGGTGAAGGTCAACCGATAGTCGAGGAACACTTTATCGCGCACATAGGCTTTATCGGCAAACCGGCCAAAACGCCGTGGGTCAAATTCAGCCATATTAATTTCGGCATCGCCGTGCAGCATCCATTGTGCGAGATACTTGCCGCACCCGCCGGCTTGCGCAATACCGAATGAGGTCCCGCAGCACATCCAGAAATTTTTTAAATTCGCGGCCGGGCCCAGCAGCGGGGCACCGTCCGGGGTATGCGGAATCGCGCCATTGATGACGCGTCGAATACCAGCTTCGCCAAAAATAGGCATGCGCTCGATCGCACGTTCAAGCCATGGCGCAATTCGATCCAGAGCGTCCGGAAACAACTCGTTAGTAGCTTCCCACTCCGGAAACCCGCGCGGCGCCCAAGCCTCCTGCAAGTCGGTACTCTCATATATTCCAATCAATCCAGACTTCTGTTCTTGGCGGAAATAGCCGGAAGTGTAGGAATCGCGCATCACCGGAATCTCTTCGCTCCGTTCAATAAACTCCTGGATCGGATGAGTTATGACGTACTGGTGTTGCATATTGGTGATGGGCGCATCGCCGCCCACCATGGCGGCAACCTCGCGCGCATAGCACCCGGCCGCATTCACCACCATTTCGGCGATGATCGTACCTTTTTCAGTAATCACGTCCCATTCGCCGTTAGGCCGTGGGCGAATATCTATGACCCGATTGTGATGTACCACGGTCGCGCCTAGGTCACGCGCAGCTTTTGCTAGGGCGTTGCATAAACCCGAGGGGTCGCCATGTCCGTCATCCCTGGTCCAGCCGCCGGCGATCACATGCTCAGTAGTCAGGAACGGATTCAAACGTTTGATCGCATCAAGACCGACGATTTCCATGTCAAAGCCGATGCTCTTCGAGTAACCGTACACGAACTTCAACCAGGCGAGTTCGTGTTCATTGGTTGCCAAGCGTAGTCCGCCGCAGGGATGCCAGCTGACGGACTGTCCCGTGATTGACTCAAGCTTTGGGTACAGCCGGTTACTGTAGGCGTGAATTTTCGCAAGATTATAGCTTCCGGTGATGCTCGGACATTGGCCCGCGGCGTGCCAGGTGGAACCGGAAGTCAGCGCGTCTTTTTCAATTAAAACGGTATCGGTGCACCCCTCAAGCGCCAAGTGGTAAAGCAGGCTTGCACCCATGATCCCGCCACCAACAATTACTACCCGCGCGTTTGTTTTCATTTAGGCCACAATAAATTGATCCCTTATAGGCATGCAACGCAATATTTTGCTACCTTAGGCTATTATTTTTTTGGGTGAGGCGCATGACTAGAGCACGGCCAATCGTGGGTTTACCTACCTTGAGCGGGTTACGCGCCTTTGAGGCTGCGGCCCGCACCGCAAGTTTCGCAGCCGCCGCCGCCGAATTGAACCTCACATCAGGGGCCGTCAGTTATCAGATTAGAGCGCTGGAGTCGCACTTGGGATTTGTGTTATTTGAACGTCTGCCACGCGGCGTGAGGCTAACCCCCTTGGGCGTAGCCTACTTGCCGCCAGTGCGCAAAGCCTTCGAAGAACTCGCCGATTCGACCTCCGGACTTTTCGGCGGATCGCAACGCCACCATATTACGGTTCACGCACCGGTTTCGTTGGCCGCGCTGTGGCTTGCGCCAAAACTGCCGGCCTTCAGCGCAGCAAACCCCCTGGTTGATGTTCGCCTATCCTCGGTGATATGGGACAACGCCATGCCTGACGACGCCACTGATTTGGAGATTCGCTATGGCACCGGTTACTGGCATGGATATCGCTCAGAGCGACTCGTGAACCAGAATATCTTAGCGGTCTGCAGTCCCACATTATTGATAACTGACCCGCTAAAAGGTGCGTCCGCAGATTCGCTGCCTCAGCCTTTGATTCACATCATGGGACACGAAAATCACTGGCTAAAAGTCCGCCAAAAACTGGACCTAGGCACCAGCCCGGCAAACTCCGGACCCACTGTCGACACCACTATCGCCGCGTTGGAACTAGCCGCAACGGGTTTTGGCGTGGCATTGACGCACCGTCTTTTTTTGGCCGCCTATTTTTCGACCGGGCGGCTGGTCAGCGCGACAACCCAAGAATTCCCCGACGACCACTCCTACTTCGTCATCACGCCCGAGCGCCCACAACGTGTTCGGCGTGAAGTGCAATTATTTCGTGAATGGTTGGTAGCGGTCGCTGCTGTGTGACGCGGTAATGTCCGGTGATATAGACTCGACACAAAAATGGGGAGTATGGCTTTGGCAACATTGGGAATTACGGTTGGTTCCGACATCGAAATCGCTCAGCATGCAACTCTCAAGCCTATTGGCGAGATTGCCGCGAAATTAGGGATTCCGGCGGCGAGCATCGAAAACTACGGCCATTACAAGGCCAAGATCGCGCTCGACTACATCGAGACCCTGAAGGATAAACCCGCTGGCAAACTAATTTTGGTCACCGCCTTGAGTCCCACGCCGGCAGGCGAAGGAAAAACCACGACCACGGTGGGCCTGGGAGACGCACTCAACAAGATCGGCAAGAAGGCAGTGATTTGCCTACGCGAGCCGAGCCTCGGACCGGTATTTGGCATGAAGGGCGGCGCCGCCGGCGGCGGCTATGCGCAAGTGGTGCCGATGGAAGATATCAATCTGCATTTTACCGGAGATTTTAGCGCCATCGGGCTGGCGCACAATTTACTGTCGGCGCTGATCGATAATCATATTCATCATGGCAACGAGCTCGGATTTGATGTCAGACGCATCACCTGGAAGCGGGTCATGGATATGAATGATCGCGCGTTGCGCGAGATCAGCGTCGGAATGGGCGGTGTCGGTAACGGCTTTCCGCGCCAGGACGGCTTCGACATCGTGGTGGCCTCTGAGGTCATGGCTATTTTCTGTCTCGCGAAAAACCTGGCGGACCTCAAACAGCGGCTCGGTCATATCGTGGTAGGTCATCGTCGTGACTTAAGCCCGATACGCGCAGCGGATTTGAATGCTCACGGCGCCATGACCGTACTGCTCAAGGACGCATTGAAACCCAATTTGGTACAAACGCTGGAAAACAATCCGGCCTTCATCCATGGCGGTCCTTTCGCCAACATCGCCCACGGCTGCAATTCGGTGCTTGCGACCACTACGGCATTGAAATTGGCCGACTACGTGGTGACGGAGGCGGGCTTCGGTGCTGACCTCGGAGCGGAAAAATTCATCGATATCAAGTGCCGAAAGTCCGGACTACGTCCGGCCGCCGTGGTCATTGTCGCGACCATACGCGCGCTCAAGTATCATGGCGGCGCCGATCTTAAGCAGGTCAGCCAAGAAAATCTGGCGGCTCTCGAAAAAGGAATTGCGAATCTTGAGCGGCATGTAAACAATGTGCGTAACCAGTATGGTTTGTCCTGTGTGGTCGCGGTCAACCACTTCACGGCCGACACGGTCGCGGAGCATGCGCTGCTTGCAAAAAAAATCGCGGCACTGGATGTCCCGTTGGTACTTGCAAGACATTGGGCCGAAGGCGGCGCGGGTGCCATTGAGGTCGCGCGCAAAGTCGTGGAACTCGCTGAGAAAGCCTCGAACTTCCGCTTCGTCTACGAAGAAACATTAACGCTGTGGGACAAGGTGAAGACGGTTGCCACAAAAATCTATGGGGCCGTCGACATTTCGGCCGATTCGAAGATCCGGGCGCAGTTAAAACAGTTGCAAGTCCATTATGGGCACTACCCGGTGTGCATCGCCAAAACCCAGTATTCCTTTTCAACCGACCCCGCGGTCCGCGGTGCGCCCAGCGGCCACATCGTTAATATTCGCGAAGTACGTCTCGCCGCCGGCGCGGAGTTTATCGTGGTGGTCTGCGGTGACGTCATGACCATGCCGGGCCTGCCGAAAATCCCGTCCGCAGACAAAATCGATATCGACGCGCAGGGGCGAGTAGTTGGTCTTTTCTAGACTTAGAACGATCAGATAATGATTACCCAAAGCTCCATTGAGAAATTCCTGGACGATCTCGCCTCAGGGTCTGCGACGCCAGGTGGTGGCAGCGTGGCCGCCGTCATGGGTGCCATGGGTGCTGCGCTGGTGTCCATGGTGTGCAATGTCACCATCGGCAAGCAGGGCTATGAAGCGGTTGACGCCGATATGAAATCCGTGCTCGACGCCGCCGAGAAAGTGCGCCGGCGCCTGACTGCCACAGTGGCCGAAGATATCGCCGCCGTCGATGGCCTGATGGCTGCCTACCAGCTGCCTAAGAGCAGCGATGAGGACAAGGCTCGGCGCAGCGCCGCGATTCAAATCAGCATGCGGCGCGCCACCGAGACACCGATCGAGTGCGCGCGTGCCTGCGCCGAAGTCATCGCGCTTTCGCGGCGCGCCAGTGAACACGGCTATCTTGGCGTGCTCGGCGACGGTGGTGTTGGCGTGCTTGCGGGGTTCGCGGGTCTGCGCAGCGCAGCGTTGGACGTCTACATCAATGCACCTTCGCTGAAAGACCGGACTTTCGCTAATCAAGCGATTAACGAGATTGAACAGCTAGTAGCCGCTGGTACGCTCGAGAGTGAGGCGGTGTACGCCCTGGTGCGCAATAAACTGAGTTAAAATGGTCTACGCGTTTCGCGACAGCATTTGATGTCATGGTGATCGACGGTGGCGGCCGCATCATGCCGGCGCCAAGGAGAATTTTATGAGTAAAACACACCTATTGCTATTGGCATATTGGCTGCTGTGGCCGGAATTGACGTGGGCGCAGCAATCAGTTGCTGAGCCCACGTTAAGCGTCATCCGCGCTGGCAAATTTATCGATGTACTAGCCGGTCGAACGCTATTGAATCAAATTATTGTTATTCGTGGCAAAACGATTGAGGCGGTGGGTCCCGAGGTTAAAATTCCTCTGGGTGCTCAGATTATTGACTTGTCGGGAATGACGGTGCTTCCCGGACTCATCGATTGCCATACCCATTTGGCTGACCTTGCGAGTGCCGAGCCGCTGGATGTACTGAAGCGATCTGCGGTCGAAGCTGCTTATGCGGCCATCCCTAATGCGCGCGTTACTCTACTCGCAGGCTTTACCAGCGTTCGAGATGTGGGTGTGTATCGGGCCTTAAACGACGTGGCGATGCGAGATGCTATCGCCCAGGGAATTATTATCGGTCCGCGGATGTATGTGGCCGGTGCCTATGTGACCATCAGTGAAGGAGCGGGTGCGATGACCGGATTGTCGCCCGATATTCAACTACCGCAGAACTTACAATTCGGTGTCGCGAATAGCCCTGCGGAAGTACGACAAAAAGTTCGCGAATTGGCTCATCGGGGAGCCGATCACATTAAAATTTTAACCACCGGTGCGGTACTCACGCATGGCAGTAACCCTAAGTCCATTGAATTCACACCCGAGGAAATTCGGGCGGCAGTTGATGAGGCCGCCAATTTTGGTCTGCGCGTGGCTGCGCATGCCCATGCTACTGAGGGCATTAAAAATGCGATTCGGGCTGGTGTTGCTTCCGTCGAACACGCGACGCTAATCGACGACGAAGGCATTGCCTTAGCGAAGCAGCATGGTACCTATCTTGATATGGATATTTATGACGACGAATGCATCCAATCCGCGACCGACACGCCGGCAGATTTTTTGCAACATGACCGAGAATTGGGCGAAATTCAACGTCGTAACTTTACCAAAGCGGTGCGTGCGGGAGTCAAAATGGCGTTCGGTACGGATGCCGGCGTTTGTCCTCACGGTATCAATGCGCGGCAATTCGCCTTCATGGTCAAGTACGGCATGACGCCGATGCAAGCAATCCAAGCGGCGACCGTCAATGCCGCGGACCTAATTGGTCACTCGGAACTCATTGGCTCTATCACTGCGCACAAGTCCGCGGACATCATTGCCGTAAAAGGTGATCCAATTAATGATGTTCATGTATTGGAACATGTCAGTTTTGTGATGAAAGAAGGCAAGATTTACAAACAAGAAAACTGAGCCCCAATGGCGATGGTCCGTACCTATCGGGTTAGCTCGCGGGCAAGCGAATTTCGCGGCGAAAATGCAGCCATGCAATCAGTAGTGCCAAGGCTGACAGCAACGAACAAAAATAAAACGTGCTGCCGAGACGCCAGTCCCCTGGACTAAGGTGACCGACTCTAGCCAGTATAGTTGTTCCCAGTAAGGGTCCCACAATGAGAGCGAGACTCTGGATGGAATTTAGCGACCCTTGCATTAACCCTTGTTCCCGCGGTCCCACTGCTTTGGAGATAATGGTTTGCATCGCCGGTCCCGCAGCGTAGGCCAAGGCGTTTACCCCCATCACTACATACATCAACCATCCTACAGTAATTGACCCATACAATAGATACGCAACAGTTGCTGACGTAAAACCCATCATGACTAGTTTGCGCTCGCCGAAGCGTTTAATAAGCGGGCCTTGTAGGCCGCCTTGCACAACCGCTGCCACCACGCCGACGGCAAACAGTGACCAACCGTTATCCTGAGGTGTCCAGTGAAAGCGAAACTGCGTATATAGCACCCAAGTGCTCTGCAAGGTCAGCTGCGCAAATATCGCTAAGGCGAAGACGACCACTAGTAAGCCTACGCCGTGTACCTTGCCGAGATGCGCTAGCGCCGCGAACGGATTGGCCCGTTTAAACGAAAACGGCGCGCGACGGTCCTTAGGTAGCGACTCTGGCAGGACGAAATAGCCGTATATCCAGTTCAGCACGGCCATCCCACCGGCCACAATGAACGGTAGCCGAATGTTATGTGCGCTGAGCAAGCCCCCTAACACTGGCCCGAAGATAAATCCGATGCCGAACGCCGCGCCCAATTTCCCGAATGCCTTACCCCGTATCTCAGGCTCGGTAATATCGGCTATGTACGCGTTTGCAACAGAAAAACTCGCGGCGGTTCCACCGCTAATGACTCTTACCAGCAGTAGAGTAAAGAGCGATGTTGCCAATGCGTGGGTAAAAAAACTGATGCCGAGTCCAGAGATCGATAATAGCAATACTGGTCGGCGCCCAAATCTATCACTGAGTGCGCCAAGCACCGGTGCCATAAAAAACTGCATGGTGCCGTACATCGCGGAAAGCCATCCATACCAAGCGGACTGTTCGTCGGGCGAATGGGTGAATTGGCCAACCAAAGCGGGTAATACTGGAATAATCAGTCCGATTCCTAGTACATCTAGGAAAACGGTAACAAGAATAAACGCCTGACTCGCTTGCCGATTTTGCGAAAAAAACTGCCTTAACAAACTAGAATCCTTTTTACTGACCCGTCTTGAATTTCTGCCAGACGAGGGCAATGGCGCGGGTCTGATCGTCCGAATCAGCCAATTGCGCCGTGAGTTTCGGTAGCATTTCTGGCGTAGGGTAAATCCCCGGATCACTCTTGACCGTCGCCAGCGGGTGAGCGGCGGCGTTGGCATTGGCGTAGCCTTTGAAGTTGGTAATTTCGCCAATGACTTCCGGCATCATGACAAAGTTGATGAACGCGTAGGCACTCTCGGGATGCGGCGCATCCTTGGGGATAGCCAGCATATCGAACCAGAGAATCGTGCCTTCCGTCGGTATGCTGTACTTGATTTCGATGCCCTTATTGGCGTCTTGCGCGCGGTCCCGCGCCTGCATGACATCACCGTTGTAGCCTACCGCCACGCAAAGCTCGCCGTTCGCAAGCGCGTCGATATATTCTGAAGAATTTATACTGCGGATGTAGGGCTTGATTTTCAATAGCACCGCTTCGCCTTCAGCCAAATCTTCCGGTTTTTGCGAGTTCGGATCCTTGCCCAAGTAACTGAAGACGGCGCGCATCATCTCCGCCGGCGAGTTGAGTACGCTAATGCCGCATTTAGCCACCTTTGACGCCACCTTGGGATCAAACACCATTCGCCAGCTGTCGAGCGGTGCGTCGGGCAGCAGCTGCTTGACCATTTTTTCGTTGTAGCCGATGCCGTTGGTGCCCCACAAATAAATGACGCCGTGCGCATTGCCGGGATCGTGGAGGGCGCCCTTTGCCATGAGCTGCGGGTCCATATTCTTAAGATTTGGCAGCTTTTCCTTATCGAGTGGCAGATACATGCCCGCCTTGATTTGTCTTTCGAAATACGATGCCGTCGGCATTACGATGTCGTAGCCGCCACCACCCGCCCGCAGCTTGGCGTCCAATGTTTCATTGGTGTCGTAATAGGTAACGTTTACCTTAATACCCGTCTTCTTCTCGAACCTTGGCAGCGTTGTCGGCGCAAGATAATCGGACCAGATATAGAGGTTCAGGACCTTCCCGGCATCGGCGGAACTGCCTGAGTGAGCCGCCGATCCCGATTTACCGCCGCCGCAAGCGCTCAACAGCAGCCCACAACCCAGCGCCAAAATCATTGTTCGTTTTTCGCTGATCATAAGATGCTTCCTTACATTATTTCTGCGGTCGCTAGTTATAACGCACACGGCGTCAGGCGGGAAGAGATTTAGCTAGCTAGACATCCAATTTCGGCGAAACCAGCGCGGTGTGGGACCCACTTGCATGAATCCCCGGATGCGACGCGCGTCCGGGGCGATCCCACGAATTAAGTCGTAGCTTCGTAACGTTTCGATGTTGATCTACACTATCAGATTCGTGGACACCAAAATTTCGCAAAATTCATTAGTGCGAAAGCGAATTGCTCGTCGGCGATTCGTGTCGATGGATTGCGATGGAATCAATTGATATTCCTTGCGAAATGTCTTTGAAAAAAAAGTGGAGTGAGAACCTATGAATTTCTACACAGATCCGAATAGCTATGCATGGAAGTCTGGGATGCCCGTGCTTGCTGCGTGGATTGTCTTGATCCTCGGTTCTGCCCCGCGTGCCGCCCACGCGGACGTCGCTGACCCCGGCGTACGTCATGACGCCGCTACGAGCGTCTCGACCTGTGCCAACAGCACGATGCCGCCCTTTGATCCGACACCCACTGCTGGCTTAAATCCTGCGAAACTCCAGCTGTTTTGCGTCGGTCTGGAGAAATTCAGAAAAGAGGACACAGTTGTCGGCGACGGCCTCGGCCCCGCGATGAATCTCGACAGTTGCGTCGGTTGTCACGCTTACCCCACTGCAGGCGGATCGAGTCCCCCCCACACCATCGGCAATCCTCAAATGATATTCTTGAAAACTCATCCCACTTCGACCAACGTGGCACCGCCGTTCATCACGATGGATGGTCCGGTCCGGGAAGCTCGATTTATTAAGACACCCTCACATACCCCTGACGGCGGAGTGCATGCGGTTTTCACTATAGTAGGTCTCCCGGGCGCCGATAAATGCCATCTTCAACAGCCTAACTTCGTGAAAGAGATCAAAGACAAAAACGTCATATTTCGAATTCCGACACCGCTATTTGGAACGGGGCTCATTGAGCAAATCGAGGACAGTGAAATTCGCGGGAATCTATCGCAGCAAGAGCTCGACAAAGTGGAATACGGTGCGCTATCCGGCTTGAAACGGTTCCGATTGCCGGTCGGCCATCTGAATTCGTTCAAGGAAGGCCATGTCGAAGCAGCACGCGAAACCGCCGCGGCCCGCGCCACGCGCAAGAACACCAGCGACAATGATGGAACCATTGCTCGTTTCGGTTGGAAGGCCCAGAACAAATCGCTGCTGGTATTCGCCGGAGAAGCGTACAACGTAGAGATGGGGATCAGCAACGAGCTATTCGAGACCGAGAGGAACGAGGATCCCGGGTGCCAGCCGCCGGCCGCGTCGAATGGCGACCAAGTAACCATACCCAATGATCAAACAGATCCGGCAAGTCTTGCGAGCACGGACCTCGTGGCACGCTACGCAGCCTACAGTGATATTGAATTATTCACGGCCTTCATGCGAAATCTGGCTCCACCAGTGCCATCGCATGATCAACCGGGCGGAGCGGATTCCATTGAGCGGGGACGAGGGTTATTTGAAAAGACTGGTTGTGCTGCATGCCATACGCCCATTCTGTACACATCGAAACACAGCGTCGGGGGACGAAGGCCCGTTGCGCTGTTCTCCGATTTAGCGTTGCACGACATGGGGTCTCGACTCGCCGATGGCGTAACGCAAGGTCGCGCAGGCCCTAGGGATTTCCGCAGTGCTCCTCTGTGGGGATTGGGCGGTCGTGAATACTTATTGCACGACGGCCGGGCCAGGAATTTGATCGATGCCATCAAATGGCACTCTAGTCCCGGTGTTCGCGGAAAGGGACGGTCAGAGGCAAATGACGTCGTTGAAGAATACAAAGAGCTGGGAGCAAAGCGACAACAGGATTTGCTGAATTTCCTCCGTTCGCTGTGACGCTCCGTTTCATTCTGGCAGATTCAACCTATGCAGTAACGTGGCGTAACGTGGATCGGACGTAATTCCTTTTAACAGCGGGTCGGCTCGCAGCCACTGAATGCCTGGGTCATTGTCGACCGCGCGGTTCAGCCAGGTGAATGCTTGATCACTGTTGCCAAAATAGGCGTAGGTCTCCGCGACCTGGTATTCCGATCCGGCCGAATGTTGCAATAGCTGATTGAACGCTGTGTTGGCGTCGCGGGTGCGCCCTTGTGCGTGATAACCCAGCGGCAGTCCGAATGCCCGCCACCCCGGGCTTAACTCGGCTTCAAACGCGGTCACCGCTGGCCCGACCAGGCCTCGCGCCAACAATATCCGGCCCAGTTCATAATGTGCCGCAGGAAAGGTGGGCTTCATGTCGATGACCTGACGAATCATGACCTCGGCCTCGGTAAGTCGACCGGCGTGATACAGCGCGCGGGTCATGTAGCGGCGATTCAAAAGATTGAGCGGATCGCGATCCAGTGCAATGCGAAATTTCGCGATGGCCGCGCCACTATTGCCCACGGTTCGGGTCAAATGCGCGTCGAAAAATAGAGCGCTCACGTTGCTGGGATCTAGCTGCATCGCCTTGTCAATAGCCGCTCGAGCGCCGACCCAGTCGTGTTGGTTCGACATTCTGAGAATACCGATCACCAAATAGGGATAAGCGTTGGATCGGTCTAGGTCAACACCTTTATTCGCTGCGTTGCTCGCTTTTTCAACGCCTTGGGCGACCGGAATATAGCCGTTAGCCACCTGTCGAAAATAGGCCATTCCAAGCTCACCCCACAGTGCGGCGGAGGGCTCTAGTGCAAGCGCGCGCTGGAAATAATCGATGGCTTTCTCAAGGCTGGTTTCGGTTTCTTCTTGTGCAAAAAATCGGCCTTGCAGCTCAAGATTGTGTGCTTCGGAATTCTGAACCCGATTCGGCGTCGCGGGTGCACTCGTCAGCGAGAGCTTGAGTTTATCGACCACGCTCTGAGCGATATCATCCTGCACCTTAAATACATCTTTGAGGTCTCGATCATAGGTCTCGGACCAAAGGTGATAGCCGTTGTCAGCGCGAATGAGTTGAGCTGTCACCCTAATAGTATTGCCAGCTTTGCGCACGCTGCCTTCGAGCACATGCGCAACACCGAGGGCTTTGGCAATCTGTGCGATGGTTGCATGCTGTCCCTTGAAATAAAACGACGAGGTGCGGGCCGGCACGCGTAATTCACCGACCTTGGACAGTAGGTCGATGAGCTCTTCCGATAAGCCGTCGGAAAAATATTCTTGGTCTTTCTTCTCGCTGAGATCGACGAAGGGCAGAACGGCGACCGATTTTTCGGAGATCACAGCTGTAGCGGTAGCAGTCGTTGTCGCGGCGGTTGACTCGGCGGCGGAAATAGCAGTAGATTGCGGCGCGGGTCTTGAAATCCAAAACTTATCTACCAGGAGCGCCAGCGCAGCAATTGCAAGCACAATGCCGGCGGTGGCAAGGTGGCGATTGATGCCTGATTTGGCAGCGCCGGCCGGTATTGCCTGTGCGGGGCGCGTCGGATCGCGAAGGGCGTCGATCAGCTTGGCGTAGGGCGCTTGCATACTTTCGGCGCGAGCCTCAATCCACTGCGATTCGCTCAAAAAATATTCGAGCGCCGGGGTCAGCGCGGCTGTATCCATGCGCAACGCAATGATGGGTCTTTTTTTCGATGAAGCGCGTTCGATTTCTTTGCCGACGTGCGAAGAAGCGATGGAGCTTACCGACAATATTAATATGAACATCGGCGCGTTGCTGATCGCCGTGACAATGGCTTCCGCATATAGCGCTCCAGCCTTTACGTCGCGAGGAGCGATCCAACAAGCGATGCCCTGACGCTCGAGCGCCTCGACCAGCGCGTGGGCGACGGTACTATCTTGCGAGGCATAGCTGATAAAGACCGCGGAAGCTTCCGGTGATACTGCGGCCGCAGGCTCATCGCCCGTCTTTTGTCCGCCAGTTTCAGCCATAACCCTTTAAGTCCATAACGATGCGCGAATGCTCACCGATTGCAGGATTAAATGCAAGGTCAAGGGATTCGACACTGAGCGCGCTAACTGGCAGAATTGCTAGCGATGAAACACGCTCATGAGTAACGGTTCGATGGCCACTGCGCCAATGACAACTCTTGATGAGGATGCCTGGGAGGATTTGCTCAGTTTCATCGAGGAGAAGCGTGTCATCCCCATCGTAGGGCCCGAACTCCTGCAAGTCTCCACCGACAAGGGTCCGCGTCTTCTTCTCGATTGGGTAGCTGAGAAGCTGGCGGTACGGCTAAACGTCAATGTTCAAGAATTGCCGCAGCCCTACACCTTGAACGACGTTGTCTGTTGGTTCTTGTCGGCACGCGGTCGTCGCGAGGAAGCCTACGTGCGTCTGCGTAGCATTCTGAAAGACGCTAATTTTGAGCCGCCGGCCGCGCTACGTCACTTGGCCGCCATTACCGATTTTAATTTGTACATCACGACCACTTTCGATTCGTTGCTTGAGGCGGCAATCAATTTGGAGCGATTCGGCGGCGCTGCCGCGACTGACGTGCTGTCGTACGCGCCTAACCGCGTCGTTGATCTACCCGTCGAGCGCGACCAGCTGGTGCGCCCCGTGGTGTATCACCTGTTTGGCAAGCTCGCGGCGGCACCTACTTACGTCATCTCCGATGAAGACCTGCTGGAGTACATTTGTGCCTTGCAGAGCGAGCACTTGGCGCCCGAGAAGCTGTTCCATGAGCTTGAGCATAATCACTTGCTATTCATCGGCAGTAATTTCACCAATTGGCTGGCGCGTTTATTTTTGCGCATGGCTAAACGCCAGCGCCTTTCGGACCCGCGCGATGTGGGCGAGGTATTGGCCGATAGCTATAGTAGTCAGGATGATCGCTTGATGTCCTTTTTGCAGCAGGTCAGCGTGCGTACGCGTATCTACGTCGGCGCTGAGAAATTTGTTGAAGAGTTGTACGAGCGCTGGCAGGCGCGCCACACACATACTACCGCGAGTGCCGCTGCAGCGACCGCAGCGACCATCCATGCGGGGCCTACTCGGTTTTTGCCGCCGACGCGCGAAATGCCTGATAACGCGGTGTTCATCAGCTACGCGCGCGAGGACTTGGCTGCCGTCCAACAGATTAAGGCCGGGCTGGATGCTGCGGGCATTACCACGTGGTTCGACATTGATCGCTTGGAGGCAGGTGATGACTATGATCGAAAAATTCAACGTAATATTGCGCGCTGTTCCTATTTTATCCCGGTAATTTCGGCGACGACGCAGCGACGGATGGAGGGATATTTTCGCCGTGAGTGGAGCTATGCCATGGATAGGGTACGCAACATGGCTGATGGGGCACTGTTCATTCTGCCGGTGAGCATTGACTCGACGGCGGCGAATGAGGCATTGGTGCCGGATAAATTTAAGGCGCTGCATTTCTCGCAACTGCCCGGTGGCCACGTTTCACCAGAGTTTTCGCAAAGGCTCAGTGAGTTTATGCGAGCGCGAAGTTAATGACTGCGCCGAATAGCTCGCCGCCCGGAGCGGTGCCGCTCGCGCCCGGTGGGTCCGGCGATGTCACCGCCTGTTCAGTGGATGATCGTAATCCATGGCTGGGCTTGGCCTCCTTCACGGAGGAGACTCGCGCTTATTTCTTCGGACGCGAGGAAGAGGTCGCGGAACTCGCGCGGCGCGTACAACGTAAATTACTGACCGTGTTGTTTGGTCAGTCGGGCTTGGGCAAGACTTCTATTTTGCGCGCAGGTTTAGTGCCGCGGCTACGCGCCCAAGGTTACTGTCCCATTTATGTGCGCATTGACTACGGCAAAGATTCGCCTGAACCGGCGGAGCAAATCAAACAAGCCATCAATCGCACGGCGCGGCATGCCGGCCAATGGTCGCAAGCAGGGGTCGCCGTTGCTGGCGAGACTTTGTGGGAATTCTTGCATCATCGCGATGATGTATTGCGCGATGAGGCCGGGACTACGCTCATCCCATTGTTAATATTTGATCAGTTTGAAGAGCTTTTCACGCTGGCGCAAAGCGATGAATTCGGCCGAACGCGGGCGGCGCGTTTTGTCGATGAATTGGCAGATCTGGTTGAGAATCGTCCGCCTAAGGCCTTGGAGGCCAAGCTTGACCAGGATGACCTGGCGGCGGAGCGTTTTGATTTTGCGCGCAGTGATTATCGAGTGCTCATCGCTTTGCGCGAGGACTATTTGGCGCCTCTGGAAGGCTTGAAAAAAGCCATGCCCAGCATTTCGCAGAATCGATTGCGATTAGCACCGATGACGGGAACGCAGGCTTTGGCTGCGGTGCTGCAACCGGGTAAGCGACTGGTCAGTGACGAGGTGGCTGCCGCTATCGTGAGGTTCGTGGCGGGGGGCGCGGAGCTTGCCAACGCGGAGGTCGAGCCGTCGCTGTTGAGTTTAATTTGTCGCGAGTTAAATGATGCGCGGTTGGCGCAGGGTCGCGATGAGATTTCGCTCGACTTACTCGCGGGTTCGCACGCCAGTATCTTAAGTAATTTTTATGAGCGGGCGCTCGCCGATCAACCCATAGCGGTGCGCCAAATTATTGAGGACGATTTACTCACGAGTTCTGGGTATCGCGAGAACGTCGCTGAGGAACGTCTGGTCAGTCGGCTTGCGCAAGCAGGGGCTGCACCGAATGCGCTGGCGACATTGGTGAACCGCAGGTTATTGCGCATTGAGGAGCGGCTGGACAATCGACGCGTCGAACTGACGCACGATGTGCTCTGCGGAGTGGTCAAAGCCAGCCGTGATCAGCGCCGTGAGCGTGAAGGGCGCGAGGCTACGGAGAGGTTATTGGCGGAGCAACGGTCACGCGAACAGGGCGCACGCCGCGCGTTGGTGCGTGCCCGGCAAATTGCCAGCGGCTGTATTGTTCTGGCTACTGCGGCCATTGCGGCGGCGGGAGTTGCTTATTTCAGTAGCCAGCACGCGCACAAGGCCGAAGTGGCGGCTCAACAGACTCGCGCGATGGCGGAGCAGGCCCGCGCTCAGGCGGAACACTTGCTGGGTTACTTAAGCGATGATTTTGTGCGCGAGTTGGAGAGTTTCGGGCGCTTGGCGGTGTTGACAGAATTTTCTAAGCGGCAGATCGACTATTTCCATGCACTACCGGAATCTCTGAAAGGCGTTGAAACCACGCGCAACGGTGCTTTGGCGATGCTCCATTACGCGCGCGCGATGCGTATGTTGGGCGATTTTAAGGCCGCGCAGCAGAATGCCGATGAAGCGGTAAAATTGCTTGAACGGCAACGCGGCGGTGGCGATCACTCCGATGCGACCTTGGTGGCGTTGGGGACTGGATATACCACTCAGGCCACAATACAAGACAATCGTAATGATGCAGCCGGCCCGAAAACAACCCTCCGCGCCGCTGAATTGTTGGGTCCGGCTGCGGCGGCACCCGATGCGTCGGTGGCGGCGCGTCGCGCCTATGTGGAGGTGCTGGTTCGTACTGCGTTTGAACAAGTGAATTCCAATCAACACGGCGAAGCGGTGAATAATGCCCAGCACGCTATGAAGCTGGCCGCGGACTTGGGCGCGCGCGACTTGAGTCGGCTGGATATGAGCGCCTATTACGCGGAAGCTGGCGCCTGGATGGTCTCCGCATTGGTGAACTTGGGTCGCAATACGGAAGCGCTTAAGGTGGGCGAAGATGCTGCCGCCATCGCCGATAAGGTCTTGCTGCAGCGACCGGGCTACCGATTGGCCTTACACGCGCAACAAGTAGTGTACGGCAACCTCGCCACCCAGGCACAAAATGAACTCAATCCGACGGAATCGATGCGCTTCAGTCAACTGGACCAGCAAGTGTCGCGAATCATGCTAAATCTTGATCCGCACAGCGTTGTCAGCCAAAACAATATGAGTGTTGCCGATTCATCGCTGGGTGACACTCTGTGGTCCATGGGCCGGTTGCGCGAATCCATTCCGCATTACCTGAAGGCGCTGGATAGTGTTGCGGCGGCGAGCAGCGGAGGTGCCGGTTTTATTGTGCTGCGCGCCGCGACTATGTGGGGCGTTGTACACCGCCAAGCAATGCTGGGTGATGCGGTTCGAGCTGCCGCGACGCTGTCCGCCGGTGCGCCTTACCTGGCAACTCTGCGCCAAACTGAAGCGGCCGATAGCATGAATGTCACGATTGTAGAGGCCATTGATAAGGCCATGCCGGCCGACATGGCGTTCGAACGCGATGATTGGGACGGCGCGCTACGCGGTGCTACGGAATCAGCCAATCAATTGCGCAGCGCCAAAGCGGCAGGAGATTTCCAGTCCACGCAGCGGGCCATCGTTTTGTATTTAGTGGCCGATGTCGCGGGTCATGCGGCCTACGAGCTCGGCGACTATGCGACCGCCGAGCGCTTCGAGCGCGAGGCGTTGGCGGCGCGAAAAATATTTGGCACTCAGGCGGTGCCCGATCAGCGCGATATAGGCGAGGCCTCAACCTGGTTGGCGATGGCCTTAGCGCAGCAGGGCAAACGCGATGAGGCGGCGGCGACCATCGCGCCGGTCGTGCAGTTTCAGCGTGGACTCGCGGCGCGCAATCATGGTGATCAATGGTTGCCAGTGGAATTGGCGGCCGCTCTGTATGCACAGGCGCTCGCAGATCCTGCGCGCAGCGCGGCGCTATTGCAGGAAGCTTCCGCGCGTTTAGACTCGCTGTACCCGACTTTGCGCGGGTTGCACGACATTCGGCTGTGGCGTACGCATATTGCTAAGGCGCGTGGCGGCGCGTAGACGCGGCCGCGACACGCGAACTGCATCGTGCGAAGCGCCTTACCCAACCTGTTTCGTTCTAGTGGGCGGCCGGGCTATTTAGAATTGATCGCGGCCGATCCGCAACATGTCAAAGCACGCAAACTGGAGCGCGAAGTTCAAGTGCGTTTCGCGAGCAGCGCGTGCACGGTGGACTCTCGCGAGGGCGTCGTTCAAGCGAAGCCGGGGGATGCGATCATCACTGGCATTGGCGGCGAGCAGTGGCGCGTATCGCATTCGCGCTTTGCCGATAAGTACCAACCCATTGCGCCGGTGGTCGCGGGGCAACCGGGTCGCTATCTGAGTCGGCGCTATGTTATTCAGGCCGTGCCGATGCGCGAGCCCTTTGAGGTGGTGCTAGCCGATGGCGAGTCGCGATTGCACGGACAAATGGGTGATTGGCTGGTCGACTATGGCGATGGTAGCTTAGGCGTCGTGTCGCCAGCCGCATTCGCCACGACCTATGAGATCATCGATCTATGAAATCTTTGAAAATCTGATATGGCCTTACACCAATTAATTCAACGCCTACTCCTGGTGGGCGCGAAGCTTGCCCCACGAGTGTATTCCCCCGCGGCGCAACCGCCGACCGCATTGCTGCCGCTAGTTGCAGCCTTTACACCCGAACATGATCGATTCGATTTCGATGCCCTGCATTTTGGTAATCGCTACCGGAGTGGCTTTTGGGCCATCTACTTGCTGAGTGCTCTGGCGGTGCTGTGCGCGGTCATACCGTTGGCCTTGGGTTGGGACAGCCCTCGGCACTTGTTGCATCCTTTTGCCGGCGCCTGGGCGATGGTCGAGGTGGCGCTCATTACTGCCGTGCTCTTGATTTACTGGCGTGGCCATCGCAGTGATTGGCAGGGGCAATGGTTGCGGGAGCGCACCACCGCGGAACTGACGTGGTACTTGCCCATGCTAGCACCATTGTTGCAGTTTGATGCGGAAGCTTTGAATGCGCCCACTAACTGGTACTTGCGGGTATTTGATCCGGATCAGCACTGGCACGACGCCGATAAAGTTGCGGCTCTGTGCGCGCGCAATGAGCTCTTGGCGCAAAAACTATTGGCACATGCCTGGAGCGATCCAAGCTTTGTCAGTAGCTATGGCCAATGGGCGGCCAATATACTGACTCAGCAACAGCACTACCATCATGCCATCGCGGTTAAGCAACACGCTCTGTTGCATCGGGTGCACCGGCTCAATAGTTGGTTGTTCGGGCTCACTGCCGTTTGCGCCCTGATGCATCTATTGGTGCATTCGTTGTGGTTATCGCTGGTGACCACTTTTTTCCCGGCTCTGGGTGCCTCATTGCATGGCGCGCTGGCTCAGTCGGAATCGTATCGATTGGCAGCAACCTCCGAGCGTCTTGAAGTACAGTTACAAAGCGCGGTAGCCCGAGTACACGCGGCGATGGGCGCTGCGGGCGGCGGTGATGGGGGCGGTGATAGCGGCGCGGATAGCGAGGCTCTTAAAGCGGCGGTAAAATCGGCTATTGCGCTGATACTCGAAGAGCACCAAGATTGGCAGATGCTGGTGCGTCCGCATCATCTGCCGCTGGCCTAGCTAGTCCTTGCCCAAATTCATTTTGTGAAATTATTTAAAAAAGGAGAGTTTTATGTCTGTTTCTATGTACGATATTTCCATTCCTGGCCTGTCATTGGGATTGACAAATTTAGCCGCCATTTTGAACAAGGCAATTGTCCACGCCGAAACCAAGAAATTTGATTCATTGTCGCTGGCTCAGGCGCGACTTTTTCCGGATATGTTTCCGCTCACCCGCCAAGTACAGATCGTATGCGACACGGCAAAAGGCGCAGCGGGTCGACTGGCTGGCGTCGCAGTACCGAAACATGAGGATACCGAGACGACATTGACCGAACTCAACGCGCGAGTTGCCAAGACTTTGGAATTTGTGAATTCTTTTGGTGCCGCGCAATTGGTCAATTCGGAGAGCCGCGAAATTGTTTTGCAATTCCCTAAATCAACCTTAAAATTTACCGGTATCGACTACTTGAACAAATTCGTGCTGCCTAATTTCTATTTTCATATCAGCATCGTCTATGCCCTGCTGCGCAAGAGCGGCGTGGAAATCGGTAAGAACGATTACTTGGGTGCGATTCAATAAGCTGGCGTTAGGGTTGATGTGATCGTGGCAACATTGGCAGTATCTAAAGAGTCTATTGCTCCGAAATACGCCTTAGATTATCTAACCCTTCCTCAAAATCTTTACCGATCATGGTGTCCATGCTCATGAATACTTGCATCAGCTTCGAAATAAAAGGCGCGGGACCCTGCATCGCCCAAGTTACTACAGTGTTACTAGCTTCCGGCTCAAGCGTAAAGTCGGCGGTATTGTGCCCCTCGAACGGTCGGATAAAATCTAGCTTGATCTTAATTCTAGACCAAGGCATCGACTCCAGAATCTCCATGCTACCGGCGCCTACTTTCTTATTGCCCTCCCACGCATATGCGGCTCCCGCACCGCTTGCCGTGCCGCTATGAACACGCTTCATAGCGGGATCTAGTTTCTCCCAAGGAGACCATTGCGGCCACTGATGGAAATCGTTAATCGCGGAAAAAACCCTCTCGGGTGGTGCCTTGATGGTTGCCCGTCGCACCACGCGAAAAGTGTCAGGCTTAGACGCTGCGAGTCCTAGGATAACGGCTATCGCAAGACCGATAAGGATGAGAATGATTTTAATCACATTGCCTCTCCTAATGATTGCGGAATGATACTGCCAGCATGCGGGTGCAATGTACACTCCACTAACATCAACAGAGGAGTTTAAGAGATGAACGGACGTGTGGCGCTAGTCACGGGCGGCGGCAGGGGAATCGGGCGGGAGGCTGCGCTACTGCTGTCGGCAGCGGGAGCGCGCGTGATGGTCGTGTCGCGCAGCGTTGCAGAGCTGGCGGCCGTTGGCCTCGAATATGTCGCGGCAGACCTAGGATCCACCGAGGGCTGCGCACTGGCCGTTGCCGAGACCGAGAAGCGATTAGGGCCAATTGACTTACTAGTTGTGAACCATGGCATCGGCTCGGCCCACGAGCGGCTCGTGTGGGAACAAGATCCCGCGGTGTGGCGTGAAACGATGCGAGTGAACCTCGACGGTCCGTTCGAACTCGCGCGACTCACGGTAGGCGGCATGTGTAAGCGCGGCTTTGGCCGGCTCGTATTTACCAGTTCGACCGCCGGCGAGAAAGCGGAGCGTTCCGGCAGCGCGTACACCGCCTCCAAGCATGGGCTTATAGGACTCGCACGCGCAGTGGCCCAGGACGCTGGGCCGTTCGGAGTGACATCCAACGCCGTACTGCCTGGCTGGGTGCGAACAGCAATGGCCGAAAGCTCGGCGAAGAGCGAGGCCGAACGACGCGCAATCAGCGTCGAACAGGTGTGGCGCGAGCGCGCTGCTATCTACCCGCAGAATCGCGTGTTGGAGCCGCGCGAGGTCGCGCAGGTGATCGCGTTCCTGTGCAGCGATGCTGCTGGGGGTGTGAACGGCGAGGCGATTACCGTGGCTCTCGGCGGGATGTGGTAGGCGTTACCAGCGTTGTGGCTAAACCAGAGTACGCTACGCCCACCTACGCCAAGGTTCGGTACCGCCTTTGGCCTTGAATGCAATTTACAAGTAATTTTTGAGGTGACAATTTATGGCCAAGATCAAGAATGTCGTCTTAGGCGCGGCAGCCGCTCTCGTTCTCACAGCTTGCTCCGGAAATGCACCGGTGAACAATGGAAACGCCGCTAACACAGCTGCCAAGGCCGCTCCGGGCGCACCTACAAAGGATGCACTCGTAACGCTCGAAACGAGTGCATACGAGGCTTGGAAGTCTAAGGACGCGAAGTTCTGGGACACATTTCTTTCGGATAAGTTTGTAGGCTATGGTTCGACAGGCAAGCTCGATAAGGCATCAGCGACAAAGGAATACACCGGTGCTGATTGCGAGATCAAGAGCTACGCTCTATCCGACGAGCAGATGAACCTGCTCGGCAATGATGCGGCGCTGATCACCTTTAGGACGACCGTTGACGGCACATGCGGTGGACACAAGCTCCCGGCCAACAGTTGGGCGGCAAGCGTATACGTTGGTGACGGCGATAGATGGCAAGGAGTCTTCCACGCCGAAGCCGCAGTTGTCGATCCAACAGTGGCTCCCGCAAAGCCGGTCGCCAGGACGGAGCCGCCTAAAGAGAACGAGGCTAAACCCGCCGATCGAGATGCTGGCACCGACGCGATGTTCGCGGTCGAGACGACCGTCTGGGAAGCATGGAAGGCACACGACGCCAAGAAAATTGCGGACCTTACGGCCAACAATATTTCATTTATCAATATTTTTGGTACCTACCTCGCAACCAAGGCCGATGCATTGAAGAACTGGTCCGGGGCCGGATGCGATGTCAAGAGCGTCGGCGTTACCGACGCCGCGGGCACGATGCTCTCGCCGACAGTTGGCATCCTGACATTCAAGGGTGCTGCCGACGGCACCTGCTATGGCCAGAAGGTGGGACCAATTTGGGGCACGTCGGTCTATGTTAAGGACGGCAATGTGTGGAAGTGGGCCTTTGGCATAAACGTACCCGCTCGCTGAGGAGTGGTCTGAGAAGCTAATATGGGCACCACGTTAATGAAAAATCTGGGTTCAAGCTAGCGCATAAAGAATTTCCACAAACGACGCTACCGCACCATCGAGCCCCAACACGTTGGGGTTAGTCGAGTCGACCCAATAATATTCATCCGGTGCATGCGCGCCGGTGCCGTGGCCTAAGCCGAAACCCCCCGCCGGCAGGCTGAGAGACGGATTCGTGAAGCGGTAGCCCGGCCACGATCCGGGGCTGCGTGGCACGAACTGCGGCGCTATGCCGAGCTTGCGATAGGTCTTCAGGACCGCTTGCATGAATTTGCTGTTCTCGTCGGTCTGCGTTGGGTCGTAACCGCCCGTCATACTAACCTCTATATCACCGAAGCCGTTTTTAGCCAGATGCGCCTTGAGCTTCGCCAGTGTATCTGCAGCGGTCATGTCTGGTACCAGTCGCATATCGATCTTGGCCACCGCGCGATGCGTCAATACGGTCTTGCCTCCGGGTCCGGTATAACCGCCTACCAGACCTTCAATGTTGATGGTCGGTTTGGAATACAGCCGCAGCAGCGAGTCCTGCCAATTCAGGTCGTGCACCCAGCGGGTCACGCCGAGTTCCTTCTTGACCACCGCCTCCGGAACTTCCGCTGCCATCGGGGTTTTGCCCCGCTTCAGGTAGCAGTATGCCGACGCAGGTCTTGAGCGCCGCGAGTACATCGGGCGTCATGACGATTTCCCCGAAATGCGGAGAGGCAATTTCCTCCTCCCCCTCGCAAACAAGAACCAAGTTCACTGGCAGCTTCTTGCCCGTTACCTTAAATGCCAACAGAGCGCTTAGAAAAGCGTTCTGCAGTCCCTTTTGATTGACCGCGCCGCGGCCCAGCCTGTAAGCGTTTGATATTCTCGGCGTGCAGCTTCGGGATTTGCGCCATCACGGCTTCCTTATCCCCATGAATCGACCGCTACCTTTAGTTTGCGATTGGCAATAGAGTATCTTATACGCATGGACTCACTATCGTCTCCCGCATCTCGAGTCGCAGTTGGCAAAACCGTTGGACTAGTGTTGCCCGGAGGCGGAGCGCGCGCCGCCTACCAGGTGGGCGTACTGCGTGCCATCGCTCAACTGCTGCCTCGCGCGCCTAACCCATTTCCGGTCATCGTTGGCACCTCCGCTGGCGCGGTCGCTGCTTCAGTTTTAGCCACTGATGCCTTTCAATGGCAGCGCGCAGTCGCATCATTGGAACGGGTCTGGTCGGAGTTTCACGTCGAGCAGGTATTTCGTGCCGATGCGCTCAGTATGTTGCGCTCCACTTCTCGCTGGGGCATATCCTTTGTTTCGGGGGGCTGGCTATTGCGTTCACCGAGCGCATTATTCGACAATACCCCATTGCGCGAATTATTAGAGCGCCACATTCGGTGGGAACATTTGCAACGCAGTATCCGCACCGGCGCATTGCAGGCGCTCGCTCTGTGTGCCACCAGCTACAGCGGCGCCGCGTCGGTTACCTTTTTTGATGGCGCGAAGGGCAAGGTCGAGTGGAACCGTAGTCAACGCCTAAGCCGGCGCGTGCCTTTGACGCTGGATCACTTGATGGCCAGCATGGCTTTGCCCTTTCTATTCCCGGCAGTAAAGCTAGGTGAAGAGTATTTCGGCGACGGCTCTCAGGGTCAGCTGTGGCCCCTGAGTCCTGCTATTCATTTGGGTGCAGATCGACTATTGATCATCGGCGTGCGTGCCGAACTGGGTGTCGGTGTGGCGCCAGTCACAGGAGCCGAAAACGCTCCAACCCCTGGACTATTATTTGGCTACATGCTGGATACTCTCTTTATGGATCAGATTTACGCTAACGTCGAGCACATCGCGCGACTCAACAAAATAGCGGAAGTGGCGCCGCAAGCCGTGCCCGGCGTGCACAAGGTGGCGACCATGATGATCGCTCCTAGCCAGGATTTGCGACTCGTTGCAGCTCGGCACGTGCATAGCCTGCCGCGCAGTCTGCGAATTCTGTTGCGAGTGCTAGGGGCCCGTGGTGCGGCCGGTGCGCAGCTCGCCAGCTATTTAATGTTCGAATCGGGGTTCACGCAGGAGCTCATTGCCTTAGGGTTGCGTGATGGTTTGGCGCACCAGGAGGCGCTGCTGGGATTCTTGTGCGGCGAAACGTTAGATCAAACCATTAGACTGCCGACGCTGGCATAGCGTTTAGAGGTTTCCATGAAAAGTTTAGTGACTCTCGTCGCCGCGCTCGTCGCCGCGCTCGTGATTAGCTCCCACGGTCAGGCGTAGTCACCGCCGACGGCAGCGTGACGGTCAGCGCATTTTGGCAATCCAAGCATCGACCTGAGATTCGAGCACATCGAGCGGCACTGGCCCTTGGCCGAGCACTACGTCGTGAAAAGCTCGCAAATCGAATTTGGCTCCCAACGTGGTTTGTGCGCGTGCGCGTAATTCTTTGATTTTTAGCTCGCCTATTTTGTATGCCAAGGCTTGTCCGGGATTCGAAATATAGCGATTCACTTCCGCGTCGATATTGGCATCGGTAAGCGCGGTGTTAGTTTTCATAAATTCTACGGCTCGCGCCTTAGACCATCCCATGGCGTGAATACCGGTATCTACCACTAGTCGGCACGCCCGCCACATTTCATAGGATAATTGTCCCATGCGTTTTTCGGGGGTGTCATAGATACCCATTTCGGTGCCTAGACTTTCGGAATAGAGTCCCCAGCCTTCAACGAAGGCGGTGAACTGGGCTTGGTAGCGGCGAAAATCAGGAATGTCGAGTTCCTGTTGTAAGGCTATTTGATGGTGATGCCCGGGTACCGATTCGTGTGCAGTGAGCGCCGGAAGTTCCCACAAGGGTCTTTGATCCAACTTGGAAGTATTAACGTAATAAGTGCCGGAAATCCCTCCCGCAGGGCTGCCGGGTTGGTAGTAGGCGGTGGTGCTGCCTTGCGCGGTCTCCGCGGGGATCGCACGCACTCCGTAGGGTAGCCGTGGAAGGCGACCAAACAACGTGGGCATTTTACCGTCTATTTCTTTGGCCATGCGTGCGGCAGCTGCCATAATTTCATCAGGAGTCTTGGCGAAATACTTGGGATCGGTATGCATTTTTTCGATCATTGCCGCGCGCGAAGAATACCCGGAATCTTTAGCTAAATTGTCCATCGAAGCGGCAATGCGCTTAACCTCACGCAGGCCCAGAGCATGAATATCGTCCGGCGTTCGCTGAGTGGTAGTCATGACGCCAACGATGTACGCATAGTAGGCCTTACCCTGCGGAGTCGCGGAAATACCGACGTCTTTGCGACAGTTAGGTAAATATTCTAACGAATATATTTGCGCCCATTTTTGGTAAGCCGGGTCGAGTACGTCGCGGATCAGGGAGAGCGATCGAGTCTGTAAGGCTTGCCAATCTGCGGCCGAGACTGAGCTGGGGCGAGGAGTTGTGAAAGGCGCATAAAAGCGCGATTTCGCTGCATCTGTAGTCACCACTCCGGTAATGGTATTTTCAAATCCGTTGAGTGAGGCGCACGGTTGCACGGCGCCAGCCTTAATCGCTGCCCGGGTGACTGCTATTGCCTGGTCGCTATAAGTAGGATATTTGCTAAGGCGGTCTAGGTAGTGAGTGTAATCACTTTGTTCGTGAAACGGTGTAAGGTCAGCGAGACCGGCAATCGTTTGGTGAAAACTAAAAAGTGTGGAAAAAACGATCATCCGTTGGGGATAGCTATTTCCCGCAACTTCTTCGCTCAAAAGTCGGCGCAAAATTGCGTAATTGACTTGATCTGTTGAATTCAAGTTCGCCACATCAATTCGAGCCAATTTATCCAGAAAAGTTTGAGCCGTAGCTGCGTCGTGATCCATCTGCCTTAAACTGATTTCGCCGATTTCTGCATCGTATTGACGCACTCCCAATTGGGTGGCTAGTAGCGGATTAGACTCTAAGTACGCGGCCCATTGATCTTTCATGACGGCATGAAACTCATCCGTCGGGGTGGCATTGGAGGCCGTTGCGAGCAGAAGCAACAAAATCACGAACAGAGAATAGCGGAACATGTGCAGCACTCCTGAAAATGACCCATCGCGACTATAATACGATATTGTAAAACTGGAAGGTTTAAAGGTTTAAAAAATGACTATCCGAATGAGTTACCTTAGAATTATGTTGGGGTGTACGCTGGGGCTGATTGCGCAAAGTACGATGGCTGCTAAATATCCAGCGATGGCAGATATTTTGGCAAGCTCCAAAAACGCGGATTGGCGTGCTTTAGACCCCGAAACCACGCTCTATGTCGAACTACCTGTCGGGCGAGTTATAATCGATTTAGCTTCGCGCTTTGCGCCCTTACACATTGCGAAGATCAAGGCATTGGCGCGAAAGCAGTATTTCAATGGTTTGCCCATTAATCGTGTTCAAGAAAATTACGTAGTGCAGTGGAGTGATCCGCGTGCTTCCTCGGACGTCGCGGCAAGCGCAGCGGTCGCCCCAGAGTTTGATGTCCTGCTTACTCGCGATATGCCGTTTGCGCGATTGCCGGATGGCGATGTATATGCGCCTGAGGTGGGTTTTTCAGAAGGGTTTCCCGCGGCACGTGACAGGAAATTGAAGCGTGCATGGCTTGCGCATTGTTATGCAATGGTGGGTGTTGGGCGCGACAACGACCCTACTAGCGGTAGCGGTCAAGAGCTCTATGTGGTGATCGGTCATGCGCCCAGGCATTTAGATCGCAATGTGGCATTGGTGGGTCGAGTCGTGCAGGGCATGGAACTGCTCACCAGTCTGCCGCGCGGTACCGATGCAATGGGGGGCTATGCAGAGAATCAGAAGCCATTAATCATCAAGTCCGTCATGGTTGAGGCTGATGTTCCGGTGGCAGAAAGGACTCCTCTCGAAATAATTCGTACTGATACCGCAACATTTGCGGCTTTAGTTGAGTCACGTCGCAATAGACATGAGGAATGGTTTTCTACTCCTACGGGTCATATTGACCTTTGTAATGTGCCGATTGTTGTGCGTCCCAGAGTTTGTTCGGGAGCGAATTGTCGTGGTTGACGGAATTGCTTAAGCAATAGGCAAACGTTGGCGGCGACTCGATGCCCAGCTAAAAAAAGACAGTAGGGCGAGGCCGCTGCCGATGAGCAAAATTCCGGCGATTTCGGCTAATTTGAAATGTTCGCCTAACGTTAAACGGGATAGCACGATGGCTATAACCGGTGTGCCGAGTACCGATAGGCTGGCTTCCCAAGCGGGCACGCGATCTAAAATTGTGATCCATAGCCACCAGCACAAGGCGGTACTGATAATCGAGGTAAAGACGAGAATGCCGAGGTAGGACATTGACCAATGAGTGGCGGGCTCTGGGATGATCTCCGTCAACAATATCAGAGCAATCGAGCCGAAGATCATTTGCCACAGGGTTAGTGATAGAAGGTCGACCGGGTATTTGGTACGTAGATATTTAATAAGAATAGTGCCAATCGACCAGCACAATGCCGCCATAATACCCAGAAATTTACTGAACAAATTGGTTTGCATGTCCCAGGGCTGGATAATGAGTACCAAGCCTAATAGCGTGCCGATCGCAGCGATCGATTGCTGGCCTCGAATCCGTTCGCCGAGGATGGGCCAACCTAACAGCACGGTCCATATGGGCATTGTAAATATGAGTACCGAGGTTTTGCCGGGACCGCCTTCGACCAACGCCCAGATCTGGAACAGCATAAACCCTGCGACTTGCGCTAGTCCTATGGTGAGTGTCAGCGTAGGCGCTACCAGCTTAATGGGGCGTCGCATAATTTTCATTGCCGCAAACAGAGCGATACTGCCCCCGATACAGCGTTCGGTCGCGAAGGTGAAGGGTGCCGCGTAGTTAAGCGCTTGTTTGGCAACAATCCAGGTAACTCCCCAGGCGAAACACAGGACCACTAGACTGAGTGGCAGTAGCCAACGGTGGCGGTTATGGCGTATTTCGTAAGCCATCAACAATCTGCTTCAGATTAACCATTAACACACCGGAGAATACAAGCAAAGCGCCGGTCATGAAGCGAATAGTCATTGGATCTCCGAGCAGGCCGACACCCATTAATACGCCGAATATTGGCGTTAGCAACGACAGCAACATTAGTCGAGAGGTTAGATAGCGCTGAAGTAACCTGAACCACAGAATATAACTCGCAATCGCAATAATCAGCGTTTGAAAGGCAAGCGAAGCGATAGCGGTTGCCGAAAAAATCAAATGGGTCTGATGGGTAAGGGTTGCGTACATCGATAGTAGAATAGTGGCTGTGCCAACTTGATAGAGAATGGTTTTGGCGGTCCCCGCCTTGCTGACTCGACCTCGTCGTAACGCGACATTACTTAGGCCCCAGCAGATCCCGCTGCATAATGCGGCTAAGTCTCCTGCAAGAATTTCCTGTATGGACCGTCCACTAGCGCTTAGGAATGCAACGACGATTCCAAAAAAGGCTATTGCGATTCCAACCCACTGTGAGGCACTTAAACGTTCTTCTGGTAAATATTGCAAACCTAGCGCGGTAAAAATAGGCGCGGTATAGAGAAATACGACGCTGTGTGCGGCAGTCGTGTAGTTAAGAGCCGCGCCCATTAAAATAAACTCAAGCGAAAATAAAAGCCCTAATATTAAGCCGCTTTTTAACGTCCCGTCGCTAAAAGCGTTTCGCCCTTCGCTCGCGATAACCCATATTCCAAAGAATATTGATGCACAACCGAAGCGCAGCGCGAGCTGCATGACGGGTGCGATGTCGGTCGACACGCTTTTTAGGATGACCTGTTGCGATCCCCAAACGACACACAGTGCTAGTACTAGCAGGCTTGCGCGTGCATCCAACGGGCGACGCATTGCTAGAGCTCTATTTGGGTCGCTAGAACAATGACACGGCGTTCTGGCATACGAAAGAATTGAGCCGCCGGTGTGCTGTGGCTTTGCATCCATGCGAATACACGACGTCGAAATCCTTCATAACCACCTCCCGCCCGCGGCGCCACGACATGCCACCCTAAGAAAAATAAGCAATCGGGGGTAAACAACGCTAACCCGCGTGTACGGCATTGCTTAAGCGCTTCATCGACATCCGGTGTTTCCATGAAACCATAACGGGCCGTTACCAGATAAATGCCGTCGGCATGGGACTCTATGCGAATTCGCGCCGCAGGGTCTATTCGAGGTGTGCGCGTGAATTCGAGGCTTAAAATAATGATGCGTTCGTGTGCTATATGGTTGTGCTCTAGATTTCGCACCATGGCTGTAGGCACGAACTTGGGATCACTTGCTAGAAATACTGCGGTGCCTGGTACGCGCGCGACGCTTGCCAGCAATCGTGGCAATTGATCCGCGGATACTGCCATTTTCTGCAAAGCCTCGCGTAGCAATCGGCGGCCGCTACGCCAAGTCATAAATATGCTAAAAATTAACAGCGACAGGGTTAAGGGTACCCAAGCACCATCGGTGAATTTTGAAACATTGGCAATTAGAAAGGCCAAATCGACTGCCATGATTGGGACAAAAACTAATGCAACTTTCCAGAATGCCCAACGCCATTGGGCTGTCGCGAGCTTCACAGCGAGTAGGGTGGTAATCAACATAGTGCCGGTCACCGCAGCGCCGTAGGCTGCGCCTAGGGCGTCTGAGGAACGAAACGCTAGCACAAACATGAGCACGGCGATCATGACGAACCAGTTGACGGCCGGAACGTAGATTTGCGAACGCTCTGAAGCCGAGGTTTGAAGAATTCTAAGCCGCGGCAGTAGGTCCAGCTGAATGCACTGGCGAGTGACCGAAAAAGCGCCCGTTATAGTTGCTTGTGAGGCGATCACAGCGGCAGCGACGCCCAAAATGATCATCAATGGCTGTAGCTGTGGCGAGATCAGTTGGAACAGCGGTAAATGCGCCGCGCTGGGGTCGGTCAGTATCAAAGCGCCCTCACCAAAATAGTTGATAATTAGGGCCGGCCATACCATTGCTAGCCAAGCAAAACGCACCGGGCGACAGCCGAAGTGCCCCATGTCGGCGTACAGCGCTTCGCCGCCGGTCATCGCGAGGAATACGCCGCCTAAAATTCCCAGCGTCAGTCCGGGACGATGCCCCAATAGTTGCATCCCATAGATTGGATTGAGGGCGACTAAAACGCTAGGATTTCGAGCGATGGCAATGCCACCGGAAATAGCCAGAACCGCAAACCATAGCAACATTACTGGGCCAAACATGCGACCCACTTTTTCAACGCCACGATATTGAATTGCAAATAGTAAAAAAATGATAACGACCGTTACCGGAACCACGGATGATTTAAAGGCTGGATTAAGATTCTCCAATCCTTCAACCGCACCAAGTACCGAAA
>JAYUFB010000050.1:0-5021 GCA_043738945.1 Gammaproteobacteria bacterium
GGCCGCGCTAGCGACGATGCGATTAGATCGCTGGTGATTAGCTATAAGTTACTCGGAACGCGAGAATGGTTCGTAATTCATCACACCGATTGCGGGATGCAACTCTTCACCGATGACATCATGGCGAATTTATTGGATAAAAGTCTGGAAACCGCCACGATCGACGCGAATGGTTGGAAGGATGTGGGCAAAGGTCCTGGGTCGCCGGTGGGGAAATTCATTAAATGGCACACGATCAGCAATCTCGAACAGAGCGTTGTCGATGATGTGCAACGGATTCGTAGCCATCCGTTGGTGCCGAAGAGCATTCCAATCTACGGTTATATTTATGATGTGAAAACCGGCCGCTTGCTGGAAGTGGCGAATGCCACGGCGGCGGGTCGCGCGGCTTGAGGATGGGAAGTTGCGCTAGGGTTTGCTGGTAGCCGCAGGCGCAGCCGCAAAATCGCCCACCAGTGCTTTGTACAGTGCTGCCAGCGAGGTCGCGCGTTGCGATTCGGCGGTGGCCAACTGGTCTTCCGCATCGAGCTGGGTACGCTCGGCGTCAAGTACGACCAGCGAGTCGGCGGCACCGGCGGTGAATTGAGCGTTCGCGAGGCTGCTAGCCGAGCGCGCAGTGGTTACCGCTTGCTCCAGTAGCGTCGCGCTGCGATTGGCGGCACGGTAGCCCGCGAGAGCGTTCTCGGTCTCCTCCAATGCCCGTAACACGGTGTCGTCGTAGGCTGCGAGTGCTCCGGCTGCTCGTGCCTTGGAGGCCCGCACTCGTTGCCGAACTCTACCAATGTCTAGAAAACTCCAGGTGAGTGAAGGTCCGTAATGCCAGCGCTCTGCTGCGGCTTTACCGATATCTGATGCCAATTGCCCGGTCCAACCGAGGCCGCCTAATAAAGTGAGTTTTGGAAAATAGTCGGCCACATCCACAGAAATTTGAGCTGTGGCTGCGCTCAGCTTGCGCTCGGCCTGGCGAATGTCTGGCCGTCGCCGTAACCAGGCTTCGGGGGTACCCACGGTCACCAACGCTGGCATGGTTGGAATGGGTGCGGGTGGACCCAGTTGTTCGCGCAGTGATGTTAGGGATTGTGCAGTCAATACTGCGAGTCGTTGCTCGTTCCGTGTGATGGTAGCTTCAGTCTGCGGAACACGAGCAAGAGTAACCAGCAATAACGAGCGTGATCGGTCTATATCCAAATCAGTACCACGACCGACTTGGTTGCGTGCCTCAATCAATCGCTGATTCTCTTCAAGATTGGCGACGTTACGAGTTTGCACGCGTAGCCTCTCCTGTTCCGCACGTAGACTAAAGTAGGCTTGAGCGACTTCTGCGAGTACCGACTGTCGTGCGGCGTCGAGGTTGGCGAGGGTGGCCTCTTCTTGAGCAACGGCGATGCGACGCGTATTTAACGCGCCGCCGAATAGATCCACTTCCCAAGCAGCATCGAAGCCCGCTTTAAACGAACTAAGCTTGCCTATTCCCGGGGGTACCAAGGGATCGCGAGAACTCGGCAAGCTGCGGTCACGGCTGGCATTGGCAGTGATCGTCGGAAACAGCGCAAAGGCGTCTAGACCACGAATTGCGCGAGCTTCGTTTACTTGCGCAAGCGCCTGTTCGAGAGTCTTGTTGTGGGTCAACGCCGTAACCATGAGCGCATCGAGTCTTTGATCCCCGAACGAATGCCAGAGCGCGGAGGCGGGTGCTTGTTCCGAGATGAAGGGCGCAGCACCTTCGCTAAATACTGGCGGTAACGCGGGCGTGGGTTTCACATAGCGCGGTCCCACCGAGCAGCCGCTAAGGAGCGTGCACGCTGCGACCGATAGTAGGGTCCGTTTAGACACTGGCAACCTCTGGCAGGGTTTGGCCCCTAGTGCTGATCTTGCGTAGCACCACATAGAAAACGGGTGTTAAGAATATGCCGAAAAATGTCACTCCGAGCATACCGAAGAATACCGTAATCCCCATGACTTGGCGCACTTCGGACCCCGCGCCATGGGCGAACACTAGCGGCGTCACTCCCATAATGAAGGCGAAGCTGGTCATTAAAATGGGGCGCAAGCGCATACGGCAAGCTTCAATGGCTGCTGGAATAATGCCGCGACCGCGGCGCTCTAATTCACGTGCAAACTCAACGATCAGAATAGCGTTCTTGCACGACAGTCCCATGAGTACCAGCAACCCAATTTGAGTGAAAATATTGTTGTCCAGAAAACTGGGCGGACCCTTGGGCGGAAACACCGCCAAGGATAGTCCGTGTACCAAGTTAATGAGTGAAATCCCGCCCATGGCGGCGAGCATCGCCATGGGCACAATTAAAATAACCGTGAGCGGCAATATCCAACTCTCATAAAGCGCCGCGAGTACCAAGTAGACCAATAATACGCAGACCGGAAATATCAGCAAACTGGAATTACCCTGTCGGGTTTGTTGGTAGGTCAGGCCAGTCCATTCGAATTTCATACCGTTGGGTAGCATTTTTGTCGCGAGCGCCGCGACTTGGGCAATGGCTTGCGAGGAGGACATGCGCGAGGGATCGGTACCGCCCCCGAGGTCCGCCGCCGGGTAGCCATTATAGCGAATAACGGGATCGGGTCCGAAAGTCGACTTTATATTCACAACGCTTCCGATCGGGACCATCTGTCCTGCCAGGTTGCGCGTCTTCAAGTTACTGATGTCGGCAGCGGTATTACGAAAGGGCGCGTCGGCCTGAACGTAAACACCGTAAGTCTTACCGAATAAATTAAAATCGTTCACATACTGGGAGCCTAGATAGCTTTGCAGGGTGTCGAATACATTCGATAATGGAAGCCCTTCTTGCTTAGCGCGAGTGCGATCCACGTCAGCGTCTAGCTGCGGGACGTTGGATTGATAGGCGCTGAACACCGAATAGGGGTCAAATCCTGGCGTCTGACGTAGCGCGCCAGCCAGATTCTGGACCTGGGTATTAAGTTCACCATAACCAATATTGGCGCGGTCTTCTAAGTACATTTCAAAGCCGGCTGAATTGCCGAGGCCCAGTACGGGTGGAGGCATGAGAGCGAAACCGATGCCATCGCGCAGTTGGCTGAATTGCGTTGATAATGACACTGCAATTTCCGCCGCAGTGCCGGTGCGTTCATCAAAAGGTTTTAAACCAAAAAATACCGTGCCGGCGTTCGGTGTATTCGAGAAATGTACGCCGTTTAAACCAGCAAACTCGACCGCATGCTCGATACCTGGGGTCTTAAGCGCAATTTGCGACATCCGATTAACAAAGCGTTCGGTTCTATCCAATGACGCGCCCTCCGGAAGAAGCGCGACTCCAAATAGATATTGTTTGTCCTGTGTCGGTATGAAGCCGCTCGCCACATGACGAAATGCACCTAGTGTGAGAAGCACTAATACGCCATAGATAATCAATAGTCGTCCGGTGCGTCCCGTGAACACGGCTACGCGATTCGAGTAGCTACCCGCCGCGCGTTTGAAAAACTTATTGAAGCGTGCAAAGAAGCGTCCAAAAATCTTATCGATGCCGACAGCGAATGCATCCTTCGGGGCACCTTTAGGCTTTAGCAAATGGGCAGCTAAGGCGGGCGACAAAGTCAGCGAATTGATGGCTGAAATAATAGTCGATATGGCGATCGTCACCGCAAACTGGCGATAGAACTGACCTGTCACACCACCCAGCAACGAAATCGGTATAAAAACGGCTGTTAAAACCAATGCGATGGCGACGATCGGACCCGAAACCTCCCCCATTGCTGCATGCGCGGCTTCTAATGGCGTGCGGCCCTCTTCGATATTGCGTTCAACGTTCTCAACGACAACGATGGCGTCATCGACTACGATGCCAATCGCTAGCACCATACCAAAGAGTGTCAAAACATTGATTGAGAATCCGAGTAGCCACAGCACGCCGAAGCTTCCCACAATGGAGATCGGCACCGCCAGTAACGGGATGATCGAGGCGCGCCAGGTTTGCAGAAACACCAGCACGACGATGACGACTAGTAATACCGCCTCAAACAGAGTTTCTACCACAGACTTGATGGAATCGCGTACGAAAACCGTGGGATCGTAAACTACTTGCCATTTGATGCCAGCGGGAAAGCCTTGCGCGAGTTCCGTCATTTTTGCGCGCACGCTATTGGATACCGCGATAGAGTTGGCGCCGGGTGCCTCGAACACTGCAATAGCGGCGGCTTTTTCGTTATCAAGTAAAGCGCGCAACGAATAGTCGGAAGCGCCCAAAGTGATGCGTGCTACGTCGGAAAGGCGAGTGACTTCACCGCTGTTACCGGCTTTTAGGATAATCGCTCCAAACTCCTCAATCGTGCTCAGTCTGCCCTTGGCATTTACAGACAATTGCAGATCCGCAGGGTGAGATTGCGGCGACGCACCGAGCGTACCCGCCGAGACTTGAACATTTTGTTCGCGAATTGCGTTCACCACATCACTGGCATTCAAGCCGCGGGCGGCCACTTTTTCTGGGTCTAACCACACCCGCATGGCATAGGTGCCGCCACCGAATACAATGGTTTGGCCTACGCCCGGTAAACGCGAGAGCTCATCGCGTATGTGGAGGGCGGCGTAGTTACTTAAATATAACGCGTCGTAGCGATGATCCGGCGAAGTCAAGTGCACGACCATGGTGATACTGGAGGATTGCTTTTGAGTGCTGACGCCAAGTGCGCGTACCGCATCAGGCAGGCGTGGAGTGGCTTGCGCGACGCGGTTTTGTACTTGCACAGCGGCAAGATCGATATCCGTACCGATGGCAAAGGTTACGTTTAATTGCATGACGCCGTCGGAACCGGCAACGGATTTCATGTAAATCAGTCCTTCAACACCATTGATCGCATCCTCGATTGGTGCGGCGACGGTCTCTGAAATTACTTTCGGGTTTGCGCCCGGATAAATAGCGCGAACTTGGACGGACGGTGGTACTACCGAGGGATATTCGCTAATCGGTAGATTGGGCAGCGCCAGCAAACCCGCAGCGAAAATCAAAATCGATAAAACCGCTGCAAAAATGGGCCGGTCAATAAAA
>JAYUFB010000051.1:0-34512 GCA_043738945.1 Gammaproteobacteria bacterium
CGTCACGTCATTAAGACGCTGCGGCGCAAGCCCATGGCCCTGATGAACCTGGTGTATCGCGACGAGCTGTTCCCGCGCGATGCCTACCGACACTCGTTCGAGTGGTTATGCGAGCACGGCAGCATGAAATCGGCTTGCAAACTGATGGTCGATATCTTAAGCCTCGCCCACGAGCGGACCTGCGAGGCGGAGCTGGCCGGCGTGCTCACCGACTGCCTTGCCGCCAACGAAGCGCCCGATATCTTCACGCTGCGAGCGCGCTTCGCGCCGGATCCGGCGCGTCTGCCGCACGTCGTCATTACGCTCACGCCATTGAGCGCCTATGAGGCGTTACTCGACACCCGCACGGGAGAGGCCGCATGAGCGAGAATATCGACGCTGCGCGCTTGAGCCTCCTCTTGAATGAGCTGCGGCTGCCCACCATCAAACATCTGTGGCCGAAGTTTGCTGAACGGTCGGACAAGGAAGGCTGGCCCGCTGCACGGTTCTTAGCGGCCATGGCCGAACACGAGATCGCCGAGCGTGACCGCCGGCGCATCGAACGCAATCTCAAGGATGCAAAACTACTGCCCGCCAAAACTCTGGATACCTTCGACTTCGACGCCGTACCGATGATCTCCAAAGCTCAGGTGATGGCCCTATGTGCCGGCGATGTCTGGCTCGAGAAGGGAGCCAATCTGATCCTGTTCGGACCACCCGGCGGTGGGAAATCTCATCTCTGTTCGGCGATCGGCCTGGGGTTGGTCGAGAAAGGATATCGCGTGCTGTTCGCGCGGACCTCGGATCTCGTACAAAAGCTGCAAATCGCCAGGCGTGAGCTAACACTCGAATCGGCTATCGAGCGCCTGGATCGCTTCCACCTGTTGATCCTCGATGACATCGCCTACGTAACCAAAGACCAAGCCGAGACTTCCGTGCTGTTCGAACTCATCAGTGCACGCTATGAACGACGTTCAATGCTCATCACCGCCAATAAACCGTTCGGCGATTGGGGCAAGATCTTTCCGGACCCCGCGATGACTCTCGCTGCAGTCGATCGACTCGTTCATCACGCAACGATCTTCGAAATGAATGTGGAAAGCTACAGACGCCGAGCCGCCATAGATCGAAAACAAAACGGGCCCGGAAGACCGGCGACTCATGCGACACCCAAGAACGTCGCAGCTGTGACGCCGCGCGACAATCAATCTACAAAGTAACTCTTGCCAGAATGAAATAACAAGACGATCATCCAACCCGCTGCGATCGCTTCTCAACTTGATTGTCGCGCAGCTTCCATCCAGATCGTCGCGCTACAGTCTTTGACGCCTTTAGAAAATCTAGCTCGGTGGTTGAATTGATCTGCAGCAATTGTTCGCAAATATTGGGCAGCGGCAGCTGCGCCGCTTCCGCGATAGTGAAGGGAAGTAGTTCCAAGGAAATGATGCGTCCCGTTAAGGACTCACGAATATCCGCTTTACTGGTAAAGCGAACCGAGCCAGAGAGGATGAATTGTCCCTTTGCTTTATGTGTGCGGACCCACTCTTTTAGTGATGGAAATAATGGTGGACACAGTTGCGCCTCGTCGAGGCCAAAGGGCATTTCGCGACCTTCGAGGAAAAGTTCTGCATCCGATCTAGCCTGCTGCAGGACGGTGGCCTTATCTAAGGAAACGTACTCAGTACAGACGGACTCAAGCAGCGTTGTTTTTCCAACCTGCCGTTGACCTAGAATGCCTACGATAGAGCTATAGGCAAGAGAGCGCTTTATATTCGTTGCGCAGTAGCGGTTTCGCTGATGGGGCATTTATGTAGCCTATACTCCTTCCCGTAAAACGTATAGGGTCCTATACGTTTTACGGGAAGGAGGATCTTGTATCTCCTTCGCTGCAGGAACCGATAGCCTGTGAGTTTATGGCACCTTAAGCATCAGTCAAATCCACGCCCCCGGCGGCGTCTTTTGGGTAGAGCGGCTGGCTGCAGTGAGTGCAATACGTTATAGAGCAAATGTACAGACCGTCAGGAATTCGCGGTACAAGTGACAGAAGCTGTCCGAGTGTAATTCCGAAGTCCCGGCAGTTCGAATAATTGTTGATTATTCACGGCGTGAATGATTGTCATGCACGACATGAAGACACTCCCTCGCCTCGTGGGAAGGACCCTTGCTGATCGACTAAAGGTAATGCCGGCGGTCGTAGTCACTGGCGCACGGCAGACCGGGAAAAGTACGCTGGCGGAGCAGCTCGTGGTAGGCGTACGCCGGTATGCTTCGCTCGACGATCTCGACGTGCTTGACCTTGCGCGGCGCGATCCCGAGTCGCTCGTCGGTGGCACCCAACCCGTCACCCTTGATGAAGTGCAGCGTGAACCGACGCTGCGGGCGCGCATCTGGAGAATCTCGTCTTGCATGATTTGCTGGTATGGCGAGACTCTCGTCTTGAACGCGCCGAAGTCACTTATTGGCGTACTTCCATCGGTGAGGAGGTTGATTTCGTGGTCGAGAGTCGCGATCGATTACTACCGATTGAAGTAATGGCCACTACCAGGCCAAGACTTGCTGACACTGCGCACTTGCGGACATTTCGGGCTGAGTACGGAAAGCGGTCTCGTGCTGGCCTCCTGTTGCATGCTGGCACCACGTTAGCTTGGTTGACGCCCGAAATACTGGCTGTACCGTGGTGGAAGGTCTTGTAAGCATCGCCGCAGGGGGCATGGTGTATGCTAGATCCCATGCATACCGTCACTAAGCAATTGTGGGCTAGCGTGGTGGCCGCGAGCGTAGGGTCGCTCTGCTGCGTAGCACCGTTGGTGCTGGTGATGCTCGGTATCAGTGGCGCTTGGATCGGTCAGCTGACCGCGCTTGAACCCTATCGACCGGTATTCATCGGCATTACGGCGGTTTTTATGGCCTTCGCGTTTTACCAGCTGTATATCGTTCCTTGGCGTTGTGCCGCGGACGAATTTTGCGCAAATCCCCGTCTACAAAGGCGCCAGCGGCAAATGTTCTGGATCGTTGCCCTGGCACTTGCTGCTCTGATCGCATTCCCGTGGGTTGCCCCGTATCTGTTCAAATAAAGGTTAATCATCATGCGCCATGCAATTTATCTCTCGTTGCCCTTGCTTTCTTTGCTGCTCGGGATGGGTTCAGCCGTTGCGGCTCCCCCTCAGACCGCTACGCTTGCGGTCGAGAAAATGACCTGTGGCACTTGTCCCGTGGTGGTCAAAAAAGCGCTGACCCGGGTTCCGGGGGTCACTAACACGAGCATTAATATCGATAAAAAAACCGTGACGGTGGTGTTCGACCCCGACAAGACAACGATCGCTCGATTGACCCAAGCTACCGCCGAGGCGGGATTTCCCTCGCGGCTTATTGCGCAGCCGTGAGCGCCGTTACCCTAGAGTCGCTACTGACATGCCCAAGCTGCGGGCATGAGCGGCTGGAAACGATGCCAACGGACGCTTGCCAGTATTATTACGAATGCACGCATTGCAAAACGTTGTTGAAGCCCAAAGCGGGAGACTGCTGCGTGTTCTGTTCGTATGGCACCGTGGCCTGTCCACCTATTCAAGACCAGCGCGGTTGCTGCCGCGCGGGTGCCAGTGCTCATACTGCTTAAGCCGGATAATTGAGGCATTTTTTTCTATTCTGTGGATTCGCGCCAATTCGATAGTTTGCTCCCACACCTTGCCAGCGTTAGACTTAGAGATATGAAGCGTCAGCTCATTGTATTAATCACTATGCTCGCTCTTGGCCTGCAAGGGTCTGTGGTGGCGTTTGCGAGCATGACCCCGATGCTGCTGCCTGACTGCCAAACTTCATCCGAAAGTCGTCCCGATGTAACGCACAAACCCTGCTGCTCAGGTGAGTCCCATAAGTTGGGCTGCTGCTTGGATATGAGCGTGACGGCTGCAGTTGTCCCTAGCACAGTAAGATCTGCAGTCTGGCAAGGTCGTGCAGTTTTGACTTCGCCATTTCGTAGCATGATTTTCTCCTCGCGCGGCGATTCGCCGCTCATTCGCCCACCCATTCTCTAAAGACACTCGAGTTCCGTCTCCGCGACGGAACAGCGACTTTGAAAGTCGCTAGGGTTGTGGCGCGTGCCGCAAGTCGCCGCCGACTTGGGCTCGCTTAATCTTTTGGAGATAAAGACATGTTTCGCATTTTCGTGGGCACTTTACTGCTCATTTTCAGTGGAGCTGGCGCGCAGGCCAGCATTGATTTTCCGACAGCGCCAGTGCTAGCACCTGCGCCAGTACCAGTGCCATTGTCGATGGAAGAGGCTGCGCGTCTCGCAGCAATCGATCAGCCATTATTGACCGGGCGGGAGGCAAGGATTCAAGCGGAAGAGCAGCAGGCGGTCGCTGCGGCGCAATTGCCCGATCCCAAACTCTCCGGTGGCATTAAAGAGCTGCCGATTAATACCGCGGAAGCCTTCAGTACGCGGCGCGATAACTTCACTGAGTTTTCCATCGGCTTGAGCCAGGACTTCCCGCGTGCAGCGAAGCGTCGTCTTGAGAGCGCTCGCAAGCAGCTTGACGCCGATGCCGATCGAGCCGGTCTTGACAACGAGCAACGCTTAGTGCGACGCGACTCCTCGTTGGCGTGGCTTGAGGTCTACGGGGCGGAGCAAGGATTCACATTCACCCAACAACTGGCCGATGAAGCGATGTTGCAGGTGCAATCGCTCGAAAAAGATTATGCCAGTGGGCGCGCCTCTCAAGCGGATTGGCTCGCAGCTAAAGTCGAAGCGGGACTCGCGGCGGATAAGGCTCACGACTGGCGACACCATGTCCTGCGTGCTCGATCCGGTCTTGCACGCTGGATCGGCGATGCGGCACAACGTCCGCTCGCCGCTGGCCTGACGATGCCCGCCGTATTGAATCCGTTGCCAGGTTTATTGGCAGGGGCAGACCATCATCCGGTGATCGGAAACTTGGATAAGCAAATCGAGGCCTCCACGGCCGATGTCGCGCTCGCCCGCCAGTCCTATAAACCCGACTACTCGGTCGAGGTGTATTACGCTTATCGTCGCGACTTCGCGGACTTTGTCGGGGTCCAGTTCAAGGTAGATCTACCGTATTTTACTAAAAATCGCCAAGATCGGGGTCTCGCGGCCGCCCTCCAGCAATCGCGAGCGAGCGAAGATCGCAAGCGCGATCTGTTGCGTGAACTACATATGCAGGTGAGTCAGGATTATTTGGATCGGCGACACTACCAAGAACGCGTGGTCGAGTTCGAGGCGACCATCCTTCCCAATGCGCAACGTCGTATCGAGGCTGCGCGAAATACTTATCAGTCTGGGCGTGGCAGTTTTGATTCCGTGCTGCTGGCGCGTCGTGGCCTGCTTGATGTGCAGTTGCAACGTCTCACGCTCGCCGTTGAAGCCGCGCGCGCGCAGGCGCGCCTCGACTACTGGAGCGCATCGCAATCAACAGCAGGGGATGCACCATGAAACACAATTTCAAAATCGCCCTAGTGGTGGGAGCGGTGCTGGTCGCGGCCGTGACGCTGCTCGCGTGGCTGCGTCATCCGCATTCAGTGGCGATCAATCCCGCCGCTACTAATCCCGCCATTAAAGGGACGCCTCGTTACTGGTTTGACCCGATGCACCCGAGTGAGCACTTTGATAAACCCGGGAAATCTCCCTTTATGGATATGCAAATGCTGCCAAAGTATGACGATCCAGTGCCGGCCGGCGGTGCGGTTGTAAATCCCGGCGTCATCACTATTGATTCGCGTGTCGTCGCGAACTTAGGGATACGTCTGGCTCCCGTGGAGCAGGGCGATTTTTCACGCGACGTTGATAGCGTCGGCTTGGTCGCGGTCGATGAACACCGTATCGAGGTTATTCAGGTTCGCGAACGCGGCTGGGTCGAACGACTCGAGGTCCGGGCGGTCGGCGACATGGTGCATCGAGGTCAATTACTTGCGGGCGTGTATTCCCCTGATCTGCTGTCCACCCAACAGGAACTATTGATTGCCCGCGATAGCCAAGATCCGCAGTTGATCGAAGCCGCAAAGCGTCGGCTGCAGCTGTTTGGGCTTTCAGCGACGCAAATCGCTCGCGTCGAGAAGGCAGGCAAGGTCGAGCGACGCGTTGATTACATTGCGCCCTTCGATGGATACGTGATGGATTTAGGGATTCGTCAGGGCGCCGCCGTTGAACCTGGCACGACACTCTTCCAGCTCGCCGACTTGAGTAGTGTGTGGCTCATCGCCGAAGTGCCCGAGATACAGTCCACGTGGATCAAGGTGAGCGATAGGGCTAATGTCGAAGTGCCTGCGCTCCCCGGGGTGGATTTCGCGGGCCATGTCGACTATGTCTATCCGGAACTTAACCAAGCGACGCGCACGGTGAAAGTACGAATTGTTCTTGTTAATCCGCACCTTCAGTTGCGGCCCGGGATGTTTGCGAGTGCGCATTTTCGAGGTCGGAGTCAACGCAATGTTCTGACGGTCCCCACAGAGGCCGTGATTCAGACCGGCACCCGCAGCGTCATTATTGTTGCGGACGATGACCGACATTTTCATCCCGCCTTGGTACGCATTGGCACCGAGCATGGCGGCCGATCAGAGGTGCTGGCGGGACTGCACCTGGGACAGAACGTCGTGGCGTCGGGACAATTCCTCATCGACTCTGAGGCGAGTCTGCGCGGTGCGTTTGATAACCTCGCCGGTAGCCAGGGGTACGCTAAGGATGAGGTGCACTGACATGCTCGCCGCCCTGATTCGCTGGTCTATTCAAAATCGTTTCCTGGTGTTGATGGCAACCTTACTACTCGCGGCCTGGGGTGTGCACGCGACGCTAGCGATTCCGTTGGACGCATTGCCGGATCTATCCGATACGCAGGTCATCATCCGCACTGAATATCCGGGGCAAGCGCCGCAAGTGGTCGAGGATCAGGTTACGTATCCGTTGACAACCACCATGCTGTCGGTGCCCGGCGCTCGCACGGTACGTGGCTATTCGTTTTTCGGTGATTCATACGTTTATATTATTTTCGATGATAAAACCGACCTCTACTGGGCGCGGTCCCGAGTCCTTGAATACTTGAACCAGGTCACTGGACGCCTACCCCCTGCGGCTAAACCTGTGCTCGGGCCCGACGGCACCGGCGTTGGTTGGATTTACGAGTACGCGCTCGTTGATCGAGGTAACCACTTGGACATCGCCCAGTTGCGGGCACTGCAGGATTGGTTTTTGAAGTATGAACTGAAGAGCGTACCGAACGTCGCGGAAGTCGCGAGTATTGGCGGCCTCGTCAAGCAGTACCAGATCGTGCTCGACCCCGATCGCTTGCGGGCGCTTAAAATTACTATTGAGCGCGTAAAAAAGGCGCTGCAAAACTCCAACAACGAAGTCGGTGGGTCGGTGTTGGAATTGGGCGAAACTGAATACGCGGTGCGCGCCACCGGCTACCTGAAAACACTTGAGGATTTCCGCAATGTACCCGTGGGCTTAGGCAGCGGTGGCACGCCGATATTCTTGCGTGACGTTGCTCGTATACAAATCGGTCCGGAGTTGAGACGCGGCATCTCCGAACTCGATGGCCGGGGCGAGGCCGTGGGTGGGGTCATCGTGATGCGTGCGGGTAAGAATGCGCTTGAGACCATCAGCGCGGTTAAGGCGAAGATTGCAAGTCTTGCATTAAGTTTGCCGGCGGGGGTCGCGATCATTCCTACCTATGACCGCTCGGAGCTGATTCACCAATCGGTTGCGACTTTGCGCGATCGATTGATCGAAGAGTTTGTCGTGGTTACGCTGGTGTGCGTGCTTTTTCTTTTTTCCCTGCGCTCAGCCTTTGTGGCAATCGTCAGTTTGCCGCTGGGGATCTTGGCGGCGTTCGCGGTGATGAACTGGCAGGGTTTGAACGCGAATATCATGTCATTGGGAGGTATTGCCATCGCCATCGGTGCGATGGTCGACGCTGCCGTGGTAATGATCGAAAACGCACACAAGCACGTGGAAGCCTGGAATCGCGATAACCCGGACCGCGACCCCAGCGCGGCGGAGCAAGCTCGACTGATCGGCAATGCGGCTGCAGAAGTAGGGCCCGCCTTGTTTTTTAGTCTGCTGATTATTACCTTTAGCTTCGTACCCGTATTCACGCTCGAGGCTCAGGAGGGAAAATTATTCGGGCCGCTGGCATTCACCAAAACCTACGCGATGGCCGCCGCTGCGGGCTTCGCGGTGACCTTGATACCGGTGCTAATGTTCTATTTTGTTCGAGGTCGGATTCCGGAAGAAGGTCGCAATCCGATCAATCGATTCTTGATTTTTATTTATCGACCCATCCTCGATCTAGCTCTTAAGTTTCCAAAGACAGTGCTGGTGATGGCTGCTTTGTTGCTGTTATCGGCGGCTATCCCGCTGACGCGACTCGGCACTGAATTTATGCCGCCTCTGATTGAGGGTGACTTGCTGTACATGCCTTCGGCATTGCCGGGACTCTCCGCCGACAAAGCTTCGCAACTTCTGCAGCAGACCGACAAAGTGCTCATGCAATTTCCGGAAGTGGAACGGGTGTTCGGTAAAGTCGGGCGTGCTGAGACCGCGACCGATCCTGCGGGGTTGGAGATGTTCGAAACGACCATTCAGTTTAAGCCGCGCTCGCAGTGGGCGAGTGGCATGAGCCAGGATGAACTTATAAATAAGATGAACTCGGCTTTGCAGATCCCGGGCTTGTCGAATCTTTGGGTGCAACCGATTCGCAACCGCATCGATATGCTCTCGACCGGCATTAAGAGTCCGGTCGGCATCAAAATTGCCGGGCCGGACTTGCGCGTGATCGAGAAACTTGGCGCGCAAATCGAAGCGGTGCTCAAGTCCGTGCCCGGTACGCGATCCGCTTATGCGGAGCGGGTGCGAGGCGGGCGATACGTGGAGGTACGTATCGATCGGGTCCGAGCGGCGCGTTTTGGACTTTCGTTGAGCGACGTGCAGCAGGTAGTTGCGCTGGCGATTGGCGGGGAGAACATTGGCGAAACCGTTGAAGGCCTACAACGCTTTCCGATCAACCTCCGCTATCCGCGCGAGCTGCGTGACTCGGTGGAAAAACTTACCGTGTTACCCATCGTTACGGAAGCGGGCGCAACGACCACCTTGGGCGCGATCGCCGATCTTGTGATCACGGACGGGCCGCCGCAGATCCGCAGTGAGAATGCGCGATTGAATGGCTGGGTCTATGTCGATATTAGCGGACGTGATCTCGGGCGATATGTCGCAGAGGCGCAGCAACTCGTAGCGCAGCGGGTGATACTCCCGGCGGGCTATTCGGTGAGCTGGTCGGGTCAGTTTGAGTATCTTCAGCGTGCGACCGAGAAGCTGAAACTGGTCGTGCCGGTGACGCTCGTGATTATCTTTGTGTTGCTGTATTTAACTTTTAAGAGTGTGCGCGAGGCGGCGCTAATCATGGTCACGTTACCGTTCGCGCTCATCGGCGGTTTGTGGCTTTTGTACCTACTTGACTACAATTTATCGATCGCTTCCGCCATCGGGTTCATTGCACTTGCCGGGGTCTCCGCAGAATTTGGAGTCATTATGCTGATTTATTTGGATCATGCGATTGCGGCCCATCGCAATGCAGGCCGACTTACAGAACCCGATCTGATCGAAGCGATCGAAGCGGGCGCGGTGCTGCGCGTGCGGCCGAAGGCGATGACCGTGGCTGTGATCGTTGCAGGGTTGCTGCCCATTATGTTTGGTGCAGGCACTGGCTCCGAAGTCATGCGCCGAATCGCGGCGCCGATGGTGGGCGGTATGATTACCGCGCCTTTATTGTCGATGCTAGTGTTGCCTGCGGCATATTTGTTGATGCATCGGTGTAAGCCGCGATTGTGAAGTATGCGCTGAGAAAGCCGATTCTATGCCAGAATTCCTTCATGAACAGGGCCTGCGTGGTTCCTATTCGCTCGCCGCATTTTCCTTCTTTGCAATTGGCCGAAGTTGATTAAAGTAGCACCAGGTGCTATACTCGGATATGATCGAAGCTCCAAGGATCAAGCGCGTATTTAAAACGTCATGGTTTGCCAAGGAGGCGAAAAAAGTCCACATTAAAGACATGGATTTGTGCGAGGCGATAAGCGCGGTGGAGAAGGGACAGTGCGATGATTTGGGCGGCGGGGTCTATAAGAAGCGTCTGAACAACAACTAGTGAGATTATTGGTCGATAAAGATCTGACGGAGATTTGTAATGGCGATGAAAAGAAAATTCAAAAGTAACGCTTTCGAAGCGATCCATACCAGTGCATCCGCGTTGCATCGAGTGGGCGCCATTGATAAGACGACGATGAAGGATTTTGACGCGATGGCCTTTGCGGTTATTCCGACTATCAGACCTGCGCAGATCAAACGGCTACGCGAGAAAAACAAGGTGAGCCAACCGGTGTTTGCTCGGTATCTCAATACCAGCGAAAGCACCGTGGAGAAGTGGGAATCCGGGGCCAAAAAACCCAGTGGCATGGCACTTAAACTGTTAACAATCGTGGAAAAACACGGCTTGAATGTGTTAGGTTGACTTCAACAACGGGGCAGTGCCAAAGTCATTGAACGATTCGATTGTGCAGGATTTGGCGTGCGAATATTTCACGAGCGATGTCACTGGTCAAGCCGCCGCGTCCTTACAGTCGGGCGGCTCGAAGCCGCAGCGCGTTACCGATTACTGAGACCGAACTCAAGCTCATGGCTGCCGCCGCGATAATCGGACTTAAGAGCAATCCAAACGTGGGATATAGCACACCCGCTGCAATCGGTATTCCCACGACGTTGTACATGAACGCCAACACGAGATTCCGGCGGATATTGCCCATAGTGGCGCGAATCAAGGCGCGCCCGCGCACAATCCCGGCGAGATCTCCTTTAACTAGGGTGACGCCGGCGCTTTGCATAGCGACATCGGTGCCGGTGCCCATCGCGATTATACGACCCTCGTTTTTGAGACGCCGAACGATGGCGCTTTTTTGATCGGGCAGCACGTCCGCTTCCACCGCGGTGATTCCAAGCTTCGCGGCGACAGCCTGTGCGGTGGTGCGATTGTCGCCGGTCAACATGACGATCCGAATACCCTCGCTGCGCAACGCGTCGAGGGCTGCCATGGTAGTCGTCTTGATCGGATCGGCTACCGCAATGATACCTGCAGCCTGGTCATCAACCGCCACCAAGAGTGCGGTAGCACCCTCTTTTCGCAACAAATCGGCTTGTACCTCGAGATCGGCGCTGGGGATTCCACGATCCTTGAGTAATGCGGCGTTCCCGACTACTACGCGACGGTCACCGACGGTACCGGTAACGCCTTCGCCTGTGACCGACGCAAAGTCAGTGACCGGGTGCAGTGTTATTTTTCTTTCAACGGCCGCGGCGAGAATGGCGGCGGCAAGCGGATGTTCGCTCGATTTCTCGAGGTTGCCGCCGAACGATGATACGGCGGATTCGTCGAACCCGGCAGCGGGCACGATCGCCGTCACGCGAGGTTTGCCCTCGGTGAGCGTTCCCGTTTTGTCGACTAGCAAGGTATCGACTTTCTCGAGGCGTTGGAGTGCTTCGGCATTCTTGATGAGAACGCCTGCGCTTGCGCCTTTGCCCACACCAACCATGATCGACATGGGCGTTGCGAGACCCAGCGCGCACGGACAGGCAATAATGAGCACCGACACTGCGGCAACGACGGCAAATCCCAATGCTGGCGGTGGCGCCCAAATCATCCACGCGGCAAATGCGATAGTCGCCGAAGCCATCACGGCCGGGACAAACCAGGCGGCAACCGCGTCGACGAGTTGTTGGATGGGTGCGCGGCTGCGCTGTGCTTCGGCGACCATGTGCACGATACGAGACAGCAGAGTGTCGGCACCGATCTTTTCCGCGGTGATCGTCAGCGCGCCGGTGCCGTTGATCGTGCCGCCGATGACGGTCATACCTATTGTTTTTTCCACCGGCATCGACTCGCCAGTGACCATCGATTCATCGACCGAGCTTCTGCCATCCGTCACGGAGCCATCAACGGGAACCGCTTCGCCCGGCCGTACTTGTAGTCGGTCTCCCAGGCGCACTTGATCCAACGGTATTTCCTCGTCCGCACCGTCGGCACGAAGGCGTCGCGCTGTCTTGGGCGCCAACTTAAGAAGGGCCCGAATGGCGCCGCCGGTCCTCTCCCTCGCACGCAGCTCCAGTACCTGGCCCAGCAAAACGAGTACCGTCACCACCGCTGCGGCCACGTAGTAGACCGGGACAAGGCCGCCCTCGTGTCGAAGACCGGCAGGGAAAAGATTGGGAGCGAATGTCGCCACCAGTGAGTAAATATAGGACGCGCCGACCCCTAGCGCAATTAAGGTAAACATATTGGGCGAGCGATTCAGCACAGAGTCCTAAGCTTTTTGAAAGAAAGGCCATCCGCACCATAAGACAATGGGCGTTGCAAGGGCGAACTGGATCCACAGCGACGTCGCCATGGGCACGTAATGGTGCAAATTCAGCAGCTTAAGGTGGCTGCTCATTTCCAATCCAACAACAGGTATCGTAAGAACAGCACCGATCACAAAACGCCAGGTCATACCGGGCAGTTCCTGACTCGTGCCTTCCGCATCAGGACTGCCCTCGGGCTCGACTGCCATGCCGCAGATTGGGCAGGACCCGGGCTGTTTGCGCCGAATTTGCGGATGCATCGGGCAGGTGTAAGTGGTTTCCGGGTTCATAGGTTACCTCGTTAACTTTTAAATTTTAGGGTATTGATGCCTATCAAGTCTGTTGGTTGTCCCACATAGCCCGCGCACCGTGCGGTTCAGCCCTTAAGTGATTGGATAAGCTTCTGGCGTGCTCGACGTACGCGCATTTCGATCGCTTTTGCACTCGTGCGCAGTTCCGCAGCGGCTTCCTCGTGAGATAAGCCACTGATTGCGGTGAGCAGAAGCGCCTCCTTGTAGAAGCTAGGCAATGCTGCGACTGCGGCGTCCAAGCGTCGCACTCGATGCTCTTGCTCACCCTGCGCCTCTGTCAGTTCTGCGTGTTCTTCGGGTGAAAGGGGATCATTTTTGGGTTCGGCCATAAGGATCTTGTCGCGAACCCAAATGCGAAACCGCTGACGCCTGCTAAAATCGCGGCACTTATTTAGCGCAATCGTGCGTGCCCAAGCGAAGAAGGAGCGCTTCGGATCATAACGAGGCAAGCTCTCCCACACCGAAATCAACGTGTCCTGAAGAAGGTCGTATGCCTCATCGGAATTCCCCAGATAGCGGCGAAGTAGTCGATACAAATCTTCCTTATATCGACCCACGAGCATCTCGAAGGCTTTGCGATCTCCTTGCTGCGCCCTCGATGTGAGTATCGCATCCGGCAGTGCATCCGCCAGCACCGTCACGGCGGTGTGACAGCCAGAGCCTGATTGACGGTTTGATCAAATGGATCGACTTGTTCGGGTAAGAGTAGGGCTCGCATGGCAAGTACATGTTGAACAGTCACTTGCTGCAATCCCATCATCGCTTGGTGCAGCCGATCGATCGCACGCCGCGTGTCCTCGTCATACGCATGACGAATTGTGATCGCGGCGGCGATGTCGCGGTTTGCCACCTGCATATCCGCGTCGAAGCGGGCTCGCTGGGCAGTGAAACTCGACTCAAGCGTGGCGAGTTTCTGATTTTGGGCCACCGATAGATGCAGTTCTTCGTGTAAGACTTGGTCGAGCTGCCGGGGAGGGCGCACTTGGCGCAATCCATAGTTAACTCCCGCCGCGCCTCCAATCATGGCGGTCAGAAGGGTCATGACAATGATGACGGCGGAGGTTCGTGCCGAGTTCATCGAGAATTCCCCAGCAGCAAACTCGATGGCGCCAGTTCCAGCCCTAAGGCAAATAGCGCGTGCCCGCGCGAGGCTTTCGCGGGCCGCGTCGCGTGGCTGCCGATCGCGATGCTAACGATGAGCGAGAGGGCCATAACGGCACCTTGAAAGTACACACGGCGCCTCGCCACGGCACGCTGTCGAACGCGCAGCGCGAGTCCGGACCATATGTCGGATTCCAATGACTCAAGGGAGTGATCTAAAGCTCGGTTACTGAGCTGCCGCAATTCGTCGTCAATCATTCGAGGTTTCCTTCAGATGGCTAGTGAATCTATACGCACCACACGACGGTGGCCCTCCCATGAGCCCTTAAGAGAGTCCTTAAGAGGGGCCGGGTGAGCCCGCGCGTATATTACACAAGCCTCAGTAACAACCGCCGGGGCCAGATATAGTTTTATGAGGGTTTTGCCTATGGATAAATTACACCGTTTGTCCCGCGCTGCGGAACTTCCGGGCCTTGCGATATCCCTGGCGATATTTTTGAGCACCTTCGCCTCTCTCTCGGAGGCGCACGCCAAACTAGTAAGCACCACACCAGTGGCCGATTCATCCGTCAGTTCGCCTAAAGTGATTCAAGTCCATTTTAATGAGGCGGTGGAGGCCAAGATGTCGAGCATCAAGCTCGCCACGGGCGATGGGAAGCTGGTTCCGGTAATGTCGATGAACGATGTCAAAGTACCGTCCACATTGACCATTATGCCGAATACGCCGCTTAAGGCCGGGTTGTACAAAATCACTTGGAGTGCGGTGACGGACGACGGCCATAAAACGCAAGGCACATTCAGTTTTACGGTGCAGTAGACCGCCAATGGGCGCTCAGATATTGATTGCTGCACGGCTCTTACAATATGCGGGAGCCTTTGTGCTTTTTGGTACTTCTGCGTTTTATCTGTATGGAACCCGTGTCCCAAGGCCGGTGGCGTTGCAGCAGGGGTCCGTGGGACGTCGCTTAATGATGGGCGCAGCGGGGATCGGGCTGCTGGGAGCCGTTGTTTGGCTGATGGCGGAAACGGCGGTGATGAGCGGTGAGACCGCTGATGCCACCAATCCTAGTGCGCTATGGGCAATCGTGTCGGAAACGCGATTTGGACTTGCCTGCTTTGTGCGTATTTTATTGTTGGTGCTGTCCTTGGGCGTTTGTTTTGTCGTCAGTCGGCCAAGAGTGTTGTGGTGGTTTTTGGTGTGGCTCGGTGGCGCAATCAGTTTAAGCTTCGCGTGGACAGGACACGGTGCCTTAGAAATAAACAAGACGGCCGGCTTTCATTTAGCGGGCGACTTACTGCACTTGCTGGCTGCCGGCATTTGGATCGGTGCGCTCGTGCCCTTGGCGGCGATGGGGTTCCGTGCAACGCGATCCGGCACCATTGAGGACGCCCAAGAGCTTCGGTATGCCTTGACGAAATTTTCAAGTATAGGCGTGTGGGTAGTTGCGGTGCTCGTATTGAGCGGAGGGATCAATAGTGTGTTTCTCATCGATTTCGGGCATTGGCGTGCATCACTAAGCAGCCCGTATGCGCGAGTGCTGGTCGTGAAATTGGCACTCTTCGGCGCGATGTTAGGGCTCGCTGCTTTGAATCGCTACCGAACTCCTCTCGGCACCCCATTAAAGGCAGTGAAGGCGAGACTGGTAATCGAAACCCTACTGGCGGTGCTGGTACTAGGAGCGGTCAGTATTCTCGGAACATTGGAACCGCCTGTTGGCGATAACTTTTGAGTGCAGAAAAAGCCTAGGAAAAATCTATGAAACGCGATGCATATCGTGGCATACGCTTAAGTCGTCGCCGATTTGTTCGAGGGTTCAGTGTCATCACGGGGGCGGCATCGCTTGGGGTGCTGTCGCCGCGTCTATTTGCGGCTGATGTCGGAATGATTGCGGCCAAGACCCCCGACACTTTAAGGGGGACAGAGTTTGATTTGACAATCGGCAACACGCCAATGGCGGTCACGGGACGAATGCAGCCCACCACGTCGGTCAATGGCTCGGTACCCGCGCCGACTTTGCGGTGGCGCGAAGGCACGACGGTCGCTTTGCGGGTTCACAACCGCCTCTCTACGATGAGCTCCATTCATTGGCACGGCATTTTGCTGCCGTATCAGATGGATGGTGTCCCGGGTATTAGCTTTCCGGGCATTGCACCGGGGGAAACTTTCACCGCTCAGTTTCCCGTCAAGCAGAGCGGCACTTATTGGTATCACAGCCATTCACGCTTCCAAGAACAAACGGGGCTGTACGGCGCAATCATCATCGATCCCGCCGAGGCTGATCCCATCCAGTCGTATCGCGATCATGTGGTGCTTCTATCCGATTGGACCGATCAAGACCCGGAGCATATTTATTCGAACTTGAAGCGGATGAGCGATTACTACAACTATCAGCGGCCCGATGCTAGGGAATTTATTCAGGATGTTCGCGGCGAGGGGTTGGGCGCAGCGCTATCGAAACGGCGTATGTGGAATCAGATGCGCATGAGCCCTACCGATTTGGGCGATGTATCCGCTGCGACCTATACCTATTTGGTTAATGGTGCTTCACCAGCTGCCAATTGGACCGCCATTGCTAAGGCTGGCGAACGAGTTCGCTTAAGGTTAATCAATGGATCCTCATCGACTTTTTTTGACGTTCGTATACCGGGTCTCAAAATGACCGTGGTGAGTGCCGATGGTCAGCGGGTTGAGCCTGTGACGGTTGAGGAGATCCGGATAGGCGTGGCCGAAACTTACGATGTGATTGTCGTGCCCACGGATGATCGGGCCTACACAATCTTTGCTCAGTCCATGGATCGCAGCGGGTATGCGCGCGCAACGCTTGCGCCCCGTCCCGGGATGCAAGCAGAAGTACCCACCCTTGATCCGAAGTCCTGGCTCAGCATGGCTGATATGGGCATGAGCGACATGGGCATGAGCGACATGAAAGGGATGTCGATGAATGACATGAAAAGTCGCGACCCAGCTATTGACATGCAGGTCATGAGTCCGCAGCGCGAATTGAATGATCCAGGTCCACGCCTGCGAGGCAACGGCCGGCGTGTGTTGACTTACGCAGATTTACACACCATTGGTGGGCCCATCGATAAACGCGGCGCGACACGCGAAATTCAGCTCCGTTTGACCGGCAACATGCAGCGTTTCATCTGGGGTTTTGATGGCAAAAAATTCTCCGAAGCGGGACCTGTGCATTTCGATCACGGCGAGCGGCTGCGTATTGTGCTGACCAATGACACCATGATGGCGCACCCCATTCATCTGCACGGTATGTTTGGGGAACTTGAAGCTGAAAACGGCGATGTGCTGGTACGCAAGCACACGTTCGTCGTCCAGCCGGGTAAACAGTTGAGATACTTGGTGACGGCCGATGCCTTAGGTCAGTGGGCTTATCACTGCCATCTGCTCTATCACATGGAAGCGGGCATGTTCCGTGAAGTGGTTGTGGCGTGAATATCCCGCGAGTTAAAGGATGGCTCGCTGCGGTGGCATTCCTCGTCAGTACTGGCCTGCACGCACAACAGGTCAATCACGATTCCATGCCTGGCATGACTATGCCAATGACGCCCGATAGCAGCGCGCAAGTGCCTGATCCCGCGCTCACGCGACCGGCGCTGAGTCAGCATTATCAGCCGCCGCCCATGTTAGGCATGGATATGGATGATGTGGTCAACCATCACTCTATATACCTTGAGACTCTCGAATGGGTGAGTGGTAATCACAGCGGTAATGCTTGGGATGCCCAAGGCTGGTACGGTGGCGACTTCAATAAACTGTGGGTGAAAAGCGAAGGCCAGCGATTCGGCGGTCGCACCTCAGACTCGAAAGTGGAGACCCTGTGGGCACACGCCATTTTACCCTACTGGGACACCCAAATCGGCATGCGCTATGACTTCAGCGGCGGACCTTCGCGGGAATGGTTGGCGTTCGGCGTCCAAGGAATTTCACCATATTGGTTCGACATCGAAGCGACTGGCTATTTAGGCGACGCCGGCCGTAGCGCCGCGCGACTGAAGGCGGAGTACAATTTATTGATCACGCAGCGCCTGATTTTGAAACCGGAAATCGAACTCAACGCTTATGGCAAAGCGGACCCCGAGCGTAATATTGGCGCGGGCTTAAGCGACGGGCAGTTCCAATTGCGATTACGATACGAATTTACTCGCGGATTCGCGCCGTATGTAGGCTTCGTTTGGGACCGAAAATTCGCGGCGTCCGCAACCTACGCGCGGCGCGAAGGGGATTCTGCGATGGACCACCGAATCGTCGCTGGCGTTCAGATCTTCTTTTAAACCGAAGTCCCGCTATTTCTGGGGGGTCGCTTTCGCTTCGTTGCGCATTTCGCTTTTTTCCGCGCGAACGCTTTCATGTTTGACTGAGAGGACCTTGCCATTGCCTGCATCGACCTGAATTTCTTCAATGCCCGATTTACCGGGGACGCGTAAATCAAAGGACCAAATTAGACACCCGTGCTCGGCTTCCAGCTCGGCACTTGTGGTGGACACGGGTTTGCTACTTTTAAGTTTAGCAACCGCGATTTTCTCAGCCTCGACCTGCGATAGCTTTGCAAGTCCTGCGAGTTGGGAATCGGACATCCCCTTCTCTGGATGGATGGAACAGTGTTGGGACGCCAGCACAGGTGCCGCCGCTGAGGTCAAAATTGCAGCCAAAATAAATGACGTTCGCATAGATAGATTCCTAAGGGATATTCTGTAAAGCACGCGCCTCCTCAGCGATGGCATGCGTTATTCCCGACCGCTCTTATCGACAAGCTTTCGGTTCGAGCCCGCACGACCGCGGGATAGGGTAATAGCGGTCTCCCACTGCGCTTCCAAACGAGTGATGCGGCGATCATGGTCGCGAACTTCGCGCGCAAGCTCCTTTATCGTATCGCCCGCACGCTTCACATCGTCGGTGAGTCTTAGCGCCTCGCGGATAGCGCCAATGGCCTCGCTGAAAACGCTCACCGCCGCGCTCCGGCTGCCGACGCCCTCGCCACGGCTGCGGTACCCGTCGCACTGGCGTGCTTCGCGCGAAGCTCTGCAAGAACTTTTTGTGCTTCATCGAGGCCGCTTTTAAGCGTTATTTTTGCGCTAGTCACGGCATTGTTAAGCTCCCCGGTCAGCGCCACCAGAATTTTTTCCTCTTCCGAAGGCCGCTGTTCACAACGATTACGAATCAGCTCAGCCACGCTTACGCCTTCGCGCTGCGCTTCGACGTTGAGAAATTTTTTAAAATCTGGCGATGTCAGCAGCGTTACGCGTGCAGTTTTCATTGAACTCCACCAGTGAATATGGGTATGTGCATGTTAATGCACATACTGCTGCGTGTCAACCAAACCTGAGCGCCTTACAAGGTCGCTCGCAGCGCGTTAATCGCCATTACTAGCAACACCATTGTCGAAAGCAAAAACAGTGGGAAGCGGACCGCGACGCGATTGAAGGTCGCTTGGACCAAGCTATGCACCACGCGGATGATGACATAGGCCCACGCGAGTGCCAGATTGATTCCGCTGCCGACGCCAGCGAGCGCGAGTATCACCACCGTCGCATAAAAAATGGTAGGTTGTTCCATCAGGTGCGCGTAGTTGTGTGCCTTCCAGTTGATGTTGGCGGGCAACACGTTCTCTAGGTCCTGGCCACGGCCGCCGACGGTAGTGCTCAAATCAATACCTGCTTTTTTTAACGCCGGCAGCCGAGTCGCCGCCATCCATGTCAGCATGATGAGCGTCCAAAGCACTAGAACGGCGGCGGGCGCGAGAATGGGAATATTCATGACCAATGACTCCGGTTTCCAAGGTTTATTACGCGATAGGCCTATTATAGCGTCAGTAACTTTGAAAAAAAGGAAACAGTATGTCGCACCACTTTAGAGTAGTTTTACTCGCGACTTGCGCGGCTGTGCTTAACGCCTGTGCAAGCATCACGCTAGCCCCCGGCGCGGATCAGGTTCACCTGACCGATAAGTCATCAGAAGTGGTTACTTGTAAATCGCTGGGCAACATCACCGTGCCCAAGAACGAGCAGGGATTAGTAGACATGGCCGTCGCGCAGAAGCAGTTTCGTAATCAGGTGGTGGGTCTCAATGCAAATGTCGGGCTCGTCACCGAAGGCTTAATGAGATTTCCAAGCGCCGGCGTTGCTTATCGTTGTCCGTAGCACTTAATGCGCCGCTAAGGCCGCGCACAACTCCGGTTAAACAGTATTTCGTCCGTTCGGTAACCCTGGTCGATGGCCGCGCCACCGCACAATAAGGCTTAAATAGCCACACTATAGCTTTACCCTTAAGCGCCAGGTGCGGTTTGCATAGATTCCCTATAGATTGGTGATCCCTGGCAAGTGTCACTTATAGGGTCTTTGCATGAATCGAACCACGGCATTATGTTTGTTGGCTGTACTGATTGCTTCACTGGGTTGGCAACCCCACGGATCCGAAGCTGCGGGTGTCGCAAAGCCTGACGCCAAGGACGTAAAAAATAGTGTCGTCGAGATATTTGCAACCCTAAGACGACCCGATCCTACCCGTCCGTGGACGAAGCAATCCCCCACTGAAGTGACGGGCAGCGGTGTGGTAATCGATGGCAATCGTATTTTAACCAATGCCCATGTAGTGCAATACGCGAGTCAAGTGCAAATTCAGGCCAATCAGGCGGGCGATAAATTACTCGCAACGGTGGTCGCAGTGGCCCCTGGGATCGACCTTGCAGTGCTTAAGGTTGATGACCCCACTTTTTTTGCTGAGCATGGCGCTTTACCGCGCGCCACCAGCATGCCCGAAATTAAAGAAGCGGTGCTGGCTTATGGCTTCCCCAAAGGCGGTAGCGCACTCTCTATTACCAAGGGAATAGTTTCGCGGATCGAATTCGTTGAATACAGCGCCTCGGTTTCCGGCCTGCGAATTCAAATTGACGCGGCCATCAATCCCGGCAATAGCGGTGGGCCGGTGTTGGTCGATGACAAAATGATAGGCCTCGCGTTTGCGACGATGGGCAATAACATCGGCTACATCATTCCCAACGAAGAGATTTCATTGTTTCTGGCCGATATCGCTGACGGGCACTACGACGGTAAGCCTACCATGCACGATGAACTGCAGACCCTCGAAAATGCTTCGCTACGTCGGCAACTCGGAATCAATAAATCGGTACACGGTATTATTGTGCACCGACCTTTTCGCACCGATGCCGCCTATCCGCTCAAGGAATGGGATGTGATTACCGCGATCGGGACTACTCCCGTCGATGATCAAGGCATGATCTTGCTGCCCTCGCAGCTACGCGTAGAATTTCAATACTTGGTGCAATCCCTAGCCAAGAATGGCACGGTGCCGCTGACCATAGTCCGTGACGGCAAAACCCTTCCCATCGCATTACCGGTGAGCAATCAGCGTCCTTTAATGATTACCGAACTTCAGGGCACTTATCCCGATTACTTTATCTATGGACCTTTGGTGTTTTCGCGTGCAAGCCTTGAGCACTTACAACTCCTCGGTAATGTCGGTTCCGCCAAGGGGCCGAGCGGGATGCTTAATTCGCTGAAGTCGCCGCTCATTCGCGAAGTCGGATTTGCTCCCACTCCCGAACATGAGGAACTCGTTCTGGTAACCTCGCCGTTCTTCCCCACCAAAATTTCCGCCGGATACGATAACCCCGCCGGGGGAGTGCTTGCGCGAGTGAATGACAAACCGATTCGGAGCTTAAAGCAGTTAGTAATCTTATTACGCGATCTTAAAGATGAATTTGTGACTTTCGAATTCGACCAATCCGATCACGAAGCGCTGGTGTTCGCGCGGGCGGCGCTCGTAGAGGCGACCGAAACCATTCTCGAGGATAACGATGTGCGGGCTCAGGCTTCACCCGAATTGCTAGAAATTTGGAAGCATAAAACGACTCGATAGAAGGGCCTAGACTATGCGTTATGAAATTTCGGGAACCACCATGCAAACGGTGGCGGTCGAATTGACGGCGGGGGAAGTTTTGTTTAGCCAGACCAATTGTATGGCGTGGATGTCAGACACGATTTTGATGCAAACTCACACCGGCGGGGGGTTTTTCGCGGGGATCAAGCGTAGCTTAAGCGGCGGCAGTTTGTTCATCACCGAGTTTACAGCCCAGGCGGCGGCACACATTGCCTTTGCGCCGCGTTTTCCCGGCACCATTATCGCTAAGAGTTTAGCGGCCAATCAGTCGTTGATTTGCCGAAAGGAAACTTTTTTGTGCGCTCAAAAATCGGTGACCTTAGAAATTGCTTGGCAGCAGCGCATCGGTGCAGGTTTCTTCGGCGGCGAAGGGTTCATCTTGCAGAAGGTCACGGGCCCCGGCGTGGTGTGGCTAGATCTGTCGGGTGAATTAGTGGAACGCGATTTGGCGGCGGGAGAACGCTTGTTGGTTCACGCGGGCCATGTAGGTATTCAAGAACCGACTGTGCAATTCGACATTCAAATGATTCGCGGCTTTCGCAATGTGTTATTCGGCGGCGAAGGGTTGTTTCTCGCCACGCTAACGGGTCCCGGTCATGTGTGGTTACAAAGCATGCCCATCATGAATCTCGCCGAGGAAATCGGGCGCTATCTGCCCGGATCCTCCGAAGGCACGGGCACACTCGGAAAAGTGGCCGGAGTCGCCGCGGTCGGCGGCTTGCTAGGGAGTTTGTTTAGTTCGGAATAGGAACGGGCTCAGTGCTGCGGGCACCCCGGGCAGCGGCGCGACGCAGTGCCGCCGCAATGGCGGCTTGAGAGTTCGCCACGGCCGCCTGCAAAGGCGTCGTACCGTCCGCATCGACCGCATTCGGATCCGCCCCCCGCGCCAACAATGCGTCGACTTGCGAAGCATTGCCACTTAATACCGCCAACATCAGTGGCGTATGACCATCCGCATCCCGTCCTGCGGCAAGGCGAGACTTCGCCAGGGAATTTGAGGGAGCTGGGTTACTACGCTTCTCCTGGGTGGTCGATTCCTGCCGTGCCATGGCTGCTGTTGGCGCGTCTGTGCCGGGCGGTGCCATCGGCGCGCGGGGCGCTGCTGCGCGGGGTGCAGCCGCGTCACTAGCGTTCCTGTCTGAGAACTGATCTATGCGTCCCGCTTCCTGCCGTGGCGCGCCGTCAATCGCCTTTTTCTCTTGATACGCGCGTGCAGTCAAAGCGCCGGATTCGGGTGCGACTACGCTCGGCGGCCGAGGCGCCAACGCCTCTGCGGGCGCTACCTCCGCGACTGCCACCTTAGCCGGCGCCACACCCGCGGGCTTAGAACTCGGCACCAGGAAACGCGGTATCACTAAAAGTCCCGCCAACGCCGCCGCCGCAAGCATGCCGAAGGCTGCGGGCTGCCAGCGAGTGTTCTTGCCCAGCGCCAAAGGCCGGCGCGACCTAATATCTGTAGCTTGCCCTTGGGCGGTAGGGCGCTCGTCGGCAGTAGGAGGCTCTTGGGTAGTACGTAGCTCCGCCATATGCCGGGCATGGTCTAGCACCGCGCGTCGCACCGACTCACTAGGGCGGCTAGCATCCAGATCCGAGAGCCGTCGATAGTCCTCGTCAAGGTCGCTCATGCGTACTCCTGTAGTAGCTCACGCAATCGAGTCCGCGCGTAGCGCAGCCGACTTTTAGTGGTCTCGAAGTTAGCGCCAGTAATAGCTGCAATCTCCTCTACTCCAAGTTCGCCCTCCATTTGCAGCAAAAACGCCTCGCGTTGCTCAAGGCCCAGTTGACCTACCGCTCGATTCAGCGCCGTTGCTTGATCGCGAGTGATGGCAGCGCTCACGGGACTCGCCTGCGGGTCAGCAATTTCGTATCCTAAAACCTCTAGACTTGTGTGCTCACGCTGAGTCCGAATAGAATCAATCATTCGATTGTGCGCAATCGTAAATAACCAAGTCGTAAATCGCGCGGTCGGTTCATAACGCGGCGCGTCCCGGGCGACAGCGAACCAAACCTCCTGCATCAACTCCTCTGCTGTCGCCCGGTTACGCACATTGCGTTCTAAGTAACGCCAAACGCGCATTTCATGCCGATTATAAAGGCGTTCAAATGCACTCGTGTCACCACGTGCATAACTCACCATCAAGGCTTCATCACTTTCATCCGCAGCAATCATTTACCTCATTATGGCACGCTACTACCCAGGTGGGTCCGGCACATAAGATCCCGGCGACGCCGGAAAGGGGTCTACTGCGGCTGGATACCGATGGGTGTGTCTGATGATGCCCATCGCCACTAGATTCTCCATACTGTCGTAGTGAATGCGGATAATTTCATTGGGTTGCTGCTGTAATTTCGCAAATTCCGTACGGTCAATACTAGAATATTCGCGCTCGCCGTGACCGGTTCCAAGTTTAGCGGTAGGCGCGGGCGCTTGGGCAGCGACACTCCCGCGGTCAAGGCTCTTCTTGGACGAATCCTCCGATCGTTGTTCTTGCAAGGAGGGTGCGTAATTCTGCACTACCCGCATTTCACGAAACAGCGCCACGCCTATCACCCCCACATTTTTCGGGCGGCCTGTGCGCTCCGCGTAGGAGTGCGATGATTCTGTGAAAGTAAAGTCCGCGATTTCCGTATCAGACTTCCGCCAACCCGATATTTGGTTGCGCTCGCCAGCACCGAACACATAGCCAGTTTGATTCCATCCGGCCGTGGCACCGGTGATGACATTAACACCGTCCACTGATAGTACGGCCATTAGACGCTCACCCAAGCGATTGTGTAACTCAATCGCATAGCGAGCTCCCGGCCTTCCCGCGACCCAATACTCCCCATGGTAGTAATGAGAATCCAGCGTCTCACCGCTATCGCGATCAATGATGGCGACCTCCGCTAGATCGCCTACCACGCGAGCGTGGCAGTTGACCGCTAATCCCAGTGACATCAAAAAATACAGCACGCGTTTCATAAAACCTCCGTTGTTAGATAACTCCCCTACTGAAACGCTGCTGTGAATAAAATGGGGTTAAACATAACCTTAATATTTTGCGAGAATGTTCAAATTTGGAGGTTAAGCCATGCAGTCATCGTTAACCGGCCGTTGTTTTTGTGGGGCAGTGCGCTATCGCTGTGGATCACCCCTGCATCCGATCACTCTGTGTCACTGCGAATCCTGCCGTCGAGTCTCCGGTGCGCATATGGTTGGATGGCTGACGGTCGAAGCGACGACCCTGGTCTACACCGGCAAGCCGCGCGAATTTAGTTCCTCGCCACAAACTTATCGCACCTTTTGTAGCCAATGCGGCACGCCGTTGACTTATCGACAAGGTAGCCGACCGGCTGAAATTGACATCATTCTCGCGACGCTGGATCAGCCCGAACTTCTTAGCCCGACGAGTCATATTTGGATGGAAGACGCGCTTACCTGGGATCGACCCAACGATGGCTTGCCGCAGTTTGCGAAGTCCAGTCAATTGAAATAGTGCGCGGCATTTGGACAATACTTTGTCAATTGACAGAAATGTGTCGGAACCCGTCAATCAGTGCACATCGACCCCGCAATCTGGCTCAAATGGATGCCGCACCTACTTTGGAATTCTTGCGCTCGCCACCTGGAAATCGGCTCGAGGCGCTGGGTGGTGACCGGAAAGCTGAATGAGAAGCACTGGTCGTCGTGATTACGCGACGTGGCGACAACGTGTGCATCATCTCCGTTCGACTGTCGCGGGACAAGGAAGCGGAGGTTTATGAAAGCCAAGACAGTTGATCGCAAATTCGATGCCGCGAAGAAAATCATTGATCAGCTGGATCTAGCCAAAGCCCGGCGCGTTCGTACGGACCCAAAGCGAGTAAATGTTGATTTCCCGGGTTGGATGGTGGACCTCCTGGATCGGGAGGCATAGCGCACGCGATGAGGATTCCGACAAAATTTCTCGTTCATCGCTTTGCTCGTCGGTCATTCTCCCTATCGGTACTCATGTTGCGCCACCAGGTGTACCGACCAGGGTCTGATCTTCGCGAGCTTTTTGGCAAGGGCGGTCCTTGCAATGCGCGTGTCGTAATCGCCTTGAAGCCGCAGCCACCAGCCGTCGGTGAGTCCAAGGAAACGGCACAGCCGCAAATCCGTATCCGCCGTGATGCCCCGCCTGCCCGCGATGATGTCGCCGATCCGTTGCGCCGGCACATCGATCTCCTTGGCCAGCCGATAATTGGTAAGCCCCATCGGCTTCAAGAACTCCTCGCGCAGCATCTCCCCGGGTGAGGTCGGCGCAATTCGTTTACCGCCAGCGACCGTCACGGAGCGGAAATTCATCTTTGCCAAATCCTCAATGCGAATGCTCATCGCTTGCTTACCTCACTCGTATTGCTTCGAAATCTCTACATCCTCTGCGCCGTTTTCGAATGTCTGGCGGATGGGACCGGACCGCCAATTCGGCATACGCCGCGGCGGTTGCTTTGTCCTTGGACGATTTGATCGCCATGGTCAATAGTAACGAAGGACATCATTATTGGAAAGCGCTAACAATCGGGTGAAAACCATCGAACCTGCATATCGTCGCGGTTGGTGCGACTCGGCTCGCATAGCGAGCTGGGAATATAACGCTGCCACGCGCACCGAGTTCTGCGACACCTATCTTGTATCCTACAATTTACACACTGATTCCTATGGATTACATTGCACCATGGCAATTAATACCAAACGCTCGAAGATAAAGGTAGCGCCCTACGATTCGGCGAATTATTTGAATACCGAGAGGGAAATCAAAAACTATCTCGAAGCGGTATTCGAAGAACCCATGGATCGCAAGATGCTGGTTCGCGTGCTCGGCGTTGTCGCTCGATCGCGTGGCATGATGAAGCTCTCGAAGGACACGGGCATCACCCGAGCGGGCTTTTACAAGGCGCTTTCGCCGGACGGCAATCCGAGCTTTGAGACGGTGACGAAGATTGTCGGCGCATTCGGTATGCGACTCAGGTTCGCAATCGGTTCTCAAATCAGTGGGGGATTCAAATGAAAGCCAGTTCGACTGTTCAAATTAATAACGAGCGGGTCATCGTGACCGAGTGGAGCTTTGCTCCGGGCGCTGAGACCGGTCAACATGTGCATGCTCACGACTATGTGGTTGTGCCGATGACTACGGGGATATTGCGCCTGGAAGAGTCCGCGGGAACTCGCGATGCTCCATTAAAAGCGGGGGTGTCCTATACGCGTCCCGCTGGCGTCAACCACAATGTAATAAACGCTAATGCTTTTGAGTTTCGGTTTCTGGAAATTGAGCTGAAATAGGCTGAAACATTTAGCGCTGCTTTAAGCGGGCGAGTACTTCAGATAGGAGAGTTGCGTAGATCGCCGCCGCGGCACTTTCGGGGGCATAAGCCGGGACTGGCGCGCGCCGCACACTCATGCGTTCTATTTCACTCCAATAGGGCACTTCGGTTTGGAGGATTTTCGGAAAAGTAATTCGGGCGCTGGTAATAATTTCATCATGCAACGCTCGACGTCGATCCACCATCGAGAAGAAAGGTAGGAGTTTAAGATCCGTCCAACCGGAGGTGGCTACGAATTCGGTGAGCTCGGTTAACATGCGTACCGCCAGGGGTGCCGGAACGGTGGGCACGACCACCGCGTCTGCGGCATGTAAGATATTTTCAGAAAGTAGCGAGATGCCGGGCGGACAATCCAGAAATAAATAATCGTAGCGAGCGCGCAGCACTCGACTGAGCTTGAGCAGACGCTCGACCGGGCGCTTGCGGTCCTGCAAATACCGATCAAAGTGCCGATACGAGGAGTCCGCTGGGAGCAGGTCTAGATTCGCATAGGCGGTAGTTTGGGGCAGGTCAGCCAGGATGCCTTTGTCATTGACGATTTTCTTGGCCGACACGCCTAATTCAGCCTCAGCCCGTAACATCCAGGTGGCGGCCCCCTGAGAGTCTAGGTCCCATAAAAGCGTACGTTTACCTTTAGCCGCAGCCAGATAGGCGAGGTTGACCGACGTGGTGGTCTTGCCAACGCCGCCTTTGATATTAGTAATAGCGATTATCTGCACGCGTGGCCCCTCAGGTGGCCTTGATGCCGCTTAGTGACGTTATTGTACAGATAGTAGAGTAAGGAATTGAGAGCTATCTCTAGCGTGATTTGCCGAATTGCGGGCCTTATGGTCCGGGCGGAAAGCCAGACCCGCCTGTTGTCGCCTCCGTCCAGGCATAGTACCCGGCCAGGATTTTTTTCTCAGCCTAGGTGAAGTTCATTATGCTGAATGCATTGCATTAGCCTTCTGCTGAATTGCGTGGCATTGGTTTATCAGAACGTCGAAAGGCTCGGCGTCGTCGAGAAATAGACCGTCATCGACCATGCGCCGATAGTCGGCAGCCAACTTGGTCAGCGCGTCGTCATCAGGTACGAGCTGGAGTTCACCGCCGACGGCAGCGTGATAGTCAATGACATCGCCATGAGTATTCTTTTCTGCAAAAAACACGCTCTTGTGTTCGGCAACTTCGTGGGCGAGGGCTGTGTCCGCAATGGCTGCGTCGACGAAACCGGCGGTATTCAGTCTCGATACGTCGTGCCAGTGACGCGCGAATCGGTCACCGCCACGGAACTCGCCTTGCACGCAAAAAACGTGAATCGCCGTGGCCTTCTCCCAGAAGGTGCGTTCGGCACGCATGACCTGTGGTATCGCGGTGGGAAATTCCACTCCCTGAAGATACTCGGCCGCATCGCAGTGGATGGCACGTGGCTCGCTGGGCTCCCCAGTAGAGCGGGCGCCGAATTCCAACGTGACTGCCGGCGCGATATAGCCGGTGCCTCTGGCGAGCGGCGCGTAGTCGATGAATACTTGTGCGCGCTCGGCCCGAACCGTTGCTGGTAGGCCATGCTGTTCCAGTTCGAGCTTGAGGCTTGGTACGATCGCGGTGCCGACCCATTTCGCGAGGCGCGCACGAATCTCCTTGGTCCATTTCCTTTCCTGGCTCTTGCTCGTGGGCAGTGGCGCATCCGCATCGCCTACTAGATCGCCGGCGATAGCGCGGATGTCATAGGTCAGGTCTACGTCTTCGGAGAAGCGCCGAATGACGCCGTAGGCTTTCGACAACGATGTGCCACCCTTGAATACCAAGTGGTTAGCATATTGGCCGGCAAATAGGTGTCGCAGCGACCAGACCACCCAAATGTCTTTTTCAAGCAGATGGGGCAGCAGGCCTGATGTGTTCGCTGCGGCGTTGAGTGCGTCGAGGCGGTCGGCTGTAGAGAGCTGGAAGAACTCAGCCATGGATCGCCAGGGCGCTGACCTCGTGGGCCATCCACGTCGGTAGGCGCGATCGCGCCGACGCGACTTCTTTTAGCGCCGACGCCGGCAGCTTAGTGCGTAGTTTCTGGATCGCTTCGCTGGCCTTTTCCGGACCCAGCCACGCCAATGCTCGCACCACCTCGCCTGCAGCCCGGCCAGGAAAGATTAACTGCCAAATCGGTGCGTGCCGGAACTCAATCATCTGTGCGCCCAATTTCAAACGGCGACTGGGGCCGGAGGTGAGATAGACCGCCCGCATGGGTACCTGTGTGGTTAGGCCCAGCGCATTAGCGGCAGCAGCGCCGTGCGAAACGATGGTCTCCCCGCGCTGGTTTCCTAGACCCTCGACCATCCTGGCGACCGAAGGGGCGCGGGTGCCGAATTGGCTCTTTACCGGCAGAACATATACACCGCGCCCAGCCCGTATCAGGGCGCTGCGCCGCACAAGGCGGCACAGCACCTGGTCTATCGCGGCACGGTTTCCCAGATGCAGCAGTTCTTTGGCGGCCAAAGGGGTGCCTTCTGGCAGTGCACCAGCGTGCTTCAAGACTTGTTTGGCGAGGGTTTGCATGGCGATGAGTTTAAACTGTCAGAAGTATATTAATATTTCTGACAGTTTGCAAGCCGAAGCCGAGACTGCACTAACTGGTAAGCAGGCGCTCGCTCAGCCTAAATAACTAGATCACATCTGAGCGCAACGCTTGTAAATGAACACGAGAACATCGCCTGCAAGTAGATAATTCCGGGATTTCTGACTGCAGTACAAAATTCAGGCACGAATATTTGACAGGTATCCAATTATCTGGAGAACATTATCTATGAGAGGTTATCTTGAGGCCCGAGTACAAGCTGACTTGAAGCGCAAAATGTCGTTCATGAGTGAACCTCGGCAGGTGGGCAAATCTACCCTTGCGCGAAATATTCGCGACATGCGTTCCGCAGCCACAATGAATTCAGATGTGGATGCGCAGCGCGAACGCATATTGCTTCAGTCCTAGCCTTAATTACTATCGTTTTGGTGGTCGGTCGAATAATGATGCAGATGGTGGGCGCATTCGCAAGGAAGGCCGTATTGGGGGTAGACCGCCGAAGCTTAAGGCGTAACAACGATTAGAGATCGTAAGGCTTGTAAAGAAAGGCAAGAAAACTGCGGCAGACGCTATGGAATCACTAAAGTATGACCATTGTAAATATGACGCCTAACTATTGGATTAAGCGACGCGGGGTTGCGTTGACGGAAAATGAAGCGAACTTATATGCAGCATCGATGCACGATGAATCGCGAATTTCCGGCCATATTCTGTAATATCAGCCCGCTAGCGCAATGTTCCAAATTGCGGGCTATACGGCCCGAACGGCAGGCCAGCCTCTTTGCTGTTGAACATGATTTGATTGGCGACCCGACTCGCCTGATGGCCTGGGTCCGTCTTGGAATTAATCGCCTGCGTCACGGCCGCTGCAATGAGATCCGCAACTAAGTTACCCGATCCGCTGGACCCTTGTTGCGCCAGTCCTTTGCCACTCCACAACAACGACCCGGTGCGGGTATCGACTAACTTTGCTTCCGCCGACACGGTCGTGGTGCTGCTGAATAGCAGAAACTTACTTCCGTACTGTTTCAGCGTTACCAACAGCAGTGAATCCGCACCAAAAATTTCAGCCGCCTTCGCTAACGGCACCTGGTGCATTTCACCTGCCGTCGGCATGCCATTGTCCTTCAGGAATTGATCCACCACGTCGACGGGGAACACGTAGTATCCCAGTTCCGCAAGCGGCCGCGTCACCGTCGATAAATAGCTATACGTGCCTTCCACTGATGTGCTTTCGTTCAAAGGAGGCAGCACCAAAATAGAGCGAGGCGGGTGAGCGCGATAATTCGTATAGTCATACGGGGTCGTGGTCTGGCATCCACTTAGTATCCACAATACGACAAGCGCGCCTAACGCTTGACCGGGTAAATTTCGGCTCATGGTTTTTTCATCTTTGCGAGCAGACGGTCCATAAACACGGTCGATTCGGGGAACTGAGTTTTTTCGGCCACAAACTCTTGCTGCGCCTGATCGGCTTTACCCAATTGAAAGTACAAATAGCCCAAATGCGCATGCCAGCCGGGTGGCAACTTTTGGCTCGATGCCCGTGCGTCCTGGTAGTCTTTTTCAAGAGTAATTACTTGCGTTTGCGGATCACTTGCCCCGGGAGTGGCGTGATTTAAGTAGATTACCTGCTCGTAGCCACCCCACGAATAGAGTGTTCGCGGCGGCGTTACGCACGCGCTCACCGAGGCCGTCATTACTATCAGCAAGACTGTCCGCGCCACACCCATTATTTGCCCGGCGCCCAAGCACCTTTTTCAGTACCCTCTACCAGTCGGTCTACCGCTTCACGAATCGCCAAATCCAACACTTTTCCGTTAAGCGTCGAGTCATAGCCCGACGTTCCCCCAAAACCGATGACCTCGCGGTTACTCAGAGCGTATTCGCCGGCACCCGAAACCGAATAAGTCACTTGCGAGGTCAGAACGTCGACCACGTTCAGCGTTACCTTTGAATAGGCCACCTGTTTTTTACCGCTGCCTAAAATCCCGAACAACTGTTGATCGCCGGTTTCTTTGCGGCCAAAATCCACGACATCACCTGTAATAATGAATTGCGCACCGCTGAGCTTTTGCACCTTGCCCGATAGGTTCGCCTCGCGCGCATTTTCCTCCATGTTATCGCGGTCCATAACGTTAAAGCGTCCCGTTTGCTGCAAATGGCCGATCAGGATGGTCTTGGCTTGCCCGCCCAAACGATCAACATTATCGGAAAAAAGCCCGCGTAAATAACTGGAGCGGTTATCGAATTTACCCACCGCGAGCGCATGCTTAGGTCCCGCATAGCTAGGCGCACTCACCGCCGCAGCGGATTTCTCCACCGCCAAGCCCTGGTGAGATTCGGTGGCGCAGCTAGCAAGCCCCGCAGTGATCGTTGCAATGAGCGCAAGGCCGGTGAACGAATGTGAAAATGGGCTTTTCATAGTAAATCCTTAATAAAGCGTTGCGCGATTACCGTTCGAACATAACTAAGCAGTTTATAATACAGCAACACGTGTTCATGAGCCCGTCCGATGCTTTGCACCTCATTCGGACCGATCGAGACGATTCCGATATTTTTGATCCCTGTGCAAATTTCATGCAGGAATATGCGATAGGTATCGAAATATCAGGCTTTGCGAAAACCCCATTAGGACGTAAGATTGTCTGGTAAGTGATCGTCAAATCAAGACACTTTTAAAGGGTAACAATCAATCAATGTCTTTTTTAGAATGGTCGCGATGCCCTGCAGTAGAGAGCGTGCCTGGCAAACGTAGTGGCGCATGGGTGGATGCGGCGACGGCCGGCCACTATGTTGAGGTTACGTTAAAAATTCCAATCGAACCCCGGATTAAAAAGTGGCCGCAGTGGAATCTGCTTACCGACCTTCGGTGCGATCTTCCATCAGTGCGTTTAATAATCGCGCCGAACTAGGAGGGTGAGCCGTAAGCGCGGCGCGAACATTCGCTGCCGACAGGGGGCGCATCAACGCGAGTCGGCGAGAGTTGTTGCTTGACTCAATTCGTTCAAGACGCGCAATTGGCATCTCGCGGTCGAAAATAACGACCGTTTGCCCAGCCCTGACTTTCCGTAAATAGGCGCTCAAATTGTTTTTAAATTTTGAAACGGTAGCTTTTTCCATAGGGCGATTATCGGTTGATATTGCTAGCTCAGCAGATGCGACTATGCGCACTATCCGGTCTTAAGTTCTTCTCTAAGCACCCTGCGCAACGTGGCTTCGTCCACTGGCGCGGCACCCGCAACCTGACGCAGCGCCTGATTGATGAGGGTTTGATATCCAATACCCTCTGACTCCGCCTTAGCTCGAAAGGCCATCAATAGATCATTGTCCACCATGATCGTGATCCGCGTCTTACCTTTAGCTTCCGCTTGCAATCGCGCAAGATGCGGAATGTCTTTCGCGCGTTCGGCCTTAGAAAAATCATATTGGTTACGCATAATATTTAGCCTCCTGCCGCGTGGCTTTGCGTGCGGAAATAATACGAATTCGATCCTCGTCAAGCAACGTATACACAAGAGTTAGCAATCGCGCATTTGCGCTCATACCGATAAGAAGCCAACGTGCCTCGCCTTCCGAGTCGCCGTCTTCCTGCGCCAGCGCTTGTGGATCGAGGAGCGCAGCGGCGGCTTCTTCGAAGCGCACGCCGTGCTTCTTGAAGTTCGCCGCAGCTTTGTCAGCGTCCCACTCGATGGCCATATGCATTGAGTATGCATAAACATGCCGCTAATGGCAAGAAGGAGGGAACTGGACCGTCGCTATGAGTATCGCCTTCTCGGCCCATTCCCAATGCGAGTCTTGCGCGTCGGCCGCAGCTGCGGCAGTCCAGGACGTGAACTAAGCTCGTCGGCGCTCGAGCATCGGTTTCCACAACCGCTCGATGTCTTCCGAAAATCGCTTGATCAACCCCCAACCCTTGGACAGGGAAGTGCCGCCCGAGAAAGCCGGTTTAATATCGCCATGGTCAATAACGGCCAAGACGCCGAGCGCACGGACGACCTGCCAATCCTTTTCTACCAATGCCTTATCGGTACCGAGGGCATTGGCAACGTCTTCAACGAGGCGTCGATCCAGCACGCTCAAAACTCAGGTAAGTTCCGTTATAGACAATCTTGCGGCGCACCCGTTTTTGTACACCCAAGCTGCGTCCGGCAGGCAATTGGGTGGTAAGTCCGGCGCTGTAATCCAGTTCCAGTCGGGTCGCTTGTTCCTGAGCCGTCGCACCGATTTGAAAATCTAGTTGCCTCACATTTGCTGAAGTGGCGGTATTTTCGCGAGGACAGCGAAGGCTTGCGCACTGAATTACGCTATTTTCGTGATATCGAGGGGCATGAAGTCGATTTTGTAGCGGTAGAAGACGGGAAGCCAGGCTTATTCGTGGAATGCAAAACGTCTGATCGGGATGTTAGTGCACCATTACGCTATTTAAAGGAGCGTTTCAGGGAGGTGCCAGCATGGCAAATATCGGCGACCGGCAAAAGCGACTACCTTTCGCCCGAGGGTATACGTGTTGCACCAGCGCTGAAGTTATTGGAAACACTGGTCTAAAGCCGCTCGATTCAAGGGCTACCTGCCCCCAGTTCTTGAGTGTCTGCGTCAATCTCGCCCAGTCGCGCGCCCGTTGAAGTCTGCTAAGGTATCGGCGGGTAGCGGAACGTCAAAATCTGCAGCGATTTTAAGCTTGCCTTTCAGCACGCCAAATTTAATTCGAGGCTTCGATGTACCTTCCAATCGGGTGATTCTAACGAGCGGCTTCCCGTTGCGACTAATGATGACATCTTCACCAGAGGCCGCCTTGTCGACCCATTGGGAAAAGTGAGTCTTCGCATCGTAAATATTGACGGGTTTCACAGTGAGCAAGTTACCCGTAAAATACACCTACGCCAATCTTTTTGAATAAAAATTCTGTGCAACTTACGCCTATTTCTGCCAGCATTCG
>JAYUFB010000052.1:0-159034 GCA_043738945.1 Gammaproteobacteria bacterium
TTTCACCCGGCAACGCACCCGCAACAAACACCGCCTTGCCATTAATACGCGCGATACCCCGCCCATCGTGTGCAAGATCCACAATGTCCGCTTCTTGAATCGCATCTATTGGCAAATTTAAGCCCAAGCCGCTGCGAATTCCTGCAAATGTGCCGCGTCGGAATCTTGCAGCAATTTGCGCACGCGAGCCACTTCAAAGCCATGCTCTAACGGATCCAAATGACCTCGCAGTAATTCAAAACGAAGGAAAATCAAGTAAGTATTTAATACATCGGTTTCACAGTAGTTGCGAATACGCGCAAGTCCACCTTGCAAATAGGTATCCCAAACATCGGCGCCATGCATACCTATCTTTCCGGGAAACCCCAGCAAGGTTGCCACATCATCAAGACTAGCTCGACCCCGTCCTTGAAAACCCGATAACACGTCCATCAGATCAATATGACGCCAATGAAAACGGCTCAAGTAATTGCTGTAGCGAAAACTTGAATCGCCATCACCGGTCTCCCAATAGCGCGACGCCGTTACGCTGTGCAACAGACTCCGATAATGCAAAACCGGAAAATCAAATCCAGCGCCATTCCATGACACCAAGTCGGGGGTAAATTTATCTAACCCATCGAAAAATCGTTCGATCAAATCTTTCTCCGACGAGTTCTCTTCGCCAAGACTCCAGACTTTAAGTGAATCCCGTGAACGCATCACTACTGATATAGCGATGACTCGATGCTGTTCATGCGAAAGAAATTCTGATCCCACCTCTTGGCGACGTCTGGTAAACATGATCTGCGCCACTTGTTCATCGGATAAATCATGCAAGTGATACAAACGTCGACCAAGGTCGGTATCCGGAACAGTTTCAATATCAAATATCAGGGTGTTCATGCAATCTTGCGCATCAACACAGCAACCGCTACTACCAACCCGGCCTCATCGGTTAACGTCATATGTCCCTCACCGATCCCCAATTGATCGCGTATTTTTGCGCCGCGCACTGAATAGACAATTTCAGGTTTACCAAAAGAATTTTTTGCAATCCCCACGTCCCGCAGCCAGATACCTTGCGCGAAGCCAGTCCCCATGCCTTTAACAATCGCCTCTTTGGCGGCAAATCGCATCGCCAAGAATCGCGACGCACGCCGCGTCGTAGCCAATTCAACCATTTCCTGGGGCATTAACAAATGCGAAACAAGACGCTGACCGTGCTTCTGGTAAACACGTTCTATTCTCTCTATTTTGAGAATATCGATACCAATACCAAAAATCACGACGCTACACGCGCTGCCAGCATTAAATTTTTCATATCGCGCACAGCGCTTGCCAAACCGTCGAAAATAGCGCGCGCCACGATCGCATGACCAATATTCAATTCTACAATCTGCGCGATTGCGGCAATTGGCCCCACATTGTGATAATTAAGTCCGTGGCCCGCGTTGACGGCAAGCCCTAAAGAGTCGGCCAAACGTGCAGCCTTTGTTAATCGCTCTAACTCCCGCGCTTGTAGCGGGCCGCTAGCCTCAGCGTAAGTGCCGGTATGCAGCTCAATCACCGGCGCTCCGACTCGCTTAGCCGCTTCAATCTGTACCGCATCCGGATCGATAAATAGCGAAACCCGAATGCCGCTCGACGCTAATGCAGTGACTGCAGCGGCAATACGCGCCTCTTGTGCCCGCACGTCCAGGCCGCCCTCGGTAGTGATCTCGGCACGCGACTCTGGCACCAGGCAGCAGTCCTGGGGTTGCACCCTTTGGGCAATTTTAACCATTTCATCAGTGACAGCCATTTCCAGATTCATGCGAGTCTGTAAGACTTCACGCATTATCCGTACATCGCGATCCTGAATATGGCGTCGATCTTCACGCAAATGTAATGTAATGCTATCAGCACCCGACTGTTCCGCTAATAATGCGGCATAAATAGGATCCGGGTAGCGTGCCCGCCGTACCTGACGCAAGGTCGCCACATGATCGATATTCACACCCAGTTTCATGAATTTCACCCCTTCACCTTAAGGTCCGCCTATGCATGGCCTGCATGATTTCACGCGATTTCAAGGCACGACCCTCAAGACACGACTCAAGCGCCGCACGCAGAACCCGTTTCGCATCACGTAAGGACCTGGCATCGTTAAAAGACTCGGCGTCGAGATCCGCCAAGGACTGCCCGTACACGGCACCATCGCTCTCAGCAACACAGGGTTCGGGGCCACTGTCAGCGGCAAACCGGTAGTGCTGATCGACCCTAATCGGCTGGCCCGAATCGGTACTCGCCAACTCCAGACCATAGCCCAAGTGATCGAGCAAGCGCTTTTCAAAACATCGTAGACTAGGCTCTTCTAACTCACCCTGACACAACGCCTGAATGCAGCCCTCGTATGAGTCAAAAATTTCTGGATTCGGGTCACCGCGTATAGTGAGCTTGAGCAATAGCTCGTTTAAATAAAACCCACTCATAATTCGCGTCGACGCAAGCTGAGTAAATCCGCCATCCACCTCAGCGGCTACCAGCGGACACGCTTCGGATTTTCCTGACCATGAAACCAGCAAGCGTTGAAACGGCCGCAGTGCGCTTCGCAAAGTAGATTTAGGGGAACTGGCACCCCGAGCAAACAAGGTCATGCGACCATATTGCCGGGTTAATACCTCCACAATACGGCTGGTATCACGATACGCATACTGGTGCAAAACGTAGGCTGGTGCCAGCCATACGCGCGCTGCTTTCACAGCTTGTTATACCCAAATTGACTGAGCGCCATTTCGCTATCAGCCCAGTTTTCCTTCACCTTAACCCACAGCTCCAAATGAACTGAACGCTGCCACAGATCATTAAGCTCAATCCTCGCCAAACGGCCGATTTCCTTGAGTCGTTCACCGCCCTGACCAATAACAATGGCTTTCTGACCCGCCCGTTCAACCCAAATCACAGCGTTAATCATAATTCGCCCCCCTTCATCGGCAAAGCGCTCAATCTGTACATTGATGCCGTAAGGCAATTCCTCCCGGAGTTTCAAGGTAAGTTTTTCACGCACGATTTCCGCGGCATGAAACGGCTCATCGCGATCCGTCACGATATCAGCCGCAAATAACGGTGGCCCTACCGGTAGGCGAGCACCCACCACTTCCACTAAACGCTGTAAATTATCGGCTTGCAGTGCCGAGACCGGGAGGATTCCGGAAGCAGGAATACGCTGGGTCATATCTTCAAGAAAAGGCAGTAACTCTTGCTTGGGAAAGACTCGATCTACCTTATTGATCACCAAGAATAACGGCTGCTTTAACCCGCGCACGCGCTCCCAAACCCAAAGATCCTCATCCGTAAGACGCATGGCTTCAATCACCAATAAAATAACATCGGCATCTTGCGAAGAGGATATAGCGACTCGATTCATGTATTGATTCATGACCCGGCGCGTAGATTCATGCAGCCCGGGAGTATCGACCAATACCAATTGAAATTCAGGTCGATTAACCACACCCAAAATTCTGTGACGAGTGGTTTGCGGCTTGGGAGCAACAATACTCACCTTACGTCCTACCAAAGCGTTCACCAAAGTCGATTTACCCACATTGGGACGACCCACAATGGCCACGTGCCCTGCGCGAAAAACGGGACCGTTCATGATATGTCGACTCCTAGGCGAGGAAGAAGCTCAAGAAGTCGGGTAGCTGCTAATTGTTCCGCACCCCGACGACTCACGCCCTCGCCCTGGGCGCTCACCTTCCAGGCCTCCACCTCACAAGTGACCGCAAAGTTTTGGGCATGTGCCTCGCCATCGACCTTGGTAAGGGCATAGATCGGCAGCGGCAATCCTCGAGCTTGCAAGGCTTCTTGTAAGCGGGTCTTTGGATCTTTCAATGACTCAGCCGCCGGCAAATCCGACAGCCGAGCGGCCATCAATCCCGCGACAGCCGTGGCGGCGGCGTTAAAGCCTGCGTCCAAAAAAATCGCACCCAGTACCGCCTCCAGCGCATCCGCTAGTATCGAAGCGCGACGAAAACCACCGGTCTTTAACTCACCGCTTCCAAGGCGCAAATGATCGCCCAAGCTAATATCAGTCGCCATTTCAGCCAGTGCTTTACCGCTCACCAAGGTGGCTCGCAGCCTCGATAAAGCCCCTTCATCGGCGTGGGGATAGGCATCAAATAATAATCGCGCCACCGCACAATTTAAAATCGAGTCGCCCAAGTACTCCAAGCGCTCATTGTGCACAGCTCCGGCGCTACGATGGGTAAGCGCCGCATAGCATAAATCAGGCCGTAAAAAGTCATGCCCAAAGGTACGCTGCACCCAGGTAAGCGTCTCGTCCGATTTGCGCAGTGCCGTCACTCGACTTTCACAGTCTTATCGAAATGTGCCGTCAGCGATATATTACCTAAATAGGGCACCGGGTCGTCGTAAACCACATGCATACTAACCACATCATTATCCTTAAGAATCTCGACATCCTTAGCTTCCACAGCGGTAATGTCCTCAATTCCCCAATGCTTGTCCAATGAATTGCGCATGCGCGCCTGATCCGGAGTTTCACTCTTGAATTCCGCGGCCACCGACTGCATGGTACGCACCACTTTCATGTAATTGATATAAACCGGGACCAGTCGAATACCCGCATAGACGATGAAACCGACCAGTGCGAGTACAAAGAGTAGCCCAATGAATGTCATGCCCTTCTGACGATACCGCATAGATTTCTCCGTTAAAAACCGACTATTGAATCGCATGCCCAATTCGACTCCAAATAGGCCCATCATGCATATCCAAATTAAGCCACACTCGAACCGCCTTACCGACTAAATTCTGTTCGGGCACAAAACCTGGCGCCTTGGGATTCTCAATGAAGCGACTATCTTCGCTGTTATTACGATTATCACCCATGAAAAAATAATGTCCCACCGGCACTATCCATTCCCCAACCTTTACACCACCGTTGGCAAACATGATCAAATGGCGATGGGCATCGAGTTGCTCGTAGGCGATCGGCACTCCCGAATAATTCCATTGGGTCTGTTTGGGACCTGCATAGATCCCGTCCGCAACCTGCGCCATCGAAACATCATTCACATACAGTTGATTATTTTCGTCTACTCGAATCTTATCTCCCGGCAACCCGACCAAACGCTTAATGTAGTTAATCTTAGGATTTGGCGGCAGACGAAACACAATGACATCACCCCGCTGCGGCTTACCTGTAGGAACTACCAAAGTATTTGCCACCGGCAAACGCAGACCATAAGAGAACTTGCTGACAAAAATAAAATCACCGTCGAATAAAGTCGGCATCATTGAATCCGAGGGTATGCGGAACGGTTCGAATACGAAAGATCGAATCACCAGGACCAACATAATGACAGGGAAGAATGATCGTGCATATTCAACCGCTACGGGTTCGCGCACTAAGGTTTCGACCGTACCCGCTGCTATCGCAAGCTGCACGCGGCGTTTTGCGAAAAACAACTGGTCCAAGCCCCAAATTAGCCCCGACAGTGCGCCCACCACCACCAGCATCAAGCTAAAATCAACGGCCTCATATTTAAATAAGCGCCATAACATCGCCGCCGACAAGGCAACCAGCGCATAGCCTGCCCATTTCGATAACCAGGGTTCATCAAGGCTAGCGGCGCTCGGGTCACGCCTAGGCCGCAACACCCAGCCATCCACTAATACGACTAGCACGCAAGCAATCGCCGCAATCAAAATACCTAGGAAAAGATTGTCACTATCATTCACAACAGAACTCCCACAAGAAAAACCCCAAATATTCAATATTACGCAGACTCAATTGGCTTTCTTTCCAACCTGTAATACCGCCAAAAATGCCTCTTGTGGGATCTCCACCTGACCCACTTGCTTCATACGCTTCTTACCCGCTTTCTGTTTCTCAAGCAGTTTTCGCTTACGGCTAATATCACCGCCATAGCATTTGGCGAGCACATTTTTTCGCATGGCCTTTACGCTGGCGCGCGCGATGATATGGCTGCCGATCGCTGCTTGAATCGCCACTTCAAACATTTGCCGAGGAATCAACTCCTGCATTTTGTCAACCAAATCACGACCGCGATTATAAGAGTTATCGCGATGCACGATGAGCGACAAAGCATCCACCGGCTCACCATTAATCAATACATCGAGTTTGACAAGAGGTGCCGCCTGAAAGTGGCTAAACTCATAATCGAACGACGCGTAGCCGCGACTCGCAGACTTAAGCCGATCAAAGAAATCGAGCACCACCTCAGCGAGCGGCAACTGGTACTGCAGCGAGACCTGGCTGCCGAGAAACAACATTTTCTTCTGCGCCCCCCGCTTTTCACTACAGAGAGCTAGCACCGCACCCACATGATCGGGGGGCACCAAAATATTAGCCGTGATGATAGGTTCTCGCAGCTCCGAGATCCGATCTTGGGGCGGTAATTTAGCCGGGTTGTCGACATTAATCACCGAACCATCGGTGAGCAACAACTCATAGATCACAGTGGGCGCGCTCGTGATCAAGGCTAAATTGTATTCTCGCTCAAGCCGCTCCTGGACAATGTCCATGTGCAGTAAGCCTAAAAAACCGCAGCGAAAGCCAAACCCTAGGGCAGTGGACACTTCCGGTTCGAAATGCAACGCAGAATCATTGAGCTTAAGTTTCTTGAGCGCCTCACGAAATTGTTCATAGTCATCTGAACTGACGGGAAAAAGACCCGCGAATACCCGCGGCTGGACCTGTTTGAACCCCGCTAAAGGCACCTTAGCGGGATTGGCCTCTAATGTGATGGTATCGCCCACCGGCGCGCCATCGATTTCCTTGATGCCGGCAATGACGAATCCTACTTCGCCCGCATTTAACGAATCTCGAGTAATCGGTTTAGGGCTGAACCTGCCCAGCTTGTCAATCGTATGACTACGCCCGGTCGACATGACCCTAATCTTAGCCCCCGTGTGCAGTGCACCATTCATGACGCGCACCAACGAAACCACACCCATATAATTGTCAAACCAGGAATCAATAATGAGCGCTTGTAGAGGACCGTCAGGGTCACCTTTAGGCGCAGGTATTCGTTTGATCAATTGTTCCAGCAGCTCAGGTATTCCCAAACCCGTCTTAGCGCTCACCAGCGCCGCATCCTGCGCGGGAATTCCTATGATTTCCTCAATCTCGTGAATGACCTTAGCCGCATCGGCCGACGGCAAATCAATCTTATTGATTACCGGCAGCACCTCCAACCCCTGTTCGAGCGCCGTGTAACAGTTAGCGACGCTTTGCGCCTCCACCCCTTGGGCCGCATCCACCACCAATAGGGCGCCCTCACAAGCAGCCAGCGAGCGGGACACCTCATAAGAAAAATCCACATGCCCCGGCGTATCAATAAAATTGAGCTGGTAGACCTCACCGGTCTCAGATTTAAACGCCAAGGTCACACTTTGCGCCTTGATGGTAATGCCACGCTCGCGCTCCAAATCCATGGAATCGAGTACCTGAGCCTGCATTTCACGAGCGTCAAGACCGCCGCAATGCTGAATAAAGCGGTCAGCCAACGTGGACTTGCCGTGATCCACGTGAGCGATAATTGAAAAATTACGAATATTCTTCATCGAGTGCCGAGTTTGGGTAAACCGGCGATTATACGGGTCTGCGACTTTCCGCGCGTAACTTAAGTGGCCGTCACTTCAGTGGGGCGTTGAATAAGATCTCACAGAATGCGCTATAGACTCCACCGTCTGGGCGGGAACCTCGCCGACAGCGGTCACTTGATGGCCCTGCACCACGGTCGAAAAGGCAAAACCCGACCCTACACGCGCCAAACCCTGCATCGGTGGATCCTGAGATACCGGGGCCTTATCGTCTTCTACAAATACCGACACCGTCGCCATGCCATCCGAATAGACCAAGTGCCGTGTAGGTACGGTTGCCGCACCAATAGTTTGCATACCGGAGATGGTCAAATGAAATCCCGGCGGCAATTGACCCGCCCGAAAAGCCTCTAGCGCAGCCGAAGTATTGTCACGCACAGCACCCTGGCGCACCCAGCGCATGCCCTTAGGCAGTACATGAGCCACTAGATCACTATCGGGAATACTATCCGGCATATCAAGACGCGCAAATAAAATTTGCTCTAGCACCTGGCCACGCGCGTCACACAATTGCGTTTTTAAAGGCATACCCGATTTCTCGTCTAGCCAAAGCTTATAACCAAATCGATATTCATCTTTAGGAGTCACGGCGATTACCCGCGCCATGCGTCCTAAAATTCGCGTAGTCGGCAGCGACTCAATGCGATAGAACTCACTACCGCCGGCATTGAACTGAGGCAACGAACCTAAAAAAGAACCACCGTCCCGGCTAGGCTCAACTAACACCGTATGCTGATCCGGAAGGTAGCAGGTCAACTCATCATGACTACGCACAAACTCACGACCCGAACCGTCTAGCGACAGTAACCGTTCGGTCACCTTCCCTGCCTTCACCCGATGCACAATCCGCATAGTCTCGACGCGACCCTCATTCAAATGAAAGAAGGTCCCATCATAATTTCGGCTCGCCAATGCGTGATTCATTTTCAAAAGCCACTCGCCCGCATCATCCGCACCCAACGCAATCGCCGACAGGCTAAACATCATCAATCCCAGAATATTACGCGGCATTATCACGGTGGCACCGGACCATCTGCCGTCTCGGCGATGAGACCAGATAACACATTACCCCTACCTAAAGGCGAGGAATATTTACTGTGCGCAAATACATAATTCGTCAGACGCGCCGCCGGTAGCGCCACCTCTGTTTCAGCCTTCACCACCGGAACCGTATACGACAGTGCCTCGCCATTGCTCTTAGGCGTCTGCGGCACTATTCGCGCCGGCGACTGGACTTGTGGTCGCACCATTGCCAGTGCCGGGGCCAGCGCGGGGGCGAGGGCGAGGGCCGGGGCCGGCATACGCGTAACCTGAGGCGTGTAAGCGCGCTGCTGCAAACCCACCACCGCCACTGCCGCAACGCCTGCGGCTACTGCTAAACCTGCTAAAGGACGCCACCACGACCTACGCTGCGGCATTTTTAAGTCCACCGCCAGCATGGATTCGCCTTCAATGGCACGATTAACCTGCGCCGCAAACCCGCGCGTCACTAGCGTATGGGTTTGCTTGCCGCGAATGGCTTCACCCATCAACGCAAGCCGGCCGAATGTCTCGCGCAGCTGAGGCTCGCGCGCCAGCCGTTTCAATAAAAGTTCGGTTTCTGAACTCGGCAATTCACCGTCGAGAAACGCAGAAATCTGTTCACGAATTTGTTCGCTCATGAGTCCTCAGGTCTACCTAAGCCGCCATCAAAAATCGGTCGTAATTTCTTATCTATGGCTTCGCGCGCGCGAAAAATTCGCGAGCGCACCGTGCCTACTGGGCAATCCATCGTTTGCGCTATATCCTCATAACTTAAGCCTTCGAGTTCGCGCAATACAATCGCCGTACGTAGATCTTCGGGTAAGTGATCAATCGCACGGTTGACGGTATCGCGAATCTCCTCAGTAAGAAGCAGCGCCTCAGGGGTTTCAGACTCGGCAAGCCGTGCATGCACGTCGTAGTTTTCCGGGTCTTGCAAATCCAAATCGTAATCCATGGGCCGGCGCTTGTTGGCAACCAGAGCATTTTTTGCGGTATTAATGGCAATACGGTACAACCAAGTATAAAACGCGCTATCGCCCCGAAACGACTTCAGCGCGCGATAGGCTTTGACAAACGCCTCCTGCGCAATGTCTTCGGCCTCGGATGCATCATGTACGTAACGCATAATCAGCTTTAGCACCTTATGCTGGTATCGCAAAACAAGTAAATCAAACGCCGCACGCTCACCTAGTTGGACCCTTTCGACCAGTTGAAGGTCACTTTGTTCAACTGTCATACGTAATCCGAAACTGGCAAGCAAACACTCCCCCCGCAAACGTAGACCCACGCAATAGGAAATAGTTCGCCAAAATTTAAGAACTGCATTCTGAGGGCCAGCGGCGGGTTACCACGCGTTGCACAATCTGTGCGAGATCGGCGGGGGGTGGCCTCTGCGCGACGAAATACCCGTAAAGCACCGGATCTTGAACCTCTAGCAAGCGCATAAACGCCTGTTGTTCCTGCAAAGGAGCGGCGCAAAATTCCGTGTCAACATAATGTGCCAGCAGCACATCGAGTTCCTTCATGCCGCGTCGACACCGCCAACGCAATTGACCCAGCGCCTCGGAACTTGGAGTCAATGCTGGCGCTCTGCCAACATCTGCTTGATTTGACCAATCGCTTTGGCGGGATTTAAATCCTTAGGACAAGCTTCGGTACAATTCATAATGGTATGACAGCGATACAGTCTAAAAGGATCCTCTAAGTAGTCCAACCGCTCATCAGTCGCCTCGTCACGACTATCAACTATCCAGCGATAGGCGGCCAACAACGCCGCAGGCCCCAAATAGCGTTCACTATTCCACCAATAACTGGGGCAACTCGTCGAGCAACACGCACATAAGATACAGGTTGAAGGTCCATCCACTTTGGCCTGATCGTCCTTAGACTGCAACCTTTCCCCATCGGGAGGCGCTGGGGTGCGCGCCTGTAGCCAAGGTTTAACGGACGCATATTGAGCATAAAAATGGCTGAGGTCCGGCACTAAATCCTTAATGACCGGCATATGCGGTAAGGGATAAATCTTAACCGTCCCTTTGACATCCGCGCAGGCGCTCACACAAGCGAGGCCATTGCGACCATCGATATTCATGGCACAAGAGCCGCAAATACCCTCTCGACAGGAACGCCGGAAGGTCAGTGTGGCGTCCATTTCATTCTTGATTTTAATTAGCGCATCTAAGACCATGGGACCGCAATTGTCCATGTCGATCTCGTAGCTATCCAGCCGCGGGTTGGCGGTATCAGCAGGATCAAAACGGTAAATTTTGAACACTCGAATATTGCGAGCGTTCGCCGCAGCCTTGAACACTCGCCCGTCTTTATTGACCTTTGAATTGGCGGGAAGGGAAAATTCAGCCATTAGATCCAGCTCCTCAAAAAATCAATTAATAAGTTCTTGCCTTGGGGGCAATCGATTCAACCTCATTGGTCAAGGTATTCAAATGAACCCCTCTATAGTCGAACCGACTATTGCCATGCGCATTCACCCAACACAATGAATGCTTCAGCCATTCTTGATCGTCGCGAGCCGGAAAATCTTCACGCGCATGAGCGCCACGACTCTCAGTCCTATTCTCGGCTGAATGCAAGGTTGCAACTGCCTGGCCCAGCAAATTATCCAACTCCATCGTCTCAATCAAATCTGTGTTCCAAACTAACGAACGATCGCTTACTTGTACGTCAGCAAAGGATTCAAACACTGCAGCCAATTTATGCTTGCCCTCTTGCAAAGTGCTGCCGGTACGAAACACGGCCGCGTCGTTTTGCATAATCTTCTGCATCTCCAAGCGCAAATCCGCGCTACGACGCGTACCCTTAGCCTGTCGAAATTTGTCTAGGCGGCTAATTGCGGCATCATGGGCATCCGCTTTAAAGGCTCGATGCGAGGTACCGGGCTTAACTACTCGGGCACAGTGCCTAGCTGCTTCTCGCCCGAACACCACTAAATCCAGCAATGAATTCGAACCCAGCCGGTTGGCTCCGTGCACCGAGACGCAAGCCGCCTCCCCGACCGCCATTAAGCCCGGCACTCGAGTCTCGCTTCCATTGACACTCGTAAACACTTCGCCCTGAACATTACACGGGATGCCACCCATGTTGTAGTGCACCGTCGGCAACACCGGAATAGGTTCGCGATTAACATCCACCCCTGCGAAAATACGCGCCGTTTCGGCAATGCCCGGCAGACGTTCTTTAATGACCGCGGGACCTAAATGCTCCAAATGCAAGTGAATATGGTCATTCAGTTTACCGACACCGCGCCCTTCGCGAATTTCCATAGTCATCGAGCGACTCACCACATCGCGTGATGCCAGATCCTTAGCATTGGGTGCGTAGCGTTCCATAAATCGCTCACCACTTGAGTTGGTTAGATACCCGCCCTCGCCGCGCGAACCTTCGGTGATAAGGCAACCCGCGCCGTAAATACCCGTAGGATGGAATTGCACGAACTCCATATCTTGCAGCGGCAGCCCGGCACGCAGCACCATTCCGCCACCATCGCCCGTGCAGGTATGCGCCGAGGTGCAGGAAAACCAAGCTCTGCCATATCCACCGGTCGCAAGGATCACCTGGTGAGCGCGAAAACGATGCAAAGTCCCATCCGCCATATTAAGCGCCAGCACCCCGCGACACTCGTCGTTTTCCATGATGAGATCCAGCGCAAAGTATTCGACAAAAAAACTCGCGTCATGCTTGAGCGATTGCTGGTACAAAGTATGTAACATGGCATGCCCGGTGCGGTCCGCCGCCGCACAGGTTCGCTGCGCGATTCCTTTGCCATAGTGGGTAGTCATGCCGCCGAAGGGTCGTTGGTATATTTTACCGCTCTCGGTGCGTGAAAACGGCACACCATAGTGCTCAAGTTCAATCACCGCCGCCGGCGCTTCCTTACACATAAACTCGATGGCGTCTTGGTCACCGAGCCAGTCTGATCCCTTAACCGTGTCATACATGTGCCAGCGCCAATCATCGGCACCCATATTGCCAAGCGCCGCCGAAATACCGCCTTGCGCAGCTACCGTATGACTACGGGTCGGGAACACCTTAGAAAGACACGCGGTGTTAAGGCCCGCTTCCGCTAAACCAAAGGTTGCACGTAACCCCGCACCACCAGCACCCACAACCACCACATCATAGGTATGCTCAACCAAGGAATATTCATGCATAAGTTTTACGATCCGAAAATAATGCGCAGAATTGAGAAAATACCAGCGCCACCGACCAGCACCTGCGCGATGCGGAGCACCAACAGACTCAGTTTCTTGGTCGCGGCGCCGGCGACATAATCCTCAATCACCTCGCAAGTGCCGAGATAGGAATGATAGGTCAGCACCGCAACCAACAGAACCGCCAAAAATCCGTTGAATGGTCCCGCAATCCATGACTTGACGACGCTGTAACTCAACCGGGGTAATGCCAAAAGCGAAACGAAAAACCATAAACTTAAAGGTATTAAGCTCACAGCGCTGACGCGCTGAGCCCACCAATGGCGGGTAGCGCTCCCTTGGGGACCGCGCAATCTCATGTGACCTTCAAGTGCCAGATCATGGCCCAGATACAAAGTGTCAAAAACACCGAACCCCACACCACCAACCAGCCACTGGTCCTTCTTTGCGTAGCCTCAAAGCCACGTCCGATATCCCAAAACAAATGCCGCACGCCATTTAACAAGTGATAAAAGAATGCAGCGGTCCAGCCAATCAACGCCAATATTCCTATAGGACTTGCAAGTACGCGCCATGCCGCATGGTATGCGCTCGGGCCCTCGCCTATTGAAACCAGCCAAAAACACAAAACCAACGAACCCAGCGATAATATGATTCCCGTTAATCGATGCAAGATCGATAGGGTATTGCTCATCTGCCAGCGATATATTTGTAAATGCGGTGATAGCGGCCGATGTGCGGTCATGGGACTTCCTCAAAAATCGATGCAACGACCGCGTAATTCCCAATCACCAAACCGCGTAGGTTCGGGCCCATCACGTCCGCCAATTTCGGTTACCGGAGGAACTTGTGTCGGAAGAACCAGAACGGGTGGCACCGGTACTTGGGGTGGAGGCAACGAGCTATCATCTAAATTTTTACTCACAAGGCATTGTGCCAGAAGTCCACTGGAAAATCAGGGTTGACACCGGCCAAGATACCCCCATCATCCTCAGCATGAACATCGCACACAGTCCCATTGCATACGGACGACTTGCACACTTGGGAATTCTGCGTTTTCGCGGATTAGACGCACTAAATTTCCTGCAAGGGCAACTTTCCAATGACATCCGCCTGCTAACCGCGGGTCAATCCCTATTGGCCGCTTATTCCAGCCCTCAAGGAAGAGTCCTCGCAGTCCTTAATTTACTAGCGCATGCCTCTGGCGTAATCGCCATATTGCCGTCCGAACTCATCCAACCCACGCGCGAACGCTTACAAAAATTTGTGCTGCGTGCCAAAGTTCAAATTGATGACTTAACCCACGAGTGGAGCGTGGCCGGACAAATGGGGAATACCGCAGGTCCAGACGCAAGCACTGTAACAGCGCGTTTAGCCCAAGATCCTAGCCGCGCCTGGAGCATCGCGGACACAGTGCCTGCCGAAAATTCAAACAGCGCTCAAACGAACGCGGAACAATTCGCCCGCCAATGGCGACTTCAGGATATCCGCATGGGTATTCCACAAATTTATCACGCTACTAGCGAACTTTTCGTCGCGCAAATGCTCAACCTGGATTTAATTAACGGCATCAGCTTCACTAAGGGCTGCTTTACCGGCCAAGAAATTATCGCCCGTACTCAACATCTCGGCCGTATCAAGCGCCGCATGTATCGTCTACAATTTTCCGATGAGTCTTGCACTCAAGGATCTTGCAGTATTGGCCAAAGCATACGCTTACCGGACGGTCGTAGCGGTCGCATAATCGAAGTAATCGCGACGCAAAGCGGGTTCGAGGCCTTGGCGGTATTGAACCTAGCGGCAGTGAACGAGAACCCACCCAGCATCGAAACTACTCGCATCGACGCCGAGGAATTGGCGCTCCCCTATTCCTTGTTGCCCTAATCGATGGCCTATAGATCGATCAACTCGATCGCTTCTGGTGACAAAGGTTGACCGAGGAATGTACTGCCGACCCGCGCAAAGCGCGCCGAGTTATCGGTCGCCAGCCAGGTTACCCGACCGCGCGCCACGCTAACAGACGGTTGCAATAAAGCCTTAACCGCAGCGGCCGTGGTAACCGCCGAGTCCACTATTTTTATGCCTTTCGGGAGGGCAGCGCCAATCGCCTCTTTCAGAAACGGGAAATGCGTGCATCCCAACACCAGGGTGTCCGGCGGACTTTTGACTTGAAAAATCGGATCAAGATATCGATGCGCTAATGCCTCTGCAATCGGACCTGTGGTAAGCCCCTCTTCCGCTAGCGCCACAAACAGGGGACACGCCAGAGCACTGACTTGCGCGCGTGGGTTCAAGCTTAAGATCGCAGCCTGGTACGCCCCGCCATTAATCGTCACTTCAGTGCCAATCACTGCAATATGCAAGGATCGAGACACGGCCACCGCCGCTTCCGCCCCTGGCTGTATAACACCCACGATCGGAAAATTAACATACGTTGCTCTTAGTGCAGGCAATGCCGGCGTAGACGCCGTGTTACAGGCCACTACTAGACAGCGAATGCCTCGTGCCGCCAGCACGGCTGCGCATTGCAAGGAATATCGGACTACGGTCTCGGGACTTTTGGTGCCGTAAGGAAGGCGGGCGGTATCCCCTAGATATATGAAATCCTCTCCGGGCATGGCCTCCGTTAAGGCTTTAAGCACCGAAATACCCCCCATCCCTGAGTCAAATACTCCAATGGGCATCGCTCACACCTCGGGGCGCATATGCGGGAATAACAATACGTCCCGAATAGAAGGGGAATTGGTGAAAAGCATCACCAAGCGATCAATTCCCACGCCCAAGCCACCTGCGGGTGGCATCCCATACTCAAGCGCGCGTACATAATCTGCGTCATAGTACATTGCCTCTTCGTCACCTGAAGTTTTGCGCTCCGCTTGTTCCCTAAAGCGCTGCGCCTGGTCTTCGGCGTCATTGAGTTCGGAGAACCCGTTCGCAAACTCCCTACCGCCGACAAAGAACTCAAAACGATCGGTTATAAACGGATCCTTATCATTGCGCCTGGCCAGCGGCGAGACTTCCGCAGGGTAGGCGTATGCAAAGGTGGGCTGCACTAAGGTGTGCTCACCGGTTTTCTCAAAAATTTCTATTTGCAATTTCCCCGCACCATCATGCGCCTTAAATGGAATTTTGAGTCCATCACAGCAGCGCCGCAAATAGGCTACATCCCTCAGCATCTTAGGATCAAATGTGGGATTGTTAGCGACAATGATCTCCTCGATGCTGAGCCTTGCGAAAGGTTGGTCCATATCGAAAACCAATCCCTGGTAGGACACCTGTCGCGAACCCTTGATGGTATCAGCGATACCTTGAAACAGTCGCTCGACAATCTGCATAATATCTTCATAATCAGCATAGGCTTGATATAACTCCAGCATGGTAAATTCGGGATTATGCTGCGTGGACAAGCCTTCGTTGCGAAAATTTCTATTGATTTCATAGACGCGCTCTAAGCCGCCAACCGTGAGTCGCTTCAAATACAGCTCTGGCGCAATCCGCAAGTACATATCCATATCAAGCGCATTGTGATGCGTCTTAAAGGGCCGCGCCGCCGCTCCGCCCGGTATGGTTTGTAGCATTGGAGTTTCCACTTCTAGAAACCCTTGGGCATCTAAATAATCGCGTATATAGCGCACAATTCGCGAACGAGTCTTAAATACCTCCCGACTCTGCTCGTTCATAATTAAATCTACGTAGCGACGTCGATAGCGTAGCTCTGTATCAGCAATACCATGCCATTTATCGGGTAAGGGTCTGAGGGATTTGGTCAACAAATAAAGCCTGCTTACCCGAACCGACAACTCGCCGGTCTTAGTCCGAAATAAAACGCCTTCAGCGCCCAGCACATCACCCACGTCCCAGCCCTTGAAGTCCTCGTATACCTCGCTGAGCGTTTGTTGCTGCAAAAAAATCTGCAGAGCACCACTAACATCTTCCAATTTTGCAAAGCTCACTTTGCCCATAACGCGTTTGGCAAGCATGCGGCCCGCCACTTTAACCGCCACGGCATCCGCCTCCAGCAATTCGGCACTTTTAGTGCCGTAGGTTGCTAGTAGCTCACCTGCTAAGGCATTGCGGCGAAAATCGTTGGGGAACGGATTACCCCGTTCGCGCAACTTGGCCAACTTAAGTCGTCGCTCGGCGATCAGGTGGTTTTCATCTAGTTCTGTCATAAACCCTGCTTAAGACTGGCTTGCATAAATTCATCGAGCGCACCGTCCAATACGGCGGTGGTATTACCAATTTCAATACCGGTGCGCAAATCCTTAATTCGTGATTGGTCTAAAACATAGCTACGAATCTGGTGACCCCAGCTCACGTCCGATTTGGAATCCTCGAGCACTTTGGCAGCCGCGTTACGTTTGTTAAATTCAAGTTCGTAGAGCTTTGATTTCAACATTTTCATCGCCGTGGATCTATTTTTGTGCTGACTACGCTCGCCCTGACAGGCTACTACAATGCCGCTGGGCTCATGAGTAATGCGCACCGCAGACTCGGTCTTATTAACGTGTTGCCCCCCTGCGCCGCTGGAGCGGTAAACGTCCACTCGCAAATCGGCGGGATTAATCTCAATATCAATATCATCATCGACTTCAGGAGAGACAAACACCGACGCAAATGACGTGTGCCGTCGATTCCCGGAGTCAAAGGGCGACTTACGCACTAAGCGATGCACGCCCGTTTCAGTGCGTAACCATCCATAAGCATAGTCACCCGTCATGCCAATGGTGACTCCCTTAATTCCGGCAACTTCACCATCGCTTTGATCGATTATCTCGGTCTTAAAACCATGCCCGTCAGCCCATTTCAAATACATTCGCAGCAACATGGCCGCCCAATCCTGAGCTTCTGTTCCACCTGCTCCTGCTTGGATATCGAGAAACGCGTTGTGTGAATCCATTTTCCCGGGAAACATGCGCTGAAATTCCAGCCGTTCCACTTCGCTGGCTAAAGTTAAGGTATCGGCCTCAATTTCCGCAGCCGTTTGTACATCACCTTCTAGTGCGGCCAGTTCCAGTAATTCGCCGGCCTCAACTAATCCGCGCGATAATTTGTCGAGAGTGGCAACAACGGCCTCTAGTTGCACGCGTTCCCGACCTAGCTCTTGGGCTCGCTCCGGCTTGCTCCACACGTCCGGCTGTTCGAGATCGCGAGTGACTTCCTGAAGCCGCTCGTGCTTATTATCGTAATCAAAGATACCTCCTTAAAGACACGGTACGCTCTTCTAGTTCTTTGATATAACGTTTTATTTGATTGAGTTCCATAATTTAAGATCCTAGCATAGAACATCAGAACATCTTATAAAGCTTGTGCGAGCTGCACATGCTGGCAATTCAACTGAACCCGCTCTTGTCCAAGGTATTCATTCACCTCAAGTCGATACGCCAAACGCACGGTTTTTCCAGAGCGTATGAGTGAATTCTCCATACTTCCTCCCAAATAACCGAACACAATAGCATCCAGCACCGCTCCATCAGAGGCACCGCGCACCCGCAATTTAAGATGTTTCTCGCCGACAATTCTTGCGTCAATGACGCTAAACTCACCGTCAAAAATAGGTTCGGGAAACCCCTGACCCCACGGCCCCGCGGCCCGCAATTGCCGCGCAGTGTCGATCGACAAATCGTGAGCTGCAAGCTCACCATCAGAATAAATCACTCCCTGCAGTGATTCAGGGTTAGATCTTGCCGCAATTTCCTCTGAAAACGCCTGACGAAACATGTTCAATTTGGGTGCTTGTAAAGTCAAACCAGCGGCCATCGCGTGACCGCCAAACTTATCCACCAAACCGGGGTGACGCACCGAAATACTCTCCAGCGCGTCGCGAATATTCACGCCCGTGGTCGACCGTGCTGAACCCCGTAACGAGCCATCCTCACTGCGCGCAAAAGCCACCACCGGCCGATGTAGTCGATCCTTTATTCTACCCGCCACCAGTCCCACGATCCCCTGATGCCAACTGGCATCAAAAAGACATAAGGCATAGGACTCCTCGCCCCCTCCGCTAAACCTCAACGCAGCGGCAATATTGATCGCCTCCCGTTGCATTCGTTTTTCAATGTCGCGTCGCTCCTCATTAAGCTGGGTGAGTACGCCCGCTAAGCGCAAGGCCTCACTAAAATCATCAGCCAACAGACATTCAATCCCAATACTCATATCATCGAGTCGCCCTGCGGCATTCAATCGCGGCGCCACAGCGAAACCCAAATCCGCCGCGCATACCTGATGAATTTTTCTGGCTCCCAACTCTAGCAAGGCGCGAATGCCGGGGACGCATCGCTGCGCTCTGATGCGGCGCAATCCCTGCTCCACCAAGACTCGGTTATTACGATCCAACGGCACGACATCTGCCACGGTGCCCAACGCCACTAAATCCAGCAAATCCGCCGCTCTAAAAGTTTTTACGTCCAGCAAGCGTGCCACCGAGGCCACCACATAAAAAGCGACGCCCACCCCCGCTAACGCCGTACTCGCAAATGTTGCACCCCTTAAATTGGGATTGACCATGCACTCGGCATCCGGGAGTTTTACACCCGGTAAGTGGTGATCCGTCACCAAGACCGGGATACCGTAAGCGCGCGCCGCGGCTACTCCCTCGATACTCGATACGCCATTGTCCACGGTCACCAACAAAGTGGGTTGACGAGTAGCTGCTAGGCTCACAATTTCAGGCGTAAGCCCATAACCGTAGCGAAAACGATTCGGCACCAGAAAATCAACCTGCGCGAACCCTAGGGAGCGCAGTGCCCGCACCATCAATGCACTACTGGTAGCACCATCCGCATCAAAATCTCCCACGATTAGCACCCGGCCAGTTTCGCGATGCTTCGACAACAGAATTGCTGCCGCATCGACGCCCTCCAAGGAGCTGACCGGCAACAAACGATCCAATGAAAGATCTAGATCATCGTCACTCAACACGCCGCGCGCCGCGAACACCCGTTGCAGTAACGGAGACAAGTCGGAAGTAAAACGAGCGGTGATGCTCGTCACTCGACGCCGAATTTCAATACTCATTCCAATATTCCCACCAAGGCTTCAAGCGCCGCCACAGCCGCCAACTTGAGAGCGGCCGTAAGGTATAGGTCCGGTCAGCAGCGGACAAATGCAAGCGCGAGATACGACCGATCCGCAACGCAAACAGCGCCGGCCGTAACCAACGCCGCTCAACCTCTGCCCACGAGTCGGTACCCGGACATTCCTTAACAACCACCACGCCAGAACCTAAAATTCGATCCGGAAATACCTGCTGCATCGGAAACGCTCCAAACAAGACATCATCGCCCCCCACCCAACCTCGTAAAGCCGGCAACGGCGAGCAGAGTGTACCGCCACCCCACATCCACAGCCCGCTGATAGCCAGTAGCCCGCGCTCGGCACGCGCCGTATTCAAGGGGTGGTCAAACAACCACATTTCAATTTCACTCATCAATAGACGCAGCCGTGCTGCATCCGGCCCTGTGGGTTGAAAATCCCAAATATCGCGACCCAAGGCCACGGCGGGGTCGCAAGTCTCGGCGTGAACAGGTTGATTGAACAGACAGACCAATTGACCGCTACGCACGGCCTGCAATCGAAACCCAGAACTCTTCATAATTCGATTGAAGTCCGCTGCCAATGCCTGGGCCTCATCGCTCGATAAGCTTAAGACACCTTCAGCACTTAAGCGTACATCGCGAATACCGGCAATCAAATGAACGGGTGTGGCAAGGTAGCCGAAACCGCCGATGGGTTCCTCACTCTGCGCCCATACGGCATGCGCAATAGAGGGCATTGACCCCGCCAACGGTGCAATCAATGCGGCCGCATCGGCGCGCCAGTCAGTGACTACCGCCACCGCGTGGTTTCCAGCTAAAGCGCGTTCTAGTAACGCACACCGCTGCGGCTCCGCGCTAACCCGTGAAAAACGCAAATAGAGTGCTAACAAGGATTTTTAAGCTCAAAACCGCCGCAAGGTGAATATGTTACATCGCCAAGTGCTAAAGCAATGGAACTCGTACACTCTAATTCTCTCGTAATACAATAGAAATTAGAACTAGCTCCCGAACTCTGACAGGTCAATTTAGCACCATGTATTTTCATCTATTTAAACCAAAAAATCCGCTTTTTTCCTACCGCCTTATTGGCATTTGCTTGTGTGGCCTGGTGGTCGCGAGTTGTAGTCAGGGAGGCGGCAGCAGTGGCGGCAGTACGCCGCCGCCAAAGCCAGTAACGCTAACCGCCCCCCTAGCGAGTGACACACAAGCCCCCACGGTACCAGCGAACTTAGCTCAAACAAGTATTTCCGTGAATAGTGTTGGACTTTCTTGGATAGCCTCAATCGATCAACCCAATCCCGGCGGCAGCGGGATTGGTGGATACCATGTGTACCGAAATGGAATTAAAGTCACGACGGTCACCGGAACTAATTTTACCGATACGGGGCTCACGGGTGGAACCGCATATGCGTATGCCGTTTCGGCTTTTGATAAAGCGCTACCGATTAATGAATCCGTAATATCGGCGCCCGCGCTGAGCGTCACCACCACCGCTGATCAACAATCTCCTACGATTCCAACCGGCCTTAGCGCATCGAATTTGACTGCCAACACAGTGGTTCTCACATGGAATTCCGCAACCGATTTACCTATTCCGGGTGGTACGGGTGTCGCCGGCTACTATGTATATCTAAACGGTGTTAAGCATGCGTCTACAACCAGCGCGACTTACATAGACACGGATCTACTGGCGAGTACTCAATATTCTTATCAAGTGGCGGCTTTCGATAAATCAACGCCGCCTAATATATCAACCTTATCAAGCGCACTTCAGGTCACCACACCGAGCCAGCAACTGTCAATCATTCGGCAGACTGTGGCTTTAACTCAATCGCAAACACAACAATTTAAAACTACTGCGCCGAGTGGCACTAGCCTTAGTTGGAGTGTGGACGGAATAGCTGGCGGCAGCGTCGCCGTTGGCGTGATAACGAACTCTGGACTATATACCCCGGGGAAAATGCCCGGCATGCATGTGGTAACCGTGATCAGTCCGCTTAACGCCAACTACGCAGCAGGCACTTCGGTTGCCGTAACAGACCTTACCGGGATATGGACTTATCATGTCGATGTTGCGCGTACCGGCCAGAACCTGCAGGAATATGCGCTCACACCCGCCACGGTGTCGGGCGGTAATTTTGGCAAACAATGGTCATGCCCGGTCGATGGAGCCGTATACGCACAGCCTTTGTATGTGGCGAATTTGTCGATAGGGGGTGGTACCCACAATGTCGTCATCATCGCGACTATGCACGATTCTGTATATGCCTTTGATGCCGACAGCCCCACTTGTATTTCCTACTGGAAAGATAGCTTTATCAACCCCCCTAGCATCACTGCCGTTGCCAGCGCCGACGTTGGATGTAACGACGTTATGATCGAATACGGAATTACCGGAACTCCAGTGATTGACCCATCCACCTTGACGCTGTATTTAGTCGCAAAAACCAAAGAGAACGGTAATTATTTTCAACGGCTACACGCCTTAGATCTAGCAACCGGTGCGGAACGCACTAATTCGCCAAAGGAAATTACCGCCGCGGTGGTCGGAACCGGCGACCTGGCAGCCGTTGTTTCCTTCAATCCACAATATCAAAATCAGCGTCCTGGTCTTGTGCTAAGCAACGGCAATGTCTATATCGCGTGGGGTTCGCACTGCGATAACGGCCAGTATCATGGATGGGTTATCAGCTACGACAAAACCATACTCAATCAAGTCGCCGCTTTTAACGCAACACCGAATGGCTCTCGAGGCGGAATTTGGATGTCAGGAGGCGCGCCGGCAGTTGATTCAACCGGCAATATTTTCCTTTCGACTGGAAATGGGGTATTCGACAATTTAAGCAACGCACTTCCGGCCTTGGCACTCCACAAGGATTTCGGCGAAAGCTTTGTCAACTTAAACCCGACTACCCTTGCGGTGCAAGACTTCTATACGCCCTCGCAAAATGCGGCGTGGAGCCTGAACGACCTTGACATCAGCTCCGGTGGCATCACGGTTTTACCTGATGGTGCCGGTCCCGCAGGCCATCCAAACGTTTTAATTGGCTTCGACAAACTCGCGCATTTATGGATGATTGATCGGTCCAATATGTCTGGATATAGCCCAATGGCAGACAACACGGTCCAATACCTCAATTTACCCACACCGTATAGCTGCCTGTCACATTGCCTAAGCATGACGGCTGCATTTTGGAAAGGCACCATTTACGCCTCGCAGATAGGCACCCCTGTCGTTGCCCTGCCATTAAGTGCAGGCCTAGTCGCATCAATCCCAGCAGTCGCACCCGCCCAACCGTTTGCCGCACCGTCCAGTCAATCCAGCGAGAGTTACGGTTACCCTGGCGTATCCCCCATGATTTCCGCAACGCCCGCTGGGCCTGCAATCCTTTGGGCGCTTGACAATGTAGCTAACTCGACTCAGGGACCGCAAGGCCCCGCCGTGCTGCGCGCCTATGATGCAAACAACTTGGGCACCACGCTTTACTCAAGTAACACTCTAGTCCGGGACGCGGGCGGTGGTGCGGTAAAATTTGCAGTTCCGGTGATCGCCAATGGCCACGTCTATATTGGCGGCGAAAGCCAACTCACTGTTTATGGCCTTGCACCTTAAAATATGCGCCTAACGGAAAATTTGAGCGCAAACGTAAATCGCATACGCGCTTACTCAACTCCCGAAATCATCGTTAACAACCAGTCCATTAAGAGCGCTGTGATTTTAGACGCTCACAGTTTACAAATTGAATCAGAACTGCGTGAAGTGTGCGATCTAAATACTACCCACATCTCGTATGTATTAACCCTAAAACCCGAGTTGGTAATCCTGGGTTCAGGCATCCAGCAAATTTTCCCAACCTCGCAATGGTCCGCCCAATTTTTGAAGGCGGGAGTGGGATTCGAGGTCATGGATACCGGCGCCGCATGCCGAACTTTCAATGTACTGATTGCTGAATCTCGTCGTGTAGTGGCGATATTAATTCCGTAGATAGATCAGCGGATCTACAGGCTTGCCATTACGACGAATCTCAAAATACAACACTGTTTTATGGTGAGGGCCTTCTCCCATATGCGCAATCACCTCACCAGCCAGGACTACCTTACCCTCCTGCACCAGGAGTTCTCGGTTATGCGCGTAAGCGGAAAGTAGATTGTCGCCGTGCTTAATGATCACTAAATTTCCGTAACCGCGAATACCATTCCCCGCGTAAACCACTCGCCCCGCACAACCAGCGCGGATGTCCTGACCTAGTCGACCCGTTAAAAAAATCCCCCCACCCGGCACTTTTAACGGGCGAGAATTTCGCATGGTCGGCCATACCCAATGGACGTTGGCGGTAACAGCCGATCCTTGTTCAACCGGTGACGGTACATGTGAGACCGGAGGTGAAGATTTGATTGAGGGTGAAATTTTAACTAATGGCGAAGTTTCGACCGGCGGGGGCGGCGGGGTAGCCCGGGCAGCGAGGATTGATGTCACCCCGAGACTTAAATTCAGCACTTGACCCACAACGATGTGAAAATCAGGGTTAAGGTTATTCCATTTTGCTAAATCCCTAAAATCCAGGTTGTGTCGCCACGCGATGCTATACAAAGTATCCTGAGCTTGAACAGAATAGGTATCGGGTTTCTGGGGGGCAGCTAATACGAACCCGCCCACTAACAAGATCATCGTTAACGCCCAGCGAATCCGAGTGAGGTTCAACGCTAGCGCTGCAATCCCGACAATAGAGGCACAAAACTCACCGCGCCAAGCGCCTCGCGCCGTATCCCAGCCTCTTCTTTGGTAAAACGCAATAACTCCTGGTGACCCTCGGGACCCACCGGCGCAATAAGTCGCCCTCCCACCCCCAGCTGATCGATTAGCGCCTGCGGCACATCGTGGGGTGCGGCGGTCAATAGTATGCCGTCATAAGGCGCTCGCGCTACCCATCCCACATTGCCGTCAGCATGGCGAAAATTGACGTTGCGAATCTTCAACTCCCGCAAACTTCGACGCGCACGCCCCAATAGACTCGCAATCCGTTCAATGGTGTAAATTTCCTCAATCAGCGGCGCCAGCACCGCGGTTTGATAACCACACCCCGTACCTATTTCTAATATCTTTTTTGGGGTTCCCGCCGCCAACAATGCCTCGGTCATACGTGCAACCATAAAAGGCTGCGAGATGGTCTGCCCAAAGCCTATCGGTAACGCGGTGTCCTCATAGGCACGCGTCGCGAGCGCCTCATCCATAAAGAGGTGGCGCGGCACATTGCGAATTCGATCTAAGACACGCGGATCAACTATGCCCTGCTCCATGAGCCTCAGCACCAAACGCTCACGTGTACGTGCCGAAGTCATACCGATACCGCTGAGCCGTGAGCCTTCCATATAGCTACTCAAGATCAAGCCAAGTCCGAAGTTCTATTAATGCCGAATGACGAGTGAGATCAATTTGCAGGGGCGTCACAGATGCAAACCCCTCTGAAATCGCATGAAAATCGGTGCCTGGACCGGCATCCTGGCCCTTCCCCGCGGCTCCCACCCAGTACACATCACGACCCCGCGGATCTTTAGCCGGCACAATGGGTTTGCTGCGATGTCGACTACCCAGACGCGTCACTTTGATTCCGCGTAACTCACCATCCGCCACATCAGGGACATTCACATTCAAGATCAGCGCACTGTTCATAGGGCTACGCATCATACGTTCGACTAAATCCGCTGCCACGCGTGCTGCACCCGCAAAATTGCGCGGACTGTTGGGTTCGACGCAAAGCGATACCGCGATCGCTGGCAGTCCTAAAAACCTGCCCTCAACAGCCGCCGCGACGGTACCAGAATATAAGGTATCGTCCCCTAGATTTGCCCCGTCATTAACCCCTGAAACTACCATATCATGCTCAAAATCAAACAAGCCTGATATCCCTAAGTGCACACAATCAGTGGGTGTCCCCGTAACAAAATACGCATCCGTGGCGTAGCGCTCAGCACGCACCGGCACATCAAGAGTCAACGAATTGCTGGCACCACTACGATTCCGCTCTGGGGCTACAATGGCTACTGCCCCCAGCGGGCGAAGTGCGGCACCGAGAGCTGCTAATCCCTCTGCGCGATAACCGTCGTCGTTCGATACAAGAATTTTCACAAAATTTTAGTCAAACCCCATATATGGCGGGCTGCGCCACGCGGACTATACTGTAACTCAATGCCCCCCGATAGCTGATCGAGACCTCACCCATGGCTAAAAAGACCGATCTATCAAACGATGTGCAAGTGTTTCGCGATGCAGTACGCGGGGTTAAGCCTATCGAAGCGATATTGCCCCCGCAGGGCCTAAGCAAACGCAAACCCCCGGCACGTCGCAAACCCGCGGCAGCGTGTGCCGCCATCGAGAGCAGCATGCCGCTTGTCGATGCAGCAGACAAAGACGCCGTCACCTCCGATCAGCCTCTTATTTTTCAACGAGCGGGAGTTCGCACTCAGGAGATCCGGCGCCTGCGTCGGGGCCTGTACAGAATCGAGAACAATCTCGATCTACATGGCTTAACTCAGTCCCATGCCCGTACTCTTCTAGCCGAATTTATTTCCCAGAGTCAAACTGCCGGCTTTCGCTGCGTCAGAATTGTGCACGGCAAGGGCTACCGGTCCGGGCTACGCGGCCCGGTGCTTAAAAACGCCATCAATACTTGGTTGCGCCATCATACGGAAATTATGGCATTTACTTCAGCGCGTGCCATCGATGGCGGCACGGGAGCGGTTTACGTCTTGCTTCGAGCTTGAGCTATATGCTACTCATCTCCGTCCGACTCCAATTCCGGCATGGATCGTAACTCACAAAGCTCGCGCAGCACCGCTGTCGCGAATTGGCCACGTCCTAATGTAAAACTCAAGGTCAAAGTGCCCGCATCCGCACGGGATGACAGGTCGCGCACTCGGCAGCGTAACGCCCGCCGTTCCTGCATAAGACCTTCAGCTACCAGCAAATCACCCACGGATTTAAACGAATTCGCGATGTTAAGTTCATGTATCAGGGCCTGTCCAGCGGTGTGCAACTCCCCGCCACCCCACAGCGGTCCTGTCGGGTGGACATCGAACTCACGCAAACGACGCTGCAATTCCTCGTCAACCTCGGCCACCGAAAAATGACTGGCGCTGCCATCCAAATTAGCCAAATCACCCACCGAAAGTACCGACCAATCACCCGCCTCAACGCGTCGCGCAAGCAACGCATTAAATATTAGCGAACGGCCGGCGGACAGGGCAAAGCTTCTCTCTGCACGTCCATTCGGCGCTTGTCCGTTTTGCATCCAGGTAGCGACGCGACTCAGGTTATAACCCTCGCGACCAAAACGCTGGGGTCCAAAATAGTTAGGCGCTCCGTGAGTAGTCAAGGCTACTAGTTTAAGTTCAAGTTGCTCGCGTGACCATGCCACCCCGCGCAAGCGTATTTGGAATCGATTACCACTCAACGCACCACGCTTTAATTTACGTAAATTAGCCTGCACTTCCAACACTTTAAATTCAGCGGTGCGTAACGCAGTCCAAAATTCCAGAGGCTTGGTCGCAGCTGGCACGCTGAACCATTGCACCGTGATCGCATGGCGATCTTTGAGTCCTGCATAACCAACATCATTAACGGCCACACCGGCGAGTCTCGCTAGCTGCGCAGCCACCCAACGCGTATTTGCACCCGATTTTTCCACCCGCAATAGGTAGTGAGGACCCGCGCCAGAGGGTTCAAACGACAATATTTCCTCAACGCGAAAATCTTCGGGTTGTGTCTTTAAATCTGCGACTGGCAGCGGCACACCATGCGCACGCGCGGGCGTCATCGCTATACGCGTCCATTCTGCAGGATAGGTCACGCGAGCAACACACTAACTTGAGCCGCCAAACCTTCGCCGCGCCCTATAAATCCGAGGCCCTCGGTCGTAGTCGCCTTAATATTGATACGCGCCGCCTCGGTCCGAAGATCGGCGGCTAGCGTCGCTGCCATGGACGCCCGATGCGCCGCGATGCGTGGCGCTTCCGCCAACACGGTAACATCTGCATTCATGAGCGAGAGACCCGCAACTCGCATGCGATCCGCCACGTCACGCAGGAAAACACGGCTGTCAGCCCCTTGATATCGCGGATCACTATCCGGAAAATGCTGGCCAATATCTCCTTGCCCCAGTGCACCGAGCAAGGCGTCGCACAAGGCGTGGATAACTACGTCACCATCTGAATGCGCGACCACCCCGCGCGGATATGCTATGCGTACCCCCCCGAGCATGACATGATCGCCTGTACCGAAGGCATGTACATCCATTCCTTGGCCTACTCGCATTGTCTTTTTATCGGTCATCTTCAAAACCTGTGCTGCGAGGATCAAATCCTCCGGACGCGTCACTTTAATATTAAAGACCGAACCCTGCACCAGGACGGGGGTAAGGCTACCCTCCATCGCCTGCGCCTCATCGGTCACCGTCACGCCGCGGCGCGCCGCATCGATTAAGGATTGACGTAATTCCTCAAATCTAAAGATCTGCGGCGTTAACGCCCGCCACAGCCCGTGGCGATCAATAGTATCAAGCCCGGAACTTTGCTGCCGTTTCACCGTATCGACTATGGAAGTCCCTAGTACCACACCGGGAGCGCCCGCATCGAGTGCGGCAAATAAAGCGTGTAACTCGGTTGCTGTAATACACGGACGCGCCGCATCGTGCACCAACACCCAATCCTGGGTTGCCGCCCGACCTACCAGAAAATCCAAGCCGTTGAGTACCGATTGCTGTCGGCTACTGCCCCCCACGGCACACATCAATCTTGAGGGTAATTGAGGTTTTGCGAAATCGCTGGAAACGAGTTTTGACGCTACGCTCGGCCACCTAATATCGTCAGGCGCCAGCACCACAACCACCGCTTCAATTCGCGCTTCCGCCAGTAGGGGACGCACCGACCATTCAAGTACGGTGCCCATCAATAAATTTGCATACTGTTTAGGGACGGCTCCCGCGCTTAAGGCAAAACGTTCACCGCGTCCGGCCGCTGGAATCACGGCCCAGATGCGCGGCTCGATGCTTGAATTGTTCATTCCGCGCGAGCGGTGAGGGCGGACGCGGGTGCGCTCGGACCCTGCGCCGAGGTCACCACTTGATAAAAAGTTTCACTATTACCAACCATCCCGAGTTCACTACGTGCTCGCTCTTCGAGCGCCGTCAGCCCCACCTTAAGGTCGCTGACTTCCGCCATCAGTTGTCGATTGCGAGCCGACTGATCGTGATTCGCGGCGGCTTGAGCCTCAACCGCGGCTTGCAGGCGAGACACTTCTCGCAGGCCTTGATCGGAAGCCCACAATCGATATTGAAGCAGGACCATTACCAGTCCCAAGGCGAGAGCAAAAATCCTCATAAGGTCAGGAGCTTAGCACGATACCTTAAGAGATTGGTACCGATAAAGCACGTAACCCCGCAAAACTTGCGTGCGAGCCGAGCTCACCCTCAATGCGCAGTAATCGATTATATTTCGCAACGCGATCCGAACGCGACATAGATCCTGTTTTAATCTGCGTAGCCGTAGTCGCCACTGCAATATCCGCAATAGTGACATCCTCGGTTTCACCCGAACGATGCGAAACTACCGCGGCATATCGGGCATTATTGGCCATATCAATTGCGGCCAAGGTCTCGGTCAAAGTACCAATTTGATTCGGCTTAATAAGTATTGCATTCGCGATGCGCTTGGCTATCCCTTGCGCAAATATTCTTGTATTCGTAACAAATAAATCATCGCCAACCAATTGCACTTTAGTGCCTAATTTTTGGGTCAAAATATTCCAACCTTCCCAATCATCCTCGCTCATCCCATCCTCAATCGTGACAATGGGATACTTTGCGACTAACCCCACAAGATAGTCGGCAAACTCGCTGGAGTTAAATTTTCGACCTTCCGATTCGAGTGAATAGTGGCCTTCTTTAAAAAACTCTGTGCTTGCGACATCCAAACCTAAGTAAATATCTTTGCCAGCACGATAACCTGCCTTATCAATAGCTTCCAAAATGGTGATCAGCGCCGCCTCGTTAGAGGGCAAATCCGGTGCAAAGCCACCCTCATCGCCCACCGCAGTATTCAATCCTTTGGCATGCAAAACTTTTTTCAGCGTGTGGAAAATTTCCGCGCCATAACGTAGAGCCTCCGCTAGCGTCGGCGCCCCTAAAGGCAGGATCATGAATTCTTGAATGTCGACGCTGTTATCCGCATGTGCCCCCCCATTAATAATATTCATCATGGGCACTGGCATTACAAAATCGCCAGAACTGGAATTAGCACTTCTCAGATACTGATACAGGGGCAATTTTTGATCATGCGCTGCGGCATGAGCGCTCGCCAGAGATACCGCTAGCAGAGCATTAGCCCCTAAATGAGCTTTAGTGTCGGTGCCGTCAGCGGCGATCAATTGAGCATCTAAGCCCGCTTGATCCGTGACCTCGCGCCCCTTTAACAACTGACGAATGGGCCCGTTAATATTGGCCACCGCTTTGAGCACGCCCTTACCCGCAAAGCGCTGCAAGTCACCATCCCGCAGTTCGACGGCCTCACGCGAACCGGTGGATGCACCTGAAGGTACCGCCGCACTGCCCATCGCGCCCGACTCTAATATCACATCGGCCTCTACCGTAGGATTACCGCGAGAGTCAATGATTTCACGACCGCGAATATCTGCAATACGACTCATAACAAGGATTCCTCAAAAGGTTGCTTTTTGACTGCAAAATCAATTTCCACAAGCGTCGTCAGCAACGACTGCATGCGATCAAGGGGCCATGCATTGGGGCCATCCGATAGCGCCTTGCTGGGGTCCGGATGGGTTTCCATGAAAATCCCGGCAACCCCCGCAGCCACTGCCGCCCGAGCCAGCACTGGCACAAACTCTCTTTGCCCACCTGAAACCTTGCCCTGACCGCCGGGCAACTGCACCGAATGCGTAGCATCGAAAACGACGGGGCAACCCGTACTTCGCATCACCGCCAACGAGCGCATGTCAGCAATTAAATTGTTGTAGCCGAAGGAGAAACCCCGCTCGCATACCATGATCTGAGTATTACCGGTGGATCGCGCCTTATCCACCACATTCTGCATTTCCCAGGGCGATAAAAACTGGCCCTTCTTGACGTTAACGGCCTTACCCTGGCTCGCCACCGCAACAATAAAATTGGTTTGCCGGCATAAAAAAGCGGGTGTCTGCAGCACATCCACCACAGTCGCCACTTCGTCCAAGGGAGTGTCTTCATGCACGTCGGTAAGAATCGGCACACCGATCTTTGCGCGCACCTCAGACAAGGCTTTTAATCCCGCTGCGATTCCCGGGCCACGAAAACTCTGACTAGAGGAACGATTGGCCTTATCAAAAGAGGCTTTAAAAATAAACGGAATTCCGAGCGCTTGAGTAATTTCGCGCAGCCGGCCAGCAACATCGATGACCAGCCCCTGGCTCTCAATAACGCAAGGTCCGGCTATTAGAAACAGCGGCCGATCCGCTCCGACTTCGAAACTTGCGAGCTTCATAACCACCGACTCATGCAGTCGCACGTCCAGGCGATAGCGCCGCCCGATAATCCCGAGCTGCTCGCACAAACCCGGCAAACAAGGGATGTCCATCGCGCGGCGTTGAAGTGAATTCCGGATGAAATTGGCTGGCTACAAACCATGGGTGACCCGGTAACTCGATGAACTCCACCAACCCATCCGCTGAGAAACCCGAGAAACTCATGCCAGCGGCAGCTAATTCATCCAGATAGTGGTTATTGAACTCGTAACGATGCCGGTGTCGTTCCAATATCAACTCTTTGCCGTACAGCGCATGAACTAGCGAACCTAACTTTAAGCGCGCCTCTTGAGCACCCAAACGCATGCTGCCACCCAAATTGGATTTCTCATCCCGCACCTGTTGACCACGAGCCAAATCCTGCCACTCGGTGATTAGGGCAACCACCGGATGCGGACTTGCGCGATCAAATTCGGTACTGTTGGCGCCTTTCAATGACAACACATTGCGCGCATATTCAATGATGGCTAATTGCATCCCTAAACAGATACCCAGATAAGGAATACGATTTTCACGCGCATAGCGCACGGCTTGAATTTTGCCCTCGATACCTCGATCACCGAATCCACCCGGCACTAGAATCGCATCCATGTGTTGCAATGCTGCTGGACCCAGACGTTCGATATCCTGCGATTCAAAATAATGAATATTAACTCGCGTCCGGGTTTTAATGCCGCCGTGCATCAATGCTTCATTCAATGAAATATACGAATCGCGGATCTGCACGTACTTGCCAACCATACCGATATCAACCACGGCTTCCGGATTTTGCTTGGCTGCCACTACTGCGCGCCACTCGGACAAATTAGTGGCGGGCACGTCCAGATGTAATTTATCCACCACGATATCGTCCAGACCCTGCTCGTGCAACAGCATCGGGATTTTATAAATATCGTCAGCATCTAGCCCAGAAATTACCGCCCGCTCCTCAACATTAGTAAACAGCGCAATTTTACGGCGTTGCTCATCCGGCAACTCCTGTGCGCAACGGCATAGCAAAATATCGGGCTGAATACCAATGCCGCGCAATTCTTTGACAGAATGCTGTGTCGGTTTGGTCTTAATCTCACCTGAACCGCCTACCACCGGCACCAATGTTAAATGCATGTACAGCACTTGATTGCGGCCGAGTTCAACGCCCATCTGACGAATGGCCTCCAGAAACGGCAGCGATTCAATATCGCCTACCGTACCGCCAATCTCGACCATGCAGACATCGGCGTCCCCGGCGCCCATACGAATACGATACTTAATTTCATCGGTAATGTGAGGAATAACTTGAACGGTCGCCCCCAAATAGTCTCCCCGACGCTCTTTGGCAATAACGCGCTCGTAAATTCTACCCGTTGTGAAATTACTATTGCGTCCGGTGGTGGTGCGAATAAACCGCTCATAATGCCCAAGGTCTAAGTCCGACTCGGTGCCGTCAGCGGTAACGAAAACCTCGCCATGCTGAAATGGACTCATTGTTCCCGGATCGACGTTGATGTACGGATCGAGTTTCACCATACTCACTCGTAAGCCGCGAGCCTCCAGGATCGCACCTAAGGACGCAGAGGCAATTCCCTTACCCAGTGAGGAGACCACGCCGCCGGTGACGAATATAAATCGAGTCATTTTGTCACCGCCAAAATAAGGTAGCTTGGCCCGAAGCTTATCGCGTCGCTTAGCGCAGCTTTAAGTGACGGGAAATTTTAGGAATTCGACGGGAGCTTAAGGTATCAGATCGCGCGCTTGGCAACAATCTTCTTAAGCGCAAATTGGCCCATCTACCCACAGAACGCCAACCCCCAGCGCGTCTTTGGACTCACACCAACGCGCATCCGCCCAAAGGTCCCCTACGGCAACTAAACATTCGTCTATATAGACTAGGGGTAGCACTGCGCGCATCCAAGGAAGAATGCCGTGGCGTTGACACAGATGCTGCAAAGTCTGAGTGCTCGAGTGCAATCCCAGCTTGATTCGCTCTCCGCCGATACGCCCGCGTACCAGACAATGCTTCGGCAGTCGATCAAATTTTAAGCCGCCTTGCTGCGGAATCCAACGTAATTTCCCGAGCCCGTAACCTAAATCCAACTCCGCATCGCTAAGCGTACTCCATTGCAAAAACCGATCCAATACCGGCAAGGCCTTCGGCGTTAGAAAAACACGATCCCGATAACGTCGCAATGCATGCTCGCCCCAGAAAACCGCCGGCAGATGATCAGACTGTGCGTTCAGAATTTGCCGCAAAGCTTCTTTTAGCCGTGCCGTCGAGGGTAACAACGCGCCAGTGGAACCGATCCAATAACGCAGTACATTTAAACGCGCGGCATCAGACAATCCCCGCAGCCCTGGCACCATGATCCGATCACCATCGCGCACGTAAGCTAAATCACGCCTTGCCGCATCCTCTAAAAACTCCTGCGCCTGCGCTGCGTGTTGCGAGGAGCGAGCCAGGGTGCTTACCGCGCCGGGCCACCGGCTCTCAATAATGGGCCATAGCTTGCGCAAATAAACGCGATCAAAGCGCAAATCATCATTCATGGGATCGTGAGCGCAAGGTAAATTAAGCGCGGTATAAAAATCGCGTAAATCGCGCCGCGCTACTTCTAACAAAGGCCTTAAATGCCAGCCCAGTCCTAGTGGACGTAGTGTGGGCATGCCGGATAAGCCTTTAGGGCCCGCACCACGCAATGCTTGTAATAACAGGCTTTCAGCTTGATCTTGCTGATGATGAGCGGTGAGTAAACATTCGCCGGCCCGTAGATTGGCGGCCAATGCAGCATAGCGGGATTCGCGCGCCGCAGCTTCCAAAGAATCCCCGACCTTCGCCGCAACGACTACTGACAATTCGGTCAAGGGAATCTTAAAATGCCGCGCCTGCGACACGCAGCACTCGCGAAATAGTGCAGAGGCAGATTGCAGACCATGATCCACATGAATCGCTCGCAGCGGCAAACCGCAAAACGCACCCTCCTGCCCCAAGGCGGCAAGCAATGCGCTCGAATCCGCACCCCCGCTGACAGCGACCACCCACCCAGTCGCCTGTTGTGGCATATGGGCCTCCAAAACTGCACGCAAGGAGGCCGAAGTAAACGTCATCGCTCTTAAGATTCGCGAAATACACCAAACGAACGCAATCGGGCCTGACGAGCATCAAGAAGCTGTGGAATAGGCTGGCGAGTCAGTTCACCCAGATTTTTCAATAGACAGGCCTTGAGAGTCTCCGCCATCGCGATAGGGTCCCGATGTGCCGCTCCGTGCGGCTCCTTAATGACTTCATCTACTAACCCTAGTTTCTTCAAGCGCTCTGCGGTACCGCCCATCGCATCCGCAGCAATTTCTTTTTTCTCAGTGCTTTTCCAAAGAATAGAGGCACAGCTCTCCGGCGAAATAACCGAATAAACGCTAAATTGCAGCATCACAAGGCGATCGCAGACACCAATAGCCAGTGCTCCGCCAGAGCCCCCCTCGCCGATCACGACCGACAATATAGGCGCGGCCAGATTAGACATTTCGAATAAATTGCGAGCGATTGCTTCGCTTTGGCCACGCTCCTCGGACCCTATCCCAGGGTAGGCCCCCGGCGTATCAATCAAGGTCACAATCGGTAGTCTAAAGCGTTCCGCCATATGCATGAGTCGAAGCGCTTTGCGATAGCCTTCCGGTTTCGGCATCCCATAATTGCGTCGTACCCGTTCTTTGGTGTCACGACCCTTCTGTTGGCCGATCAACATGATCGGCATCCCATCCAATCGCGCCAATCCACCGACAATTGCCAAATCATCGCTGTACATGCGATCACCATGCAATTCCTGCCAATCAGTAAAAATCATCGCGACATAGTCCAGCGTGTAGGGACGCTGGGGGTGGCGGGCCAGTTGAGTAATCTGCCACGGACTTAAGTTTGCAAAAATGCTATTCGTGAGCGCTCGGCTCTTGCCTTGCAGCCGCTTGATTTCATCCGAAATGTTACTACTCGCATCCGAGCTTAAGAATTTAAGTTCCTCGATCTTTGCTTCAAGCTCAGCAATAGGCTGCTCAAACTCTAGAAAATTCATCGCCATGAAGAAGATTCCTCGCTTCGTACATCACTTTTTTGACCATACACCAGATGCCAACCGTCGCGCCCTACGAGGGCCGTAAGCTTATCCAGTAAAGCACGAGTCGGTCGCACCGACCACTCTTGCGCCAAATTTAGCCGCCCTGAATACCCCTCGCGACTCATGGCGATACTCACGCCGCAAGGGCCTCGCAAATGCGGCCTTAGCAACTCCTCAAACCGATCAATCCCCACAGGACCGTCGAATTCAGAGGGCCAACGCAACCATAAGCGCCGCGCAAATCGTTCCCGAGCCTTATCAATATCAATCAGAGATTTAGCCTGTAGTCGCCAGGCTTCAATGAAATCATCAAAACGTAAAGTACCCTCCACAATCAATATCGCATCTTTAACAATAATATCTCGATGCTGCTGGTACACCTCATCGAATAAACTGATCTCTATACGGGCGCTGCGATCGTCTAACACCAACGTGACTCGATTGGGCCTGCGGCGGATTTCAAGCACTAAACCACCTACGGTAGCTGGTTTTCCTGCGCTCCAAGCGCGCCCTTCGGCGGGTGCCGTAGGCTTTGGTCCACCGACATCTACTAAACGCGCACTGACTAGAAACCTCAAATCCGGTTCGTACGGCGTAATGGGATGGCCGCTGAGGAATAAGCCCAAAGTCTCACGCTCTCCGGTCAAGCGCACCGATTCGCTCCAATCAGCAACCGCAGCATTTTGGCTTAAGACTATGTGCGTCGCACTAAGGCCGAATAAGTCCACCTGGCCCACACTCAATGCGCGCGAGTTTTGCTCGCCCATTTGCATCGCGCTATCGAGTTCAGCGGATAGCACGGCGCGATTGATACCAATCGCGTCGAGGCACCCCGCACGAATCATCGCCTCAAATACCCGCCGATTGACACGCTGCAAGTCGATGCGGCGACACAGATCGGGGAGACTCTTAAATGCACCGTGGGCCCGCTCAAGCATGATCGCTTCCACCGCTGCCGCACCGACGCCCTTGATCGCCCCCAACCCATAGCGAATGCTGGTGGGGCCCGCGACCTTAAACGCATAGGCCGATTGATTGACATCGGGCGGCAGTACGGACAATTGTAGCCCAGCACATTCGTCGATCAAGGTCACAACTTTATCGGTTTTATCCATATCGGAAGACAATGCCGCGGCCATAAAAGCCGCTGGATAATGCGCTTTAAGCCAGGCCGTTTGATAGGACAACATTGCATAGGCTGCTGAGTGCGATTTATTAAACCCGTAGCCCGCAAATTTTTCCATCAAATCGAAAATATAGGTGGCCTGAGCTTCAACCACCCCGCGCGCCACCGCACCGCCCACAAAAATCGAACGCTGGTCAGCCATTTCCTCAGCTTTTTTCTTACCCATCGCACGGCGCAAAAGATCGGCGCCCCCCAAGGTATATCCCGCTAAGATTTGCGCAATTTGCATCACTTGTTCTTGGTACAAAATCACGCCGTAGGTAGCCTTTAGTACCGGCTTCAAGTCTGGATGCAAATAGTCGATGGCTGAACCGCTGGTGTCATGTTTACGGGCAATAAAATCTTCAACCATGCCGGACTGCAAAGGCCCCGGTCTAAACAGCGCGACCAAGGCGACAATGTCTCCAAAACGATCAGGCTGCAGACGCCTAATCAGATCCTTCATCCCGCGCGACTCCAGTTGGAACACGGCAGTGGTTTTACATCTCTTCAATAATTGATAAGTCGCCACATCATCCATGGGTAAATCGTTTAAAACCAAAGCAGCTTCGCCGCCGAGGGCCCGTTCGACATTAATATCGCGCACTGCCCAATCGATGATAGTAAGGGTTCGTAACCCCAGAAAGTCAAATTTAACCAAGCCCGCCGCTTCGACATCATCTTTGTCGAATTGGGTCACCGTGTCACCGCCCTCTTCACAATACAACGGGGTGTAGTCCGTCAACACCGAGGGTGCGATTACTACACCGCCGGCGTGAGTACCAGCATTACGCGCCAACCCTTCCAAGACTCGAGCCAGATCAATCAACTCGCGTACATCGCTGTCGCCGTGGTAAAGGCGTTTGAATTCCTCCTCCTGCTCAAGCGCTTTATCCAGCGTAATCCCAATTTCAAAAGGAATTAGTTTCGCAATTTTATCCACATAGCCGTAATTGTGGCCGAGCACACGTCCGACATCGCGAACGACGGCCTTCGCGGCTAACGTGCCATAGGTGATAATCTGGGAAACGCGCTCGCGGCCATATTTATCGGCCACATACCCAATCACTCGATCACGGCCTTCCATGCAAAAATCAACGTCGAAATCGGGCATTGAAACGCGTTCGGGATTAAGGAAACGCTCAAACAACAAATCGTGCTCGATGGGGTCCAAATCCGTAATGCCGAGCACATAGGCCACTAATGAACCCGCTCCGGATCCTCTGCCGGGCCCCACTGGCACCCCGTTCTCGCGGGCCCAGCGAATGAAGTCCGCCACAATCAAAAAATAGCCCGCAAAACCCATACTACAAATGACCCCTAACTCAAGGTCCAGTCGAGCTTGATAATCCGCACGCATCATTTCAGCCTTAGCAGCATGCAGCACAAGCCTTTGCCGCAAACCACGCACTGCTTCGTCACGCAAAAACTGGGTGGGGTTGCTGTCAGAGGGTACCGGATAATCCGGCATCATCGATGCGCCTAACTTTATTTCCAGCGAGCAACGGCGAGCGACCTCAACGGTATTGCTTAAAAGTTCAGGCAAATCCGCAAATAACGCGGCCATTTCCTGTGGCGATTTAAGGTACTGGTCTTCGCTGAATTTACGTATCCGACTAGGATCTGCAAGCTGTGCCCCCTCATGAATACATACTCTTGCCTCATGCGCTTCATATTCGTTACGCGTCAAAAAACGCACGTCATTGGTGGCGAGCGCAGCCACGCCGCGACTCTGCGCGAGGTCTAACACGGCTTCGTTGTACGCTTCTTCGCCAGCGCGGCCCGTGCGCTGTACTTCTAGATAGAAACGGTCGCCGCATAACTCGCGCCAGCGCTCAAGCGCCCGATCGGCCTCGTCCTCGCGACCGCGTACAAATGCCTGCCCAATGTCACCTCCAACGCCCCCCGACAGTACGATGAGTCCGCCCAAACTCTCCCGATCAAGCCAGCTGCGATCCAACATTGGCGGACCCCGCAACTGCCCCTCAAGATAGGATCGCGATACCAATTGAGTAAGATGTCGATAGCCGACGAGGTTTTGACATAGAAATACTACTCGAGCCGGCGGTGCGCGCTCGCCCGCCTCGCGAATCCAAGCGTCAACGCCGATCACCGGTTTAACGCCGGCGAGTAGCGCCTGGCGGTAGAACTTGACCATGGCAAATAAATTACTCTGGTCGGTGAGCGCCACCGCTGGCATGCGCGCGTCGGCCACCGCGGCCATTAATTCCGGCACTCGCACGATGCCATCCACCAATGAGTATTCGGTGTGCACCCGCAAGTGCACAAAGCCGCTAGGTGCGAAGCCGCTCATAGGAGCCTGAGCACACGGCGCACCGGTGCAAATGAACGTCTATGCAGAGGACAGGCCCCATGCAGCGCCAACAGCTGTCGGTGGGCTGCGGTTGGATAGCCTTTGTGACTTGCGAAACAATATTGAGGATATATTGCATCCATTTGATTCATATAACTATCTCTAGCAGTTTTTGCCAGTATTGATGCCGCGCTTATCGCTTTTTCCGTCGCGTCCCCGGCAATGATCGCACGAGCCACCAGTTTTTTTCCAAAACCGTTCAAGCTAGGCAAACGATTCCCGTCAACCCATAACTCATCAGGGATTATCCGCATGGCGAGTACGGCGCGGCGCATGGCAAGAAAGGTGGCCTGCAGTATATTGAGCGTGTCTATTTCAGCACCATCCGCCCAACCGAGTCCAAAACAAAAAGCCTCGTCCTTGATCACAACACTTAAGCGTTCACGTGTTCGGGCGGGTAGTAATTTAGAATCGGCGAGTCCGGCAATAGACCGACCGGTGCGCAATATTACCGCTGCCGCGACTACGGGCCCAGCGAGCGGTCCACGCCCCGCTTCGTCAACTCCCGCGATTCGCCACATGCAAAGAACTCAATAAAGAAAAGATGGCCCGCGCCGCGCTGGCACTGGCGTCACGCTTTAATTCATTGTGAATGCGCATAAACTCCAGCTCCAATGCATCCCGCGCCACCGCATCATCCAACCACTTGAGAAGTTCAGCACCAATCGCCTTAGGATCAATCGACTCCTGAAAATACTCAGACACGATGCGCTTATCAGCTAATAAATTGGGCTGGGCAAAGAATTTTATTTTTACAAGTTTTAAGCGCCGTAACAACCACGCGTAAAGAGGCGCAATTCGATAGATGACCACCATCGGCCGCTTGCAAAGCGCCGTCTCCAAACTGGCGGTACCCGAGGTCACTAGTACCACATCAGCTGCAGTCAAAGCAGCCTGAGCTTGACCATCGATAAATTTAACCGACACGCCAGGGGCTTCCCGCTGCATAGTCGCCGCAAAAATTTCACGCGTGGCGTGACTTGCCAAGGGCGCGATGAACTCCAAACCTGCGCGATGCCAGGCCATCCATTTTGCCGTTAAGGCAAAATCCATGGCGAGCCTACTCACCTCACCAAGACGACTACCCGGTAGGAGCGCAACCACCGATACATCTGCCGAGTAGCCCAATAGATGACGGGCCGCCGCTCGATCGGGGGTCAAAGGAATCATATCAGCCAGGGGATGTCCGATAAATTCAGCGCGAATACCCTGCCCATCATAGAAACGCTTTTCAAAGGGGAGTAAGCAGAGCACTAAATCCACCGCCTTGTGCAGGGTTCGTGCCCGACCTTGTCGCCAAGCCCAAACTTGCGGACTCACATACTGAACGGTCGGAATTCCGGCCATGTGCAATTGTCGCGCCAGCCCTAAATTAAAATCAGGCGCATCAATACCTACAAAAATATCGGGGCGGGCCGCGAGAAATTTACCCCGAATATTAGCGCGTAAACGTAAAAGGCGCGGCAAATTACGCGCGACATCCCACAAATCCATAACGGCCAGTGACTCAGCCGGCGCCCAAAGTTCAAAACCCAGCGCCAGCATTTTAGGTCCGGCCACGCCGAAAAAAACCACCTCGGGAGCTAGCGCCCGTATAGCCTTCATCAGATCAGCGCCCAGGGTGTCGCCCGACGCCTCGCCCGCTACCAAACCGACACGCAGGCACGAGAGCATCCGCTTAACGGACAATGCTGCGTGAACTTTGTTTGATAAACTCAACAAACGGTCGAATCTCAGCCTGGGTGACCGCGATCTTGTCGAGTTCATCCAGCGCCACTTGCAACTTCAACCCGGAGCGATATAAGAGTCGGTAAGCGCGACGGATATTGCGGATTTGATCCTCTGTGAATCCCCTGCGCTTCAATCCTTCGGAATTCACACTATGCGGCACGGCCGGTTGGCCCACGGCCATAATATAAGGGGGAACATCGCGTGTAACCGCAGTATTATTGGCAATAAAGCAATGCGCCCCTACTTTAGTGAACTGATGGACCGCGGAGAAGCCTCCCATAATTACCCAGTCAGCAAGCTCTACATGCCCCCCCAAGGTCGCGCAATTCGACATGACGATCTTATCGCCCACACAACAATCGTGCGCCACATGGGCATAGGCCATCAAGAGATTATCGTTTCCAATTTTGGTCACACCCTTATCATGGGTAGTGCCGCGGTTGACCGTGACAAATTCACGGAAAACATTGCGATCGCCAATTTCCAATCGAGTACGCTCGCCCTTGTATTTCTTATCCTGTGGCGCATCACCCAATGAAGCAAATTGAAAAATCTTATTATCAATCCCGATTCGAGTTGGTCCGTTGATAACCACATGCGGTCCTATCCAGGTCCCGGAACCTACCGCCACATCCGGACCTAAAATGCTAAATGCACCGACCGTCACGTTCGAGGCAATTTCCGCCTGCGGCGAAATCACCGCGCGCGCATCAATCATCCAACCTCTCCCTCGCGCACTGTAGCCTTGCGCTCCGATACTCGGGTCTCGGGAGCGACCATCAATTCACACGAAGCCACCTCTGCACCCTCGACTTCCGCGATACCGCTAAATTTCCAAATCCCTTTAAATGCTCTTTTGAGAGTCGCCTTAAGCAGTATTTGATCCCCGGGTTCCACGGGCTTGCGAAACCGAGCATTGTCGATGGCCACGAAATAAAAACGTGTTTCAGTATCGGGTACTACACCCACGGTCTTAAAGGCCAATATTCCCGCCGCTTGGGCCAATGCTTCTATAATCATTACACCCGGCATCACCGGTCGATGCGGAAAATGCCCCGGAAAAAACGGCTCATTAAAAGTCACATTCTTGATCGCGTGGATGTACTTACCGGGCACGCACTCGAGCACCCGATCGACTAGCAAGAAAGGGTATCGATGCGGCAACTGCCGCATGATCGCTTCGATATCCATCTTGAAAGGTATGGTCAAAGAATCTACTTGCTAATAGTAGGCTTAGGCGCGGCAGCGGGACTTGCGGCCGGCAAGGTGTTGGGCTTGGTCGCCAGTACCGCCAAAACATTGGCCGTAACGTCGTACGCTGGCTTGGCATAAAACACCCCTTCGCCCAGTACCAAATCAAATCCTTGTGCACCCGAGTATACTTGGATCTCTTGCACTAAATAGCGCTGTACTTTACCAATCTCTTCGTTACGACGAGTCGAAGCGTCGTCCTGAAATTCGCTCGCTTTACGCGAGAACTCACGCTGCTGGTCGCGCAGTGTCTTTTCCGCCTTAGCGCGATCTGCTTCTGACATCACGGCACCTTCACGCTGTAATTTCTCATCACGCGCTTTTAGGTCATTCTGCATGGTTAAAAGCTCACGACGCCTTGGGGCAAATTCGTTCTCAAGAGCCGCTAAAGCGGTCTTAGTCTGAGGTGCGTCTTCCAATAATTTTTGGAAATTAACCACGCCCATCTTGGCTTCCGCACTAGCTGCAGAAGAAATTATTAAGCCACAAAGGCCTAAGGCTAATAAGGGAAGCTTAACGTTAAAAGTCGACATAATAAATTTTAAGACCTCAAGTAATTTTATCAAAACGCCTGACCGATCGAAAACTGGAACCGCTCTACCTCATCGCCGAAACGAACCGTATTACCCGGAAACGTGTGTAAGGGAATCCCATACGAAAACCGGAACAACCCTAAAGGTGCCAGCCACTGCACGGCAAGCCCCGTCGATCGCTTCAGCTGATTATAGCTGAAATGGTAATTAACCGGAGTGACGTCGTCCACGCCCAGAAATTGGACTTTATTGCCGGTTTGGAACACATTGCCTAAGTCAAAGAACCAACTGACCCGGGCTGCACTGCGCCATTTTTCGGGTACCGGGAAGATTAGCTCGACCCGATTGACCACCCGAAAATTACCACCATAAGGATTACCTATGCCGATGTTATCACGCGGACCTAAACGGCTCTCACGAAAGCCGCGCACGCTGTCAGGTCCACCAGCGAAATAATTCAAATAGGGAGGAACTGCGGTCGTCTTACCTAATGCAGAGGCATAATCATAGGATGCATTGAATGAGAAACTCCATTTTTTCCAAATAGGGAAATACTTTACGAACTCATAGTTCAGCGCGTAATACTGAACATCACTTAAAGGTAGGGCGAAGCGTGCGGACAGCACCTGATGCATGCCACGATCGGCAAATAAGGCCCGATTGCGTGAATCATAGGACCAACCCCCGCTCAGCTCATAGGTATAAAAGTTGGTGCCGAATACCGTGTAGGGATTGTCCAGTGAGTTAATAACTCCATCGCCATTGGTATCAGCGAGCGCCCGTTCAAACGACTTTCCGTTCGACTTGACCCAATTAACGGACTGGAAGGCGCTGTAGCCCTCACGCACCACCAACGAAGATTTATTCGCAGAAACTCCAATCTGTAGGCCCTGGTACTCCGAGATGGGATAGGACCAGGACTCGGCCGCCGTATACTGCTTGGTGGAAAAATTCGATGAGGCCGATACAAATTGCTTGATATCCCTGATCGACAGCGAAGCCGTGCGCGACACCCCATCAATCGTGGTGTATGGGTTAGTGTGCGAAAAAACATAGCTTTTACTGTATTTGCCCGCATTCACCTCAAGGGCTATACGATCGCCAGTCCCCATAAAATTACTGTGCACAAAATTGCCGTTCAAGCTGAATTTCTGGGACTCAGAATAGCCGATGCCACCGCCAAATTGGCCTGGCAGCCCTTCCTTGATGTTGTAGTCCACATCCACCAGATCCGCGCTGCCCGCGACCGGCTTAGTCTCGAATTCCACTTTCTCGATATAAGGCTGGCGCTGCAAACGCTCCTTGGATCGCTCGAGAGCGGAATTAGATAGCCAACCGCCCTCCAACTGGCGCATTTCACGCCGTAAGGTCTCATCGTTGATGGCGGTGGTATTGCTGAAATTAATATGTCGCACGTAGACACGATTACCAGGCTCAATGAAAAAAGTTAAAGATACGGTTTTTTTCTCATTGTCCGCGGTGGGCACCGGATCTATTTTAGAGAAAGCATAACCATCAGCGCCGAGCCGATAACTCATAAGCTCTTGCGAACTCGTCACCGATTTTCTCGAAAAAATATCGCCCGGTTTAATCAACAATAATTTTCGAAGTTCAGCCTCTGGGACCACCAGGGTCCCTGCGAGTTTGATTTCAGATACTTTGAATACCTCACCCTCGTTGACGTTCACCGTAATAAACATATCGTCCTTTTCCGGCGCTATGGCTACTTGGGTCGATTCGATTTGAAAATTGGCGTAACCACGATCCATGTAATAGGAGCGTAGTTTCTCCAAATCGCCGGTCAGCGATTCACGCGAATATCGATCATCTTGTTTGTACCAGGATAACCAATTAGGAGTTTTTAACTCGAACTTATCGAGTACGTCTTGCTCCTTGAACTTGGTATTACCAACCAGATTAATTTGCCGTATTTTCGAGCGTTTGCCTTCTTTAATATCGACCACGACGTCGACCTTATTGCCAGGTAAATCCGTAACTTTGGTATCCACGCGCACTGCGTACTTACCGCGACTAAAATATTGGTCGGTCAGATATTGTTTGACTTCATCAAGCACTGATCGATCAAAAGTCTTACCTTGAGCCAATCCTACGTTACGCAGGCTTTTCTGCAAATCCTCAGTCTTGATATCCTTGTTACCCTTAAGCTCAAATTTAGCGATTGACGGCCGCTCGATCACCACGACAATAAGCGTGTTGCCATCACGACGAAGCTCAACATCACGAAAAAAGCCGGTGGTATAAAGCGCTCGCATCGCCTCGCCGATCCGCTGACCATCAAGTCGATCGCCGATATTCACAGGCAGGTAGTTAAATACCGTCCCTTCTGAAATTCGCTGCAATCCCTCCACTCTAATGTCGCCGACCGTAAAAGGCTCCTGCGCTACTTGTGCATGCGAGGCGAGCGGTGCTGCGATGAGCCCGATCAACCCTAAGCACCTTAAATTAGGACGCACGCGCTAAAAACCAGAGGCAATTTGTCATCATGATTATCCGTTAGTTCAAATGTCTTGAAATATCATTATAGAAAGCCAAACTCATCAGCACGAGTAGCAAAGCAATGCCGATCTGTTGTCCGAGAATCTGCGTGCGCTCAGAAAGCGGACTCCCCTTAACACCCTCCACTATCTGGAACATCACCTGTCCTCCATCGAGCATAGGCACCGGCATTAAATTTAAAACCCCCAAGCTCACGCTGATGATCGCCAAAAACGACAGAAACGCAGTGCCGCCCATCAATGCGCTAATTCCCGCAAACTCGGCAATGCTAATGGGTCCGCTGATGTTCTTCGCAGACACTTGACCCGTAACCATTCGCCACAGCATCCGCACCGTCATCGATGACATTTCCCATGTCTTGGCGATTCCAGCCAAAGTTGCATCGATCAAACCCAATCGCTGAGTAATCAGAATACCCGCAGGCCAAGACCGAGGTCCTTCTGCCAGAGCGATTCCTAGTCGACCAATATACCGACCCTGATCTAAGACTTGCGGTACCCGCACCGAGGTACTAGCTGATACGCCTGCGCGAACATATTGGATGGTGATCACACGATTTAAAGCTGCGTTTACCACCGACACAAATTGCGAACTATTATCAATAGCCCGACCATCCACCGCCATCAAATGATCCCCTACGCGCAACCCTGCACGTGCACCCGCACTTTCCGCTGGCACTGCATGCACAATGGCATCGGCATGCCAAGTGTCTAAATCAAAACCCAACCCCGATAACAATTTCCCAGGCTCAGTCAGTACCCGGCGCTCCGTATCAACGCGTAACACCACCGATCGCTCGCCACTGCTACCGTGCAAAGTTAATTTTATGGGACTTCCATCCGAGACTTGACCAAGCAACGCCATCTGCAACTGTTCGGTATCCGCCACCGCGCGATCGCCGACACGCACGATTAAATCGCCGCTCTTTAATCCAGCCAGCGCCGCCGGACTATCGGCTCGCACCTGACCCACCAACGGTTTAACAATTTCAGTACCAATCAACCCTATGGCGGCATATAGCACTATCGCAAAAATAAAATTCATGCCGGGACCCGCAAGCAACACGGCCACCCGATGCGCAACGGGTTTGCGTGTGAAGGAGCGCGGCAATTCGGCCGCTAGCACTTCACCCTCGCGCTCATCGAGTAATTTGACATACCCGCCCAGCGGAATCGCGGCTATACAATATTCGGTTTTATCGGCGTCTTTCCCAATGCGCGTCCACAAAGGTTTGCCGAAGCCGATACTAAAACGTAGCACCTTGAAACCCAATTTCTTGGCAACCCAATAGTGACCGAATTCATGTACCGCAACCAGGATTCCAATCGCCACCAAAAAGGCAACAATGGCGACCGAATAAATCAAAATTTTCATGCAAGGGCTCCATAGACCGTCTCAATCTGTGCCGAAGCCAGGCGTCGTGCCGCGGCGTCAGCCTCCAACACATCGCTCAGAGTCTTTATAGGGACTACGTTGAGGCGTTGCAGCACTCTGTCAATGACCACGGGAATGTCAGTAAAGTTCAAGCGTCGGTCTAGAAATGCTTGTACCGACTCCTCATTCGCCGCGTTCAGCACCGCCGGAGCCGTACCCCCCACACGTGCAGCCATTCTCGCAAGCTCAAGGCTGGGAAAGCGCACATGATCCGGCGGCTCGAATTCCAAACGACCAATCTCGCTTAAGTTCAATGATTGTACACCGGAATTCATCCGTTCTGGCCATGCCAATGCCTGCGCAATGGGGGTCCGCATATCCGGCGCACCCATTTGCGCCAATATCGAGCCATCTGCATACTCGACCAGGGAATGCACCACGCTTTGCGGATGCACCAGCACGTCGACTTTGGACTCAGGCAAGGCAAACAACCAAGTTGCCTCGATGACTTCCAGGCCCTTGTTCATCAGCGTGGCCGAATCGACCGAGATCTTACGGCCCATTTTCCACTTAGGATGGGCACAGGCCTGATCAGGAGTTACCGTTGAAAGATCCGCCAATTCAGTACTGCGAAAGGGGCCGCCAGAGGCCGTCAATATCAGCCGCGTCACGCCACGCCCAGCACTACCCGGCAAATACCCGGCGGGCATACACTGAAAAATCGCATTGTGTTCGCTATCAATGGGAATCAATACCGCACCGGCGTGTTGCACTTCATCCATCAGCAAGCGGCCCGCCATGACCAGCGACTCCTTATTAGCGAGCAAAATACGTTTACCGGACCGCACTGCGCTTAAAGTCGGCAGCAGCCCCGCGGCACCGACAATAGCCGCCATCACAACGTCTATATCCGATTCAGCCACCGCATCTTCAAGCGCCGTAACGCCGTGCTCCACGCGCGTAGCGGAGCCTTGTTCTCGCAGAGCCCGACTCGCGAGCATAGCAGCGCCCGCATCGATTAATACCACCCGGTCAGGTTTAAACTTCAGCGCTTGCTCGACTAGTGCTTGCCAACTGCTGCGAGCGACTAGTAGCCGCACCTTGTACAGATCGGGGTGCAGACTTAAGACCGCTAATGTACTGCGCCCAATACTCCCCGTGGATCCCAAAATCGCCACGCCCTGGGTCCTCATGCCTGGGTGCTCATGTCAGTAAGCCCAATCTAATAGCGCCGAGCACAAAAAACGGCGCGGCAGCGGTGACGCTATCAATTCGATCCAATACACCGCCATGACCCGGTAACGAGCGGCCACTGTCTTTAAGCCCGGCAGCTCGTTTGAACATGCTTTCAGTCAAATCGCCGACAATAGAAAAAATTCCGACCAGGCCGGCTAACCCTAGCACCGCAAGCACAGACAGGTGGAATCGATAGGCACCCACGCACGCGACAAGCATTACCAGCGCGAGGCCACCCATCGCCCCTTCGCGAGTCTTACCCGGGCTTACCCGCGGTGCCAATTTTTGGCGACCCAACCAGCGTCCCACAAAATAAGCCCCTATATCGGCCGAAAATACCAACAATAAAAATGCCAACACCAAGCCCATCGGAGCCAAGATGCCTCGCGCGACATGCATGCGAGCCAAGGCGACATAGGCCGGCACTAAAACCAGCGCACCGCAGCCCAGCGTTATATTGCGATTTTGCCACTGTGGGGCAAGACCAATCCAGGCAAAAGCGGCCAACCACCATACGCACGCCGTACCCATCAGCACTACTAGATTGTGCGTAGTTTCGCTCCAAACCCAAGCACAAAACATCAATAACCCAATGGCCGCGCTATAAATCAGCCGAAACGTGGGCTTAAGCTGAGCAAACCCCGCCCACTCCCACGCACCTAATAAAAATGCAGCACCGATGACAGTTAAGCCCCAAGCGACGGGTAATACAAATAAACTCACCCCTAAACCTACGGCCAAAGCCGCGGCAGTCATTATCCGGATCCTAAGCACGACAGACCTCAACCATTGGGAGGCGAGGTAATTTGCAGAGAAGTTTTACCGAAACGCCGCTCCCGATCCTTGAAGTTATCAAAAGCATTTTGTAAATTCTGCACCGAGAACTCAGGCCACAGCACATCGCAAAAATATAATTCGGTGTAGGCCATATTCCACAACAAAAAGTTACTGATTCGTTGTTCACCACCAGTACGAATCATAAGATCAGGATCAGGCAGTGGCGCGAGGCTAAGCCGCGAACCGATACGCGCTTCATTAATCTCATCCACCTGTAAGGCGCCACTCGCTACCTCGCTCGCAAGCGAACGACAGGCCTGAGAAATATCCCAACGCCCCCCATAGGCCATCGCCACGTTAAGTCCAAGCCCTTTATTCTCAAGAGTTAGGGCTTCAGCGCTTAAGATGCGTGCAGTTAAATCCGCGCCCAGCATTGCACGATCACCTATAAATCGAAGTCGTACGCCATTGCGGTGTAAATCATTGATTTCGCGTTCCAGCGCATCCAGCACCAGGCCCATAAGCATACCCACTTCATCGGGTGGCCTTCGCCAGTTCTCGCTACTAAAAGTAAATAGGGTCAGAAACCCCACTTTGCGCGCGACGCATTCTTCGACGATTTGACGCACTACTTTAAGGCCGGCGCGATGCCCGGCGGTCCGCGGCAGGCCGCGTGCCTTTGCCCACCGACCGTTGCCGTCCATAATGATTGCAACATGCTGCGGTGAGTCCTGCATCATCAAACCTGCATCAATTCCTTTTCCTTATCGGCCATCGCCTGGTCGATTTCGGCCACATGCTTATCAGTCAGCTTTTGAACATCATCCTGCGCACGCCGATCATCATCCTGGGCTATCAATTTTTCTTTAAGCATTTCTTTGAGCTCATTCATAATTTCACGGCGTACATTACGTACCGCCACCCGAGCTCCTTCGGCTTCTGATCGCACTACCTTAGTGATATCACGCCGACGTTCTTCGGTCAGCGCTGGCATCGAGATGCGAATCAACTGACCCGCAGTATTAGGTGTTAATCCTAAATCCGATTTGTAGATAGCTTTTTCAATAATCGGGACCATCGCCTTTTCCCAAGGGGTGACGGTAAGGGTCCGGGCGTCTTCGGTCGCAACATTTGCCACCTGATTGAGTGGCATCTCCGAGCCATAATAGTCAACCTTAATGTGCTCAATCAGACTGGTATGTGCTCGACCCGTACGTAATTTCTTTAACTGGTCTCGAAAAGTTGCGACACACTTCTGCATACGCACGGTCGCATCTTTCTTAATGTCATCGAGCATGAGTTCCCCTTAAATCTCAGCAGATACCACGGTGCCAACGTCTTCACCTTGCACGATACGGCCTAGGTCACCCGCATTAAACAAATTAAACACTTGTAAAGGTAGGTTATTTTCTCGACATAAAACAATGGCGTTGGCGTCCATCACATTGAGACGATCATTAAGTACTTTGTCATAGGTCAAATGGGTATAGCGCTTGGCATTAGGATTTATCAATGGATCGGAATCATAAATGCCATTGACCTTGGTGGCTTTAAGCAGTATTTCAGCGTTTATTTCAATGGCCCGCAGACTTGCAGCGGTGTCTGTGGTAAAAAAAGGATTGCCGGTACCGGCACCAAAAATCACCACTCTACCCTTCTCTAAATGGCGTATCGCGCGGCGTCGAATATAGTCCTCGCAAACTTCATTGATACGCAATGCGGACATGACTCGCACGTGGGTACCCAGGCTCTCCAATGCGTCTTGCATGGCTAAGGCGTTAATAACGGTCGCAAGCATTCCCATATGGTCGCCCGTGACTCGATCCATGCCCGCGCGCGCCAGGCCTGCACCCCGAAAAATATTGCCGCCACCAATCACTACCGCGACCTCGACTCCGAGGTCGGTCAGATCGCGAATTTCTCCCGCAATACGCTTGAGAATTTTAGGATCGATGCCGTAATCCTCGCTGCCTAACAGCGCTTCGCCCGATAATTTTACCAATATCCTGCGATAGCGAGCCTTGGACGTCATGGCTTTAGGATTTCGCTTTGACCTGAGCCATTACCTCACCCACAAAATCGTCTTGCTTCTTTTCAATACCCGCACCGACTTCATAACGAACGAATTGCAACACCTTAGCCTTCGATGTTGCAAGAAGCTTCTCGACGGTAGTGTCTGGATCCTTAACAAAAGGTTGTCCCACAAGGGTGATTTCCGCCAAATACTTTCGCAAACGGCCTTCAACCATCTTGGCGATAATCTCAGCCGGTTTTTTTTCCAGCTTAGTCTGCTCGGTCAGAATTTCGCGCTCTTTATCGAGTATCGCGGCCGGTACTGCGCCAGCATCGATATAAGCGGGATTAACCGCAGCCACATGCATGGCTAAATCACGTGCCAATGTTTCATCCCCGCCTTCCAGCGCTAGGACGGTGCTTATACGGCTGCCGTGCACATAAATGCCGAGTGCCCCGGGCGCCGAGACTCGCACAAAACGACGCACCGAGATATTTTCGCCAATTTTGGCGATTAATACACGGCGATGCTCATCGAGACTGGCGCCGTTATGCATCAGAGCCAAGAGATCCGACAATTTTGCCGGAGCATGAGCCAAACCTACTCGCGCAACATCACGTGCAAACTCCTGAAACTCATCGCTACGCGCAACAAAGTCGGTTTCGCAATTCACTTCAACCATCGCGGCACTATTGCCGGATCGCTCAACAACAACAATACCCTCCGCAGCAATACGCGCAGCTTTTTTGTCAGCCTTAGCAAGCCCGGTTTTACGCATAAGTTCCGCGGCGGCGTCCAAATCACCCGCGGTTTCAACCAGCGCTTTTTTACACTCCATCATGCCGGCGCCGGTACGCTCACGTAAGCGTTTAACGCAATCTGCCGTAATATTCATAAACTTTAAGGGCCTCGCGCCGGAGTACGACGCCCTACCGGACGACGACGCGGAGCACTCGCCGGGCGGGTTTCAGCCGGGGCCGCGTCCGCTACCTCAACATCATCCACCTCGACCTCATCGCTTGGCGTTACCGCGGCGACACCCGGGGCCAAGCTCACTGCTACCTTACGACGCGCAGGAACCGGCTTCCTACCCCGAGGCGCGGGAGCTGTCCGCTTTGCACCGGCAACTCGTTTCTTCGGGTTGCCTTCTTCGTCAAGTTCCACAAAATCATCTTCGCCCACTGGTACTTCGGGCAATGAAGCCCGGCCTTCAAGCACCGCATCGGCAGCACCGCCGGCATACAGTAAGATGGCGCGCATGGCATCATCGTTACCCGGAATCACATAGTCGATACCGTCGGGGGAACAATTGGTATCAACCACTGCCACCACCGGAATACCCAATTTACGCGCCTCATGAATCGCGATCTCTTCGTGCCCGACATCGATTACAAATAAAGCATCCGGCAGGCCATTCATATCGCGGATCCCGCCCAAACTGCGCAATAATTTATCCATTTCGCGACGCAACATTTGCGCCTCTTTTTTGCCGCGCCTATCTAATGCACCGCTTTGCGCCATCTCGTCAAGCTCGTTCAAACGCTTGATGGACTGACGAATGGTCTTAAAGTTGGTCAGCATGCCGCCTAACCATCGCTGGTTGACGTAGGGCATGCCGCAACGGCTGGCTTCTTTTTGCACGGCATCGCGTGCCGAACGCTTGGTGCCAACGAACAGCACTCGACCGCCAGAAGCCGCCACTCCCTTGATAAAGGCTGCCGCCTCGGTGTAAAGGGGCTGGGTCTTTTCAAGGTTAATAATGTGAATTTTGTTACGTTCACCGAAGATAAAAGGGGCCATCTTCGGATTCCAGAAACGGGTTTGATGTCCAAAATGGACGCCCGCTTCCAGCATTTGTCGCATAGACACGCTAGACATATAAACTCCTGTTGGGTTAAGCCTCCGTGTATCCCAATTGGCCACTTAAAGCCCTAAAGCTTCAAGCACCCAGCCAATTGTGACGATACACGTGTGGGGTTGTTAAAAATAGCCCGGCTTTATACCATGAACTACCACCCGAAACAAAGTCTAAGATATCTTATGAATGTGACTATCAAAACCCCCGCCGAACAGGACAAAATGCGCGCCGCAGGCCGACTTGCGGCTAGTGTCCTCGATATGATCGAACCGTTCGTGATACCCGGCGTTAGCACCGAGGAGCTGGACCAGCGCTGCCATGACTTTATCGTCGATGAATTGAAGTCTATTCCGGCCAATCTAAATTATCGCGGATTCCCGAAAACCATTTGCACCTCCGTGAACCATGTGGTGTGCCATGGCATTCCCGGTGACAAACGCTTAAAAAGCGGGGATATCGTCAATATTGACGTAACCGTCATTCGCGATGGCTTCCACGGCGATACCAGCCGCATGTATTTTGCCGGCGAACCCACGGTGGCGGCTCGCCGACTCACGACCACTTGTTTTGAAGCTATGTGGCGGGCAATTCGCATTGTTAAACCAGGTGCTCGATTAGGGGATATTGGCAATGCCATTCAAACATTGGCCGAGAGTCAGAATTTCTCGGTGGTGCGGGAGTATTGTGGTCACGGAATCGGACGTATTTACCATGAGGACCCGCAAGTTCTTCACTATGGCAAGGCCGGTACCGGCCTTGAACTACATCCCGGCATGACTTTTACCATCGAACCCATGATCAACTCCGGTCGCCGCGATGTACGCCTTTTGCCAGACGGTTGGACCGTAGTGACCAAGGATCAGTCTCTATCGGCCCAATGGGAGCACACCATACTGGTCACTGAGAGCGGTTTTGAGGTCCTGACCCTTTGAGCGCCCGCAATCCATTTTTAGACACATCACTCGAATGGCCTTATTTGGCTGCTGCACCCGGGTTGTTGCAAAGCGACCAATTTTCACCGCTCATTTTCCGCCAAGTACTCGATCGTGGAACTGAAATACTCCAAGAGCGTTTTAGCGCCGATGACGTAGTGGAGAACTTAGTACGCGACCGAGCCCTGCTGGTCGATATTGTGTTGCGCGCAGCCTGGCTCAATTGTGCTGGGCAGTTCGTAGACGATTTAGGATTGGTAGCCGTCGGCGGCTACGGGCGTGGCGAATTACACCCCTGCTCCGATATCGATATCATGGTGCTGCTGCCTAAAAGTGATTCCGATAATTGGCAGTCAGACATTGAAAAATTTTTGACCTTTCTTTGGGACATCGGTCTTGAGGTCGGGCACAGCGTAAGATCCATTGACGACTGTCAACGCGAGAGCCTCGCCGACATTAGTGTTGCCACTACCCTTTTTGAAGCCAGGTTACTCTCCGGTCCCGAATCACTGTTTGCCGGAATGCGCCGCGCTCTAGCCAATGACCGGCTATGGTCATCTCAGGATTTTTTTGAAGCGAAGGTGCATGAGCAATCAGAGCGCCACCATCGCTATTTTGATACTGCCTACAATCTCGAACCCAACGTCAAATCCAGCCCAGGGGGATTACGCGACATCCAGACTATAGGTTGGGTCGCCAAACGCCATTTCGGCACCGACACCCTAGATGAATTAGTCGCGCACGGTTTTCTAACCCCCGAAGAATTACGCAAGCTGAAATTAGGTCAATCTTTTTTGTGGCGGGTCCGCTTCGGACTGCACATGTTGACCGGCCGACGTGAAGACCGGCTGCTGTTTGATTATCAGATTAAACTCGCAAAACTGTTTGGTTACGAAGACGCTAGTTTCACGCTTGCTGTTGAACAGTTGATGCAAAAATATTATCGCACGGTCATGGACGTCAGCTTGCTCAACGAAATGCTGCTGCAGCTATTTCGCGAGGCAATTCTGACCCAGAGCGCGCCACCGCTACCAATTAATGCGCGCTTTCAAATTCGTAACGATTATTTAGAAGTCACTAATCCAGAGGTCTTTGCACGCTACCCTTCAGCACTTTTAGAATTATTTGTGTTACTTCAACAGCATCCCGAACTTCGCGGGGTGCGGGCTGAGACTATTCGTTTAATCGGCACCCATGTGTGGCTTATTGACGAGGAATTTCGCCAGAACCCGCGCCATCATCGCGTCTTCATGGAAATATTGTGTGCACCCGTCGGGGTTACTCACGAATTGCGGCGTATGAATTTATATGGCGTACTCGGTCGCTACATTCCAGCTTTTGGACGGATTGTGGGCCGCATGCAGTACGATTTATTCCATGCCTACACCGTGGACGCCCATACGCTATTTGTGGTCAGTAATTTGCGCCGTTTGGCTATACCAAAATACAACGAAGAATTTCCCACCCTTAGCCAAATTATGCAATCGTTGCCGCGTCAAGAACTCGCTTATCTAGCGGCTCTGTTTCACGATATTGCGAAAGGTCGCGGCGGCGACCACTCTGAACTCGGTGCGGTAGACGCTGAAGCCTTCTGCCTGGAACAAGGACTAGGACGTTACGAAGCACGCTTGGTGGCCTGGTTGGTTAAAAATCATCTGGTGTTTTCCATAACTTCCCAGAAAAAAGATATCAGCGATCCGGACGTGATTCACGATTTTGCACGCCGTGTCGGCGACCAAGCCCACTTGGACTATCTATACGTATTAACTGCAGCCGACGTTCGCGGCACTAATCCTAAACTTTGGAATTCCTGGAAAGCGCGGCTTTTTGAAGAATTCTACGAGCGCATTAAACGCGCCTTACGCCGTGGGCTTGAGACGCCGATCGACCAAGAAGAATTGATTCGCGAGACACAAGAGCACGCACGTGAACAAATGCGACACATCCCGGCGCAGCAAGTCAATCAAATATGGTCACAGTGGAGCGAAGCTTACTTTCTGCGTTGCACGCCTGAAGAAATCGCGTGGCATACTTCTTTGCTCGCGGATCGACACCCGAATGATGATGCACCTTTAGTGGCGATCGGAAAGCCTTCAGACCGTGGGGGTACGGCCGTCCTAACGTATACGACCCGAGGTTTACACAGTTTCGCTCGCACCACGGCAGTCCTCGATCAAATGGGCCTGAATGTGGTCGATGCGCGACTTATTTCAAGTACTCATGGCTTTAGTCTAGAAACCTACGTGGTGTTAGAAGACAACGGTGCGGTGATTAGCGACAGCCATCGCTTACAAGAAATCGAACGCGGCCTGTGGCGTAATTTTCAGCAACCGGAAGACTCACCGCAAGCGGTGACGCGCCGCGCGCCGCGTCAAGTACGTATGTTTAGCACTCCTACACAAGTGAACTTCAGTCTTGATACGCGCAACAATCGCACTATTCTCGAGCTGATTGCCGCAGATAGGCCGGGCCTGTTATCGGAAGTTGGGAAGGTCTTCAAGGCCGAGCACATTACCATCAACGGAGCCAAAATTATGACCGTGGGCGAACGAGCCGAAGACGTCTTTTATATTGCAGGTCCTAATGACCGTCCCTTACAGCAAGAAGCCTGTGACCGCGTTCAAGACTCCCTGGTACGGGCTCTCGACCAGAGCGCAGCATAAGGTCAAGCCCATGCAACCTGTTATCGAATCAGCTTATGAACAACGGCAAACCATTACGCCACAAAGCGCAACACCCGAAATTCGTGACGCAGTCACTCAGGCAATTGAAGCATTGGACACCGGTAAATTGCGCGTGGCGGAAAAAATTAACGGCGAATGGAAAGTTAATGAATGGTTAAAAAAGGCGATATTACTGTCTTTTCGGATCAACGATAATCAACCGGTTACTAGCGGCGATTTCAGTTTTTACGATAAGATCCCCCTCAAATATAAAGGCTGGTCCGCCGCACAATTCGCGGCGGCAGGCGCCCGCGTAGTGCCTCCCGCCACAGTGCGCCGCGGCGCTTACATCGCCAATAATGTGGTACTCATGCCGAGTTACGTGAATGTCGGCGCCTACGTAGACTCCGGCACTATGGTAGACACTTGGGCGACCGTCGGTTCTTGTGCTCAGATTGGCAAGAATGTTCACCTATCCGGCGGCGTCGGAATCGGTGGCGTGCTTGAACCCCTGCAAGCCCACCCTACAATCATCGAAGATAATTGCTTCATTGGTGCGCGCTCCGAAATCGTGGAAGGCGTCATTATCGAAACCGGTGCAGTAATTTCAATGGGCGTATTCATCGGCCAGAGCACTCGTATTTACGATCGCGAACATGATCTAATTCTTTACGGTCGCGTACCCGCTGGAGCGGTGGTAGTTGCCGGGTCCTTACCCGCAATAAGCGGCAAATACAATCTTAACTGCGCGGTAATCGTCAAACGGGTCGATGCTCAAACGCGCGCCAAAACGTCGCTCAACGAGCTATTGCGCAATATTGACTAATTAGCCGAATCGCCCCGTAATATAATCTTCAGTGAGTTTTTGCTGCGGATTAGTAAACATCATATTCGTGGCCCCGACTTCAACCAAGTCGCCCATATGGAAATATGCCGTGCGGTGCGATACCCGAGCCGCCTGTTGCATATTGTGCGTGACAATCACAATTGCATAGTTAGCGCGAAGTACATCGATAAGATCCTCAATTTTCGCGCTTGCAATGGGATCGAGCGCGGATGTGGGTTCGTCCATCAGGATGACGTCCGGATTTACCGCAATCGTGCGCGCAATACATAATCGTTGTTGTTGCCCACCTGAGAGGCTTGTGCCAGATTGCGACAATCGATCCTTTACCTCGTTCCAAAGTCCTGCACGTTCCAAACTGGTTTGCACCAATTCATCCATACTGCCCCGATCTTTTGTCAGTCCATGAATTCGCGGACCATACGCAACATTGGCATAAATCGACTGCGGAAACGGCGTTGGCTTTTGGAAAACGATACCGACGCGTGCCCTTAATTGAGCAACATCTTGCCGAGCTGCATAAATATCTTGCCCATCTAGCGTAATAAGGCCCTCCACTCGCGCACCCTGAATCGTATCGTTCATCCGGTTGAGACAACGCAAAAAACTCGATTTCCCGCAACCCGACGGGCCAATCAAGGCCAGCACCTGATGACGACCAATATCGAGACTGACATTCTTGACCGCATGTTTTGTGCCATAGAAAACATTCACGGCACGCGCACTCATAATCGCATCTTGTACCGAGGCACCGTTCAAAATAGTTCCGCTAGGGGAAAATGTATCCATAAGGCTGTGCAACGACTATCCGAATTTGCCGGTAATGTAATCGTCAGTTTTGCGATTTTTCGGAGAGGTAAATATTTCCGCAGAAGGTCCCATTTCCACCAGTTCGCCCAGGTACATGAAACCGGTAACATTGGATACCCGCGCCGCCTGTTGCAAATTGTGAGTTACCACCACGATGCAATATTTTTCACGTAAAGCCTGCAAGGTTTCTTCGACCTTCAGTGTCGAAATAGGATCAAGCGCGGCGGTAGGTTCATCCAGCAATAACACTTCAGGTTGCACCGCTATGGCACGCGCAATACACAATCGTTGCTGTTGCCCGCCGGATAAGCTGCGGCCATCCGACCTAAGTTTATCTTTAACCTCATCCCAAATCGCGGCATCTCGCAATGCAGATTCAACGCGCTCATTAAGGACGCCGCGCATGCCGCCCGCTAATCGCAGGCCAAAGGCCACGTTGTCGAATACCGACATGGGGAACGGTGTGGGTTTCTGGAAAACCATGCCGACCCGATAGCGCAGCTCAGCGACATCGGCCTCCATGATATTCTGGCCACCGATCAGCACTTCCCCTTCGGCGCGTTGTCCAGGGTAGAGTGCATACATCCTATTTAGCACCCGCAATAGCGTCGATTTTCCACAACCTGAAGGTCCAATAAACGCGGTAATAGATCGATCAGCAAGTAACATATTAATATGGTGCAGCGATTGCACCGCACCGTAGAAAAAATTTAAATCCCTAATCTCAATTTTTGGCGGACCCGCTTCGACAATTTTTAAACTCGCATCGACTTGCGGCGAACGCATTTTTAAATGCTTCGGCAGTTTAAAGGAAGGAATCATTTATTTAAGTCCGCGCTCGGTGTGTAGATAGGCCAAAATCACACGCGCCGTAATACTCAATATTAAAATGGACATTGTTATAATCAACGCGCCAGCCCAAGCCAAATCCTGCCAATCCTTGTAGGGACTTAAGGCAAATTGAAAAATAACTACGGGGAGATTAGCTATCGGAGCGTTTATGTTGGTACTCCAGAACTGATTATTTAGCGCCGTGAACAGCAAAGGTGCGGTCTCACCACTAATACGGGCAATCGCCAATAGCAATCCTGTGACAATGCCGCTGCGCGCCGCCGGATACAATACACTCAAAGTAGTACGCCAAGGATAGGCACCCAGTGCGGCTGACGAGTCCTTCATGCCTGGCGGTACTAAATTGAGCATATCTTCAGTCGTTCTTAAGGTGACGGGTATGGCCAATACCGCGAGCGCAAGCGCTCCGGCAATAGCTGAAAAATGACCCATTCGTACAACCACTAGTTCATAAATAAAAAGACCAATAATTATCGACGGCGCACTCAAGAGAACATCATTAATGAAGCGAATCACCATGCTTAAGCGAGAATTTTTGCCGTATTCCGCCAGATAAGTTCCCGCCAGTACTCCAATGGGAGATCCGATCAGAATTCCGAGTAAGGTCATCACGGCACTGCCGTAGAGCGCATTCAGTAATCCGCCCTCGCCGCCGGGCGGAGGCGTCATTTGCGTAAACAAATGCCACGACATCCCGGTAAGTCCGTGCGAAAGCAAAGTCCAGAGGATCGCCGCCAAGCACGCCAGTCCCAACAGGGTTGCCAGCACGGAAAGCGCCAAAAAAGCACTATTTCTTAGTTTGCGCAACAGACGCCGATTCATACGCTTGCCGCTTGACGCTCGAGTCGACGCAGCATCGCTTGCGCAATTGCGATTACGGTAAAGGTAATTAAGAACAACAAAAGCCCGAGCGCAATCAACGATGAGGTATATAGATCGCCCACCGCTTCGGTGAATTCGTTAGCAATCGACGAGGATATGGTCGTGCCCGGGGCCAACAACGAAGCGCTAATGCGGTGCGCATTACCAATCACGAAAGTGACCGCCATAGTCTCGCCCAATGCCCGTCCCAGCCCCAACATGATGCCGCCTACGATGCCGACCCGCGAATGCGGTACCACTACATTCCAAATGACTTCCCAAGTGGTCGCTCCTAACCCATAACCCGATTCTTTAAGCATGGGAGGTACTGTGTCAAATACATCGCGCATGGTCGCCGCAATAAAAGGCAGCACCATAATAGCCAAGACAATACCGGCAGTTAATATCCCTATACCGAACGGCGGACCGTGAAATATCCCGCCGATTCCTGGCATATGTCCAATATGTTTGATGAGCCAGGGTTGAACGTACTTTTGCAGTATCGGTGCCAGGACAAACAAACCCCAGATGCCAAATATGATACTAGGCACCGCCGCCAGCAATTCAACCGCCACTCCGATAGGTCGCTTCAATAGCGGCGGACACAATTCAGTTAAAAACAATGCGATTCCAAAACCCACTGGAACCGCAATCGCCATGGCAATAGCCGACGTAACCACGGTGCCGTAAATCGGTGCCAACGCCCCGTATTCGTCGGTCACCGGATTCCAAACTTCGCGAGTTACAAACCTAATCCCAAAATGAGCGATTGCTGGCCAGGCACCACGCACCAATGAAATGACAACGCCTCCCAAAATCAACAGCACTAGAATCGCCGCCCCCAGCGTCGCTGTCCGGAAGACTCGTTCGTAAATCAACTGCTTTGCGGCGTGTCCCGGGTCAATGATCGCCACGATGTCAGTTTAGCTCCCACATAAACATAAAGGTCGAAATCAGCGGTTCAAGCATACGCCGACTTCGACCAGATTAACTAAATACCCCCAAGGAACGGCAGTATTTAAAATTTCACTTCCACAGCGGGTGACCATTGGCAGTGATTTCCGAGCCCCAAGTCTTTTTAACCTGGGTCACGAGTGCCGCAGGTAACGGAACATAATCCAGTGCTGCGGCCATACCAGCACCGTCCTTGTACGCCCAGGCGAAAAATTTCAATGCTTCGCCCACGGCGACTGAATCTTCCGGCTGTTTATATAGCAAAATAAAACTTGCGCCCGTAATCGGCCAACTCTTGCCACCGGCCTGATTCGTCAGTATTAAATAGTAAGAATCGGCTTTAGCCCAATCCGCATTCGCAGCCGCCGCTTGAAACGACTCCGTGCTCGGCGCAATCGCCTTACCGTCCTTATTGGTCAGCGTCACAAAAGCCATATTGTTTTGTTTCGCAAAAGCATACTCGACGTACCCGATCGCACCATCGGTCTGTTTGGTCATGTTGGCCACACCCTCATTACCCTTCGCGCCAATACCCGTGGGCCATTGCACCGACGCATTCGCGCCAATTTTCGACTGAAAGCTGGCGCTAACTTTGGACAAATAATCTGAGAAAAGAAAATTAGTTCCTGAACCATCCGATCGGTACACGGGAGCGATTGCCGTGCCAGGCAGGGCTAATTTCGGATTGAGCGCTTTAATCTTCGGATCATCCCATTGGGTAATTTCGCCCAGGTAAATACTAGCAATAACAGGTCCATCTAAATGTAATTGGCCCGCCTTAACACCGCTGACATTCACAACGGGTACTACTCCACCGATGATCATTGGAAACTGCAGCAATCCCGCGGACTTTAAGTCTTCGGGCTTCAATGGCATATCCGATGCGCCGAAAATGACAGTCTTCGCCTTGATTTGTTTGATACCACCTCCGGAACCGATGGACTGGTAATTCAACCCGACATTAGTCAGCTTTTTATAGGCATCCGCCCACTTGGCATAAATTGGATAGGGAAAAGTAGCGCCCGCACCGGATATATCACCGGCCGCCGCGCTACCTACAAAAAATACCGCCAACGCAGCAATCGCGCTGATTTTGATTCTACTAATTTGCATAGACACTCCACGGTGTGTTTAAAGACTGCGCTTAAGTCTCTACAGGAAATGTGTCAATTTTATGACAGTAACCGTGATTCAATAATCGTTGTTTGAAAACAACAATTGTTGTAATGATTCTGTCATATATCTAAGGTACCTTCGCCAATGCGTATCAATATCGGAGAGTTAATTCATGTCTAAGGTAATTTTATTCGCCCTGCCACTCATTGGCGCACTGGCCTTGAGCGCGCACGCCCAAACTGAAGTTGCGCCAAACACCACCATCGGCGGTGAAGCCTTTCTCGATGTGAGCCACATCAACAATCAACAAAATGGCAACGATATTAATCCGACCGGAGTCGGCTTCGATGCTAAGCGTTTTTATCTCGTCGCGGAGCATAAATTTGACGATGTATGGTCAGCGAATATAACCACCGATGCCCAATTTAGTAGCAGCACCACCGCTGGCAGCGGTGGCGTTACCGAGGTGTTTATCAAGAAACTATACTTACAAGCGAAGCTTGATGATGCGTTTGTGGTTCATGCCGGCTCCTACACCTCACCTTGGTCACCCTTCGTTGAGAGTTTGTACGGCTATCGGTACATTGAGAAACCGCAAACCGACCGGCTAGGATTTGCTAACACCGCTGATTGGGGTTTAAACGCCAGCGGTAAAATTGCCGATTCGATGCTGACCTATTCAGCATCCGTGGTTAACGGTGGCGGGTTCAAGAACCCGACCCGCACTAAAGACGTGGATTTCGAGGCCCGAGTGGGTATCGTTCCAGTCACCGGCCTGACTCTAGCGCTGGGTGTTTACAGTGGACACCTCGGACAAGTCACGCAAGCCAATGCGAACTTCGCCAGCAATACGGCGAGCCGCTTTGACGCGGCGATCGGTTATACCTTCGCGGGATTTCGCATTGGCGGCGAGTATTTTATGGCAAAAAATTACAAGTCGACTAACGCGGCAGGAATCTTCGCGGGTCCAGGAGGCGTGGTGGTGGCCACCAACGGCATCATCACCAATGGTGTCACTACAAGTCCAGGCACCGTGGTTTCAGACAAAGCGGACGGTGAATCAATTTGGGTCTCGTACAATTTCTCCGAGCAAGTAGCAGTATTCGCACGCTACGACAACGCCAAGCTCAGCAAACAAGTGAATCCTGGCCTTAAGGACACCTATGCGCACATCGGCGTCGCATACAAACCCAGCAAGAAACTAGATCTAGCGCTGGTGTATAAGAATGAGAAAGTCGATAACGGTGCAATCGGCGTCAGTAGCGCCGATGCCAACGGTTCGTACCTCATCGGTGGCACCAATGCCACGAATGGCGGCAAATTTAGTGAAATTGGAGTGTATGCCCACTATAGTTTTTGAAACATGAGTTCCAGCGTGCGCCTATAGATTTGATGTAGGACATCAATATCAGCAAGGCGCACGCACTCATTAACCTTGTGAATGGATTGGTTGATAACACCTAGTTCGATAACTTGTGCACCCATCGGCGCAATGAAGCGACCGTCCGATGTACCGCCGTTAGTCGATAACTTAGGAGTCTGTCCCGTGACTTCTTCCACCGCGCGCGACGCCGCCTGAGAGAGCGGCCCGGGCACGGTCAAAAACGGCAATCCCGAGACAAACCAATCCAGCGAATATTTTACACCGTGAACTTTCAATATATTTTCAACCGTCGATTGCAGTTTTTCGACTGTTTGTTCGGTTGCGAATCTTAAATTAAAACGCGCCTTCAACTCGCCAGGTATAACATTGGGTGCACCGGTTCCCGCCGTGATATTTGAAACCTGGAAGCTGGTGGGTTGGAAATGCTGATTGCCGCTGTCCCAAGTGCGCGTGCTCAAATCAACCAGAGCCGGCGCGAACGCATGCACTGGGTTGTCCGCGAATTGCGGATAGGCGATATGCCCCTGCACGCCATGCACGGTGAGACGGCCGCTTAAGCTACCGCGGCGACCAATTTTAAGTGTATCCCCCAAAGTGATTTCACTGGAAGGCTCGCCGACTAAGCACCAATCAATAATTTGTTTGCGCGCCCGCAATTCCTCGACCACTCGCCGCGTACCATCGACCGAAGGACCTTCCTCATCACTGGTAATGAGGAACGCGAGTGTGCCACGGTGATTGGGATGCTGTGCCACAAAGACTTCTACTGCGGTTACCATGGCGGCAAGCCCGCTTTTCATATCAGCAGCGCCACGACCATACAGCAACCCATCGCGAATAGTGGGCGTAAAGGGATCTGAGCTCCACTCCTCAAGGGGACCTGTGGGGACTACATCGGTATGTCCCGCAAAACAGAACACCGGCCCCACTTCACCCCGTGTCGCCCAAAAATTTTGCACCGGCCCAAAATTTAAGATTTCGACCTTGAAACCAATCGCTCGCAACCGCTTAATCATCACCGCCTGGCAACCCCCATCTACGGGACTCACCGATGATCGCGATATCAAGTCTTTGGTGAGTTCGAGGGTCGCCGACATCAGAAACGCAAGACCGGTGCCTGCCTACGCAAATTGGCCCAGACACCTCCGGCGCCTAGACTTAGCGAAGCAATGAGCGTCCAAGCTGGCATGGCCAAACCTAAAAGACGCCACTCGATTTTGGCGCACTCACCTGATCCAGACAATACTTTGCTCAAGACTTCGCTCAAACTAAAAATTTTCAGCATGAAATCTAAGGATGCACCGCAGGCGGGAACACTTCCCGGCGGCAGACTTTGAATATACAGATGTCGACCCGCTACCAAGACGGTACCCAGCGCAGCTAATGCGACAAGCGCGGCATAAATGCGTCTACCGCTCCTCACAGGATCATGTACCGCAGCCAGTAAAAACACCACGCCGAGGGCAAACATCCCAATGCGTTGGAATATGCAAAGCGGACAGGGTTCTAAATGCAGAAAATACTGTGCGTAATAGGCATAGGCCAATAACAGCGCGCAAGCCACAAACCCTAAAGTATTAGCGGTACGGGACATTAGCGACGGGTGGTAGCGTGCGCGGCGTCAATTTGTTTGGCGACATCCTCAAGCGAGGTATGGCGAACATCCTTACCATGCACCATGTAGATGACATATTCACAAATATTCTTAGCGTGATCGCCGATGCGCTCTAAGGAGCGCACAATCCACATAATTTCTAACGCACGTCGAATCGTACGCGGGTCTTCCATCATAAAGGTAATGCATTGGCGATGAATGGCTTCATACTCCTCATCCACCATTTTGTCTTCCTGGGCCGTTTTTAGGGCCGCCTGCGAGTCCATACGAGCAAAAGCATCGAGCGAGTCATGCACCATTTGAGCCACCTGGCGACCCAAGTGTTTAACCTCTCGATACTTATCCGCCGGTCGTTCCATCGTGGCAAGACGAGAGGCTATATAACCAATTTTCTCGCCCTCATCGCCTATCCGTTCAAGGTCGGTAATCGTCTTGATAATTGCCACGATAACCCTAAGGTCGCCAGCCGCAGGCGCGCGAATCGCCAAGATTCGGCTACATTCTTCGTCGATAGATACTTCCATTCCGTTAACTTTATAGTCATCGGTAGCAACCGACTCACCCAATCGGCTATCGCCTTCAACCAAGGCGGTAATAGCCTTGTGCAGCTGTTGCTCCACAAAACCGCCCATTTGCAGCACTTGATTGCGGACCTTTTCCAAATCTTCGTTAAATCGCCGCGAAATATGATGTGTAAGATCAGCGGTTTCCATAGATCACCTCAATACAAAAAAATGCTAACACTTAATCTTATACAGCCGTTAGTGAAACACGCTGCGCAGGAAAATGACAAGTAAAAGTACTCCCTTTACCCTCGACACTGACGACCTCCAACCAACCGCCGTGCCGCTGTAATGCATGTTTCACAATGGCCAAGCCTAAGCCCGATCCTCCCTGAGCACGCGAGCGCCCCACATCTACCCGATAAAAACGCTCAGTCAGACGCGGAATATGTTCTTGCGGTATACCCATTCCGGTGTCGGCTACCGAGAAATAGGCACCTTCGCTATCATTCCACCAGCGCATACGCACCGAGCCCTCAAACGCAGTATATTTCAAGGCATTGACCAAAACATTGGTGAATGCCGACTCTAGTTCCTGACTTGAACCCCATAGTCCGCAAGTCGACTCAAGCTCCAGTAACACTTCATGAGGACGCACAGGGCGCGCCAACGCATCGCGCTGCAGACGCCGCAAGAGGTTCGGAATATCAACTACTTCGCGCACCGCTTCGTCGTCTGCAGACTCTAATCGTGAGAGTTCCAACAGATCGGCGATAATGGTATTCATCCGTTGAGCTTGGCTCCGCATATCGCGAATCGGACTCGACCATACGGGATCCAATTCCTTATCGTCTGCCAGTGAATCCAAATAGCCTGAGATTACCGTCAACGGTGTACGCAACTCATGCGACGCATTCGCGACAAAATCTTTGCGCATAGCTTCAAGCCGCATTTGACGCGTCACGTCACGAACTAACAACAATAGCTGACCCGCCCCATACGGCACCAGTTGCAACGCCAAAAAGACATCCAGTTGCACCGGCGGATGAATAACCAACGGTACTGCATACTCATCCGAATGCAAATAAAGCACAAATTCCGGCGACCTTATCAAATTATCAATCCGCAATCCCAAGTCTGAAGGTCGTTTCAAACCCAAGAGTCGCCCCGCCTGACGATTAAACCAAACAATATCGTTCTGATTACTTAAGATAATGACGCCATCCGGCAAGGCAGCCGTAGAGCGACGTACTTCACGCAGTAGTTGCGCCAAGCGTTGCTTGTGAAACTGTTTGCGTCGATACAACCGCACCACCTGCGCAATCACATCGCCCCAAATACCACCCATCAACGGTGGATCGATCTGCGAGCGCAAGCGCAACCAACGGTCGAGCCGATATAGATTGAGCAGTTGCCACCCTAAGTACACGCAGGCAGCCGCTGAAATCCACAGCCAAATAGGTCCCACGATCAGACCTAAACTTAAGCCCAATACCAGCAGGCCCGCGAGCCGCGCGAGCGCAAAGGTCCACATCGCTACCATTGGATGAGCAAGATAGCGCGTTCTTAGGTCTCGCGCGTGGAAAATCGATAGCCCGAACCGCGAACAGTCTGCACCAGAGGTTCCAAGGAATAGGGCTCTAATGCCTTACGCAAGCGACGGATATGCACGTCGACGGTGCGCTCTTCCACATAGCTGTTCCCGCCCCAGACGCGATCCAATAGTTGCCCGCGACTAAAAACCCGCTCAGGGTGAGTCATAAAAAAATGCAACAACCTATATTCAGTCGGTCCTAAACCAATTTCCTGATCACCCGAGCTCACGCGATGACTAGAGTCATCAAGCCTTAAGCCATTAACCTCCACCACGTCAGCAGATCCCACAGGAACAGCCCGGCGCAATACCGCTTGAATCCGCGCCTGTAACTCGCGCGGTGAAAACGGCTTAGTAACATAATCATCAGCACCGCCCTCTAACCCTCCCACTTTGTCCTGCTCTTCGGCCTTGGCGGTTAACATAATGACAGGAATTTCCCGCGTGTCCTTCACCCGCTTAAGCGAGCGGGTCAACTCCAAACCACTCATGTCGGGCAACATCCAATCGACCAGCATCAAATCCGGTCTCAGATCGACTATTTGTGCCCGCGCTTCGCGACAATCCTCCGCTTCCGACACCTGGTAACCCGCGCGGCGTAACCCAAACGCAATCATGTCGCGAATCGGTTTTTCGTCTTCTACTATCAATATACGTTTTGCAGTCATTAGCCTATTACAGCGATCAGATGTGACAGTTACATGACGCGCGCTATTTAATGCCGCGCTCGACCTCGGTCAGCGCTACCTGATTGCGCAGGTACAAAGGCTCCAGCCGCGCGGGATCAAGACTCGCTCCCGTGTTTAAACGCAACACCCCAAGCCGCGCAATCTCTTGCGAATTGGGTAAAGCATTGGCAGCTCCTGGATCAAGAACCAACCCAAGATGGGTAAGCTCAGGGTAGGCAGCAAAGCCCCGGCCAATGCCGTGGATATCGTCTTGTTGAATAGGGGTCTCATTGGACCCCAGCCATTTTACACTACTCGCAGGGCTCACCTGCGGCGCGCTCAACGCGATCAACCCGTGCGTCGCGTGGCGCTCGAAACAACCCCAGTACACTTCGCCCATACGCGCATCCAGACAAGCCAAAGCCCGCGCACTGACGCTCATCGCCGCTAAGCCTAAGGCTTCGAGCGTAGTCACTGGGACCACTCCAAGCCCCGCACCAAAGGCCAGCCCTTGCGCCACCGCCACGCTAATGCGAACCCCGGTAAAGGCACCGGGACCTATGCTCGCCGCAATGCCATCAAGGCCACTCAACCCTATTCCGGCTTCTGCCAATACCGAGTCCACCATGTCGAGAATCTGTTCAGCATGGCCCCTCCGTAGCTCGGCAAACCGGCTTATGCACTCGCCATTCACTAACAGCGCCACTGAGCAGGCTTCGGTCGCCGTATCCAACGCTAAAACACGCATCTATATCGCCCGCTGGGAGGGGCGACCCGCATGCAATGCGCGCAATCGCTCCCGTAGAAAATCTTCCGCAACAGAACTATCGACAACTACCGGACTTGGCGGAAGTGACTCTAGGAAAGCCCGACCATAAGCCTTGGTTCTCACGCGCGGATCGCCTATCACAACGACACCAAAATCGTCAAAATCGCGAATCAGTCTCCCAACTCCTTGTTTCAGCGCCAGCACTGCCTGGGGCACCTGGTATTCAAAAAAAGGATTGCCACCCCGCCGCCTAATGCCCTCAAGTCGCGCCTTGAGCAAGGGGTCATCAGGCGATGCAAAAGGCAGCTTGTCTATTGCGACAATCGAAAGTGCCTCGCCCTTAACGTCAACGCCCTCCCAAAAGCTTCCGGTTGCCAACAACACCGCGTTACCTAACTTGCGAAAGCGCGCCAACAACACTTCACGCGGAGCCTGGCCTTGGACAAGCACCGGAAACGGTGGGTTTGGAAAGCGCTGGCGTAACGCCGCTTCGCCCTCCGCCAAGCCACGATAACTTGTATACAGCAGAAATGCTCTGCCCCCACTCGCTTCAAGCAAGGGCGCACAAGCATCGATGAATGCCACTGCAAAACGCGGACTCTGCGGCTCTGGCATATTAGAGGGTAAAAATATACGGGCCTGTTCACGATAGTCAAACGGACTATCAATACGCAGCGTTCGAGCCGAAGTAAGGCCTATACGGGCTGCAAAATGCGAAAAATCTTCGCCAATTGCTAAGGTCGCTGACGTAAAAATCCAGGCTGAAGGCCGAGCCTCAATATACGCGCGTAAACGATCTGCAATCTCAAAGGGAGTAAAATGTAAAGATAAACCTTTATGCGCCACTTCCACCCAGCGCAGGCCTGCCTCGTCCGAAATGGTTTGCAAAGTCGCAAGTCCGCTCGACAAGGTAGTGGCTCGTTTGGCGCAATTAGCAATACCAGACCCCGCACCCAAACCCTCCAACAAACTGGCAAGCTCCGCCAGTATTGTTCGAAGCTCAGTTAATAAATCCACAAACTCTTCAGGCACCCGCGCCCACTCAAAACGGGGCCCACCACTTGGTAAAAAACTGCGAAGCTCATCCAGTTTTAAGCTTAAGCCATCAATCACACTATTCACCGCAGGCGCACGCACGCCAGCACCGGCTAACTCCGCCGCGATGTCGCGTAACAACAGTTGCACCTGGCGTACCGACCAAATTTGACCAAAAAACTGCGCCGCAATATCCGGTACTTGGTGAGCTTCATCCAAAATGACGGCGCCAGCCCCCGGTAGTAAATCGCCGAAGCCCTCTTCTTTCAAGGCTAAATCCGCCAACAGTAAATGATGATTAACTACAACAATTTCAGAGGCTTGCGCTTTACGTCTCGCGTCAATTATGTAACATCCACTGAACTGCGGACACTCTTGGCCTAAACAATTCTCGCGCGTCGAAGTGATCGCAGGCCACAATGACGATTGCTCCGGCAAATCTTCAAGCTCAGACAAATCACCGGTTTTGGTGATTGCCGACCAGCGAGTAACCTTCGCTAAAATCTCAGTTTCACCACGCCCTACCGCCAACAAACTTGCCTGCTGGGTGACCATTTCCAACCGATGACGGCATAAGTAATTGCTACGTCCCTTCAGCAAAGCCACTTTGACCGGTAAACCCAAGGCTTTCGCAAGTAGCGGCAAATCACGACGGAACAATTGATCTTGCAAGGTGCGCGTACCGGTCGAAATAATGACGCTTCGACCCGATAACAACGCAGGCACAAGGTAAGCGAAGGTCTTGCCGGTCCCCGTGCCCGCCTCCACCAGCAATGGCTCTTCGCGAGCCAGAGCAAGACCCACAGCCTTCGCCATCGCCGCCTGTTCCGATCGATAGGCATATCCCGGCAGGACGCGCGCTAGCGGCCCCTCCGAACCAAAGATATCCTTAAAATCGGTATTCATGTGATGGCGCAAGCCTACGGTGTTTTTTGATACGCAATTGGCATGATTTAGCCCTATATGTCATCCTGCGGCCGATATTTATAGTTTATGGCTGAGGATTCGAATGGCAACAACCTTCCAGTATGCTCCTGCACTTGATTCATTGAGTCCCACGGTAACTGCCTGGGTCAACGAAGTCGCAATACTTACGCGACCGGAGCGCATTTACTGGTGTGACGGCACCGAACTTGAGTTCCAACGTTTGGAAAGGGAGTTGGTCGCCAAAAACGAATTGTTGCCACTGAATGAAACCACTAACCCCGGATGTTTTTTATCACGCTCCGATCCCTCTGACGTCGCGCGCGTCGAACATCTCACGTATGTTTGCACGCAAAAGCAAGAAGACGCCGGCCCCAACAATCATTGGATCGCGCCCGCTGTAGCACATGCACGCATGGATGCGCTATTCGATGGTTGCATGCAAGGCCGCACCTTGTACGTGGTCCCTTACTGTATGGGGCCGATTGCGTCGCCATTCGCGCGCGGCGGTGTGGAAATAACCGATAGCGCCTACGTGGTTCTTAATATGAAGCTCATGACTCGCATGGGCCGAGCTGCGTTGGAGCGCATAGCGCAGGATGGCAGCTTCGTTAAGGGCCTGCATTCAACCGGCGATCTAAATCCCGAACGCCGCTTTATCATGCATTTCCCCGAAGAACTTTCCATCAAGAGTATTGGCTCAGGATACGGGGGCAATGCCCTATTGGGCAAAAAGTGTCATGCACTGCGCATCGCTAGTTGGCAGGCACGGACCGAAGGATGGCTTGCCGAGCATATGCTGATTGTAGGTATCGAAAACCCTCAAGGGGAAATTCACTACCTCGCCTGCGCCTTCCCCTCCGCCTGCGGCAAGACTAACCTTGCCATGTTGATTCCGCCGGAAAGCTACCCCGGATGGAAGGTATGGACCGTCGGTGACGATATTGCTTGGTTGCATCCCGGCCCAGACGGCAGGCTTTATGCGATCAATCCAGAATCGGGTTATTTCGGTGTCGTACCAGGCACCAATCTTAAAACCAACCGCAACGCCTACGAAACCATTCATCGGGATACTATTTTTACCAATGTCGCGTTAACCGCCGACAATCAACCCTGGTGGGAAGGGCTACCGGGCAAACCCGTCATAGATTGGCAGGGACGTCCATACGATCCATCGAACGGACCGGCCGCGCAACCGAATTCAAGGTTTACCGTGGGTGCGCATCAGAACCCCAGCTATTCTAAATTGGCCGACGCACCCGGCGGAGTACCGCTCTCAGCCATTGTATTTGGCGGCCGTCGCCGCTCCCTCACTCCTTTGGTCTATCAGGCGCGCAATTGGCTGCATGGTGTATTAGTCGGTGCCGGTCTTGCCTCCGAAACGACCGCCGCCGCCACCGGGACTGTAGGCGTCGTGCGCCGCGATCCTATGGCCATGAAGCCCTTTGCCGGCTATAACTTTGCAGACTATTGGTCGCATTGGATTAATATCGGTTCGGCGCTTAAAAATCCCCCACAAATTTTTCACGTCAACTGGTTCCGCCAGGACACCTCAGGGAAATTTCTCTGGCCCGGGTTTGGCGATAACTTGCGGGTATTGCGTTGGATAATTGAACGTTGCAAGGGCAACATTGGAGCCAAAGACACGGCCATCGGACACCTTCCGGAGATCTCAGACCTTGATATTCGCGGCCTCAATCTCAATCCAAGCGCGATCGAGGAATTATTTGCGGTCAATCCAGAGCTCTGGAAGTTAGAATATTCGGGGATTAGTGCATATCTTGGCGAGTTCGGCGCGCGCCTCCCGCCAAGTTTAAAGGCCGAGCTCGCCGACGCTATCGAGCGAATTCACTCTTCACAAGTGTAACGCACCACTTGTGAAGAGTTACTGTCGGGAGCCTTGCCGAGACCAATAAGGCCCTCACCTCGAAGCTGCATGGAATCACGCCGCACGAAAGCCTCTTCACCCTCTTTACCGAGCACGAAGGTGCCGTTGGTGCTTTGATCCACCAACATGAATTTACTGCGATTTACCTCGACCCGCGCATGCAGGCGCGAAATCAAATTACCCTTGATAACCAGGTCATTTTCTTCTGCTCGACCCATAGTAATATTCGCCCGCGTCTCATCCACCACCACTTCTTGGCCTTGGTAGCGTAAACGCAGTCTTTTGATTTTATTGGCAGCGTCGCGCGATACATTAGCGATAGCGGGCACCATGCTAGTCACATCCTCGGTCTGCCACAGAACCTCGAATAGTGCGACTTCGCTGCTGCGTCCTTTTAAGGTCGCAATATCAATCTGGCGTACCGACGCCCGCCATTCCGCAGACAAATTTTCCACCATGGTTGCAGTGGTCATAATCTGTCCAGCCTTTGCCTGGCTGGTCATTCGATTTGCGGTATGCACCGCAGACCCAAAAACATCGCGATTCTCCATCACTACTGGCCCGTAATTACAGCCAATACGTATCGCAACAGGCTGCTCCGGTATTTTTAATGCCGGATGTAAAGTGATGTATTTCTGCATTTGCGCCGCTGCGTTTAAGGCATCATCGGAAGTTGGAAAGGTCGCCATCACCTCATCACCCATGGTCTTAATCACGGTGCCTCGATTTTGTTCGGTGGCCGCCCGCATGACGTCAATGCAGATACCGACGGTGTCACGAGCGCGCACGTCGCCCAACAACTCATAAAGCTTGGTGCTACCGACTACGTCGGCAAACAAAATGGCTAATTCAATTTCGCTACCCATATCGTAACGATTATACTTATCCTGGCACGCAACGCCTTAGGTTTAAGCAGCAATCTTGGCATTCAGCAGCGCTAATCCACCATATAGTGTCTCAGGAGTCGCGTCCGGTCGTGCCGCAACTTCCGATAAAAACCGCCTCCAAGCACGCGCGCCCTCTTTGCCCATGACTAAACCGTGCATATGCCGAGTAATCGAATGCAGCCGCAGCCCAGCACTTGCGTGGCGCTTAGCATAGCTCACCACTTTTTCAATGACCTCAGCGGGATGGGGCACCTGCCACCCAGGATTCAGCACGGCCTGCTCCAATTCAGCCAGCAAAGCAGGCCTGTGATAGACCGCCCGTCCCAACATTACTCCATTTAAACCCACTTCGAACTGGGCCAAAGCGCTATTCAGGTCGATCAAACCTCCGTTTAAGACCACCGGCAAGGCGGGACGTTCCTGCTTAATGCGATACACATAAGAATACTTCAAGGGCGGGATTTCACGATTCTCCTTAGGCGATAAACCGCCCAAAATAGCCGCCCGCGCATGCACGATCAGCGCATCAATTCCGGCCGCGCAAACCGCGGCGACAAATTCACTAAAAAACTCGTAACTATCACGCTCGTCAATGCCAATGCGGCATTTGACGGTAACCGGCAAATGAGTGGCCGCTTTTAAATGCCGCACACAGGCAGCTACGAGATCAGGCTTTAACATCAAGCAAGCGCCAAAAGAGCCGTTTCTAACCCGGTCACTGGGGCAGCCCACATTGAGATTTATTTCCGCGTAGCCCGCCGCCGTGCCGATTTGCGCGGCTTGCGCCAATTCGCTCGGGTTACATCCGCCCAATTGCAGTGCGACCGGGTGCTCTAAAGAATCATGCTCCAGCAGACGTTGCGCATCGCCGCGTACCAACGCCGCAGCGACAATCATCTCGGTATACAGCAGCGCATGAGGTGAATATAAGCGATGCAGAAACCGACAGTGACGATCCGTCCAATCCATCATCGGCGCCACACTAATGCGTCGATCTAGAGTTTGTCGCTCGGTAACGTTCATACCAGAATGATACTAGGGGGCCGTCGAGTCGGGGGCTATAAAATTACGCCAAGTGCCTAGGTAGCAAGTTCCAAGTTAGTATTATTGCTCAATTGCAGTACCGCCGACGGTCGGTTAGGATTTTGCTATTGACATGCGTAAGTACAGCGTCCATTTAGGCCAGCGCCAGCTCATTGCGAGCATTTTACTTATAGCACTCGCATTTCGCGCTGCAATTCCTGCAGGCTTTATGCCGGCTGAACATGCCTTCGGGCTGCAGCTATGTCCAGCCGGTCTCATGATGCATCACGCACCGCCTGGTACCCAGTCGGGTACTCACTCAGGCAATCATCAACACTGCTCATTTGGAGCACTACCTGGAATTGCTCCCACAACTCAGGCCATCGCTTTACTTCCCGCTGATTTGAACTCGCATCCGCTGCTAGGCCGATTTGAGTCTTCGCAATATTCGTCGACACTAAAATCCGCTCACTCTGCTCGAGGACCGCCATCTCTTACATGACTTGAATTTATCCGGCTACCGTAGCCCATTCAATCGTGTTGGTGCCCACAAAAACATGGGCGCAGGAGAGCGAAAATGACTCATGCTAATAAGAGTTTTATTTGGGCGAGCTTGATCGCCACGTTGATTCCGTTAAATTCCTGGGCCTGCGCGACCTGTGGGTGCAGTCTAAATACCGATGCCACCATGGGCTATTCGACCCACCCCGGTTGGCAGCTAAATTTTCAATTTGACTACCTTAATCAAGATAGCTTGCGTAGCGGGCGAGGTGCTGCGTCCCGCGTGCCACAGGGCAGTGAGCTGCAAAATGACACACTTACACGAACTTATACCACCGGAATTACCTACGTTCCCAACTCTAATTGGAGCCTTAGTTTAAAAGCGCCTTACATTATTCGCGCGCACTCGACCTACGGTAATTATGCTGCAACCCAACCCTTACCGGCCTTAAGCGAATCCCGAAGCTCCAGCCTTGGGGACGTCAAGTTCATCCTCAGCTACCAAGGTTTACTATCCACGCACAACTTGGGCGTGCAACTGGGACTTAAACTGCCGACGGGTGAGTACGGCGATGCGACCCACTTTTTTAACGGACCCTACATCGACACGCCGCTTGATACGAGCCTACAAGCCGGTACCGGCAGTACCGACATGATCGCAGGAGCCTATTATCTTACGTCGTTGGGTGAGGCATTCGATATGGTAGCGACCGGCCAAATCCAAGGCGCTATAAAGCAGCGTCTTGATCGACCGGGCAACGATTATCGGCCCGGTAATTCGGAGCTTGCAACCTTCGGATTGCGGTATGTGGTTAATCCCCAGTGGGTACCGCAACTGCAAATCAATCTAACGCATAAGAGCAGCGAGAGCGGCGCGCGCGCGGACACTGTAGGATCCGCCGGATCGGTCGCCTACTTAAGCCCGGGGATTGCTATCAAGGCCACCGATCACACTCGATTTTATGCCTTTGCGCAACTGTCGATTTACAGCAATTTATCCGGATATCAAATATTTTCCCGGTATGCGCTCAGTGTCGGTGCAAGCTATGCACTTTAGTCGTTTCTTTTAGGTAAGGAAAAAAATCGGTCGAACGCGGCTCTGCAATATGGAACCCTTGGGCGAAATCAATTCCTAATCGCCCAAGTTCCATTAACACTTCAGCCGATTCGACACGCTCTGCAATCGTATAAATTCCCATCGCCTTACCAATCTGGCCAATCGCTCGCACCATACTCTGATCCACCTTATCTTGAGTTACGTTCTCAATAAATTGCCCATCAATTTTTAAATAATCGACGGGCAGTGTTTTAAGATACATAAACGATGAGAGTCCACTGCCAAAATCATCCAACGCAAAATAGCAACCGCGTGCTTTCAATTCGCGCATGAAATAGACCATGTTGCCCAAATTAGAAATGGCAGCGGTCTCGGTGATTTCAAAACAAAGGGCACCCGGCGATAATTCATAGCGACCTAACTGATCGATAATAAATTCGAGAAATCGCTCGTCATTCAACGAGGTTCCCGAAAGATTTACGGCAACGGTATAAGGTTTTACCCCTGATCCTATTCGGTGCACCACATGATCGACTGCTTGACGCACAACCCAACGATCGATGGATGGCATTACATTGTAGCGCTCAGCGGCTGGAATAAATTCAGAGGGCACCACCAGCCGACCGGAATCATCGCGTAAACGTAGCATTAATTCAAAATGCTCATACTCTCGAGAGTTTTCCACAATGGGCACAATAGGCTGAAAGTAGAGTTCGAAACGACTTTCGTCGCAAGCGCGAGTCAGTCGCGAAACCCAGTGCATTTCACGGTGTCGCTCTGGCACATCATCCGGTTTATATAGTTGAACACGATTACGGCCTCGGTCTTTAGCCGAATAACAGGCAACGTCAGCAGCGCTCATCACATCGGCTACCGCAGACGTCTCTTGAGTAATTTCCACAATCCCAATGCTTACCCCCACAGTGAACGTTCTTTCCTGCCAAGTAAACCGAAAATCACAGATGGACTGGCGCAGAGTCTCCGCGATTCGCATTGCCTGATCTAGCACACAATGCTGCAACAAAACTCCAAATTCGTCGCCCCCTAACCTGGCAAGGCTGTCGCCGCTGCGGACTCGAGATTGCAAAACTCCTGTAATTTGCCGCAGTAGCTGGTCACCTGCCGGGTGCCCGCAAGTATCGTTGACCAACTTAAATTGATCCAAGTCAAGGTATAACAACGCGTGCCGAATGTCGGGACCTTGCTGTACCCCATCAACCGCAGCGGTGAGGCGATTCTCAAACTCGCGTCGATTGATGAGGCCTGTCAACGCATCATGGCTGGCCTGATAATGCAGAGCCCGATGCAAGCGGCGTTCTTTACTAATATCGTGAAATACCATCACGGCACCGATAAGGTTGCCGTCACGATCGCGGATCGGTGCCGCTGAATCCTGGATCGCAATTTGTTGTTCGCGCCGATTGATCAGAACCGTATGTTCGCTCAATCCCAAGGTCTGGCCATCGCGTAAGCAACGCATTACCGGGCTTTCACTGGCTTCACGAGTCACATCATCAACTACCGTTAGCACCTCACCAATAAGATGCGACTGGGCTTCATGATTCTCCCATCCGGTAAGACTTTCAGCGACCGGGTTCATGTAATCGATACGCCCATCCGAATCGGTGGTAATTACTGCATCCCCAATCGACTGCAAGGTAACTTGTGCTCTTTCCTTGGCTTTAAATACCGCGGTCTCGGCTTTTTTTCGCTCGGTAATATCAACAATGGTGCCTTCTAGGCCCACAACCAAGCCGCGTTTATCGCGAATTACCCTGCAATTGTCGATAGCCACCAGCATTGAGCCATCTTTACGGCGCATGCGACACTCTTCGTCTCGAATGAAACCAGCAGTTTCAATACGTCGCAGAAATGTGTCGCGATCTCCGACCTGCCAGTACAGATCAGAAGCCGGTACCCGACAAATTTCCTCAGCCGACTCAAAGCCCAGCATTTTTACAAACGCTGGGTTAACGATTCGCAATTGACCTTCGCGAGTTGTTTGGTAGACGCCTTCCATAATATTTTCAAATAAACCGCGAAAACGTGCTTCACTTTCGCGCAAGGCATCTTCAGCTGAACGTCTCTCGATCGCGATCCCAGCAATTTGTGTCATTCGCGCAATCAATTCATAATCGCGTGACGCTGGTAACCCTGGATTACGACGATAGACCGCCAAGGTGCCCACGATATGGGCCTGAGACGCGATGATTGGCGTAGACCACGCCGCTTTTAAGCCCGCAGCCAACGCTGTATCGCGTCGGTATTCCCATAGAGCATCTTGCTGCACGTCGGCGACTATCACCTGCCGAGCTAAATAAACGGCGGCCGCACAACTGCCAAAACGAATACCGGTTGGAGTTCCGTCCATGGCAACCACAAACTCTCGCGTAAGGTTCGGGGCAACCCCATAGTTTAGGCACTTTGTCTCTGCATCGTAAAAGCTAATAGCACAGCTGGCATCCTGCACAACCTGTTGAATAACCGCGCAAATAGTCTCTAATATCGATAACAACGCAGCGTTTGCGGCGATTTTTTCGAATATTCTATGTTCACCTGCGGCTATAGATGCCGCACGCGTCTCACTGTCGCGAATTAACTTCTCGGCAAAATGCCGTTCGGTACAATCACGAATACAAAGTATAAAACCTTCACGACCGTTGAATTTCGCCGAACTTACGGAGACTTCCAACGGGATGCGCTTACCCTGCTTGCTCACACCCCAAGTCTGGTGGGCAGCCAAATCCGTATGGGTGTCGTCACTACGGGACGCGCAGCTATCTAAGAAAGCCCGCGTGCCATTGGAATCAATTTCCGGCAGTAAAAAATTAATCGATCGACCTAGAATTTCGGCGACCGAGTATCCAAATATCTTCTCACCTGTCGGATTGAAGGTCTCGATATGACCGGCATAATCGAGCGTTAAAATAGCATCTTTTACGTTATCGAGAATCGCTTGTAAGTGTGAGGTGGTTTGTTCGCGAATGTCACGGGTAAGGCACATAGCCTCCTCCGACAGGATCTGCATCGAACGCACGACACCACGTCGCTCGACTTCCAAACATTCGTAGTGGGCAGTAATGGCTTGCCGCAATATGCTGAAATCAATGTCCCCGTGACCGACTTCAGCGATTTCTAAAAGCCGATCGAAGCTTTCGCGCGCCGGCGAGGCGCGGATAGCGAGTGCGGAATCGCGTGACAAACCGTAAACCTCCCTGCATACACCAACGACCCTTAAAGGGTAGCGTTGATCTTAAGGAGATCCCGCCACATTGACGTGACAGGAGTCGCGATTCCGCAATATTCTGTTAAATGACTTGAATAACCCCAGCAGCACTTAACATATTGCGGTAGCTGCGATCAATTAGAAATTCCCTGATCGATGGACTCTCGCCCGGAGCGTTTGCGCTCATTTTCCCGCAAATTGCGCTTGCGCAAGCGAATCGAACCCGGCGTGACTTCGATCAGCTCATCGTCATCGATGAATTCCATGGCTTGTTCGAGCGAGAACTGAAGGGGTGGCGTGAGGACTACGTTTTCATCCTTGCCTGCAGCTCGCATATTCGTCAGCTTTTTGCCCTTTAGCGGATTAACAACCAGGTCATTCTCACGATTGTTGAGTCCAATAATCATCCCTTCGTAGACTTCCTCGCCGGGACTAATACAAAGTCGTCCGCGCTCTTGAAGACTAAATAACGAATACGCTAAAGCGGTACCTTGGCCATTGGCAATGAGCACACCTTGTGGCCGTTGACCCAATTCGCGCTGCACAACCGGACCGTAATGATCGAACACATGGTGCAATAAACCGGTACCACGAGTCATGGTGCGAAACTCAGTTTGAAAGCCGATCAGGCCGCGCGACGGAACCATGTAATCCAAACGCACTCGGCCACGTCCGTCGGCTTGCATATCCTTAAGCTCAGCACCGCGACTGCCCAATGCAGACATAATACTGCCCTGCGACTCACTGTCTGCATCGACGGTGACCTGTTCATAGGGTTCATGTGCGACCCCGTCTACCTGCTTGATTACTACTCGAGGCCTCGATACGGCCATCTCGTATCCCTCACGCCTCATATTCTCAAGCAATACGCCAAGATGAAGTTCACCGCGACCAAAGACCACAAATTTATCGGGATCAGCCGTAGGCTCAACCCGCAAAGCCACATTGTGAATGGCCTCACGATCCAATCGTTCGCGAATTTGCCGACTAGTGACGAATTTACCGTCGCGCCCCAAAAAGGGCGAGGTGTTGACTTCAAAAGTCATACTGATCGTCGGTTCGTCCACCGTCAGGCTCGGTAACGGCTCTACATTCAACGGATCACACAATGTATCCGAGACCTTAGGTTCTGCGATGCCGGCGAAAGCGACAATGTCGCCGGCGCTGGCTGATTCCACTTCAATTCGAGTCAGCCCATGAAAACCCAATATTTGAGTAATACGTTCATTGCGCTGCTTGCCTTCGCGATTGACTACTGTCACAGCCATACCACGCTTGAGCGTACCGCGTTTAATGCGACCAATTCCAATAGCACCCACATAACTTGAGTAATCGAGCAAGGTGACCTGCAGCTGTAACGGTCCATCAGAATCCACATCGGGCGGCGGACAATGCGTGACTATGGTTTGGAATAGCGGCTGCATATCGCCGTCACGCACCGTGGATTCAAGCCCCGCAAAACCCCGCAAGGCAGAGGCATATATGACCGGGAAATCCAACTGTTCGTCGGTGGCACCCAAGCGATCAAACAGATCGAAAGTCTGATCGAGCACCCAACCAGGGCGTGCCTCATCTCGGTCAATTTTATTGATGACCACGATAGGCCGAAGACCATGTTTGAAGGCTTTTTGCGTCACAAAGCGGGTCTGAGGCATGGGGCCGTCAACCGCATCTACCAACAACAACACACAGTCCACCATGGCAAGCACCCGTTCAACCTCACCGCCAAAATCAGCGTGGCCCGGGGTATCGACAATATTAATGCGATAATCATTCCAGGTAATGGCGGTATTTTTAGCAAGGATCGTGATGCCGCGCTCGCGCTCTATCACGTTCGAATCCATTACTCGCTCTTGCAAGTCTTTGCGTGCGTCTAGCGTCCCGGACTGACGCAGTAGCTGATCGACTAATGTGGTTTTGCCATGGTCAACATGGGCGATGATGGCAATGTTGCGAAGTTTCTGCGTCACAAAGAGACCCCAGGAAACTCACCATTATAGCGGCAAAAATACGATGGTGTCGCTTTTCTTCACCTCCCAGCCACAATCAAAGGGATGGCAAATACCCGGTACTCCTCGATTTCCTCGTGTTTTAGCGTTGCATTGAGGGTAAGAACTAGCACCCCCTCTGCACTCGGCGTTACGTGAATCACACGCCTATACACCTGGAACTCCACTACGTTAGGAATGTCGATCTGAGCACTACCTGCGCCTAAACTTAAAGTCTCGGGGCCGTTGACACGAATAATGCCCAAATCTGCAGAAATCTGCGGCATCAGCGCTATCTCTATTTCCAGAGGCTTGCCAACCTCTGGTCGACTGCGTAAATCAAATTTCAAATCGATGGGCGCGTCTGACTTCAAAGTACTCGCAGCCTCAACCATGCCCGCGGTCAATTCATCTTGAGAAGGCCCTTTTTTAACCGGCGCAACCGTTTTAGTCCGGACTACGGGCTTATTGACCGTGGCATTGCCAGCATCACGCTGACACCCAACCAGAATCAATCCAGCGCTCACCAACCAGAAATATCCACTTCTCATACCTGCATCATCACCAAAATCACCGCTAATCACAACTCAATCGGTGGATCTTGCACGGCTCGCAGTTGATCCTGCAGCGCCCGAAAGTGTTCTTCCCAATAACGTGGCTCAGCAAACCAAGGAAAAGCCTTGGGAAAAGCCGGATCGTGCCAGCGCCGCGCCAACCATGCCGAATAATGCACCATACGCAAGGTTCGCAAGGGTTCAATTAAAGCCAGTTCGCGCCGATCAAACGGCAAAAACTGCTCATAGCCTCTCAGTAAGTCACGCAAATCCTTGGCGATTTCCTGCGTATCGCCGGCCAGTAACATCCACAAATCTTGAATGGCGGGACCCATTAGACAATCGTCAAGGTCAACAAAATGCGGCCCTAAATCCGTCCAGAGAATATTGCCGCGGTGACAGTCACCGAGTATCCGACCCATCCGCGCCCCGCACCATGCCGCAGCCTTATCCTCGACCTCCATCAATAGCTCGTCGGTGAGCTCCTCGTACTTAACTGCCAAATAATCTGGCATTAGATCCTGATCCAACACAAAATCACGCGCGTCTCGACCGAGCACGCGCGCGTCTAGCGTTGTGCGTTCCAGGAATGGCTGGGCTCGCCCCACACCATGAATTCGCCCCAGAAACCGACCCACCCACTCTCTATCTAACACGGTGGATAGCTCGGGCCATCGCCCGCCGCGTCTTGGAAATACCGCAAACCGAAAACCATTATGAGTATTAAGTGTCGATCCGGATGGCCGCACGAGCGGTGCAATTACGGGAATCTCAGCGCCAGCCAATTCAAGCGAAAATGCGTGTTCCTCAAGAATCGCAGCATCACTCCAGCGCGCCGGTCGGTAAAATTTGGCAATTACCGGATCGCCACCCTCAATACCGATTTGATAGACTCTATTTTCATAACTATTAAGCGCCAATACTCGACCGTCACAACGGTGGCCCGAGCTCTCTAAGGCGTCGAGTACCGCTTCCGGAGACAATTCACTATAGGGCGTATCAAGGTTCATACCGGGATTCTACAGACACGATGCTAGAATGTCGGGGATGCGCTTTCCTCGACCTAAATCATTGAGTGGACTCATACTGATTGGCTTTACGATCGTTGCGGCACCGCTATTATTTGCCATCGTCAACGCTGCTGTGCAGATGAGCCGTCTCTCGAATCACAGCCAGCAGTTAGTAATTCACGGAATGCAGGGTACGCGCATTACCCAACTTATATTTGAAGAACTGAGTTCACTGGAGCGCAACGCACGGCTCTACCAAATTATTGGCAGCCCTGACTTAATGGAAGTTTACGCACGAAATTATGTGCGCCTTACCGCTACTTTGAACGATTTAGCACGATTGCCCTTAGATGACAGCATGCAAACCGATGTTCGCGAACTTCAAGCGGAGTCTGCACGACTACACAATGAAGTTAATATTCCGGAGCCGCATTCGGCGCAGATGAGTGACCTCATCGCTTCCTTCCCAAAAATTACCGACCTAGCCTCGAAAGTCTCTAGCCACATTAGCACGCAAATAAATCTTGAATTGACCAGCCTGGAATTAGAGGCGCAACACGCCCAACAAAAACTTCTGCGGCAAACTCTACTATTAGTGCCGATAACTCTCGCGGCAGTGGGACTATTCACGTATTTATTCGGACGGCCCATTCGCGCTATTGATCGCGCGATTGGCGAACTCGGTCGCGGTGCATTCTCGCGGCCCATCGTCATTCGTGGGCCCGCTGATCTGGAGAATCTAGCCACGCAATTAGAATGGTTACGGGTTCGATTGCTGGATCTAGCGCAGGAGAAAAACCGATTCTTGAGACATATGTCACATGAATTAAAAACGCCCCTCGCCAACATTCGCGAGGGAACGGAACTATTGATGGACGGTGCGGTCGGTGAGCTACAAAGTAGTCAACGAGAAGTTACGGCTATATTGCGTGAAAATGGCATGAAACTTCAGCGGCTCATTGAGAATCTACTTTCCTTTAGCGCCTGGCAAGCCAAGAGTGTCGGTTTAGACGTAACGGAGTTCAAGTTGCGGCCCTTGATCAAATCGGTATTAGAAAATCAACAGCTCACGCTAGTAGCCCAACGCGTGCGTCTTGATGTGCAAGTCGAAGACCTCACCACGCGCGCAGATCGAGCCAAAATCCGCTTAATCTTGGATAATCTACTGTCAAATGCCATTAAGTTCACTCCGCGCGGTGGAACCATTGCCATCCACGCTCGTGGCGAGCGCGAGCAACTATTGCTGGATGTCGCTGACAGTGGTCCGGGCATACCCAAAGAAGAACGCAAGCGAATATTCGAGGCGTTTTATCAGGGTAAAACTCCGCAAGGAGGCCATGTGAAGGGCACCGGTATAGGGCTGTCGGTGGTCACCGAATTCGTCAATGCGCATGGCGGGAGCATAGAAATACTCGAAGCGAAAATTGGCGGAGCGCATTTCCAGGTGCGTTTGCCATTGCGTCAGGTTGTGGCCCCGCTAAATGAGACTGCCGATGCCGCATAAACTGAAGATTAGGGGGGGTTCGGCGTTATTTCTACTTTGCTGCCTGCTAAGTTGTACTTTAGACGGCGGACTCACCCGCCCTAAAAACGCCACCCCTAGCCTCCCCGATAAGCCGCAACCCGATTTAAGCCCTGTTTCAGCGCTACTTGAGATCATGAGTGTCCTTCCCAAGGGCGATCCAGCCCGGCAAGCCGAGCTCATCCAGGCGACGCAGACCTCGGCGAAAATCACGCCTACCACCAGCAACCAACTAAAGTGGGCTCTTACCCTTGCTACCCCCGGGCATAGCGGCTCTGATCCCGTCGCGGCACAGCGACAGTTGTCGGAACTACTGGCTAGGCCTGAGACTCTACTACCCGTAGAGCGTTTGCTTGCCGATGTGGAACTCAAAGAGGTCGAACAGCGACTGATACTACAAGCGGAAAACAAGCGTATTCGGGAAGAATTGCCACGAGATTCTCGTGAGAAATTAGCTGTGGTAAATCACCGTCTAGCAGCGGAAACTGATGAAAATGTGCGACTGCGAAAGGCCTTAGAGGAGGCGCTTGCTAAGCTCGACGCAGTCAGCCATGTGGAGCGATCGATTAATGACCGTGGCACGCATAGTACGCGAGTGCCTTAGACCTTTTGGAGGATACCGACTTGAACGCCCATTCGATTGCCGCCACGACCTCTTTATCCTTTGGTATGCAAACCCCGCTCAATCGTGAAAGCGCGACGACCCAAAAGCGCAAAGCGCGCATTTTAGTAGTCGACGACGATCCGGGATTGCTGCGCCTTTTAACTATTCGTTTACGCGCTGAAAATTACGAGGTAGAAGCGGTAGAGAGTGCGGCCGAAGCTCTCTCCGCGTGTGTACGTTTTCGCCCTGACCTGGTAGTAACGGATCTACGTATGGACCAGATGGACGGTATTGGTCTACTCAAAGAGTTGCAAAGTCGCTGGCCGGGCTTACGGGTCATTATTCTCACCGCACACGGCACTATTCCTGATGCAGTGCACGCCACGCAGATAGGCGCTTTTGCGTTTCTAACTAAACCAGTGGAAAAACAGGAACTGCTCGATCACGTACAGAAAGCGCTTAAAGTTTCTGGATTTGCGCACGTCGACGAGGATTGGCGGGCCGGAATTATCACCCGCAACCAACTTATGGAGGACAAACTAGCGCAAGCCAATATGGTTGCCGGCACCGATGCGCGCGTGCTACTCACCGGCGAGAGCGGTACCGGCAAGGAACAATTGGCGCGTGCTATTCACGACGCAAGTCCTCGTCGCAGCAAACCTTTTATGACCATTAATTGTAGCGGCATGGATGAGAATCTTTTGGAAACTGAGCTATTTGGCCAGGACTTGAACACGGGGGATGGCACTTCAAGCAAAGGATTATTTGTAAATGCCGAAGGTGGCACCCTCTTGCTGGCTGAAGTTGGCGATCTGCCAATGCGCATTCAAATCAAGATGTTGCGCTTACTACAAGAGGATCAAATTCATCCTCCCGCAAGAAATGATGCCATTTCTCCCAATGTTCGAATTATCTCCTCTACACATCGCGATTTACATCAATTAATGATAAGTGGGCAATTTCGTGAGGATCTCTATTATCGCCTGAATGTCGTCCATATTGAGATGCCTTCCTTAGCTCGTCGCCGTGAAGATATTCCGTTGCTAGTTGCACATTTTCTCGAACAAATTGCCAAGGATTCTGGCCAGAGACGAATTTATGCCCCTGAAGCTTTGGAATTATTAGCCACCGCTGACTGGCCCGGCAATGTGCGGCAGCTTTATAGTGTGGTTCGACAAAATGTTGCCCTATCTCATGGTGCAATTATCACCGCCGAATTAGTGCAGCAATCGCTCGGAGGTAGCCCGACGCGACTACCGTCTTTCGACGAGGCGCGGGACGAATTCACGCGTAACTACTTATCACAGATATTACAAATAACTACGGGCAATGTCAGTCAAGCAGCGCGACTGGCGAAACGTAATCGCACCGATTTTTATAAATTATTGTCGCGACATCAATTATTGCCCGATGATTTCAAGAAGTCTTAAGCTCGCGGTAAAATTTGACCACCGACGCGACCACGTGCGCCAATTGATCCTCATTAAGCTCAGGGTAAATGGGGAGAGCCAGGGTTGTCGTAGCGGCTAACTCAGACTCTGGAAAATCACCTGGCTGATACCCTAAATAATCAAAGCATTTCTGCAAATGTAACGGCATCGGGTAATAAATTTCGGTACCTATGCCCTGCTCGCCCAAATATTTCTTCAGTCCATCACGATTTTCAGCACGAATGACAAATTGATTAAAAATATGCCGCCCACCCACCACAGTCGGCGTCACCACTTGGGGCAATTCCGCTTGCCTAAATGCGTCGCGGTAATAGTCGGCATTGCGTTGTCGCGCTTTCGTCCAACTGTCAAGGTACCTCAATTTGACCCGCAGCACCGCCGCTTGCAATTCATCTATTCGGAAATTACCGCCGATCACCGCGTGAAAATATTTGTGTTTACCTCCGTGCACGCGTAATACCCGCATCTCTTCGGCAAGCGCCGCATCTTGTGTAGTACACAGCCCAGCATCTCCAAACGCACCTAGATTCTTACTTGGGAAAAATGAAAAACACCCAATATCTCCAATTGAACCCGCCCGCCGAGCGTTGTTGTCCTCGGTTCCAATAGCCTGAGCGGCATCCTCAACCACTCGTAAATTGTAATTTTTCGCAATCGCCATCAGTGCATCCATATCGGCCGCCTGCCCATAAAGGTGGACGGGCATCAAACCGCGTATAATTCCACCCGTGCTGCGATTGATAAGCTTCGATCCTTGAGTCTCACAACGATGGTCTATAAAAAACTGTACCGCAGCAGCAGACAAATTGAAGGAGTTCGGATCAATATCACAGAAGATCGGCCTTGCACCTAAGCGAGCGACGACTCCCGCTGTTGCAAAAAAAGTAAAAGGTGAGGTAATAAATTCATCCCCAGGCCCTACCTGTAAGGCCATCAATGCCAGCAACAACGCGTCTGTACCCGACGAGACGCCAATACCTGAGCTACTGCCACAGTAGGCCGCCACTTCCTGCTCCAAACCGCGCACATGTTCACCCAGAATAAACTGCTGGCTAGCACATATTTGGTCAATGACGGGCATTACTTCGTCACGAATTTGGGCGAATTGAGCCTTAAGATCAAGTAATGGAACGATTGTCATGACTTCCTAGAATACCATTGCTGAATTGAATTTAACTTTTGTCGGATTAGGTCACGTCTTGAAAGCATAATTGGTCAATAATCAATCCCTATGACTCAACCGATTCTAGTCAATAAAAGCTTTCTTATCGCGACGGCAACCGTTCTACAAGCGGTAATCCCGGCCGTAATAGCGGTGACCACCCTGTATGTCACTATAATCTTTTTCGGCCACATTTTTGATCGATCTTCGGAGGCCATCGTGGTGGTCTCAGTGCTGTGCATTGTCCTAATCCAACCGCCTCGCGAAGTAAGCGCCCAAATAACCTCAGAGCGAAGCTCGGCCGTTATTGACATCACTATGAGATGGATGGTCTTACTCGCCATTCTTTTAGCCATAGGTTACGTCACTAAGTCTCTATCCGATTACCCGCGCCGCATTTTTATGACCTGGGCAGTCGCAACCCCGGTTGTGCTAATCCTCGCCACTTTGGTGATGCAAGAAATCATGCGCCGTTTCTTGATAATGTCCTTCGATAAACGCAGCGCCATTATCGCAGGCTATAACGGTAGCAGTCTCGAACTTGCTCGCCGTCTCAAACTAAATCCCAGTATGAGAATCGAAGTAGCGGGATTTTTCGATGACCGTAGTACTGATCGTTTAGGTATGGAAACAGATGCCAATTTGCTCGGGCCCTTGAGTGATCTATCCAAGTATGTAAAAGAGCATCGTACCGACGTGATTTTCGTCGCACTTCCTATTAGGCATGTGCAACGGGTCATGAGCCTGCTCGATGATTTGCGCGATACAACCGCCTCGATTTATTACGTGCCGGATGTTTTTGTTTTTGATTTGGTGCAAGCGCGATCGGGTGAAATCCATGGCATTCCGGTGGTCGCCATGTGCGAAACTCCTTTTTACGGCTATCGCGGCGTAACCAAGCGCATGACTGATATCGTGCTCTCCACCTTAGTGCTTTTAATGTGCTTACCGTTATTGGCGCTAGTGGCGATATTGGTAAAAACCTCGTCTCCAGGCCCAATTATTTTTAAACAGCGCCGCTATGGGTTAGACGGACGCGAAATCGCCGTGTATAAATTTCGCACCATGAGCGTGACCGAAGATGGGTCTAATATTCGGCAAGCCTCGAAAACCGACAACCGAATCACCAAAATAGGCCGTGTATTGCGTCGCACGTCTTTAGATGAGCTACCTCAGCTCATCAATGTGCTACAGGGCCGCATGAGTCTCGTAGGCCCGCGCCCTCACGCGGTAGCTCACAACGAGGAATACCGCAAACTGATCAAAGGGTACATGGTTCGTCATAAAGTATTGCCAGGCATTACAGGCCTTGCTCAGGTCAATGGTTGCCGTGGCGAGACCGCAAAGTTAGAAGATATGGAAGCGCGTGTCAGTTTTGATCTCGACTACCTTAGGCATTGGTCACCTATGCTCGATATCAAAATCATACTTTTGACAGCCTTAAAAATATTTCGAGACGACAAGGCCTATTAGCTCGGCAATACCACTCCCGTTGCAATGAATTGATCGTGAAATAAATAGCGGCCAATCACCGGAGGCGTCTTGAATTCGCCAATTTTTAGGCGCCGCATTAAGGTCACCACAAATTCTGCCGGCGCACTTTCTCGCGTGCCGCTCCATCGCGAAGCAGCAATATAGAGATCATGGAAATCTAGCCACTCGCTAGTCAACGGAAATTGGCATTTGTAAAACGCCTCTTTAGCTGAAAAAATAAGACTTACTGCCGCTTCTTGTTCAGCGTACGGTAGCGAATGGACCCACGACAATTCTTGCTCCAAACAAATCGTATTCCATAGCTCGGGCTTAACATGACCCACCACTTCGCAATCCATGCCAATAGCAGCCACGCTGCGGCGGCTGGCAAGTGCCGCGGCACACAAGCCTTGCGTATGAGTAATACTGCCTACGAGAGTTTGCGGCCATAGAGGCTGGCGATCTGCCGCGACTAACAACTGAAAATCGTGGATTTCGAATGCTGCCATTGCACGCCGCGCGCATAGGCGCCCAGCCGCAAACTCCTGACGACGCTTTTCTACTGACCCAGCTAGACACAGGGCCTCCGCATGCGTGAGCAATGCCGGATCGCCGGGGAGGCGCAGCTCAGTCACCCGCACCTCCGGGGGAAAAAGTGGCCTCAGCACTTTTGAAAATTGCGCCGGATTACCGGAGTTTCTTGAAGGAATCGTCATAATTGATAGAGATAGTAGAATGGCTTCTATTGCACCGCACCAAGACGCACACTATAACCTATCTGCTTAATACCCTTTGGACGGTTGAAATTGTGGCTTATGTCGCTGTGGCCTCCATGAATTCGCGCAACAATGCTCGGATTATGCAACATCGACTTAAAATGCCAGCAGCCTATTTCGAGCAACCGATAAGACTGCGGTCACTGCCGCGGCGCAACATAATATGTTAAGTTCACGGACTGAAGTTATGTCAAATTCTAATACTGACCAGGCAGTCAGCGGCATTGCTATCGTCGGCATGTCGGGACGATTTCCAGGCGCGAAGACAATTGCCGAATTTTGGCAAAACCTATGTGCCGGTGTTGAATCGATAACTCACTTTCATGACGATGAGCTGGAAGATAGTTTTAGCCCTGAGATCCGCGCGGCAGCCAATTTCGTCAAGGCTCGACCCATCCTCGACGACGTCGATCTGTTTGACGCTGAGTTTTTCGGTATGTACGCGAGAGAAGCAGCTCTTACCGATCCACAACATCGAATTTTTTTGGAAATTTCCTGGGAAGCGCTTGAGGACGCGGGCTATGACCCCGCACGATATCAAGGTGCTATCGGCGTATTTGCGGGCTCGAGTATGAACACCTATTTCCTCAATAATATTTGCGTCGATCGCAACACAATTGAGGAATTCACTAGTAGCTATCAAGTGGGCTGCTATCCGATGTTACTGGGTGCTGGAGCAGATTTTTTAGCCACTCGCGTCTCTTACAAGCTAGACCTTAGAGGTCCGAGCTTTACGCTGCAAACCGGCTGCTCCACCTCACTACTAGCGGTCGCACAAGCCTGTCAAAGCCTACTGCTTTATGAATCTGATATGGCTCTCGCGGGCGGCGTTTCCGCAACTTTTCCGCAGAAGCGCGGCTACCAGCACCTAGAGGGCGGAATGGTATCAGCCGATGGTAGCTGTCGCCCGTTTGACGACAAAGCGAGCGGCACCATCTTTGGCAGCGGTGCGGGCGTGGTGTTGCTCAAGCGAGTGGAGGACGCTATCGCTGATGGCGATCATATTTATGCGGTGATTCGTGGCAGCGGTGTCAACAACGACGGTGCCAGCAAGGTAGGGTTCACAGCCCCTAGCGTCAAAGGTCAAGCGGCGGTCATCGAAATGGCCCTCACCGCAGCCGGTGTTGACGCACGCTCCATTGGTTACGTGGAATGCCATGGGACAGCCACCGCACTAGGTGATCCCATTGAAATCGCAGGCCTGACCAAGGCCTTCCAGTCGAGCACCGCCGACGTGCAGTTCTGCGCCGTAGGCTCGGTAAAAAGCAATATCGGACACCTTGACGCTGCCGCCGGCATTGCCGGATTGATCAAAACCGCTTTGTCACTTAACTTTCAAGCTTTGCCGCCTACGCTGCATTATCGGCATCCCAACCAACAAATCAACTTTTCCAAAACACCGTTTTTTGTCAATGACAAGCTCACGTCGTGGCCGGATTCCAAAAATATGCGCCGTGCCGGTGTGAGCGCCTTCGGTGTCGGGGGCACCAATGTACACGTGGTCCTTGAACAAGCACCGAAACTGCCAGAACTGCTACCGGCGGTAAACCCTTCAAAGCTGGATCCGCCTTATGCGCAACTCATTGTGTTGTCGGCGCGTAGCCCTGCAGCATTACAAACCGCCCGCATTCGGTTAAGTCAGCATTTGACGGCACATCCCACTTGCCCTCTAAACGATGTGGCATACACCTTACAATTCGGTCGACGCGCTTTTGATTATCGATCTACTTTGGTTGCGCACTCGGCCCTTGAGGCGATTGCTCGCCTCAACGAAAACGATGCCAATGCTCAAATTTCCCCAACCTTAAAAGTTGACCCGAAAATCGTCTTCATGTTTCCAGGCCAAGGATCCCAGTACTCGGATATGGGTCGCAATCTTTACGAGCGCGAACCAGAATTCCGGCGCCATATCGAACACTGTGCTCAAATTCTAACGCCGCTCATGAAAAGCGATTTGCGCGATTTACTTTATCCTGAGGTTAGTTCCGGTGAGACGCAGCAACGACTCATGGCGACGGTTGCCGCGCAACCCGCGCTCTTCAGTATCGAGTATGCGTTAGCACAGCTCTGGATGAGCTGGGGCGTTCGCCCGAACGCGATGATAGGTCATAGTATCGGAGAGTTTGTCGCAGCCGTGTTGGCGGGCGTCATGTCATTAGAGGATGCCCTGGGGGTAGTCGCCACTCGAGGACGGCTCATGCAGTCCTTACCCGGAGGTGCGATGCTGGCGGTACGCCTGCCAGAGGCAGAATTGCGGGGCCAACTCGCATCTTCGCTCTCCATTGCGGCGATCAACGGTCCCTCCCTGTGCGTCGTTTCCGGCCCGTTTGATGCCGTGGACGAATTCGAGAAGTTACTGGCAGCAAACAACATTATCAGTCGCCGATTACACACCTCGCACGCTTTTCACTCTGCCATGGTCGATCCGGTGATCGGGCCATTGCGGCAACAATTACAAGGCTTAAGCCTCCAGCCACCCAACATTCCTTATATCTCGTGTGTAACCGGTGACTGGATCAGCGTCGCACAGGCAACCTCACCGCAGTACTGGGCGAATCACGCGCGTGCACCCGTTCGGTTTGCGGATGGCATCACGGCGCTTACTACCGCCAATGATTCGATCATGATTGAGGTAGGACCTGGTAACGCACTATCGACCCTAACGTTGCAAGCCACACGGGGCCGTAGCATACCCGTGGTCACCTCTTTGCAAGACTCGACCCGTGCCTACGACGACCGTGATTTTCTGCTCGACGCTCTTGGAAAAACATGGAGATACGGCTACCAACCCAATTGGGCAAGCCTACACAAAGGCCCCACAAAGCGTGTTTCGCTACCCACCTATCCGTTTGAGCGCAGCCGACATTGGATCGCGCCAAAACAAACACAACCTCAGGACGAAAATACGATGAGCCTTAAGCCCGTAGAACAACCTAACGCCACCTTACGTACGCGAATTGCCAGTCTATTCGAAGAGCTCTCCGGCGATAAACCTGCTGATGATTCCGCCTTAAGTTTCCTAGAAATGGGTTACGACTCGCTGTTTTTAACTCAAGTGGCACAAAAAATTCAAAATGAATTGAAAGTAAAAATCACTTTTCGGCAATTGCTCGGAGAGTTGTCAACCATACCCACTCTCGCCGCTTACCTTTCTAACCAAGGGGTGCCGGCGGGTCCTGTTTCATTGGCGCCGCAAGGTTCACCGGCCACGCCAAAATCTGCTATGGAAGAGATCTTTCGCGACCAGCTTCAGGCCATGTCACAGTTAATTAACCGTCAATTCGAAATGCTGCAGACGTCACCGGCCGTTACAGTGCCGCCACCAATAACTCAGCCAGCGCCGGTAATTCAGCCAGCACCGGTAATTCAGCCAGCACCGAATTTAACCGAGGAAAGCCCCTCGCGCTACGCCGTATTCAAACCCGTGCAAAGTGTGGTAAGTCACGCCGTAACTGCGGCTCAGCACCAACACATCGACTCTTTAATAAGCCGCTATACCCAAAAGACTGCTGGATCAAAACGCATTACTCAGGCGCACCGCGCAAGCCTGGCCGATCCGCGCGCAGCCGCAGGTTTTCGCAGCGAATGGAAGGAGATGGTCTACCCTATTGTGAGCGAAAAATCTGCCGGATCAAAAATTACGGATGTGGATGGTAACGAATACATCGATGTGGTCAACGGCTTCGGTCAAACCGCTTTCGGACATTGCCCATCCTTCGTAGTAGAAGCCATAAAGCGTCAGTTGGAGCAGGGATTCGCCATCGGACCGCAAGCCGAGCTTGCCGGCAAGATCGCCACATTATTTACTGAACTCACTGGCAATGAGCGCATGACCTTCTGCAATACGGGCTCTGAAGCGGTCATGGCGGCTATGCGCATCGCACGCACAGTAACCGGTCGTGAAAAGATCGCCATTTTCAATGGCGACTATCATGGTCAGTTTGATGAAGTATTGGTCAAGGGCGTACAGCGCGGGAGCGCCGCCCCAAGATCCGTCCCCGTTGCACCAGGCATACCCAGAACCTCTGTCGATAAAATGATTGTTTTGGATTATGGCACCCCGCAGAGTCTGCAATGGATTCGCGAAAATGCCGCCGAGCTCGCAGCGATCATCGTAGAACCCGTGCAAAGTCGGCATCCCAACTTACGGCCTTTCGATTTTTTACGGGAAGTGCGTCAAATTACTGCAGCCTCAGGAACAGCCTTCGTGATGGACGAAGTAGTCACAGGATTCCGAGTACATACCGGTGGCATTCAAGCGGTTACCGGCATACAAGCTGACCTCGTGACCTACGGCAAAGTCATTGGCGGCGGCTTGCCCGTCGGCATATTAGCCGGTAAAGCAAAATTCATGGATGCACTAGACGGCGGACAATGGAGTTTTGGAGATGCCTCAGTACCCGAAGTCGGAGTTACTTTTTTTGCCGGCACTTTCGTACGGCACCCATTAGCGCTGGCAGCTATCTGGGCAGTCCTTAACCATTTGCGTGAACAAGGACCCACGTTGCAGGAGGGTCTTAACACTCGTACCGCGGCTTTAGTTTCGCGACTGAACGAGCTGTTTATGACTCACGGAGTCAAAACCGTCATCGAAAGTTATTCGAGCTGGTTTTATTTCAATTTTCACAACGAACATCCGCTTGCGAGCCTGTTTTACTACCATTTGCGTGAGCGCGGCATTCACATCCAAGAAGGATTCCCGTGTTTTCTAACTACCGCGCATTCCGACCAAGATCTGGAGCGAATATATCTAGCCTTCGAGGAAAGTTTAGCGGCGCTACAGGCCGTCGACATTCTTAGGTCCCCTCAACCGAGTGCGGTTTCCTTAACAGAAAGCCAACTTGAAGTATGGTTATCGACCCAGTTAAGCGATGCGGCATCATGCGCATTTAACGAATCGATTACGCTGCGGATGCAAGGGCAGCTTGACATTGTGACCTTGCAAAAGACCATGAATCTGTTGATGACACGGCACGACGCCCTGCGCGCCACCTTCAGCCCTACCGGCGAATCCATGCATTTTTCCGCGATTCAACCTCTAAACTTTCCGGTGACTGATCTGTCGGCTCATTCGAGCGACGCCGCAGAAACATTGTTTAATAAAATATTGGATAGCGACGCCGGAACCGCCTTTGATCTTGTTCGCGGACCGGCGATTCGCGCCCACCTAGTACATTTGCCAGGTAATGCGCATGCTCTGATGCTGACTGCGCATCACATCATCTGCGATGGTTGGTCCTTCAACGTCTTGGTAAACGAACTAACTGAAATCTATTCCGCGTATCTTCGCGGCAATGTGCCAGCATTACAGGAAGTGCTTAACTTCAGCACTTATGCACTTCAACAGGCCGCACGTGACCCAAAAGATATTGCGAAGACGGAAAATTTTTGGCTTAAAGAATTCTCTACACCCTCATCAGCGCTAGAATTACCCACCGACCGACCTCGCCCCAACGTCAAATCATTCAAAGGGGGTAGTCGCTGTCGTCGCATAGACGCAAAACTATACCAGGCAGTCAAGAAAGCAGGCGCCAGTCGCGGCAGTACTTTGTTTGTCACTCTACTCTCGACATTTCAAGCGTTAATGGGCCGGCTTAGTAGTCAGAATGAGGTCATTGTCGGGGTGCCTACCGCGGGTCAGTCCCTGGTGGAAGATAAGACTTTAGTGGGACATTGTGTGAATTTTTTGGCACTCCGCGGTAAGTGGGAAAACACAACCTCCGTAGCACAATACCTCGCGCAAAATGCCAAGCACGTGATCGATGCTTTTGAACACCAGGACTATACGTTTGGAACTCTAGTTCGGAAATTGAATCCGCCCCGCGAAACGGGACGGTTACCGCTCGTGGAAGTTCAATTCAACCTCGAACGATTGGCAGATCGCATAAACTTACCCAACCTACAAGTTGAAGTTGAACCCAACAGTAAGACTTTTGTCAATTTTGACTTATTTTTGAATGTCATCGAATCCGCCGATGGATTGCGCATGGACTGTGACTATAACTCGGATCTTTTTGACGCCAATACGGTGGATCATTGGCTCGAATGTTATCAAGCACTACTGGAATCTATTGTTGCGGATTTAGATCAACCGTTTGTAAAGACTTGCTGTTTGCCCGCTGCCGAGTACTCGACACTAATGTGCAGTGTCGGTGCAACCGCAGCAGAATACTCGCGCAACAGCACCTTGCATCAACTTATCGAAGCGCAAGCGCGTGCCACTCCTAACGCGGTGGCGGCACAGTTTGGGGATTCGACACTGACCTATCTTATGCTGGATGAGCGCGCGAACCAGCTCTGCAATGTGCTGCGTGAACGCGTAAAAGGTTCCGCCAAATCGCATCAATTGATTGCCGTATCGGTTGAACGCTCGCTCGAAATGTTAGTAGCTTTGCTCGCCGTGCTTAAGGCAGGGTGCGCCTATCTGCCTTTAGACCCTATGCACCCGGCGAGCCGCCTCAAATATATACTCGACGAAGCCCAGGTCAGTGCATTAATTTCGGATGGCTCAGAGAACGCCGCACTGGTAGGTGATGCGGTACCCGTCATTGACGTTTTACGCGAATCAAACGCCATTGCGTCGGCTTCCATTACTGCCCCCACCATAATCTCAAACGCCGACAGTTTGGCCTACGTCATCTATACCTCGGGTTCCACAGGCTCACCGAAAGGCGTTGAAATTAGCCACCGCGCGGTTATTAACTTACTGACGTCCATGGCAAAAACGCCGGGCCTCAAGCAAACGGATGTATTTTGCGCGGTCACGACCATATCCTTCGATATTGCAGGTCTTGAATTGTTTTTGCCCCTTGTGGTGGGTGCTAAAGTCGTCATCGCCGAACGAGACGCTGTGATCGATGGCTTTCGGCTGTTAAAGCAACTCGACGCGGTGAAGGCCACCGCTATGCAGGCCACGCCTTCAGGTTGGAGTCTACTATTAGAAGCGGGCTTTCAAGCTAAGCCTGGCTTTAAAATGCTGTGCGGCGGGGAGGCCCTACCTCGCGAACTCGCCGATCGTCTCCTACAAGGCGAGGGTGAACTTTGGAATATGTACGGACCCACAGAAACGACCATTTGGTCCTCCTGCATTCGACTTATGGCCGGTGAAGTACCGATCACGGTGGGTGCGCCAATCGCCAATACACAGTTCTATGTTTTGGACCCTAACGACCAACCGCTACCCTATGGAGTTCCAGGCGAACTACACATTGGAGGCGACGGAGTGGCTCGCGGCTATTATCATCGAGATAACCTAACCGCCGAGAAATTCATTCGGAACCCATTTGCTCCTAAAGACTTTAAAGAGCCGCAACGGCTGTACCGAACCGGTGATTTTGCGCGCACTCTGCCTGGCCTGGGCCTACAGGTGTTGGGCCGCACCGACCAACAAGTCAAACTACGAGGGTTTCGCATTGAACTTGGCGAAATTGAAGCTGTTCTTACCAAGACCGCGCAAGTCGCGGCCGCGTCAGTCATATTGCGCAAGGATGCCGCTGGAATTCCGCGTTTGATGGCTTATTTTGTAGAAAAAACCAGTGCCAGCCGATCCTATGATGAAATACGTTCGCTAATAGCGGTTGAACTGCCCGAGTACATGATTCCATCGGCCTGGTTACGCCTGGACGCGCTACCCCTGACTCCCAACGGCAAAGTGGATCGCAAGGCGCTACCTATGCCAGAATCGAGTACATTGGTAGCAGAAGATTTTGTGTCGCCCAGGACAACCACTGAGGAGACTTTGACAAAGATATTTGAGGAAATCCTGGGGATGCAGCGTGTTAGCATAAACTCAGATCTGTTGAAATTAGGCGCCGACTCGATCCAATTATTTCAAATTACCGCTCGCGCAAACCGCGCAGGCCTTAAAATTACGGCTAAGCAATTACTACAATCGCGTAATGCGGCAAGCCTCGGCAAGGTAATCGACTCAAGTAAATTGGACCCTGCGCTCGATCAAGCGGAATCACTCCCCACCTTGGGTCAATTCCAACGTAATCGGCTTCGTAAATAATTAATGACCAAGCTCGCCAACTACGTTGCCAATTCGTTGTCCCAAGTTAACAGCGACGCGCCACCTACCATGGCCAGTTCGAATCGCACCGACTTCCCTTGCTCAGTGGGACAGGAACGCTTTTGGCTATTGGATCGCTTAGACCCTGGCAATTCTTCCTACAACGTCGCTGTCAGATGGCGTCTTGAGGGACTAGTCGCTACAAGCTTGCTGCAACGTTCTTGGGATACGATTATAGAACGTCACGAAATCCTTCGAACTCAGTTTCTTGAATCAGGCGATGTCATAACCCAAAGAATACTGGAGCGGGCACCCTTCAAATTAGTCGAGATTGATCTATCGTATATGCCTGCCGAAGCAGCCCAAATAGAAGCTGATCGAATCGGCGTGATTGAGGCTCGCGCACCGTTTGACCTGAGCACAGGTCCCGTGCTTAGAGTCACTCTCTTAAGGTTGAGTGCCGATGTCGCCGTTATATTAGTGACGACTCATCAAATCGTATCAGATGGCTGGTCTATTGGCATAATGGCGCGAGAAATGGGTCTGATCTACGAGGCGCTATCCCGGGAAGAATCCGTTACATTAGAGCCGCTCGCCATTCAATATGCGGATTATTCGCTGTGGCAACTCGAGTGGCTACGAGTACGTGGCACTGCGGACGAAACGGCATACTGGATGCAACAGCTCGCGGGGGCCAAGCCATTTAAGGTTCTCCCGGATCGCGCACGCACGGGGCTACCCACGACCAACGGAGCCATCGCATCGCGGGTATTACCTCGTGAATTGACTAATAAAGCGCACGCCTTGAGTGTCAATCACGGAACAACTCTGTTTACTACTGCCTTAGCCAGCCTTTGTGCTGTACTTACGCGCGTCACAAATGCGGGCGATATTGTCCTGGGCACGCAGGTCTCAGGGCGGGATCAAGTGGAATTGGAACCCATGATCGGCCAATTTGTCAGCTCCCTGATTCTACGTAACAACTTAAACGACGATCCGTCGTTCAACGATCTAATGGGACGAATTGCCGAGACAACTGCGCAAGCATTAGAGCATAGGCATATACCGATCGAACAATTGCTAGGGATGATAAAGCCAGAACGCGCCGACGGAAATTCCCCGGCCATATCGGTCAACTTCATTTTTCAAAAAACGTTTATTCAAAACACCCGCTATTCATCCTTTTCACTCGTAGATCTCCCTTCTCTTCCCACTGGCGCAATCTACGATCTGAATTTTTTCATGGTTGAGCGTCCCGATGGGTGGCGGTTCTCGTGCCAATACAATACCGACCAGTTTGAGGCTGAAACCGCCGAACGACTAATCGTTTATTTTCAAAATGTCATGGAAAGCGCTATTGCAAATCCGAGCAAACGTATTTCAGACCTGGCGATGTCTGTTCCCGGAGAAGCCAGAGCATTACTTAACAGATTGAACGACTCCCGGGCATTGTATCCACGCGAACTTACAATTTCGAAATTATTTGAAATGCAAGTTATGCGCCTGCCTGACGCTACCGCAGTCAGTTTCGAAGGCAGCCAACTAAGCTATTCCGACCTAAACAGTTCAGCGGAAAAATTTGCTCTGTATTTAAGTGAAAACGGCGTAACAGCCGGGGCGGTCGTCGCGGTATGCGTAGAACGATCACTAGACCTAGCAATCAACATACTCGCCATTCTTAAGTTAGGTGCTACTTTTCTAGTGCTAGACCCGAAAGATCCTACCGCGCATCGAGTAGCAGCAACTAAGGTCTCGAATGCCTTTGCCATAATCCAACGGTCAGATTTATCGTGGGATATCCGCAGTCGTACAATTCTAATTAATTCAACGGTCCAAGCAACGAAGCAAGCAGTGCAACGCAACTTGGGGTTATCAGTTGACGTTGCGACAATTGCGTGCCTGATCTACAGAACCGACGGCAGCAATGGGTCGTGCGTAGCACTCACCCACGGAAACCTCGTTAATCTAATTTATTCGCTCTCAAGTCGCTTAAGATTTAGTGAACGAGATACGCTAGTTGCCACATCCAACATATCTCTCGATATATCATCTGTGGAAATACTTTTGCCACTCCTCACAGGCGCCCGCCTAGTATTGCCCACTCAACTTGACCTCGAAAACGGCCGTAGACTGCTCAACCTAGTACAGCATTGCGGAGCGACCACGATGCAGGCTTCTTCTCATATATGGCACGCTCTACTAGCGGCTGGATGGGTCGGCTACCCATCACTGAAAATGCTGTGTTCGGTCAGCGAATTAAACCCTCTACTAGCGGATCAATTATCACGCATGAGCGGCGAACTTTGGGCGCTTTACGGGCAAACCGAGTCGACCGTGTGGTCATCGGCGGCGAAAGTAATTTCCAATCAGGCATTTTTTGGGTTAAAGCCGTTAGCAAATATCTCACTTTATGTATTAGACGCGTCTTTGCAACCATCACCCGTGGGCGCAACCGGTAATTTGTACATTGGGGGCGACGGACTGACCGCAAAAAACTCCTTCGTAACTGATCCTGTCAACAACATTCCAGATTCGCGTCTTTGCGCGACCGGCGCATTAGCGCGACTCAAATCAAATGGTCAGCTTGAATATCTGGGGCGTGCCGACCATCAATTTAGTTTTCGCGGCCGGGAAATTAATCCCGCCAGCATTGAAACCTTGTTACAACGTCATCTAAACGTTGCTCAGGCAGCAGTAGTTCACTGGGACGAGCCCCGCCATGAATCAATATCGGCATACGTGGTATCACGAACGCCTACCACCAATTCAGAGACGTTATTGACCGAACTACGAAACAACTTGCAGCAACTGTTGCCACATGACTTAGTACCTTCACCTATTACCTTGAACGATTCATTGCCGCTTATGGCCGATGGACAACTAGACCGTCGCTTGCTTAAGCTTGCAAGACCACTTGCTATTCGAAAAGTTGGGGAGCAGTCATCGGATGCAATCGAAGAGAAACTAAAAAAAATATGGTGTTCAATACTTCGAGTTACGAATATTGAATTGACAGATAATTTTTTTGAGCTAGGCGGACATTCTTTGCTTGCTGCACGGATGTTAGTTCAAGTAGAGAGAGTGTTTGATCGGAAAATCCGATTAGCGGCTTTATTCGCCGCGCCAACGATTAAGGGTTTAGCTGACATTCTGCGAAAACCACACACCCGAGAATTTGATTTTCGGCAAATGGTTAAAATCCAGCCAGGCGGGTCAAAGCGACCGCTCATTGGCATCAATAACACAGGGATATTTTTCGGCTTGTCAAAATATCTGGGCTCGGAACAACCAGTCACTTCATTGCAGTTATTTGATCCATCGTTGCGAAACGCCTTATTACCTAATAGCTTAGAAGAAATTGCTGCGGGCTACGTCGAACTAATTCGTCGTGTGCAGCCGCAGGGGCCCTATGATTTGATGGGTTGGTGCGTAGCCGGTGCTTTAGCGTTTGAAATTGCTTGTCAGATTCGGGAGTCGGGTCAAGAGGTTACACATCTGTTTTTAATTGATTCGTGGGTACCGCGATATTTACAAAGGCTACCAAAAGTGCGCGCGTTCATCGGCACTTATTCCATGCGTTTACAGATAATAACAAGAGATTGGCTCAAAGCAGTATCCGGCGCTCAATCCCTATCAACTTTTTTTGCGAAACGAATGATTGTCAAAAAAATATCAAGATTTTTCTTGCGCAAACAACATCACGCTGAGAATATTTTCCTTGCGGACTACGCAACCTCCGAAACTTATGATCAATGGTTATTGACTTATTTGCAAAAAATTAGTGCCGCATACCAACCAAAAATATATCCTGGAAAATTAACTCTACTGCGCAGTCGTCGAGAACCTGCTGGCTGGTTTGCGGAGCGCACTGCTGGTTGGCAACCATTTGTTGCCGATGTTGAGGTATTTTTCATCGACGGCGATCATTTCACCATGTTTAATGAACCTGGAGTTGTACAAATGGCAACTCAGATTGCGGCGGTACTAGATAAGGTCAATCCTCGCTAGGGGCGCGATGAACAAATTTTGCGGCGAATTCTGGCATCAATACAACAATTAATAGTCCATATATAAGAGCGCCCACACAGGCCAGCACCAATAACAATGTTAAATTATTTAAGAAGCCCGACAAAAGCTCGCGCAGAAACCAAACACAAGCTCCCATCACCAGTGCCGCTACCAGAGGTCTGGCCTGGGAGACTAAGAGGCTACGGATAGGAGTTGCGCTCCTAACTTTTAATAGTGCGAGCGGCAGAGGTAGCAATACCAATGGTCTCAAAGCAATTGCCGCGCACGCGACATTAAGACTTAAGGGAGCGGAGAGAAATACGATTACCACTATGGCAACTGTTTGCGCAATTGATCCAAGCGCCTCGGTGGACTGATGATTCAAGGCCAGTAGCGCAGCCCCCACACAGTAGTGCGTTATCAATGGCATGCAGATCAACAACATAAATTGGGCGGGTATAATCCCTAAATACCATCCAGGATTTAGCCAGACGTGGAACAACGTGGGCAGAATCACTGCGCCGCCGAGACAAACTGGAAAGCAGAAAACACTCATTCGGGTCGATATTTGCCGCAGAGCGTCATCGAAGTCTGCTGGCGCAAATGCAAATTTTCGCAGCTCTACCCGTGCAACGGCATAGCGTGGGACCACCACTATTTCCATCAAAATGTCACTTAACCGGCCGGCGAGGCTAAAAAGCCCAAGCTGCACCGGGCCCCAGTAAATGCCCAAAATAAGACGCGGGACTTGCGCACCCGCCCAGTTCATTACTCGGGACAGCATGGTGGGAGCCGCAAATCGCAGCAAATCGTCAAAATGCCGCTTAGAGAATCCCACGTGAAAGTCCAAGGGTACCGCACACCAGAGCACCCACGCTGCCACAAGTCTCGTAACAAGGGCCTGCCAGACCAAGGCCCATACACCGGCCCCCGTGAGGGTTAAAATTAACCCTACACACCCTCCTACTAACACACTACCCATGGAGCGTATGGCCAATGGTCTAAATTGCATGTCTCGCTTGGTAGCCGCGGTTGGTGCCGCCGAAAATGCTGTGATGGCAGGCAATATCGACATCCAACGCAATATCGACACTAAACTCGAAGCACCAAAAAGTGCCGCAATTTGAGGCGCGGCAATAAAAATCACAATACCGAACAACACCGCAATACCGACGTTCACACACGTCATGGTGCTGTAGTGTTCATCCTCAATAGCTCGAATCGATATGAGCGACTCCGCCGCGGCTTCGATTAGGACCGATTCACATGCCCCCACGAATATCATCACCATGGAAATGAGCCCGAAAGCCCGCGGCCCGAGTAATGGTGCCTGGATCGCGAATAACCCGAGCCCAAAAACTTGCCCAAAGATCGCTCGAGCAGTCAGCCACGAAGCAGGCGACAACCGCGAGAAAAGCTTCAATTAGCGCTCGATTGAGGAGATTTTAACGGCGTAAATGTCATCACGGGTTCGGGTCCTTGACACATTCCTCACTTGGGAGCGTGCCTGGAATAGTATAATAGTATGATGCCCGTTAAGCTTGGGCCGGCGGCCGTGTTCTTAAATCGCGTGGAGGCAGATAGTGCATATTGATTGGAGTAGGCTCGGATTTTCGCTATTAACAATTTGCCTGTTGATGCTACCGATTGATTATAGTAGCGCCGTAAACTCCAATACGGAGGCCACTAAAACTTCCCCGCCGGCACCTTTGCTGCAACTAGGCCCGGGCGACAGCGTTGCGATATTGGTGTATGGGCAGCCCGACATGAGCGCCACCGTCTATGTATCAGACGATGGGTCCATTCCTGTGCCACTTGCGGGCCCAGTACAAATTGCTGGCCTATCGCCAGCTAGTGCTGCCAGTAGAATAGAACAGGCTTTAAAGCACGGCAACTTTCTGGTCGACCCGCATGTAACACTGACGGTCACTCAATCCCGCAGCCAACGCGTGTCGGTGCTGGGTCAGGTCGGAACCCCAGGTCGCTATGCCATTGAGTCGAATACCTCAATAATCGATCTCTTAGCACAAGCCGGCGGCGTCACAGAGACCGGTTCAGAGACGGTCTATTTGTTGCGCGCAGACCCGCAAGGCCGGGAAGTTCGCTACCCGATCAACATAAAAGAATTGACCGACGGTATGAAATCACTTCCTACTCAAGGGCTTAAAGGAGGGGATTCGATTTTCGTGCCGCGCGCCGAACAGTTCTATATTTATGGCGAAGTCAATCAACCAGGCAAATTTCGCATTGAATCAGGAATGACCGTGATTCAAGCAATCGCAAGAGCCGGCGGAATTTCCGTTCGCGGAAGTCAACGACGTGTTGAAATCAAGCGGCATACTGCAGATGGAAGTTACGTGACGGTTAAAGCGAAAGCCAATGATCCGGTACAGGCTGATGATGTTATTAGAGTAAAGGAGAGTATTTTTTGAGATCCCGTAGAAACTTGCCAGTTCTGTCGGTAGCGGCAGCCCCTATTACACCGGATGCAGAGTTACCTCACGATAATGCAAGTGCTGGTCCGTCTATGGCACAAATTACTACAATCGTTTGGGCTTATCGAAAACACGCATTGATTATTGCGGGCGCTACAATATTGCTTGCCGCTTTGTTCGCAAAGTCTCTGTCCAAGACTTACACAGCAACGGCCACGCTCATGTTCAGCAACGAAACCAATGAGCCTCTTGCCGGCGCCGCACCCGGCGCATCTCAGCCAAGCAATAATATTCAAACCGAGGTTCAGTTAATGCTGAGCGCGGAGGTTCTATTGCCGGTTATTGATAGACTCGAACTGACTAAAATGAATCACTATACGGCCGGTCATCGTGGCGAGGCGAGCACCCTGCCAAGTTGGGCCAAAGACGTCTTAGTAAAAGATTTGGAAATTGCGCAAGGTCAATACGGAAGTCAATTGGTCTATGTTACGGCCACCGCCTCCGACCCAGTGTTAGCGTCAAAGATCGCGAATTCGGTTGCCGAAATATACTTAGATCAAGAACGCCAGAGGGTATATGGACCGGCAAGCGAGCGCGCAAGACGTTACGCGCAAGAACTCGGAGAACTAAAGAATAAAGTGCATACCGCACAAGATCAGGTGACCGCGTTTAGACAACGAACCGGAGTGACAGATGCGGCAGCCAAGAACAATAACATTGAGGCGGATCTACTTTCGAGTCTAGAGACTCGCTTGCAAGAAGTACAAAGCGCGCGCCGTAATGCCGAGGTCCGGGCAATAGCCAACCAGGATTTGAGCACGGGCGCCGCCGGTACTCCTGAATTTCAAGCACTGAAGTCCCAACTCAATATGCTTCGAGGACAATTGGCGCAAATGCGCGCAACGCTTGGGTCGAAGCATCCGAAGGTATTGGAAATACAGAGTCAAATTGATGCAACTCAACGAAACTTGGCCGGTGCCGCGCATAGTTTCTCAAATGGCGCGTCCTCGGACTTGAGCGCCGCTCGCCAGTTAGAGAGTAAATTGCGGAGCGACGTAGAAGAGCAACGTCGCAAAGTACTCAGCATTAGTCGACTCCAAGACGAAGGCACAAAATACGTCCTTGAACTCGACTCGGCGCAATCCGTCTATAAGCGGGCGTTAGATGGGTACGATCAAATAATGTTCGCATCCGGCGCGCATAATACTAATATCTATATTGTGAGTCGTGCCGTACCACCCCAAAAACCTAGCAAACCCAATATATTTAAAATTCTATTGCTGGGCGTCGGGGCGGGTCTATTATTCGGATTTCTAGGCCCCTTGGTATACGAGCTACTGATTAATCGTCGAATTCGCTGTCGTGATGATTTCGAGCGCGATTTTGCGGTACCTGTTTTAGTTGAATTCAATGCGATCGGCCCCACGCTGGGTGCAACATGAACGCCCACTTCCCGCCAGCCGTCAATGACGATACCGAAAGTGATTTGCGTGCGGTGCTGATTGCGCATTACCACTTATCTCCACAGGCAATTGACGCCATTTATGCCGCCATGGAGACCAGCCATTTAAAGTTTAGCGAAATGGCACAACGCATGGGATTTGTGAACGCTGAAGATATTGAACAAGCATTAGGCCGAATAGGCGGAGGCGATGAAAACTCAGCCAGCCCCATAGAAACTGCGATACTCAAACTTTCTTCGGACCGCCGAGTGGTGTTACGACAGGGAGAACGGGTAAATCCAGGTGCAAAGTTAATTCTTGCGCACGATCCAGACAATCCTCGTAGCGAGACACTGCGTGCACTGCGCACAGAACTGTTGTTGCTGAATGAAGGCCGTGGTGCCAACATGGTGGCGGTCTTAAGTCCCTGCGCTGGAGAGGGTCGCTCACAATTGGCCGCAGAATTAGCCATTTCCTTTGCGCAACTGGGACGGCGTACGTTACTGGTCGATGCTGATTTACGCAAGCCGCAACAACACTTGTTATTCGGTGCCACCAACGACTATGGATTATCTCAAGCCATCTCGCGCAATGAAAAGCCCCAATATCATCCGGTAGTTGGACTAATGCAAATGCATCTGCTGACTGCGGGACCGATCCCTAGTAATCCTTTGGAGCTCCTGTCAGACGGTCGCTTCGAGAGACTATTACTCGATTGGCGGAATAATTTTGAGTTCGTGGTATTAGATACACCGCCAATTTCTCAATGCGCCGATGGGTTAGCCATAGCTACCATGGCGGCTCGAGTTCTAGTGGTCAGTCGAGCCCAGCATACTTCATTTAAAGCAACACGCGATATGCTCAGACGACTTGCCACTACGCACTCAAAAATACTCGGGGCAGTACTCAATCATTTCTAATGAGCGTTAGCCTCTGCATTGCCACGTATCGTCGACCAGACAGGCTTAGCCTACTACTGTACGATCTGACGCGACAGAGGTACCTTCCAGACGAAGTAATCGTCGTCGACAATGATGCCGATGCGAGTGCACGTGTGGTTGTAGAAAATCGGATAGCGTTAGGTACGCCCTTTACTATTCGTTACGACATTCAACCCCAAAAAAATATCTCGCTCACGCGCAATAGAACGGTAGAGCTTACTCAACACGAATGGGTAGCATTTATTGATGACGATGAACGCGCGCCTGAACTTTGGTTGGAACAACTAGTAAACGCCGCAAAACTCTTTTCAGCCCATGGCGTTTTGGGACCCGTTATTCCTGTTGTGCCTCCCAACGCACCGCTATGGATTCGTCGTGGTCAATTTTACGACTTTCCTCGCTTACCCACGGGCAGCATAGTTCCGCCCAATCGGCTAAGGTTCGGCAATGTATTGCTGCAAAGGTCTTGGTTACATCGCCTCGAGGGCCCATTCGACTCTGCCTACGGCCTCACCGGAGGAGAAGACGGCGACATGCTGTCACGTCTAGCACTACAGGGCGCACGCATAGTGTGGTGCGATGAGGCGATTGTTCACGAGCCGGTGGAGCCCGTTCGCTTGACGCTGCGGTGGCTGTTGCGGCGAGCCTTAAGTGGCGGGCAGGATTTTGCTCGCCACACCCTAAACGAACGCTATGGAAACCTATCAACATGGGATCGAAACCGGTTCTTCTTACGCGCCGCGGTACAGGCATTCGCCGCCACTATTATGACGGTGGTTTCTTGGCCCTGGGGTCGACATCGCGCGACATATTGGCTAATCAAGGTTGCAGCGAACCTTGGAAAATTGTCGGCGCTTTCAAACTGGCAATATCGAGAATACGGATAACTCCATGATATTGCTACTAAATACTCTACTACTGATACTAGCCATACCCGCAATATTGGCCTGCACTTATCTATTCGTAAGTACTCTGTTATCTGGGCGATTACCGCTACCGCCCGCTTCCTCGCGTAAAATGCGCTTCGACGTCATCGTACCAGCGCACAACGAAGCAGCAGTCATTGCGCGTACCGTAACCAATTTACTTCGCTTAGCTTGGCCGGTTGACCAATTCCGAGTGCTGGTAGTCGCCGACAATTGCACCGACACTACCGCCGGTATTGCGCGCGGTGCAGGTGCTTTAGTACTTGAACGTTCAAATCCCGAGCATCGTGGCAAGGGATATGCGTTGGATTTTGCTTTCGATGCAAGTCGCCGTGATGCTTGGGCGCAGGCCGTAGTAGTTATTGATGCTGATGCGGAAGCCTCGAGTAATTTATTGGAAGCATTTGCGGCAAGAATTGAGAGCGGCGAACAAGCAGTGCAAGCCCACTATGGAGTACTCAATCCGAACGATTCATGGAGAACCCGGCTAATTACCATCGCAAAAGCGGCCTTTCACATCGTGCGTTCGCGAGCGCGCGAGCGCCTTCGGCTATCGTGCGGAATACGGGGCAATGGCTGGTGCGTCACCCACGAGCTTCTGCATCGAGTTCCCTACCAAGCTTTTTCCCTAACAGAAGATTTGGAATACGGAATTACTCTCGGACTGGCCGGTGTGCGAGTCGCCTATGCCGACGAAGCGCATTCTGACGCTGACATGGTATCGGGCGAACAGGTCGCGCGGAATCAGCGACATCGGTGGGAGTCTGGCCGATTCGATCTAATCCGCACAAAGACGGTGCCTTTGCTGAAGGCAGCGTTTGCCACCCCCAGCGCAATATGCCTCGACCTCGCGCTCGATCTTTTAGTGCTGCCCCTATCCTACGTGGTACTCAATGTAGTCGCCTTAACTTTAGTTGCGACATTTGCGAACAGGTGGCACCCGGTATTTCAACTTTGGCTATCTTTGGGGCTACTAAATATTATTTTTCTCTGCATGTACGTGTTACGAGGCTGGCAACTTAGCGGCATCGGACTTCGCGGGATTGCAGACCTAGCACGAGCACCTTTTTTCCTTATCTGGAAAATTCTATTGCTGATGCGCCGAAAAAAAACCAAGGAATGGGTACGCACCGACCGAGAATCTTAAAACTCAATAGGCAAAGTTAGCCAGCAATTTCAAATAGGCCGATTGGTAATAAATACCCGGTTCGTTAATTATCCACGATTTTTCCCATCCATCATGATTCCAATCGCGATACGATTTCTGTGGCGGTTGCCCTGCCGGCGGGACTAGGGAATCTGAAATTCCCGCCCATGTTGCGTTGGCAACCGGACCTCCGGGAACATACCCTGGTGCGGGCCCGCACTCCGAAGTTATAGCGTCACTCCATTTTGATTTATGTCCATACCAGTGTTTAGAGTCGGCTCGGTACCAGGCGTGGAAAATCTCATTTACCGACGAAGTTGCTCCGTACTCATACATATTGGTTAAATACACTTTAGCAAAAGGGTTCACGCCATGAAAATAATGCAGCGTATCAAGGGCCCTAGTGCGATAGCCGACAGCATCTTGCGCCAAATCACTATAAGCAATGGCGTCCATATTACTATTGCCGTAATTGGCACGCACTTGGTTACTTCCCCAATGATATTGCGGGTCATGCAGAAAATTACGGTATAAGTCATCGCTCTCGCTAAAACCATATATTTGATTGTTCACCTGCATATCGCGACGCTTATCGTTGGTTATAGTTTTCTTCAGCCCTGAATCAGCGAACGAAAGCCTGGCATAAAACAGCAATGCTTCACCTTGCTCAGGATCATAGCGTGACCATCCTATATCGCGGTAAGGACGAAGCTGCCGATAGTGCGCCTTTATATAGTCATTGTAGACAAAGTCTCCGGTAATCGCGAAAAGATACACGGCGGCCACAACGGCCTCGGAGTCCTGAGTTTCAACGTTTTGATCCGCAGGCCCTGCGTGCACTACGCCGCTATCACAGTGAATTTGCTTAGTTTTAATACCTATATAATTATTCCAAGCCTTAGCTGCACGGTTCTTTAAATCCGCAGCGTCACTCAACAAATCGGGTACCCCTAGATATACATAGGACGCATGCGCAAATATTCCCGCGATTGCAATAGTAGAGGCCGTGCAACTTGGCACATAAAATCGCTCGGATTTATCCAGACTGGGAGGACTTGCCTTCGCCCATACTATGGCCCCGACTTTAAGCAGTGCACTACCATCGGAATACTGGGTCTTTTTCAACCAATCGGTCTCCCACTTAACCTCGTTAAGCACGTCTGGCACGCCATTGCCTGATTCGGGAATTCTGGAGGTCTTGGCAAAAGCAGCCTTATTTTGCTCAAAGGCGGTTAATAGTTGATGTACCACGGGAGCTGCGTTAGTAACATATTTATTGGTATCACCGGCATCAAACCAACCACCACTCAAATCCTTTACCTTGTCGAGATTTTTGACGTCAGTAATATCTCGCGCAGCCGTATCTTGATTAGGCCCCAAGTAGGCAGGGGCATCCAGCCAACAGCTCTCGGCGAACGGTAATTGCTTGGCAAAACTACTACGCTGGTAGTAAAACATCCGAGTCGCGGCGACCAGGATATCGCTGTACACCAATTGATCAATCTTAAAAGTTGCCGATCGGGCTTGGTTGGTTGGATCGAAGACAAAATAGGCTCCCGCTGCCGAAACAGACGAAAAATCAAACCACCAGCCCCGATCCCCCGACGACGACTCCACGACGCCCTTATTCCAAGGCTTAGTCAGTCCTTCGAACACCAGCGACCCATCTGCCGCATGCCGTACCTGGTACCGAACACCTGCCACAAAATGATCATTTGCGTCATAGCCACTTTGGGGATCGCGAATAACAGCTACTTTGGGATCGCCGGGCCGATAGCCAAATTGATCGACAAGGATATGTCGATTGAATTTTACCTTGCTGCTAGCGGGACCCCCGCTTACACTACTGACGTCTTCATGCAGGATAGGGTGCGAAACTTTACTGCTACAACCCGAAGTCCCTACCGCGATCGCCAAAATGCCGACGAATAGTTTTCTCATAATTGTTCCAATTCATACGTTTGCGAGCAGGATTGGGTGCCGCCTCCCTAATACTGACCCGTGCGCTGACCGTTGTAGCAAGTAATCAAATGTTACGACAATTTGGCTTTGCGCTATTATTTATTGGTGCATTATCAATCGATATTCGTTCAGGCGACTCATTGCATTATGTCGATGAAAGTGAGTATCAGCAATCCGCACGCACACTGCTTCATGACGGTTCATTAACTGACGCTAACGGCGGTCCATTAGTGGGCCGCCCGCCCGGATACCCCGCGGTCATCGCGGTCGCATACGCGATTGCGGAGCGTCCATTGGCCGGCAAGATAGAGAACGCGCTTTTGCTACTGGCCGCTGCGACTGTACTGGCTGCAATTGCGCGCCGTATTCAACCGCGCAGCTTCGCATTGGTACCCTATGTTATAACGGCTTATCCCATCATTTTATATGCGAGCAGCCTACTGTACCCGCAAATATTAGGCTGCTTGTTGCTCAGTATATCCGTCTTACTATTTTCCACTGAAACGCTATCATCCCGACAGGCGATAGCTGCTGGCCTTATATGGGGTGTCTTGTGCCTTGCAATCCCCTCGTTTATCCTACTAGCGCCGTTAGTTGCCGCCTTTGTTGCGTTTCATCACTGCCAAATCCGCTGCACTCACATACGGTTATCGCTAATTTCGATGTTCGCCACGCTGCTTGTTATCCTACCTTGGACAATACGCAATTACGTGGATTTTCATAAAGTGATTCTCATTTCGACTAATGGAGGTAAAAATTTACTGATTGGAAACTCTCCGGTAACGACCCCTAACAGCGGCAGGACAGTGGACGTGATAGCGCAATGCAAGCTCGTACACCCGGGCATGAATGATTACGAGTCAGATAAAGCCATGGGTAAGTGCGCTACGGATTGGATCTTGCAGAATAAGAGATCGGCCGCGTTACTGTATGTCGGAAAAGTCGTCAATTATTTTAACTATCGGAATGAAATTGCCACTGCCAACGAAAGTTCGAAATTCACTGACTGGGTCGAATTCTGGACCTACTATCCGATTCTATTTATTGCGGTATTGCGGCTAGCACGATTTCGTCAAGACCCACTCCAACGAATTGAAAAACTAATCTATGTACTCTATTTCGCAAATGCTCTTGTAAGCGCGATATTCTTTACTCGCCTACGTTTCAGAATACCCTTCGATTTTTTACTGATCGCGGTGGTGGCGGCTTTTCTCTATTCGTGCTGGACAAAGTACGCGGTGCGCGCAAACCTGCCGCTAAACAAAGCGTCGCTAACGTAAGAATTACAAAGTCGTGACTGATAAAAAACCAGTGCGACTCAGACAAATTGGTTAATAATTGCTGGAATATCATAGCGAGATACAATCCCGCTTGAGCGTAATTAATTTTCAGCAAATTAATTGACTGCCGAATATAACTCCAAATATACCCCAGCAGCACGATAAGTCCCACGTATCCCAAATCATTAATAACGTCTAAATATCCATTGTGCGCTTCAAAAGGGTAGAAATACATCTGCTTCAAAAAAACATAGGAAGGCGATGTCGGAAGTGGGCCCGCCCAGTAAGCAGCGTAGCCCGACCCCAGAACTGGACTTAATTGAATATGGGCTTTAATAATGTCCCAAATCTCCGTACGTGAGGTGAACGTAGTGTCCTTGCCTGTTAAGAACGTGATGGGTTTCAGTAGTAAATCCGACCCCGGCACAACCTTAAGCACTGCAAAGGTGTACAGCAGTATTACAATGGCGAATGTTCCGATTAAATAAGGCATTTGGCGTCGCGTTACCGAAGGCGTTCGCAAAAATAATATCAAAAACATGCACACCAAAACGGTTGCCATCAAACTGGTAGAACTACGTGACAAAATTAAACAGGTGAACGACACGCCACCCCAAAGAATGGCGATCCAGAGGTTTGTTTCTCGTGCCGCCCAGGCATGGAACCAGAACAACACGCCGAAACTGGCAAGCGAACCCAGCTGGTTCTTCTGCGACGTTAATCCGTGCCAGATCGCATTAGAGTCTTGAGGGCTTGGAGGCGATATTGCTAATTCGGGCGCAACTAAGCCATAAATCAGCGACCCTAGGAGCAGCATGGTCACTATGGGTCGAGTGACTTCCTGAAATCGACGCTCATGCCCACCCACAAGCGTAACCGCTATGCAACACAAAAAAATGATATACACATGGATAACGCGCGAAGTAGATACCCCCACATCAATCGACCAAAACACGCTGATTGCCGCATAGAAAATGAAAAACAAAAATAGGCGGTTGCTTGTTCTCAGCAATCCCATGGACTTGCTAAGGCGTGATATCACGTATATTGCGCCCACGCAGGCGAACACCACCCACGTTACCTTGTTGAACATAGCCGTTCTGGCCACTATGTCCAGGAACTTGGCATCAGGTCCGTAGTAGACGGAATCTGCTACGGTTAAGCGAATGATTACTAGCCAATAGAGTATTTTTACAAAAACAGTGGAAAACTTTGCGTCTGAAGTACTTTTCCCCGTGGCTGTGCGAATTCTGCTCCGCGATTTAAGTTGTAACATTCGATGATCGTCGATACATTTTGTTGTCCCACATAGACGGTGCGTGAAATTTAGGGTTCGTTGTAACGCATTGAAATACAAAATAATTTTTCATATTCGTTTATATTTGCCGACAATGCAAGTATACTGAAGTCAAATGTTTCGCGAGCCATCTTCGGGTTCTGCCCAGATAGCCTCGGGTGGCAATTTTAAGTTTAAGAAACGCTCCGTGCTCATAGTCGTTGCCTTAATCGCAACTATAGTCTATGTCTGTATCGCCTTAGCTACCGATGCTCCAAGGATGGCCCAAGCTCTACGGGAAATGGGCTGGACAGGCTGCTCATTGGTACTAGCTTTGTCAGCCGCCAACTACATCATTCGCTATCGACGCTGGCAGTTTTACATTGAACGACTTGGGCACCACCTTCCGCCGATTCGCCATTTTTTATACTACATCGGCGGTTTTGCCTTCACCGTCAGCCCAGCCAAATCGGGTGAGTTATTGCGATCGCTATATATGCGAGGCCACGACGTAAGTTATTCGCAATGCGTAGCCGCTGTTTTTGTAGAACGACTGTTGGACCTACTTTCATTGACTATCCTTGCCAGTCTAATTGTCGCGCAACATGCCTCATTCATACCGCTGATTTTGGGCGTTTTATCAATTGCTCTAGCGTTAGGTATAGCAAGCTGCCAGTCTTGGGTACCTGGTTTTTTAGAGGCGTTTGCCACGCGATTCGGCTCAAAAATTGCCCTAATAATAGTAGGCCTTGCAAACTTAGCTCGTTCCTCACGCCAACTGTTGCAGGTCCGGCCCCTAATGATTGGTCTTGCTGCGGGCCTAACCGCTTGGGGTGCGGAAGGTTGCGGGTTTCTCATTATCTGCAACTCCTTGCACTTAAGCATTCCCGCTCCGGTCGCTATAGGGATTTACTCCATTTCACTAGTGGCGGGTAGCGCGGCGTTCTTTCTTCCTGCAGGGATAGGAGGAATGGAAGTCGTTATGTCGGCGCTACTGGTTAATCAGGGGGCTTCCCTAAAAACCGCCGTGATCGCGACACTCCTTTGTCGTCTTGCGACTCTCTGGTTTGCGGTTCTACTCGGCATTAGCGCGCTTTCCACAGTAGAATTAATGGACAGGCGTGAACATCAGAGATCGATGCCATGAATGATAATTCGATACCGATCTGCGTAGACCTTTGGGGGGCCCTCACCCCCATAAACCCTATTCATGAAGATTTGTTGTCGATCGCAAAAAATTCGCCGCTCAATCTTATCGCCGCCCTGTGGCAACGATTTAAGGGTCGTTCGCCCGCACATTTCATGCATGAGTTTGATAGCTGCGCTATCGAGACCGACTCAATTCCATTGCGACAAAATGTCGTAACATGGCTTGAGGGACAGCGTACTAACGGCCGCCGACTATTTCTGATTGCAACTAATCGAATTCTCGCTGAGAAAATAGCTGCGCGGCTTGGTCTGTTTAATGAAATTATTGCTAGTGAAGCCGAGATCGTGCGGCGATTTGGCGCAAAGGGCTTCGACTGTGTAGGTAGCGCACTAACCAAGAATTCACTCTGGCAGGTTTCGCGACAAGCCATTGTAGTGGGTAACCCATCACTGGGGGCCCGCTTGGGTCGAAATCTGCCCGTCATCGAGGTCATTCCCGTCGCTAAACCTGGCATTCGCACCTGGATCAAAGCCTTCCGAATACATCAATGGGTCAAGAATGGCCTTATTTTCATTCCGTCCGTGCTCGCACATGTCATCGTACAGCCCAAAATACTCATATTGGGAGCACTTGCGTTTATAACATTCGGGCTATGTGCATCGAGCGTCTATCTTTTTAATGATTTACTTGATCTAAACGCCGACCGTCAACATCCACGTAAACGTCATCGACCCTTCGCTGCCGGAGTGTTGAGTGTGCGAAATGGTATTTTAGTCGCGGTATTGCTATCGACTGTTTCAGCGGTGTTGGCGATCGCGATCGGGCTAAAGTTTGCATTAGTTCTGGCGGTATATTATTTACTAACCTGGGCCTACTCGGTACGATTGAAGCAAATGCCCCTGGTTGACGTCATGTTACTCGCAGGTCTGTATACCATTCGTATTGTCGCGGGTGCCGCGGCTACCGAGGTGCCCTTGTCATTTTGGTTACTAGCGTTTTCCGTATTTATTTTTCTGAGCCTTGGATTTGTTAAGCGCTACGCAGAATTGGCGGTTTCCTCGAGTACCAACAAATCTGTTAGCCAGGCACGAGGCTATACGGCACTCGACCTGCCGCTCATCATGAGTCTTGGAACCGCTTCCGGATATTGTTCGGTAGTTGTTATGGCTCTCTATCTCAATAGCGCCGACTCTAGTGCGCTCTACCAACACCACAAGCCCTTGTGGCTAATTTGCCCAGTGATGCTATTTTGGATTAGCCGCATATGGATCACCACGACTCGCGGTCAAATGCACGACGATCCAGTAGTATTCGCACTGCGTGATAAGGCGAGTTTACTGATCCTTGGTGCCCTTGGTCTCATTGTGCTTGTTTCGATATAGGATTTCGGGTTGACACTCAATTTATCCTGGGGGAGGTGGCCGCTTCAGGCACAACGTGTAATCACAATGACGAGTCGGCACGACAAGCTGCCCATAGAAGCCTCCCTTTTGCCTTTTGGCAATGGCCGGAGCTACGGTGATGTCTGCTTAAATGAACACGGTGTTCTTCTCGCAACCCGCAATCTAGATCATTTCATAAATTTCGACCCTAAGATCGGTGTACTCGAATGCGAAGCGGGCATATTACTAAGCGAAATTACTAAATACACCCTACCGCACGGCTGGTTTCTTCCAGTGACGCCCGGCACGGCGTTCGTTACCGTAGGTGGCGCAATTGCAAACGATATTCACGGGAAAAACCATCATCGTGCAGGGTGTTTTGGGGCACATGTACTATCATTTGAATTGCGTCGCTCTAATGGCGAGTGCTTTCGCTGCTCGCCGAGCGAACACGCCGAATTGTTTGCGGCGACCATTGGTGGCCTGGGTCTGACAGGGTTAATCACAACGGTCGCACTACAATTGCGCCAGGTTCAAGGGCCTTGGCTTATCGGATCCAGTAATCGATTTGCTGACCTTCAAGGTTTTTTTGATTTATCGAGTACTGCCGATGCCTCAAATGAATATACGGTGGCGTGGATCGACTGTTGTGCCACTGGACGGCGCTTAGGTCGCGGTGTTTTCATGTCAGCCAATCATACAAGCGGACACGGCTCAATAACCGCAAGTACGCCACATCGGATACCTATAACACCGCCGTTATCCCTAATAAATAAGTATTCGGCAAAGATATTCAATGAATTTTATTACAGACGAACGTCTGCCGAGAAAAATGTCGCTCGTTGGCATTACCAAGAGTTTTTTTATCCCCTCGACCGGCTGCTTGAATGGAATAAAGTGTATGGACCCAAGGGCTTCTTTCAATACCAATGCGTGATTCCCGAGCAAGACGCGGCACGACACCTCAAGGAAATGCTGGGACGAGTGGCTGCGACAGGCTCGTCCTCATTCCTCGCGGTATTAAAGAAACTAGGCTCAATTCGATCCGTCGGCCTCATGTCGTTTGCACGGCCAGGTTTCACTCTTGCCATGGATTTCCCAAATCATGGCACCCGAACCCTGGCGCTGCTCGACTCGTTGGACACAATTACCCGCGAAGCAGGTGGCGCCGTGTATCCTGCTAAAGATGCTCGTATGTCTTCGGAGTCGTTTCAGCAGTACTACCCTGCCTGGCGTGAGTTTTCCCGCTTTATTGATCCCAATTTTTCATCCTCTTTTTGGCGACGAGTTACCGGGAATATAAAATGAACAAGATCTTAATTATGGGCGCGACATCGGCAATTGCGGAAGCCACCGCGCGAAGCTTTGCCGCACACGGGGCTTCACTCTATTTAGTAGCTCGCAACGAGCAAAAACTAGCCGATATCGCAGCAGATTTGAAAATTCGCGGCGCCAAAAATGTTTTTACTCGTACACTGGATGCCCGCGATCTACATCAATATCGACAGCTGATTGCGGACGCCGCCACGCAATTATCAGGGTTAGATGCCGCGTTAGTCGCGCACGGTACCCTTTCGGACCAACAAGCATGTGAACAATCGATTGACAGGATGGTAGATGAATTTACCATTAACGCATTGAGCGTCATGTCCTTGTGTTCCGAGCTGGCAAATTACTTCAGCGCGCAAAAGTATGGAACTATCGCCGCTATTTCGTCCGTGGCAGGCGATCGTGGAAGAAAATCAAATTATGTGTACGCTTCTAGCAAAGCTGCGATCGACTGCTTTTTGAGCGGCATGGGTCAACGCTTATCCCGATCTGGCGTAAAGGTAGTGGTCGTGAAATCGGGCTTCGTTATTAGCCCTATGACCGCGGCGTTCAAAAAGAGTGCGATCTGGGCAACGCCCGCAGCCGTTGCCACGGTAGTCGCCAAAGCGATGATTCGAGGCACACCGGTAGTTTATGTGCCGTGGTTCTGGCGGCCCATTATGCTCATTATTCGCGCCATCCCGGAACGAATATTCAGGCGACTGTCATTCTGAACGCCGCAACCTTATTAGTGCCATGATACTTGATGCGCGCGAGTTACCAGACGGCCACTCTTTAACGGCCGATATTTGCGTCGTGGGAGCTGGAGCGGCAGGAATTAGCCTTGCGCTGGAATTAGCCAATACTCGGTTCACCGTATTAATTTTGGAATCTGGCGGGTTAAAGCCAGAAAAAGCAACACAGGATCTATATTCCGGAACCGTTGTGGATGAGCGGCTGCACAGCCTTCCAGATCGTTATCGGCAGCGCCGATTTGGCGGTACGACCACCATCTGGGGCGGGCGGTGCATGCCATTCGACGCCATTGATTTCGAAGCGCGCGACTACGTGCATAACAGCGGCTGGCCGATCGCACTAGAGGCTTTATCCTCGTTCTATCCTAAGGCAAACCAACTTTGCGAAGCCGGTACTTTTGACTACACGAGCACATCGGCATTTAACAAGCCACTACGACCGATGATTGAGGGCTTTCGTAGCCAAAATTTTTCCACTGATACCTTAGAGCGTTTTAGCTGCCCGACTGACTTCGGCGTGCGCTACCGGAGCCGATTAGAAACGGCTCAAAACGTTCGTATATTGCTACATGCCAACGTTACTTCCTTAGACCTTGATAAAAACGGTCACCAATTAAATTCCGTAACAGTCACTACGATGCAAGGTAAACGACTTAACGTAGGCGCACGCCAATTTGTATTGGCAGCCGGTGGGTTAGAAGTCGCACGACTAATGCTTGCCAGCCGCAGCGTTCATGTCAATGGTATCGGCAATCACCATGACGTTCTGGGCCGCTATTACATGTGCCATATTGCTGGCACGGTCGGAGCACTCACAATCCACGGTCCCTTAGATTCCGTTTGGAATGGTTACGACATATCGGATGAAGGAGTCTACTGTAGGCGTCGCATTGCCTTAAATGCGACGACCCAGCGCGCATATCGAACGGGAAATTTCGTAGCTCGTTTGCATCACCCGCGAATCACCGATCCTGCTCATAGAAACTCCATACTGTCATCGCTTTATCTCGCAAAATTTCTAATCCCTTATGAATACGGCAAGAGACTGCACGGTGATGAGCAAGCCGACTTAAGTACATGGCTTAAACATATTCGTAATCTCAGCATGGGGCCCTTTGATGCGGCCAAATTTGCATGGCATATGTTGAAAGATCGTAGGCTTGCTGATCGAAAATTTCCGTCTATCATTATTGAATCCAAAGCGAATCTGTATAGTATCGATTTTCATGCAGAACAGGAACCGAACCCGCATAGCCGAGTGACACTGGATCAATCGGTGGATGCCTTAGGGATGCCGCGTCTGCAAATCGATTGGCGCTATTCCCAAACTGACGTACACACCGTAGCTAAGTCGCTCGAACTATTGGCAGCAGACATTACTCAAAGTGGCATCGGAAAATTAGACTACGATCCGGCAAGCTTAGAATATGAAATGACTCGCTACGGCGCATACGGTGGCCATCATATCGGGACTGCGCGCATGGGCATTAACTCAAACAGTAGTGTTGTTGATGCCAACTGCCAAGTGCACGGCATCGAAAATCTGCATATTGCGAGTGCGGCCGTGTTCACAACTTCGAGCCAAGCAAATCCCACCCTGACAATAATTGCGTTGACACTGCGGCTCGCGCACCGACTCAAAGACACGCTGTTGACCACAACATGAAGCAAAACATCCTAGTAATTGGTTCCGACAACTTTGTTGGATTACGGGTAATCCAGGCCTTAAAAACCAGCGACTGGGCAGCTGCCCTACCCGCGGCCCAAGCCTCCGACTTATCGGTACAAATGTTAGGGAATGTGACAGGAATCGTAAATTGCACTATGGGTGGTCCAACGAGAATTCTTTCCAGTGCTCAGCGGCTTTACGAAACGATCAATGGCATCGATAGACGTGCCCGAATCGTGCACCTAAGTTCGATGACGGTCTACGGCTCAGTGGCCCAAGAAGTCAATGAGAATACCCCTCTATTGGCTAACTTAGGTGCCTATGGTGCCGCACATATTAGAGCGGAGGAAATTGTGAATCTCTATCCGAATACCGTTACCTTGCGACCTGGCTGTGAATACGGGCCCGGATGCCCACAATGGAGCGAGAAAATCGCTCGCTTGCTCCAGGCGCACCGCCTCGGAGATTTAGGAGTTATGGGAGATGGATTTTGTAATCTGATTTACATTGACGACCTGGTCAAGACTATACTAGTCGCCCTTAGATTTCCTAATCTTGGCGGCGAGAGATTTAATTTGGGCATGCCCTCACCGCCCACCTGGAATGAATATTTAATCAGCTTTGGTGTCGCATTAGGTGCGGTGCCAGTGCGGCGCATTACCGCACGCCGCCTTAAGTTCGAAACAAAATTATTGGCTTTACCACTCAAAACGGCAGAAATGATTACCAACCGGTTAAACATTGGCGCAGCACACGCAGTGCCGTCGATCACACCGTCATTCTTGAGACTGTGTGGACAGCGCATCCGCCTCGACTCTGCCAAAGCCGAGCGCGTACTTAACCTGAGTTGCACCGCTTTAAACGAGGGTGTAAAAAATTCAGCCATAGATCTTTCCCGCCGCTCAAGGAACCAGGGATTCCCTTAAATCCGTTTGATGACATAGGCTCGTCAGATTATGGGCTATCATTTCGGCGCTAATGCAGTTCTCAGCCGCGAGGTTGGTGCGCTACCTTTTGCGTATCCCGGACGGGTGCTTATCCTGGGTAAATTTTACAGCAAGTAACTGTGACCTCAGCGTGACCCGTTACGAATGTGTTTCGAGCGAAAGATGAGGAAGCGACTAGCGGCAAAGTTGAAAACGGTTCCCGCTGCGACTCCGATTATCGCCACCTTTTGTTTGTAGTGGAGCACTTCCCATAAACTCATGGTGATGCAATAATTCACTATTGCGCCAACAGAGCAGGCTGCGACAACACCTATGAATTGGCGAATTATTGGTTGTTTACGCGCATACGAAAAACTAAAGCGCCGGTCTTCGAAATGAATAGGAATGTCGACGACCAGTTTACATCGACATTTAACAATCAATTCCAACAGAATTTTATAACCAATTGGATTATAGTCACGATCGGCCATAAACGTTGAACGTCGTAGGGCAAAAAATCCGCTCATGGGATCGCTCGCATGAGTAATGGGATAGGCCAAAAGTGTTGCTACTCGGCTATTAAGCCATCTGAACAGCCCTCAATCATCGGCAGTGGATCCATCTGCCGCGAACCTCGAACCCACTGCAATGTCGCAACCACCTTCCAGTGCCGCTAATAAATCGGGAATTCTTTCAGGTGGATGACTTAGGTCTGCGTCCATGACAACTAACACCTCACCCGTCGATAGGCGCAATCTGTCCATCACTGCATAGCTAAGACCACGATTGCTAGTTCGTGTCACCATACGCACCCACGGAAGTGCGAGCGATTCAACCAGCTCAGCGCTGCCACCTCTGCTGTCATCGTCCATGAAGATAAGTTCGATATCTGCGCTAGAGGATTCGCGAATTTTATTTATTCCCGTTACTACAAGTGGAATATTTTCAACTTCTCGGAAAGTTGGGACTACCACACTTATTGAGGCGTCTGAGGATTTTACGTTTACAATAGTCATCGCAAGTAATGAGCCCTATAGTGATTCGTATCGAAAGTAAATAACAGCTGATTAATACGACTTGTCGTCGCGGCTTATTGTTACTGTGGAGACAGTATCACATGAGCTCGCAAATGCGCATGGTGGCTATCGGCTCTGTGACGGTCGCCTTGTATGTATTACGTTACTGCGCACAAAGTACCATTTTTCATAATGAGACGCACACATCCGTTGCGTCGGGAAATCTCCTAAAGTCAGGCTTGGCATGGCAGTTGTTGGACTATGAGGTTATCACCACAGCATTGTTTGACCTCTATCCTACAGTCCTGTCAATGGCACGGCGCGGGGAATTAAATAGCGGACGCACCCTGACCTCAACAATTTTAGTATCTTGTTTCATAAATCTACTGTTGCTTCCTGCTCGACCGTGGTTATCTCCGGATCGGTTCAGCTACATGGCGCATGGCTGACACGGCCAAATTGGCATTACGCCATACGGTGTGGATGAGCGGCAATAATATCGGGTTGGCCATCGTCTTACTAAAAGGCGTGGTGGTGACCACTAGTCTAGGCACTGCGCGCTGCATTTGGACGATCGTAGGCCACACCAATCCGTCAGCGCAAGTGCTGGGAACGTTAGCATACCTTTGGAATCCGCTGATACTCGCCGAGTTCGCGGGTGAAGGACACAATGACGCGATGATCATATTCTTTGTGATAGCAAGTCTCGCGGCATGCGCAAGAAATCGTCCTGTAACCTCAATGGTCGCGCAGATGTTAGGAATTCTATCGTAGTATTTTTCGATAATATTTTGTCCCGTGCACCTCGTATATCTATGGCGGACCCGACGCAATAGCCTAGCGCTAGCACTGCATATTATTTTGGCATTGGCTATCGTCGGTACGATAGGCGTTGTGTTATACGTTCGCCTAAGGGCCGGCCCGCATACTTTGAATAGCCTATTGCTGCGAGGTCAACCCATAAGTTCGCCATCGCCGTTCGGCGTTATAAATTGGCTACTCAGAAGATCAACATGGGCAACAGTCGCCGGACCCCTGACGGTTGCTTGCGTGACGCTGCCGCTATTGTTAGCCATAGGATGGTTCAGTTGGAAGGTCCGGAACGCAGTGGATCTCGCTAGCGCGTTTTGTTGGATTTCTCTCGGCTACTTATTAATAGTCTCCCCAGACTATTTGGCAGGGTACGCGTGCATGCCGGTTGCACTCATTTATGTAGCCTACACCGAGCGTCTGATGTGGTTTTCCATACTCCTAAGCTTCACCGCACGTATTTGCGCACCACTCAATATCATTCGAGACCATGGCTTTTTAAGCATGATTGTAGCTAAAGGCGCCATTACCGGACTAGGTTCGAGCTTGCCGTTGGTGATACTGATAATATGGGTATACGGACAATTTAAAGCATCAAAACGACTACCGTAAAATTCCCCGCGATCATCACCATTGTCGACTAGTCATACCGAGCCTGCGAGATCGAATCGTGAAGCGAACGATGCGGATATCGATGCAATTTATTTCGGGAATATATTTCCGTCGGCTTTACTACAGCATCACACCGACTTAATTTGACGCGCGACACCGGCAATGGCGCTGATACACTTCGACATTGAGTGTATTCTACCCAATTAATACAAGGTCACTAGAAGCACCATCGGTTAAGTGCCCGCGCAATATTCAACCGGTGCATTTTATTTAGGTTACCATCGCAATCGTATTGTTTGTAAATTAATCTGCCTGACTATTAGAGCTTGTGTAATCTCGCTTGTCGGACAGCCCCTGCTTCTTGACGCGAAAGCGTTCAGCGATACTCTTAATGGTGCCTTGGGATGCTAACGGGGTTTCGCACAGAATTTCTATGAACTATCACAAAGCGACTATGTTCCCTGATTCTGCTTCACGCGGCGAATCTAGAAAATTGTTTGGTGTGCAGTATTTGCGGGCTGCTGCCGCGCTGATGGTCTCGTATCTGCATCTACTTGAGCAGGCTCCCGCTAGCTATCTAAAGCATCTCTTCCCCACGTCTGTTTTTGACTGGACTCGTTTTAATTGTGGAGTAGATATCTTCTTCGTTATAAGCGGATTTATTATGTTGGTAACTAGTAAGCGAAGTACGCCCGGCGAGTTCGTAGTGCGCCGAATTATTCGCATAGTGCCGCTGTACTGGCTTCTCACGCTTGCGATTGTGGTGGCTTTTTTACTGCGGCCTACCCTCTTCCCACGTACCACGTTGAGTCTTGCATCGGTGATCCAAAGTTTACTATTCGTTCCGTATATAAATCCTGGGTTTGGTGGTGAATTGGTGCCGATCCTGTATCCAGGGTGGACGCTCAATTTCGAAATGTATTTTTACGCAATTTTTGCCTTAGTGCTATTTTCACCGTTGCGCTTCCGTGTAGCCCTTAATGGATTGGTGTTTTTTGTGCTCTTAGCACTAAGATATCTGTATGTAACGAATCTTGATGACACGCATTCGTTGACATCGTTTTACACTAGTCCAAAAATATTTGAGTTCTGGTCCGGAATGATCATAGGTGCGATGTATCTTAACGGGCAGTTGAGAATCTCCGTGCCATACGGCGCTATGGGAATTGTAAGCGGTTTTCTCATATTGCTTTTTAACTTTAATTCTCTTCCGTTGCCGTATAGGACATGGGGTAATTCAACGCTGGCGTATTTATTACCTGCTGCGCTCATTGTGCTGTGCGCCCTAGCATCCGAGTCAGCGCGGATTCGGGCGCCTAATCGATTTTTGACACTACTTGGCGATGCGTCGTATTCGATATATCTCAGTCATATTTTCTTTCTTGCCGGAATTCGCACGCTTTGGCATTGGCTTTTTCCAGTGCAAACAGGCGCGCTACAGGCGCTAGGATTCGGGATAGTATCAATGTCGTTAGTGGTGCTCGGCGGACTAATGACGTTTTGGGTGTTCGAACAACCTATGTTGCGTCTTAGTCAGAGATGTTTTCGAGGACTGCAGAAAATTCAGCGAATTTAGGCCGGGTTTAATCGTTTATAGAATACGCGCGCCTTCAACCTCAATTGATGCCCAGTCGATCACGCAATAGTCGATAGTAACGGCGGTGCCACCTCGCGGCGGCGCGTTGGTCGGTCCAATTGATGATGGAATCATTGAGATCATAGTGCCCTCGTTGCCCATCCGGCACATTGCCCAATTCCACCATGCGCACAATCTCCGGAAGACGTTGATAAAATTCTTCCGAACGATACGGTGGATGTAATCCCCATAGACCAGGGTCACTACCTAGAATATCAATTCGTTTAAGCCCGGTGGTCGATAGAACATGAGATAAAATAACCTCCGCTTCGCGCGCTTCAGGTGGATTTCCCAATATCCACGATTTTAATTTTTGCAGCGGATTCGATGCGAGTAGAGGCAGCGTCCCCAGCGTGCTCTTGAACCGCTCAAGATCAATTAAAAACACCCGAGTGCTTGCGTGGCTAAAACGATAGGCCAAGGAGGGTCCTGGCTCAAGGACTGATTGATAGCCATCTTCGATTTGATGACCAAAGATTCTTCCATCTACCCTCGGCGGACCCGGAAATGGGCTGACAAGCATTATATCTGGCCGGCTCTCGAGGAGCGCAATGGCCTCCTTCATCCAAATTTTGCTGCCACCTCCAAACATCATGTCACCATCAAAATGCATTACATAGCGCGCCTGAGCCGAATATATGCCAAAAAAATAGGCATAAAACGGACCGCCGTCCCACGCTTTTACGGGTATTGAATCTGCGTTAAAAAAATAACGAGCAACGTCCTCTCTTGCCTTTTGCGAATAATCAACTTCGATTGCCTCAAGTTTTGGGTACTGAGTCTGCGCGACCGCAATTTGCCTACGTAAGGCCTTCAGAGAGCTATCGTAATCGGTGCCGCGATATCGACCGGAACGACTACGATGGGTATCAATGGTTATAACAATTCGGTCCACCATATCCGCCCAAACCCGAATTTGATGGGGCAGCAAATACTCTAGATGCCGAACGTCCATAGGGTAGACGTTAATTTGAGCGACAATGTCTCCAGGCATAAATTCGACTACTCCAATGGGGCGTGCGTGCCGCTCGCCATTACCGAATAGTACTTGATCATCATGCACCGCGCCTCGATTCAATTGCTGATAAAACAATTAGCCCACCGACATTCAGCACCTCCCCTGCCAAAACGCCCAACAACGCCCCCATTACGCCAACTCTCGGCAGCGCCAAATAGCTGACACCGAGCGACAGTAAAGCACTAGTCAAAGTCAGCATTGTCATCGTACGGAAGCGTTCGCGAGCGGTCAAAAAATATAGCAATTGATCTCGGGACAGCATTAGCAGACCCACCGCAAACCATAGCAACAACAAAGTATCGCGCTGTGCAAATTGTTTTTTTAAGACGTTTGTAAATACCCAATCGCGAAATAGCCACAGCACAGAAAAATAACAAAGAGCCGCAGTAGCAAGCAGTACCGTAAGCGCGATTAACCTGCGTAACACCTTGGGTTGGCTATGAGAATTGAGCCAACTAACCACTGTTGGCAACATCATGGTGCCGATTCCACTCGATAGCAAGTTGACCGGCATGATGGTCAGCCGAGTTGCCGCAAGGGCAGCTACTGCCGGAACACTTAGCAATCCCGCGACTAAGTAGTTATACCCTTGGCTAAATAACCAATAAATCGCTGCGCCACTGACCGACCATTTACCTAGCGGAGCAATTGCCCAAAGTATCCCTTTGGATCCGGGCATATTCCATGGCTCGAATCGCCACAACGCTCTCGCGCATAACAATCCGCCCGCCAGCGCGGCTAAACCCAGGGTCAGCGAGGCTGTCACTGCTGGCACAACAGTTAGGGTCGCAAGCATAGCACCGACCAATAACAGCGCTACATAGCCTGTATCGGCATAAAGCACTTCCAAAGGCTTGCGAAATCCCAATAACACCATGCGGAAAAATTCTCGGTATAAGGTCATTAGCACGGCAACCATACTGCCAATCACGATTAGAATCGTTGACGTTTGCACTAGTCCGCCAAACCAAAATAACGGCAACAACAATAATGGAACCGCTGCCGCTCGAAGCAAGAGCAGCCGTTGCTCGCGAAGCAATCCACCGACAAGGTCCGCGCGTTCGCTCGCATTAGCTCGATGCAGACGAACCACCAATTGCGGTTGTATGTAAGCTCCCTGCAAAGTACTACTCAGGAGCACCAAATTGAGTATCAGCACATAGTAGCCGTACTGTAGGTCATTGGTGCGTCGAATGAGGATCAAACCGACTAGCAAACTGGAACCTGAGAGCAATGCCTGCATGACTACGGCGCTCGCAAACATAGGCACGAACGTGCCCCACCGACGGCTTATCGACATTTCACGATTACTTCTGCGGGAGATTCTACTAGGACGTCATAGCCTGACTCTCTAAGAACTATCAGTTTCATTCGCTTAGCTATCGACTCCATTGGCCAGTACTCAGCTGTGAGGTCTAATGACAAAATTTAGCCGAGACAATAATTTGAATATTCGTGGGCCGCGAACCAAATAGCGTTGGGCCAGCCGCTTAGGATCGTTGATCAACCGAAAAAACCACTCCATTCCAAGTCTCTGCAGCCAAAGCGGCGCACGCCGTTCAATACCGGTTAAGAAATTTATGGACGCACCGATGCATAACGCCAGTCCCTTGGCCTTGCCACGCGACCGCAATGCCTGCGCCAATTTTTCTTGCTGCGGACATCCTACTGCCAAAAAACAGAAACGGAACGGGCTTTCGCTCTCTATAAAGCTTAAACAAGCGTCCACAGCATGTGGATCTCGAATAAAGCCCATCGGTGGATCATAATGCCGTAAATTGCATAAGCCATATTTTTGCGCAAGCAGTGTAGCCTGCGCAGTAGTACCACCCACCAGCACGACTTTGTCTTCTGGCGATATAACACTCTCAAACAACTCTGCCGTTATATCGCTCCCGGGACAGGTCGGTATTTGTATGCCCTTGCTGACCCTTAGCAATAAGGCAAGAAAACGGCTATCGAGCAAAACAAAGCCGGCGGATTCGTATAGATCACGAAAAGAGGGCTCATCGTAGAATCGAATAACGTGGTCAGCATTGGGAGTGACTACATACGCGAAATAATCGACGCCAAAATTTTTAGCTTTCTCAATAAACTGAGGAAGTCGATAATCATCAAGTTGAAACGTAATTGCCATAAATTTCGGCCGGGAGAGTCGAACTTGCCTCAATGACTGGTGTTTCGTCTCGCTACGAACTCTATGCCGTAAATCGTGGCGTTAAACTGAGCTTCACCCTGATTGGAGCTGCGGGTCTGACGATGAGCATACGCGCGAAATGATAGCCAGCGAAGCGCTTGGTAATTAACGTCTAATTTTGCCTGTTGAAAATGATCAGTTCGAGAAGCGTTGGCCAACTGCGCGGATGAGGAAAATGCGTACTGAGTCCAATCATATCCGGCTTTGGCCGTGATTTTGGGAGTCGCTTGCCAACTTACGCCAACCGCAGCGGATGTGTCGATGACATTTCCACTGGTTGTGACATAGCTATCGACGGCTCGAGAAAGTTTCAAATTGAGTGTGGTTTTCCCGGTCAGATTGCGCAAATATTCCAAAGACCCGGTAACCGCCGACGTCCCGCCACCAATCGCATCGGAGCGACGCGTATATCCAATAAGTCCTTTAAACTGAGTATGAGCCGCAATGGTGTAATTAGCGGTCAACCCTTCCGTCAATTGGTGATACGACGGCGAAAGAACCCCCGGATCGTTACGAAATGTCCCGTTAATATACACGGTGTCAAATCCCGCCGATAAATTTGCTAACCCGCCATAAAGCAACCCAGCGCCCACGGAAGTTTCGTGCAAAGTTAGTTGTGGTGCGCTAGGACGGGGCGAGTCTAAATTATTGTCCTTTGCTCGAACTGCCAAGCGCCACTCGGGAGTGATAGTAAGGTTCGCTGTACCGCTCGCGACATTTTGAGTTTCCAAAAGCAACGGAGTGGGCCCAAGTAAATCAATGAATGGAACCATACGCTTTTCGTATTTATAGTCGATATCTCCATCTAGCAAATGACCGAGCTTCCACTTTAATCCGGCATTCAACAGCGATTCGCTATGGTTGGTCGTCTTGAATTGATTGTACTCAAAACGTCGCGCTTCAACGCGCGCATAAAGAGTCTGTCGATCCAATAAATAATCACCGTCTAAGCCGACACGACCTTCCATAACTGTGTCGGCATATGCATCACCGCTCTGCCCAGCAGGAATTGATAAATTAAAAACATTTGAATTGTGTTCCATACCCACAGCTGCATAAGGGGTCACATTCGCTTGAGCGAACGCCACAGTCGGGCAATAGCCAACTAGTAGACAAGCTACGAACACCAAAAAAAATACTCGCATAAGTTGCGTTCTGATCAGACTTAAGCGGTCAACCATAAGCAACTCCTCATCAAGTGGCGTCCCCACGGGGATTCGAACCCCGGTCGCATCCGTGAAAGGGATGTGTCCTAGGCCTCTAGACGATGGGGACGCAGGCCTGAAAAATCTGGTGGAGCCAGGCGGGATCGAACCGCCGACCTCTTGCATGCCATGCAAGCGCTCTCCCAGCTGAGCTATGGCCCCTACATAGAGGCGCGGCACGTTAGCAGTCGGGATGCAATTCGTCAAGGAAACTGATACTGAACCCCCCTAGCTCCGCCAATGTTCCTGCGCTCGCCTCAGTCGCAACAAAGACTCCTCCCGCCCCAATATTGCCAAAGTCGCATCAATAGGCGGAGACACGCTTCCCCCGCAAACAGCGAGGCGTACCGGCTGGGCTAACTTACCCAAAGTAATGCCCTTTGACTCAGCGCAGGCACTAATACACTCGTGAATGGATACAGCCGACCAATCCACTATCCGGCCAAAAGCTATCACCAAATCCGCCAATACCTCTAAAATATCGCTAGTGACATGCTTATTAACGGCCTTCTCATCATAGGCGGTAGGCGCTCGGAAAAAGAACACACTATTAGCAGCCATTTCTTTAATAGTCTTCGCGCGTTCACGTTGTACCAGCACTATTTGTTCCAGCATTGAGTCGCTGCCTGCGCTAATGCCGACCCGCGCCAGATGCCAGCGCAGCGGTTCCACCAAATGAGCGGGCGGCGCACGCATCATATGCTGTTGGTTAAGCCAAGCCAGCTTATCGCCATTAAAGGCAGAAGCTGATTTGTTCACGTCCGCGATGTCAAACAATCGCACTATTTCATCCACAGAAAAAATCTCTTGGTCACCATGCGACCAACCCAAGCGAACCAAATAGTTAAGCACAGCCTCTGGGAGAAACCCCTCGTCTCGATAGTGCAGCACGCTCACCGCGCCATGGCGTTTGGAGAGTTTTGCCCCATCTGACCCTAAAATCATGGGTAGGTGAGCGTACACCGGCGGTCTACAGCCCAGCGCCAAAAGCATGTTCATTTGTCGCGGCGTATTATTTAAATGATCGTCGCCACGGATTACATGCGTGATCTTCATATCCATATCGTCCACCACGACACAGAAATTGTAAGTAGGCGTGCCATCGGAACGGGCGATAATTAAATCGTCGAGTTCCACATTTTGGAATACCACTGGACCATGCACTACGTCGTCGACCACAACGGCACCGTCCAGCGGATTTTTGAATCGCACTACTGATGGAACGCCCAATCGCACCCCGTGAAGCTCACGGCATCGGCCATCGTAACGCGGCTTCTGCCCCCGCGCCGTTTGCTGGGCCCGCATCTGCTCAAGCTCTGCCTTAGTGCAATAACACGGATAAGCATGACCCGCTGCCAGCATAGTCTCGATGACCTCCTTATAACGATCAAACCGCTTAGTTTGAAAGTACGGACCCTCATCGTGATTAAGGCCAGCCCAACTCAACCCATCAATAATTTGCTGGATCGCCTCCGAACTCGAACGCTCCAAGTCTGTATCTTCGATACGCAAGACGAATACGCCCCCGTGCCTCCTGGCGTAGGCCCATGAAAAAAGTGCCGTGCGTAACCCTCCAATATGCAAAAAACCCGTGGGACTAGGAGCAAATCGTGTACGAATGGTCATAATTTCAAGTTTAACAGAGCCCAAAATGCTGTCCTCACAAAATGCGCGCAGGCAGGTATAATGAATAATAGTGGGCGGTTAGCTCAGCGGTAGAGCACTGCTTTCACACGGCAGGGGTCACAGGTTCAATCCCTGTACCGCCCACCAAAAACCTCAAGGATCTATGCCGCCCGCCCATCCACTGACACCAGAAATCAGTAAATCACCGTTATGGGCAGTTCAATATTTAAGAGCGATTGCCGCCTTAATGGTCGCTTACTTCCATTCGCTTGACCAAATCCCACTCTACGCGCCTTACCTGCAAAAATATTTCTTAGGTAGACGCGGTTTAGCGTCGGGAGTCGACATTTTTTTTGTGATCAGCGGCTTTATCATGCTGATCTCGAGCCGCAATACGTCACCTGGAAAATTTATCATTCGAAGGCTCATTCGAGTGGTTCCGCTGTACTGGCTACTAACAACGATACTGGTGGCGATTACGTTGTGGCACCCTGCGCTATTTCGTACAACCGTCGTCACTGCGCAATTCTACTTAGAGAGCTTGCTATTTATCCCGTATCAAAACCCGGGACATGCACTGGATTTGATGCCGCTTCTAGTTCCGGGTTGGTCCTTAAATTTTGAAATGTTCTTCTATCTGATATTTGCGCTAGTACTATTCGCTCCGCCACAGCGACGGATCTTGGTTAACGGGTTGGTTTTTTTCGCGCTCGTATTCAGTGGATTTTATTTTCGTGATACACACGCATATCGAAATTTGCTATTTTTCTGCGATATTCGAATCTTAGAATTCTGGGCAGGCATGCTCATTGCACATTTCTATTTGCGCAATCAAGTACGGTTTCCATTGTGGCTATCCTGGACGCTGCTCACTTGTGGATTTACCGTTATTTTGGTGCAATTTTCATTACCGAGTTCAAACCCCAATTCCCCCCTCAGCACACTGCTTAACAATATGCTCCCAGCGACGATGATCGTTCTAGGCGCGGTTGCGCTAGAGCAAAACCGGAAAATTCGAGTCATTACACCTTTAGCCTTCCTCGGCGATGCGTCCTACTCAATCTACCTGAGCCACATCTTCTTCCTAGGAGGCGCAAGATTCCTCTGGGTACATCTAGGTTTCGACCGAATTGACATGCTGCATGCCGCGGCGTTTACGATCTTTTCCATAGGCTTAGTAATCACCGGTGCAGCGGCTGTTTACCTCGGCCTTGAAAAACCCTTGTTAACCTACTTCCAAGCAAAGCTCAAACCGAACCGCAAATAGCCCTCACCCCACCCCAATACAGTGGTACCTTGGCAGGCTAAACCACAGAGAATCAAACCCCATGATGCCATATAAGCCCAGCCAACCCTCCGGGCGCTCGACTCCTTCCAGCGACGATCCGATGATGGATTTTCGCGCTCGCCTGGTACACCAGCAAGCCGAAGCGGCCGAACGCCGCAAACTTGATCTTGCCGAACAAACGTCTCGCCTGAAAACCGCCGAAGAGCGCATCCGCATTTGGGAGCGCATTCACGAAGTCGTATTGCCGCGCGATCCCGCGCATCGACTAGTGGAAATCATTGCTACCAACACCGCTCTTACGGCCGATGATGTTCGCAGTGAACAACGCCGTCGTACCGCCGCGCGGGCCGCGATCGCAGCGCCAGGCGCCACCGCCGCCCCGTAAAAGACTAACGCCCTAACGCCGCAGGAAGTACGGCAACGCGGTAATCATGGCGCCGATGCTGACCAGAACAATATTATTCGGCATAAAATACGGGTAAACCATCAGCGCCAAACCACACACCAAAGGCACCAGCACGCCTTTTTTGCGGCCGTAAATAAAATAGCCCACGCCAATAGAGCTAAAGAGCAGCCCCCACAACAAATTCGCTTCTGCAGCCACGTATCTAGGCAGCCGCTAGGCCAAAAACTTGGCCGGGGTCTTGAGCCTGATTTCGTCGACGGAAACGCCGGGCGCCACTTCGATTAGTTTAAAAAAGTCTTGTCGCGTTGCGCGCGAAAACACCGCAATATCGGTGATCAACAGATCAACCACATTGACACCCGTCAATGGCAACTCACAGCGCGGCTTAAATTTTGGCGCTCCATCCTTAGAGCTATGTTCCATCACCACCACCACACGCTTGACTCCCGCCACCAAATCCATCGCACCGCCCATACCCTTAACTACCTTACCCGGCACCATCCAATTCGCCAGGTCACCATTTTCCGACACCTCCATGGCACCCAACACCGACAGATCGATGTGACCGCCGCGAATCATCGCGAAGCTATCCGCCGATGAAAAATACGAAGTGTTAGGCAACTCCGACACGGTCTCCTTACCCGCATTGATCAAATCAGGATCCTCATCACCCGCGTAAGGATACGGCCCCATCCCCAGCATGCCATTCTCCGACTGCAGCACCACTTTCATGCCAGGCGCGATAAAGTTAGCCACCAAAGTCGGAATACCGATCCCCAGGTTCACGTAGAACCCATCGGACAATTCTTGAGCGGCCCGTGCCGCCATCTCATTACGCGACCACGACATCCGCCCTCCTTGCAGACAGCGCGCGCGCGCGAACCGTGAGTTTCTCAATCGGTTTCAAATAATGACTACCACAAATAATGCGTTTCACATAAATCCCCGGCGTGTGAATCTGATCAGGATCAAGCGCCCCTGGTTCCACTAATTCTTCGACCTCCGCCACTGTGATCCGCGCTGCCGTCGCCATCGGTGGATTAAAATTGCGCGCGGTCTTGCGATAAATTAGGTTTCCTTCAGTATCCCCCTTCCAAGCTTTAACCAACGAGACATCGGCGGTCAATCCGTGTTCGAACACATAGGTCTCACCCCCAACCACCCGCGTCTCCTTGCCCTCAGCCACCAAAGTACCGGCACCGGTCTTGGTAAAAAAACCCAAGATTCCTGCTCCACCCGCACGAACGCGTTCAGCCAAGGTGCCCTGTGGATTAAACTCCAGTTGCAACTCACCCGCCAAATACTGGCGTTCAAATTCTTTATTCTCGCCCACGTAAGAGGACACCATTTTGCTGATTTGACGAGTCTTCAGTAATAACCCTAAGCCAAAGCCATCAATACCAGCGTTATTGGAAATTACCGTCAAATCTCGCACACCGGAATCGCGCAGCGCTTCGATCAGCCGTTCCGGCACCCCACAGGTGCCAAAGCCCCCACACATTAGGGACATGCCGTCCCGTAAGATGCCCTGCAGCGCGTGAGCCGCATCCTTATAGACTTTAGAACTGGATACCTTCGACACACTCTTACTCGCGGCGACCACTAGCCCGCCCTCCAGCCAGCCGCATCCATCGTATTCGATAACAGCATCGCAATAGTCATCGGCCCCACCCCGCCGGGGACCGGCGTAATCCAACCTGCCCGCAAGGCGGCTGCCTCGGTATCGATATCACCAACCAGGGCTCCCGCCGCGTTGCGATTAATACCTACATCAAATACCGCCGCGCCTTCACGAATCCACTCACCGCGCACCATGCCCGGTTTACCCACGGCCACTACCACCAGCTCAGCACGTTCGACTTCGGCACGCAGGTCTTTAGTGCCGGTATGACACACAGTGACCGTAGCCCCCGCCAATAACAGCTCCAAGGCCATCGGCCGTCCGACGATATTCGACGCCCCCACCACGGTTGCGCGTAATCCCCGTAAAGCGATGCGGTATTCCTGCGCGAGACGAATGACCCCAAAGGGCGTACAGGGGCGCAAACGCGGCCGTTTCTGGGCTAGTAGGCCGGTATTGTGTGGATGAAAACCATCCACATCTTTGGCAGGATCAATTAAATCCATGATCTCGTTCGCCTCAAGCCCTGGCGGCAACGGTAACTGCACCAAGATGCCATCCACCTGGGGGTCGCGATTGAGTTTCAAGATCAACGCCACCAGCTCCTCACGAGTCGTCGTACCGGCAAGATCGTAGGCAAAGGAGGCAATGCCCGCCTCCTCGCAACCTTTACGCTTATTACGCACGTAAACTGCCGAGGCGGGGTTTTCCCCCACCTTGACCACTGCTAACCCGGGTGGCCGCCCATGAGCCTTAAGATAAGCCCCCACGCGCGCCTTAACCTCCTCGCGGACTTTGGACCCTACCGCTTTGCCGTCCAGCACGATTGCGCGTGCCATGACTAGTACCGGTATTGGTCGACTTTGTAGGGACCTTGCTTGGCAACTCCAATATAGCGAGCCTGGGTATCGGTCAATTCGGTCAATTCAGCACCGAGCTTGGAGAGCTGCAAGCGCGCGACTTTTTCATCCAGATGCTTGGGTAGCACATACACACCGATCGGATACTTCGCGGTATCGCCGTACAGCTCGATTTGCGCGAGCACCTGATTGGCAAACGAAGAACTCATCACATAAGAGGGATGCCCTGTGCCACAGCCTAAATTCACTAAGCGACCTTCGGCCAACAAAATAATGCGCTTCCCATCCGCGAAAATCACATGATCGACCTGCGGTTTGATGTTATCCCAAGCATATTGTTTGAGCGCCGCCACTTCGATCTCATTATCAAAGTGCCCAATATTGCAGACGATGGCCTGGTCCTTCATGCGCTTCATATGCTCGTGCGTAATGACATGATAATTGCCAGTGGCGGTCACAAAAATATCCGCCTTATCCGCCGCATAGTCCATGGTCACTATTCGGTAGCCTTCCATGGCCGCTTGCAGCGCGCAAATCGGATCAATCTCCGTAATCCATACCTGTGCCGAGAGCGCTCGCAAAGCCTGCGCCGAGCCTTTCCCGACATCCCCGTAACCCGCTACTACCGCCACTTTGCCTGCAATCATGACGTCAGTGGCACGTTTGATGGCGTCAACCAAAGACTCGCGACAGCCATACAGATTGTCGAATTTCGATTTCGTGACGGAATCATTCACATTGAACGCGGGGAACGCCAAGCTTCCGTTCTTGGCCATATCGTACAAGCGCTTCACGCCGGTAGTGGTCTCCTCGGTCACGCCTTTGATTTTCGCTAGGCGCGTTGAATACCACTTAGGGTCAACTTTCAATTTGGCCTTAATGGATGCGAACAAACACTCTTCTTCCTCACTGCCGGGCTTAGCCAGCAAGGATAGGTCCTTCTCTGCTCGAGCGCCTAAATGCAGTAACAGGGTCGCATCGCCGCCATCGTCTAAAATCATGTTCGAAAAACGGCCATCCGGCCATTCAAAAATACGGTGGCTGTAGTCCCAATACTCGGTTAGCGTTTCGCCCTTTACTGCGAATACCGCGGTGCCGCCGGCGGCAATTGCAGCAGCCGCGTGGTCTTGCGTTGAATAGATATTGCAGGATGCCCAACGCACTTCTGCGCCCAAGGCGTTCAAAGTCTCAATAAGCACCGCAGTTTGAATAGTCATGTGCAAGGAGCCGGTAATACGCGCGCCCCGCAATGGTTGCGTCGCCGCAAATTCTTGGCGAATAGCCATAAGTCCCGGCATTTCGGTCTCGGCAATCTTGATTTCCTTAACTCCCCAGGCAGCCAGGGATAAGTCTTTAACCAAAAAGTCAGGCAGTGTTTTCATCGCAGCGTTCATACGTTTAAATTTCCTTAAAAAAATTTCCCTAATTGCGCGCTGGCAGCGCCCTAGCCACGCGCCGAAGTCAGTTCGGCGGCGAGCACATGCGCCTTGTCGGTGCGCTCCCAACTAAATTCACCGTCCTTGCGACCAAAATGTCCATAGGACGCGGTCTTTTGATAAATCGGTCGCGCCAAATCCAGCATTTCCCGCAAGCCATAAGGCGTAAGATCAAAATGCGCCCGCACAATCTTTCGCAGGCGCTCATCCGATAGTTTACCAGTCCCAAATGTCTCCACCGTGACAGAAGTCGGTTCGGCCACGCCAATCGCGTAGGAAACCTGGACTTCGCAGCGTGCTGCAAGCCCTGCGGCGACAATATTCTTAGCCACATAGCGCGCCGCGTAGGCAGCCGATCGATCTACTTTGGAAGGATCCTTACCCGAGAACGCTCCGCCCCCGTGACGAGCAAAACCGCCATAGGTGTCAACAATGATTTTACGACCGGTTAAACCACAATCTCCCACCGGCCCGCCAATCACAAACCGACCAGTGGGATTGATGTGATACTTAGTATGTTTATCGAGCCACTTAGCGGGTAACACCGGCTTGATAATTTCTTCCATCACCGCTTCGCGCAAACGCTTAGTACTAATATCATCGCTATGCTGTGTGGATAACACCACCGCTTCGACACCCACCGGCTTGTGATCGACATAGCGTAAGGTCACTTGACTCTTCGCATCCGGACGTAACCAAGCCAGCTTGCCGGCCTTACGCACCTGGGCTTGTTTCTTAACCAGCCGATGCGCAAACGTAATCGGCGCCGGCATCAATACGTCGGTTTCATTGCTCGCATAGCCGAACATCAACCCTTGATCACCCGCGCCCTGTTTACGTTCATCCTTCCGATCGACGCCCTGAGCGATATCGGGGGATTGCTTACCGATAACATTAAGCACACCGCAGCTAGCACCATCGAATCCCATATCCGAGTGGTCATAACCGATCTCAAGCACCGTCTTACGCACGATGGCTTCCACATCCACCCAGGCACTCGTTGTCACCTCACCGGCCACAATCACCACGCCGGTTTTAACTAAGGTCTCGCACGCCACGCGGCCGCGCGGGTCTGCCGCCAAAATAGCATCCAATATCGCATCGGATATTTGATCCGCGACCTTATCCGGATGTCCTTCAGACACTGACTCGGAGGTAAAGGAAAAGCTACTACTCATAATCTCATTCCCCAATTGAAAATTTGGCGCCCCAATTGTCGGCAAACCGCTGTTTAAAGGCGTCTATTGTAAAGCAATGATTCTGCGGACCACGTGACTCAATCTTAATCGCACCGAGCAGCGAAGCTACCCTCCCGATTGTGGCCCAATCCAGCCGCCACAATAGCCCATGAATGAGGCCCGCCCGATAGGCATCTCCACAACCGGTCGGGTCAACCACCGCCAGCGGTTTGGCGCAGGGAATTACAAGCTCTTGACCCTTAGTATAAATGACCGAGCCTTCCGCACCGCGAGTCACAATCAAAGCTTCGACCCGCTCCGTCACATCAAAGACCTTAAAGCCGGTCTTTTGTTGCATAAGTTCCCATTCATAGTCATTGACCGCCACCCAGCGGGCTTGCCCAATGAAAGTCTTTAGCTCATCGCCACTAAACATCGGCAGTCCCTGACCGGGATCAAATATAAAGGGGATATTTGCCGCGGCAAATTGTGCTGCATGTTCCATCATAGCCTGCCGCCCATCGGGCGCAACGATCCCCAGGTCTACCGAATCTGCCACATCCGAAACCCGATTTTGGTGCGCAAATTGCATTGCCCCCGGATGAAACGCTGTGATCTGATTGTCATCTAGGTCTGTGGTAATAAACGCCTGTGCGGTAAAGCTTTTGGGAATCTCAACAATGTGCTCGACGCTAATCCCTAATGACACTAGGCGCTGGCGATAGGGCGCGAAATCCTCCCCCGCTGCCGCCATTGGAATAGCCGAGTCACCCAGAAGCTGAAGATTGTAGGCAATGTTGGCCGCGCACCCACCAAATTCGCGACGCATTTCCGGCACCAAAAATGCCACATTCAACATATGAATCTTATCGGGCAGTATGTGCGCCTTAAAACGATCGGGAAATACCAAAATCGTATCGTAGGCAACCGATCCGCAGATCAACGCGGACTTACCCGAACCGGTCTTACCCAAATCTTTTACCTTTACCATCCGTAAAGCTATCCTTCTACGTGCAAACCACGATTCTACAGGCAAAGGTGGTGGTTCCGCTTTGTAATAACTGCAAGTCTAGCCCGGTCTATTCAAGCGTGAAACAATATATAGGTTCGTAATCCTTAAACTTTAAATTTTGGAGCCTTTCAATGAAAAAGACACATTTGACCGTTACCGCCATTAGTAGCCTACTTAGCTTAGGTGCCGCCGTATTCGCCACTCCCAGCGTTGCCGCCGATAAACCTAATATGGAAAAGTGCTACGGGATAGCCAAGGCTGGCAAAAATGATTGTGCAGGTAACGCGCATGCTTGCCAAGGACAAACCAAAGTCGACGCAGCCCCCAAGGACTTTATCGCCGTACCGACCGGAACCTGTGATCGTATTAGCGGTGGCAATTTGACGCCGAAGACCACCTAAAAATTTCTCAAATGGCCAAGTGCGCCATCAATATGCCTAGTGTCCTTGCAGCGCCGATGCCCGCAAATGCGGGCATCGGGCTTCGGGCGCAACACCATGGCGAAGTACTAGAGCGTGCTCCCGCGGTGCCCTGGTTTGAAGCCCACAGCGAAAATTATTTTGCGGATGGAGGTGCACAAATTGAGGCATTATTCAAAATTCGCTCGCGCTATCCTTTGTCGCTACACGGGGTCGGCCTGTCTTTAGGGTCCACCGATCCGCTTGACACCCAACACTTAAAGCTTCTACGACGCAACATCGACCGCTTCCAACCGATGCTAGTATCCGAGCATCTCTCTTGGAGTTCGGTCGGCGGACGATTCGCGAATGACTTATTGCCGCTGCCTTACACCGACGAAGCCCTGCAACATGTGGCTAGCCGCATTGCCGATGTACAAGATGCCTTAGGCCGGCAAATCTTAATAGAAAATGTTTCCAGCTATCTCGAATACACCGCGTCACAAATGCCGGAGTGGACCTTCCTCGCGGGCGTCGCCACTGAGGCAGGATGCGGCATTTTATTGGATCTTAATAATATCTATGTCGCGGCGCGCAATCATCGCTTTGAGCCACTCGATTATTTAAACGCCATTCCGGTAGCGGCGGTGCAAGAGTTCCACCTGGCCGGCTACAGTCCAATCGAGATCGACGGTCAAGAAATTCTCATCGACACCCACGGCGCGCCCGTGTGTGCCGCGGTATGGGAATTATATGCGACTGCGTTACAACGGTTTGGCAGCAGGCCCACCTTAATTGAATGGGATACCGATATTCCCGAACTTGGTGTCCTCATAGCCGAAGCACACAAAGCTGATCAACTAAGCCACCAACATGTTAGCGGCTAGTCACTTAGCGCCTCGCCCGTGCCCGTCACTGCAAATGTTGCAAGCGGCCTTTATGCGTTCGCTGCTCGACCCGCTGCTCGCCGCCAACCCGGACCCCGCCGCCCCCGATATCGTGGCCAGCGGCATTGCCCCCGCTAAGCGCCTGAGTATTTATCGCAACAATACCGAAGCTAATTTTGCGGGAAGCTTACGACTGAGTTTTCCCGCCACTTACCGGCTGGTAGGCAAGGACTATTTTCGCCAATGCGCGCGGCTGTATCAACTTCAGCACCCCTCACGCTCAGGCGACTTACAGCATGTGGGCGAAGGATTCCCAGATTATCTTGCAAAGTTACACGCGCGTGATCAGTACCGCTACTTGGGCGATGTCGCAAGGCTCGAATGGCTGTGCCAGCAATCGCTGTTAGCGGCTGATCATGGTCCATTAGACTTACCTAAATTGGCCGCCGTCGCGCCAAACGACTATGACTCCCTATGCTTTATATTCCACCCCTGCGTACGCCTATTTAGCTCAAAATTTCCTTGTCAGAAAATTTGGCAAGCGAACGCCGCAGATGGGCACATCGATGAGCACATCGATGAGCACATCGACGAGTCCATCGATTTGGATTTAGCGATCAGTCGCGGGCCGGAATTCTTACTGATTTTCCGCGACTCCCTTGAACTTCCCTTGCATCGCTTGAACGCTAGCGAATTCGCCTTGTTGGTGCACTTGCAGCGCGGCGAAACATTCGCCACCGCAGTGGAGGCCGCGAACGCCGAATCCGCCGCCTTCAACCCGAGCGATTCTTTGCGGCGCTTTGTGGCGATGCGCGTAATCGTCGATTTTAAATTTTTGAGGTGACCCAATGTCGATCCTTGACCGATTGATGCTGCCCAACGGATGGGCCGCCGCGTTGTTAAATCCACTACAACCCCTATATGCCCTCGCCGCGCGGGTGTATGTCAGCTGGCAATTTCTCAAATCCGGTTATATTAAAGTTAGCTCCTGGGACAGCACGCTGTACTTATTTGAGAACGAATATCACACTCCGTTACTATCTCCGCATACAGCCGCCGTTGCGGGCGCCTTCGGCGAGCTGTTTTTCCCGACTCTATTGATTTTGGGTTTTGCCGGGCGACTCAGCGCCTTAGGGCTATTCGCAGTCAACGCGTTAGCCGTGATCTCCTACCGACAAGTATTACTTGCCGAAGGCTATGAAGCGGCACTTGCCCAGCATGTGCTGTGGGGCACCTTATTACTATTCTTGATCTGCTTCGGACCTGGTAAATTATCACTCGACTACCTACTCAAAAGGTCACGCCCACTATGAACGACCCATCAGTGCACCTCATGCGCTCCGAGGACGAATGGAAAAAAGAGCTGTCTGCCGAAACTTTCTCGGTCATGCGCAAACATGGCACCGAGCGCGCGGGTACCAGTCCGCTCAATAAGGAGTATCGAACCGGCATGTATGCCTGCGCCGCCTGCAACCTGCCACTATTTGAATCAGCGACTAAATTTGACAGCGGCTCAGGCTGGCCCAGCTTCTTCGCTCCACTCCCCCAAGCCGTCGCTACCACCACCGACCGAAGCCTCGGGATGGAACGCGTCGAAGTACACTGTGCGCGTTGTGGTGGACACCTAGGGCATGTATTTCCCGACGGACCCCAACCCACTCATGAGCGATATTGCATGAATGGACTCGCGCTAAAATTTGAGCCAATCTAGCGTCGCTGCCTTGATTGTGAAACCCAAGCCAATGGGCCTATATTTTAGTGTATATTGACGATGTTGACATCAATATTTTGAGGTTCGCATGGCACTTCAGATCGCAAATCCATCAGTGGTAGCCAAAGTCGAGCGGCTGGCAAAAAAGACCGGTCTTAGTAAGACGCGTGTAGTAGAACGCGCTGTTGACGGAATGATCCGAGAGCTAGCAGGTGAATCCGACCAGAGGGCGCGCATTCTCGCTCTTTTAGCGCAACTTGATCGCATTCCAGAACGAAAGGACGGGTTTAATCCCATGTCTTGGGATGAGTGCGGGCTGCCCACGTGATTGTGGTCGATACCTCAGCGATCGTAGCGATCGCCCTCGGCGAACCCGAACGAAATTTTTTTCTTGAAACCATACAAACTGCCGATAAAGTGCTGATTAGCAGCGTTTCGGTGATAGAAACACGTATGGTCGTACATGGTAGGAGGGGCCAGCGCGGCGTGATACTGGTAGATGATTTATTACGCCTACCTACATTCGAAGTAGTATCGCCTAGTCCAGTGGAAACCGAGGCCGCTTACGCGGCTTTTGTGGCCTTCGGCAAAGGCAGCGGACACCCGGCTTCACTCAATTTTGGAGATTTATTTAGCTATGCATTGGCGAAGGTTCATGGTCTACCGCTGCTTTTCAAAGGTAGCGACTTCTCCCACACCGATATCGTCAGTGCATACAACCCGGCGTCGTAAAACCGCATCCACGATCCTTAGTGCTTTTGCTCGGCTTTCCACTTCTCAACGGCAGCCATGGTATTCGCGACATGTTTGTCTGGATCTAACGCGGTGTACTCATAGATAATCTTGCCGGTAGGAGCAATCACGTAGGAGGTTCGATTAGCGTACTCGGGCTTTACCCATAATACTGCGTCGTAAGCCTTGGTGATTTTCTGATCACCATCCGAGGCTACCGCAAATTTATTGCGACATTCACTGACTGAGAATTTATTCAGTGTATCGATTTTATCGTGCGAAACACCAATGACGGTCGCACCCAGCGCGTGGAATTTCTCAGTGGCTTCTGCAAATTCGTGTGCTTCGACCGTACACCCGGGCGTAAACGCTGCGGGGTAGAAATACAGCACCACGGGACCCGCCTTAAGCGCATCAGCCAGGGCAAAACTAAACGGTTTGCCGGCCAGCGTGGCCTCGGTCGTAAAATCGGGAGCAACGACACCGGGCTTTAGAGCCGCATATAAGGGCGTAGTCAAAATAAGACCGCCGAGAACAAGTATCGCTGAACGTTTCATAAATTAGCACCTAGGCTGAAGTTCGGGTCACGAGTATAACCCCAACACAGATCAGAGCAATGCCGCATATTTTGACCGGTGATAAAACTTCACCCAACCACACTACGGACGCCGCCGCCACCACTATGTATCCCAGCGACAACATAGGGTACGCCACGCTCACAGGTGCTTTAGACAATGCCGCCAACCAAACGCAGATGCTGGCCGCATAACAAAACATTCCACCCCAGAATGGCACACTCCTGACCAATACTAAAACACTCGCGAACAGGACATCAGCATTAAACTCGGAGAAATGCGCCAATGGTTTAGTGGCGAGCTTGAGCAATAGCTGCGCTGCGGCATTCAATCCGACGCCCGTTAAAATCAACACCCAGGTAATTCCACTAATGGCCGCCGACCCCAGAGCGGCGTTCATCGCGCCACCAATACGCGTTGCACGTTATGACCTAATTCGCGCATGGGCACTCCCCGAATCTTTAGCTTTTCGAACAAAGATCTCTCCATCACCGCGTAGGCGGTTGTCTCCCTAGACCATTGGGTTAAAAATTGATTGAGGCTCGCGATGTCCGCACCCGGTTGGTGCCGCAAACCATAGTCCAGCTCACCACGATAATCCACTAGCTTCACCGTATGACGCCAATAAAAAGGCAGCGTTTGATCGTAAGTACCCACGCTATATATCGGCGCACTACGCGAAATTTCAGGCAAAGCCGCGGATAAGCCCGACCCGGAATAAATGGGTGCCAGCACTGCACTAGCCCGTATTAGCAACAAACCTGATAAACACCAGCCTGCCCCCAGGACAACCGCCGCGCGAGTGGCATCGCGCCCCCTTTGGGCCAACACATACGCACCTGACACCCCTAATAGCAACCCGATTTGCAATAAAGGCCGCGCCAGTTGTAATAAATACACGCTGCGCTCAGAGGGCTCAACCAATAAACGCCAACGCCAACTCGCGAGCACCAGTCCTACACTGAGAAGCAGCGTAAAACCTGCGGTCCATAGAAAATCCCGCTTCAACGGCGCCAATGGCTGCACGGCAATCAACAGCGCAAGTGCAGGCATAGCGGGCAATACATAGGGAATTAATTTAGAGTCTGAGAGCGAAAAAAATCCCAGCACGAATACAACCCACACCCATAAGAAAAGTGGGGCGTTAAAATCAGGCAACCTCGACGCACTAGCTGATGCGATTGGCTCATCGGCCTTAACCTTAACCCAACCTAGTACCAATACCCGCAGCGCCGGCAATGTCCACGGCATACTGCCTGTTAGAAACACCGCGCCGAAAAACCACCACGCCTCCTGGCGATCCGCACTCGGGGTTAGAAATCGCGATAGGTGTTCATGGACGAAAAAAAACTCCAAAAAATCTGCGAGGCGCCCTGCGGCTAACCAATGCCACGGTACCGTAATCAGCAAAAATAAACACAGTCCCGGCAACCAGTGCAATCGACGCCAAGGCGAAAAATCACGCGCCATACCGCTGTACAAGACTAGTACAGCGGCGGGTATTGCCGCGGCCACTACACCCTTGGTCAACACTCCTAATCCAATTGCGGTCCAGGCCAATAGCATCCAACGAAGGGATAGCGCTGATTGTTGGGCGAGTAAAAAAGCACCCATGCCCAAGGTCATGTAAAAGGTCAAACTCATATCTAAGGTCAGCAATTGACCCATTACCAAAAACAGCAACATACCGCCGAGGACCGCCACCGCGCGCACCGCGGTTTGCCTATCCCAGAGCTCACCCGCCGTGATAAAAATCACAATCAAGGTCAACAATGCGCACAGAGCCGTGTACAAGCGCGCGGCAAACTCGTTAATGCCAAACACTTTGAGGCTTAAGGCCGTCGCCCAATACTGGAGGGGCGGCTTCTCAATATAAGCTAGGCCATTTAGATGAGGAATGACCCAGTCACCGTCCGCCAGCATCTCGCGCGGAATCTCGGCATAGCGCCCCTCATCGGTATTAAATAAAGGCCGTGCAGCTAATGTCGCAAACCAGAGAATGACAATAAAGACCGCAAGCGCCGTGTACATCCACGCCAGCGAAAGGGAATATTCACGCACCTGAGGACTATACCGCCAGCTTGCCAGAGCGCCCTTCTATCTCGCCCATAACCACGCGCCGCTGCGAGAGTGATTTTTGCATGCTGATTTCATGGATGTGGCGCATAGAGGTCAGTTGCACCCCCGCTGCGCGCCACTTCCCCAACAACGTCGCGAAGGCATCACGCAATAGCAAGCCTTCAAGTTCCGCGTGCAAGGTAAATACTTGGGTGGCTGGAGCAACCGCTGCGCCCGACAGACGAAACACCGCATCCGCCACGCCAGACTCATCAATCCCATCACGACCTAGGAGCTCATCGAAGGTCGGCAGTGTGGTTGGCAATTGCGGACAGTTACTCACCCCCGACGCAAGCACTGGCAAAAACGCCGATCCACCGCGCGTGTCACTCGCATAATGCATGCCATACTCGCTCTCAAGCGCGAGTGCGTAGTCGTTGATCTGCCAACCGGCGGCCGCATGCGACTGCGGCATGAAACCAAAGATTTCCTTAAAAGCATTAACCCCACGCTCGAACTCTACTCGAGTCCACGTAGCACTGGCTCTAGCCACGTAGTCCTGCCAACGCACATGATCATAAGTGTGCAGCCCCACCTCGAAGCCAGCGGCATGCACCGACCGCATGACATCACCCGCATGCTTGCCGATATCAGGACCCGGCAATAGCACACCGTACAATAGCGTCTTTAAGCCATAGTGCTTAAGCACAGAGGTACGCGCGACTTTTTGCGCAAAGCCTTTGCGAAATACCCGACGCATAGCACGCCCAGTATGATCGGGACCTACTGAAAAATAAAAAGTAGCATCAACCTTATGTTCTTTAAAAAGCGCCATGAGCCGCGGCACGCCTTCGCGCGTACCGCGTAGAGTATCGACATCGACCTTAAGGCCGATGCGCGCAGCCTCAAGCATCGCGCGACAATAACGCCGATGCCGACGGTAGGCTATTGGCGTAAGAATCGAATATGGCGTTTAAGGCAGCACGCATGTCGGTGGTTGGCGTCCACCCGAGCTCAGCGGTGGTATTTTTAATCGACGGCAGACGTGCAGGAATGTCCGCATAACCCTTACCGTAATAATCCAACGCCGATATATCGACGAGCTTAGTCTTACGAGCAGTTGGCGCATACTCGGGCCGCGAGACGGCGATCGCTAACATCATTTCCGCAAGCGTTCGGATAGAATACAAATTCCCGGGATGACCGATATTGTAAATTTTGCCATCGGCGATGCCGCCCGGATTATCGATAACCCGAGTCAGACAATCCACCGCATCGTCGATAAACGTAAAAGCGCGAGTCTGCTTACCACCATCCACCAATTTAATCGGCTCACCGCGCACGATATGGCCCAAAAATTGAGTCAATACCCGCGAGCTACCCTCTTTCGGATCATCCATGCTATCTAAACCTGATCCGATCCAATTGAAAGGACGGAACAGCGTGAACTGCAGACCTTGTTGACCGTACGCGTAAATAATACGATCCAGTAGCTGTTTCACGCAGGAATAAATCCAACGCTGCTTATGGATGGGCCCTAAAACTAACTCAGAGGTCTCGGGATCGAATTCCTTATCGCGGCAGGCTCCGTAGACTTCTGAGGTCGAAGGAAACACGACGCGCTTTTTATATTTAACACAATGGCGAATAATCGGCAGATTCGCCTCAAAATCCAACTCGAACACGCGCAACGGTTCACGCACGTAAGTCGCCGGGGTTGCAATAGCTACCAGCGGGAGAATTACATCGCACTTACGCACATGGTATTCAACCCACTCAAGATTAATAGTGATGTCACCTTCTAAAAAATGGAAGCGAGGGTTACTCAGCATGCCGGCGACCCGTTCAGACTGCAGGTCCATTCCATAAATATGCCAATCGGTGTTGGCCAAAATATACTTACTCAGGTGATGCCCGATAAAGCCATTGACGCCAAGAATAAGAACGTTTTTCAAGATAATCCCCTACACTTAATTTTCGAACCCAATCTTACGACTTATCATCCAACCTTACGTCAATGATACAGGCAGTTTAGCCCAAGAAACGGGTGTCTTATGGGTCTTCACCGGTTGGCCTTTAATTTCAATCCGGGATAACTTCAATCGCCGCCCATCGACACAATCAGCGTACCAGTCTCCATCCTCGACATACATACAAGGTGCCACTTCCGCATAACGCACAGGTTTGGCGTCCAATTGAGTCGCTAAAATACTTACCCGACACCCACCAATATCAGTAAACGCCCCGGGAAACGGCGGTGCAACGGCCCGCACCAGGTCATGCACCCGGCGCGCACTTTGCCGCCAATCGATACGTCCATCCTCGGGAGTTCGCCGACCAAAGTAAGACCCTTGCGCCAGATCCAGCGCGTAAACTTCAGCGCTACCCGCAATTAAGCGTGGCAAGCTACGCTGCAAAATTTGCTCAGCGGCTGCGGCCACCTTAAAGGACACCTCCAAAGCCGTGTCATTCTCCAGGATAGGTACCGATAGCTGATCGACGATTGCCCCCGCATCAGGTTTTTCAAGCATGTAATGCAAGGTTGCACCCGTATGGGATTCGCCGTGCAAAATGGCCCAGTGCACCGGCGCCCGCCCGCGATACTTCGGCAATAGGGAGCCATGCATATTGAGCGCCCCCAAGCGCGGCAAGCTCAACCAATCCGCTTGCAACAAATAACGATAATAAAACGAAAATATAAAATCGGGTTGCATGGCAGCGGCAACTGCTATCCACTCCGGGGTGTTTGGATTGTCGGGCGTCTCGACCCGCACGCCAAACTTTAGGGCGAGCTCATGGACACTTGCAAACCACTGATTTTCACCAGGATCATTGGCATGAGTGAACAACAAGGGAATTTCAACACCCTGCGCCAATAGAGCTCGCACGCAGCGAACTCCCACTTCGCTATACGCAAACACGATGGCGGAAGTCACCGCGGGGCATCCTGGGCGCTATACGCAAACACGATGGCGGAAGTCACCGCGGGTTATCCCGTACGCTATCCGCTTCTAGCACCGCCTCCACAATGTAGCGCGGCCGCTCACGCACCTGAGCGTAGATGCGCCCCACGTACTCGCCGAGTAGTCCAATACCGAATAATGCGATGCCGATCAGGAAAAACACCACGCCAAACAACGTGAACAAGCCTTCGGCCTCGGGACCGACTAGAAACCGACGCACGAATAAGTACACCACTAATATCGCCGAAAGCGTCGCCACCGCCATGCCGACCATGGAAAACAATTGCAAAGGGACCACCGAGAATCCCGTGATGAGATCAAAGTTCAAGCGGATAAGGCTGTACAGCGAATACTTCGACTGTCCCGCGAAACGCTCCTCGTGCGAGATCGGCACCTCGATGGGACGCATGGCATACAGCGACGCGAGCGCCGGAATGAAGGTATTGACTTCACGGGTCTGGTTCAACGCGGTCACTACCGAGCGCGCATAGCCTCGCATCATGCATCCCTGATCGGTCATATGCACCGGTGTTATTCGTTCACGCAACCGATTGAGCATTTTCGAGAACCAACGCCGCCACCATGAATCCTGCCGATGTTGACGGATGGTGCCGACGTAGTCGTAACCCTGATCTAACATCTCGACTAGCTTGCCAATTTCTTCGGGAGGATTTTGCAGGTCCGCATCTAAAGTAATGACATAGTCACCGCGAGCGTACGACAACCCCGCCATAACCGCCGAGTGTTGACCGAAATTCGCATGGAAAAGCACTACCCGAGTGTGTTCAGGTCGGGCGCCAAATTGCTGCCGTAGTAGAGCCACCGAACGATCCTTACTACCGTCATTGACGAACACCACTTCGTAGGGCATTCCCAAGCCGTCCAACACCGGATACAGCCTAGCAAATAAAGTCGGCAGGACGCCTTCCTCGTTATACACCGGAATCACAATACTGAGCTTGGTGGACGCAATCACCGGTAGCATCGCGCCAGGCGCCGGCGCCGATACGGGTATGCCGGCCAGTGTGTCCTTAGTGGTCAGCAGAAATCGCACCCTGGGATTTTAGTAGGCCCAATAGCTCATCGGTCTTTGATTGCATTAACGCCATTGAGTTGCGAGCCTCCACATTGAGTCTTAGCAAAGGTTCAGTATTGGAGCTACGTAGATTAAAACGCCAATCGGCAAATTCAAAGGACAATCCGTCGGTGCGATCCACCGACAAGGCTTGCGGTGCATAACGGGCTTCGAGCGCCGCGATCGTGACTTTTGCATCCGGTACGCGATAGTTAAGCTCGCCGCTGACGGGAAATAAGCGGATACGCTCACTCACCAGTTTTGCCAGGCCCAGACCCGATTCGCTCAATATCTGCGCCATAATCAACCAAGGAATCATGCCGCTGTCACAGTAAGCAAAACGCCTAAAATAATGATGTGCACTCATCTCGCCGCCATACACTCCGTCCACTTCGCGCATACGTTGCTTAATGAAGGAATGACCGGACTTGGACAACACCGCTTCGCCACCCGCGTTCTTCACGATCTCAAGCGTATTCCAAGTGAGGCGCGGATCATGGACCACCTTACCACCCGGCTCGCCTCGCAGCAGCACAGATGCCAAAAGGCCCACGATGTAATAACCCTCAATAAAGCCGCCGTGCTCGTCGAACATAAAGCATCGATCGAAATCGCCGTCCCAAGCAATCCCAAAATCCGCCCCATTGGCGCGGATGGCTGCAATAGTCGAGGCCCGATTTTCTTGCAACATGGGATTCGGAATACCGTTCGGAAAAGTTCCATCAGGCTCGTGATGCACCTTGATAAACTTGAACGGTAGATGCGGCTCGAGCAGATCAATCACTAAACCCGCACCACCATTACCCGCGTTTACCACAATTTTTAAAGGCTTGAGCTTCTTCAGGTCAATATACGACAGCAAATGCGCAATATAAGCTTTACTGATGTCGGTGGGGTGGCGTTCGCCCCGACGCCCGGATACCGGAAATTCCGCGCGTTCGGCAAACTTACGAATGTCTTGCAGCCCGTTGTCACCGCTAATCGGTTTAGACTGTTCACGAACAAATTTCATGCCGTTATAATCGGATGGATTATGGCTGGCCGTGATCATAATGCCACCGTCATATCCCCCATCAAAGGTCGCAAAGTACACGCCTTCAGTACCACAAACGCCAATGTCGTATACGTCCACTCCGCTCTCACTGAGGCCCCGACACACCGCATCCATTAATTTTGCACTTGAGAGACGAATGTCGCGGCCAACCACAATGCGCTTCGGCGATAAGAATTGAGCGAGTCCACGCGCAACACGGTATGCCACATCCTCATTAAGCTCATCTGGAATACGGCCACGTAAATCATAGGCCTTAAAACAGGTAATCGATTTCACGTGTTGGTTCCTTGCCGCCCGTAATTATCTTCGAAACGCACGATATCATCTTCGCCTAGATATGAACCCGACTGCACTTCCACAATATGCAAATGTACTTTCCCAGGGTTCTCAATGCGATGCGTCGAGCCGATTGGAATATAGGTCGATTCATTTTCAGACAAAAGAAAAGTCTTTTCGTTACAAGTGATACGTGCCGTGCCCTGCACCACAATCCAATGCTCAGCGCGGTGGTGATGCATTTGCAATGACAATATGCCGCCCGGCTTGACCGACAATCGTTTAACTTGAAAACGCTCTCCGCTGTCGATACTGTCGTAGCTTCCCCAAGGCCGAAATACTTCGCGATGCAAAGTGGATTCGGTACGACCCGATTTCTTGAGTTTGGCGACTAATTCCTTCACATCTTGAACTCGCTCCTTAGGAGCCACCAACACCGCATCCTTAGTCTCCACGATAACATGGTCATCCATACCAACAGCGGTTACCAAGCGGCTAGTCGAATGCACATAGCAATCATGCGTATCGTGCACTAGCACATCACCTTGCAACACATTGCCGTCTTCGTCAGCGGGCAAGGCATCAAACAGCGATGACCAGGAGCCGACATCGCTCCAACCCGAATCCAACGGCAACACCACGGCATCGCGGGTCTTCTCCATCACTGCATAGTCGATCGATTCGCTACGGCATTTCTCAAACTCAGTCTTATCGATCCGCACGAAATCAAGATCGGTAGTTGCCGCCTGAAAACTTAAAGTGGCCGCTTGTAAAATATCCGGAGCATAGGCTTTTAATTCAGCAAGATAGCGACTTGCCTTAAATACAAACATGCCGCTATTCCAGTAGTAATCGCCCGAGGCGACGAACTGGCTTGCCACATCCAGAGGCGGTTTTTCAATGAACTGCGCCACCGGGTAAGTTGGGCCTTTGCCCTCCCCGCGACGAATATAGCCATAACCGGTTTCAGGCGCGTGTGCCACGATACCGAAAGTCACTAACTTGCCGCTCTTGGCTTGTTCCACCGCAATCTCGGCTACCTGCTGAAACACGCGCGCATCGCGAATCACGTGATCCGCGGGAGCCACCACCAAAATGGCTTCCACATCGGTGACTTGCGCCTTGAGCGCCGCGAGTGCCACCGCCGGCGCGGTATTGCGTCCCACCGGTTCGAGCAGAATCGCACCCGCCGTCATCCCTAGTGCGCGGATTTGCTCCGCCACGGTAAAACGATGCGCCTCATTACACACGACTATCGGTGCCCCCGCCCCGACAATGCCTGCCAAACGTGTGGCCGTGTCCTGAAGCATCGTGTGCTTACTAGTGAGCGCTAGTAATTGCTTAGGGTACATCTCGCGCGACAATGGCCATAACCGAGTGCCCGCGCCTCCTGACAAAATCACTGGGATCAATGAACTCATTTAGCAAACCTCAACTAAAAAACCTCAACTAAAAAACCTCAACGCTGACCGCGACCTACTCCATAATAACTGAACCCGGCTGCACTAAGGGCTGCCGGATCATAGAGATTGCGTCCGTCGAAGATCACCGGAACGCGCAAAGTCTCCTTCATAAAGCTAAAATCTGGACTGCGAAACTCCTGCCATTCGGTCACGATCGCAAGTGCATCCGCGCCTTTAAGCGCCTCGGGACTCGTGCTACATAGGATCAGATCGGGTCGATTGCCATAAATTCGCAAACATTCGGGCATCGCCACCGGATCGTAAGCCCGTACCACCGCACCGGCCGCCCATAATGCTTCCATCAGCACGCGGCTCGGAGCCTCGCGCATGTCATCAGTGTTAGGCTTAAACGCAAGGCCCCACAGAGCAATCGTTTTACCGCGCAATGAACCGAAGTGTGATTGCATTTTTTTAAATAGAAATTGTTTTTGAGCATCATTGACCCGCTCAACCGCCGCTAAAATATTCGCGTCATAGCCAACCTCGGCGGCGGAACGATACAGCGCCTGCACGTCTTTGGGAAAACACGACCCGCCATAACCCACGCCAGGATATATAAACGCATAACCAATACGTGGATCGGACCCCATACCGCGGCGTACCGCTTCGATATCAGCGCCAAATCGCTCCGCTAGGTTTGCCAGCTCATTCATAAAAGATATCTTGGTCGCCAGCATGGCATTGGCTGCGTACTTGGTGAGTTCCGCAGAGCGCACATCCATGACAATCATACGATCATGATTGCGAGTAAAAGGTTCATACAACGAGCGGAGTAACTCGGCTGCGCGGGGACTATCGGTGCCGATAACCACTCGATCGGGTTTCATGAAATCTGCGATGGCCGCACCTTCTTTCAAAAACTCCGGGTTTGAAACCGTATCGTACTCGACGCTCGCCTGCCTTTTCTTAAGCGATTCGGCCACGGCCTCTCGCACCTTATCCGCCGTACCCACGGGCACCGTGGACTTAGTGATTACCACTTTGTAGTCGGCCATGTGCTCGCCGATGGTTCGCGCCACCGCCAACACATAGCGCAGATCCGCCGATCCATCCTCATCCGGCGGCGTGCCTACCGCAATCAGCTGAAATAGACCATGCACCACTCCTTCACGGGCGTCGGTAGTAAAGCGCAGGCGTCCTGCCTGAAAATTACGTTTCACCATCGCGTCCAGGCCGGGTTCGTGGATCGGCAGCTCGCCACGTTTCAGCATGTCGATCTTGCGTGGATCGACATCCACACACACCACTTGGTTACCAGCGTCCGCCAAACAAGCACCCGAAACTAGACCCACATACCCTGAACCGAAAATGGTGATTTTCATGCGTAATATTCTGATTTGGCAAGGAAAAAGAACGGGAAGACTAGCGACTTTAGGGATTCAAGTAAAGCGGCAAGTGCCACACCGGCAGCGGCACGCGCCTCCTTCTGCACCGTTAAATCCAAGGCTCCAGCAGCAACTTGCGCTCCCAGGCCAGTGCACTCGACACAATAACCTGCAAATCATCGTAACGCGGCGTCCACCCAAGTTCCGCGCGAATTCGCTCGGCCCGAGCCACCAGATAGGCGGGATCTCCGGCGCGGCGGGGCTCGTCGCGAATACTTAAAGACTTGCCACCCACAGTTTCAACCATCCGCAATACTTCACGCACGGAGTAGCCATGCCCATAGCCCACGTTGAGCGTGACGGAGGGGCGTTGAGCACGCAAATAACTCAAGGCTGATAGATGCGCCGAAGCGAGGTCTTCAACATGGAGATAGTCTCGCACTCCGGTGCCATCCGGGGTCGGATAATCACTGCCGTACACCGACACATGCGCGCGCTTGCCCACCATCGCCTCACAGGCGATCTTGGTGAGCAGGGTTGCGCCCGGCGTTGCCTGGCCTATCCGGGATTTAGGATCAGCCCCCGCGACATTGAAATATCGCAGGGCGACATAACGTAGGGGATTCACTGCCGCCACATCGCGCAACATCCACTCGCTCATGAGTTTAGATGTCCCGTAAGAGTTTATAGGTTGGGTCGGAGAATTCTCATCAGCATAGCCATCGGCCAGCATACCGTACACCGCCGCAGTCGAGGAAAAAACAAAGTTCGAAACTCTGTTATCAAGGCATGCCTGTAACAAGTTACGCGTAGCGCAGGTATTATTCCCATAGTACTTCAACGGCAATGCGACCGACTCAGGGACTACCGTGTGCGCTGCAAAATGCATCACCGTGTCTACTTTGCGCTCGGCCATCAGGCGCGATACGAATGCGTAATCGCCCGCCTCGCCTATTACGACATCACCTTGCACTGCTTGGCGAAAGCCCTTGCTTAAGTTGTCAAGCACAACAACTTTTTCGCCGACAGCGTTCAGTTGGCGCACCACATGACTACCAATGTAACCAGCTCCGCCAGTTACCAGAATAGTTCCAGACACAATCTCTCCTAGATTAACTCAACGCTTAAAATCGCTTCGACAAATACAGGACCGCGCTCTCAATCTTAAAAAAGCTTTCGGCTCGAATTCCTTGCACATCGCTTGCTAACACATGATCGCGTGCCAGATTCTGACCATAGCGTAGATCTAAATTTAAATCCCATTTCGGTGCAATATTGCGCCATTGCCCACCAACCCCACCATACACAGAATACGCCGGTGTCGCGAGACCATAGCGAGCAGCCCCTGCGAATACGCTCAACGCAAAGATCTCGTTATAACGGTGTCGATAGTCCAATGCGCGGACCCCCACCAACGAATGATGATTGATCTCATCCACTTCAATGCGTGCGCCTAAATCATTATTCTCAGCCACTTGGCGTCTTGCGCCGAATCCGATGTGCGGACCCACGCCCAGCTTACTAACCAGGACGGGCAAATTTGGCTCGACATTTTCACGCACCTTAGTCGCATTGCCGCCAATATCCACAAACACCTCTGCACCGCGCTCCGCCTTTCCGGTAGCACCTAATTCATCGTCGGAGCCACCCGCGCTAGACCCATCCTCGCGTGAACGCTCATCGCCCCCATAGTTCACGAAACCAGAAATCCGAGCAAACGATTTCCCAAAAATATCACTTCCGCCGAACAACTCGCCGCCCACATTTAGCCCTTTCCAGGGTCGCGAATAGCGGATCGAAAAATCACGGTAACGGTGATACGAAAAAGGCGGGATAGGCAGGTAGCTACGCGAATCGCCACCATAGTAATTCTGGTTTACCAAAGTCCGCACCCGCTCCTCTAAGTACCCACCAAAGGCGGGCACCCAGCCTACTCTCAACATTTGGCTACGAGCACCGACACCATCGCCAAACTGACGTTGATCGGCGCCCCAGTTACCGAGCACCAGACCGTCATTACTCATACCATCTAGAAATATATTATGCACATACCAAATATTCTGCCACTCAGAAACCTCGTAGGTCACATCGAAGTAATGAGCAATTTTGGGAATATCAATGCCAACAGTAAGAGCCGCATTGCCGAGCAGATAGCTACCGCCGTTGGAATTATCCTCACCCGCATACTGGGCATACAACGCAAAAGGCGTCTTACCCGGAAAAATGAACCGACTGATATAAGAGGCTTGCTGATTACCTTGGGTTTGTGCAAGGCCGCTCGGTTTGAAAATATTCCGCAATAAGATGCGCGAGCTTTGCGGCAACCCACTACCACCACCGTACTCTAACAACCGATTGAAGCCCAGTGACCAACCGCTGAAGGGTTCAATCGAGAATTGCATACCGAAAATACGCGGGCTGCCGGTGCTAGTCTTGCCGAGATACAAAATATTATTGTTCGACTGAGAGAGCCGTGACAGAAAGAATTCATACTGGAACCCCAGTCGACCAATGGGTTCGTAATTCGACACCGTAATGGAGGGAAGCGTCGGCGCCTCGGTGCTGATTAATTGACTACTATCGGTAGCGGGTGAGAACCAATGAGCACGATAGCCTAGGTCGATTTGGCCCCAATTCGTACCAAAACTCAACAAGGTTCCAGTCGGCGTTGCGCGCCCGGAGTACGCCACTCCTCCTACCGTGGCAAGCAGGTAATCATTTGGCTGCACGTAGGCTTGCCCGGCTAGTTCCCAGCGACTCGTAACCGGCATTCCATACTCATTGGCGACAACCGCCGTCGAGCCTTGTCGCGCCTTAGCTCCCGAGGCACTCGCATAGGCGACACCATAGTCATGAGAATATCGCAAAAGGTAGCTTTTTACGCTTTTGCAAAGAGGCTCATCAACTTCGCAAGCTTTAGGCAAAGCAAGTTCAACCAACGCCACCGGAAAAGGTCTTTTTAAAATGGGCTCGTCAGCCAGGATCAACACACGCTCGATCTGCCGTTCCATTGCCGTATCAATATTAATGGGCAAGTAAGCACTCACGCCCGCCAATACGCGCGAACTCACCAGAAGCCAGGCAAGAGCACAGCCAAAAGTCCTGAATTTCATGAATTGATCAATCCTTCGGCGATCCGCCAGAAACACAACGTCGATTGTATTATCTACGGCCTCAGGATATCAGTGGGTACACTATTTTTTGCAACACGCCGCACGATCAAACTGGTCACTTTGCGCCCGTCGGCGACCAGAGCTGCCTGGCGCGCCCACACCAAATCATGAGATTCCGGTGCAGGCTTGTACTCCACGACTACCTCACGGAGTAAATGTAAAGCTCGCTGACAGTCAAACCGACTCATAGCCGTCAATATCTCTTCCAGTAACGCCTGCACCCGCTCCCACGGCATGGAGTGTTCAATGGCTCGTAAAATCATAGGATGCTCTGTCCCGGTCACATTATTACCAATTAATAGCTCCTCAAAAAGCTTTTCAGCCGGTCGTAGCCCCGTGTAGGCAATTTCAATATCCCCTTCCGGATGATCCTCATCACGCACCGTCAATCCCATCAGATGAATCATGCGCTTCGCAAGATCCCCAATTCGCACGGGCTTACCCATATCCAGCACAAACACATCACCACCCTTCGCCATCGAGCCCGCCTGAATGACAAGCTGTGCGGCTTCTGGAATAGTCATAAAGTAACGAATCACCTCGGGGTGAGTCACGGTTACAGGCCCGCCGGCTCTGATCTGCTCGTTAAACAAAGGAACGACCGAGCCCGACGAGGCCAATACATTGCCAAAGCGCACCATACAAAAGCGAGTTTTACTGCCACGCCGTTGCAGTCCTTGCAACACAATTTCCGCAAAACGCTTAGTCGCCCCCATGACATTGGTGGGATTAACGGCTTTGTCGGTAGATACCAAAACAAAGGTTTCCACCTCGGTTTCATGCGCGGCCTCAGCGGCATACCAAGTTGAAATCACATTATTGTGAATGCCTTCGATCACGTTCTGTTCCACGATGGGCACATGTTTATAGGCTGCTGCGTGATAAACCGTCTGCACTCGGTAGGCTAGCAAAATATCCCGCAAGCGGTATTTGTGATGAGCATTGCCAATCAGGCCCACAAGTTCAACCGGCGCTGCTTGTTTCTCGGTGAGGGCACGCAGTTCGCGCTCAATATTGTAAAGCGCCAATTCGGACATCTCGAAAAGCACCAGTCGTTTCGGTGCCAAACCGATAATTTGTCGGCACAGTTCGGAGCCGATCGAGCCACCTGCACCCGTCACCATAACGACGCGATCACGAATACACGCGTCAAATAGGCCCGCCTTAGGCGGTACTGAGTCACGGCCCAGCAGGTCGCTCACATCCACTTCACGTATATCGCCCACATCCGCATGCCCGGTCACGAGCTGCTCAAACTCCGGTACGGTTTGAACGTGCACGCCGAGAGGTTCCAGCGAGGTCAATATTTCCCTGCGCCGGCGCCGACTTAAACTCGGTAAAGCCAATAATACGCGATCAATGCGCCGATCTTTGATGATCCCGAGCAAACGCTCCGGCGCGAAGACCTTAATGCCATTGACCATTCGTCCCTGCAAATTTTTATTGTCGTCGATGAAAGCCAGCGGATCAAATGCCCGCGTGGTCAGAAGCGCTGTAGACAAACGCGCGCCCGCCTCACCGGCCCCATAAATCGCAACGCGCGCAACCGTGGGTTGAATATACCGAGTCAGCAAATAATAGCGAACTAGGAATCTCGATCCCGCCACGTACAGCAAAGTAAGACAAGAATAAATAGTGACGACGCTCCAAGAAAGCGCGCGCAAATCGAAGAGCACGTCTACTAAGCCCAGCAGCAAACCACTGAGTGCTACCGCAAACGCCACCGCAAAAACCGCTTTATGCCCGAGGTAACGGATCACTGCTCGATAAAGGCCAAAGCCGATAAATATCGGGACGCTAATGGCCAGTACCGCAACATAGGCAGGCCAATCGCTGACAAGAAACGATGCAACACCCGCTTTAAGGCTTATCGCCGACCACAATAAAAAAGGAATCACAATCGCGTCGGTACACAGGGCAATCGTGCGCTTTAAACGACTGGGTAACTCAACCGAGCTTCTTATATATTCTTCCGACCGAGAAACTGCGGGTGAGCCCAAGATAAATCTCCCTGATTGCGCAACGATCGTTACGCGGTTTATTTATTTTCCAGGTCTTGAAATATTTAACATAGTTCGATCTTTTACGCGAGTCAGTGTACCGAAATCCAGGTTTAAAAGCTCAAAAAGATCAAAACTTACAATGAGTTAATATTGTAAATTAGTGTAACGGGTGAGCTAAAGCCTGGCTTTGGAGCCGTGTTCTTGAAACCAAGCGTAAGTCTGTTGGATACCGGTTTTGAGTGAAATTCGCGGTTTCCAACCAAGATCTCTGAGGCGCGACACATCCAAAAGCTTACGCGGCGTTCCATCGGGTTTCGTGGCATCAAATGCTAGATCACCGCTGTAGCCGATCACCGACATCACCATTTCCGCTAACTCTCGGATCGTGACATCCTCGCCCCAACCGACATTTATCATCGGCTCTGCATCATAATTTTGAAAAAGATACAGAATCGCATCCGCCAAATCATCCACATATAGAAATTCGCGCCGCGGCGTCCCGGTTCCCCATACCGTCATGCTGGCATCCCCCCGCACGTGGGCTTCGTGGACGCGACGAATTAACGCCGGCAACACATGCGAGTGCTGCAAATCAAAATTATCGCCGGGCCCATAGAGATTGGTAGGCATAACAGAAATCGCATTGAATCCATATTCACGCCGATAGGCCTGACACATTTTCAAGCCCGCAATTTTGGCAATAGCGTACCACTCGTTAGTAGGCTCCAAAGGACCCGTCAGCAGGTACTCCTCTTTGATGGGCTGCGGCGCCAGCTTCGGGTAAATGCAGCTTGAGCCTAAGAAAACAAATTTTGTCACGCCGGCGCAATATGCGGCATCAATTACATTGTCCTGGATCAATAGATTGTCGCGAATGAACAGCGCAGGGCGCGAATTATTGGCGTGAATCCCTCCCACACGGGCTGCGGCCATGATGACCGCATCAGGGCGTTCGCTATTGAAAAATCCGTGCACCGCCGCTTGGTTAGTGAGGTCGAGTTCGTCGTGCGTACGAACCAGTAGATTCTGGTAGCCTCGTAGCATAAACGCTCGCACCACAGCGGACCCTACTAACCCTCGATGCCCCGCGACGTAAATTTTCGAGCTAAAGGAAAGTGTCACAATCCACTACTCGTGATTGCTGTAGATTTTGTAGCCCTCTTTGGCAACCAGCGCATCGCGTTTGGCTAGAGTCAAATCAGATTCAACCATCTCAGCCACTAACTCTGGAAAGGTGACCTCAGCGGTCCAACCCAATTTGTCGCGCGCTTTGGTGGCATCACCCAATAAAGTTTCCACTTCAGTAGGCCGGAAATAACGTGGATCAACCTTAACCAGCGTACGGCCGCTACGCGTGTCGATACCCTCCTCCTCGACGCCCTCACCATGCCATTCAATTTTCATATCTAGCAATGCCCCCGCTGCCACGACAAAGTCGCGCACCGAGTACTGTTTCCCAGTCGCAATCACGAAATCTTCAGGGATGTCAGCCTGTAACATCAGCCACTGCGCACGAACATAGTCACGCGCATGCCCCCAGTCACGCCGTGAATCCAGATTACCGAGATGCAAAGTCTCCTGCAGCCCGACCCGAATGCGGGTCAAAGCCCGAGTAATCTTGCGCGAGACAAAGGTTTCGCCGCGTAGCGGAGATTCATGATTAAAAAGAATACCATTGCAAGCAAATAATCCGTACGCCTCACGATAATTGACGGTTATCCAATACGCGTACACTTTTGCGGCGCCGTAGGGCGAGCGCGGATAAAAAGCGGTAGTCTCGCGTTGCGGGATTTCTTGGACTTTGCCAAACATTTCCGAGGTCGATGCTT
>JAYUFB010000053.1:0-4887 GCA_043738945.1 Gammaproteobacteria bacterium
CACAAAATCTTTCACCACGAGCGGTTCAAGTTCCACTCGGATGGGTAGACGACCTTGTAGCTCAGGGATCAGGTCAGAAGGCTTCGACATGTGGAAGGCGCCGGATGCGATGAATAGCACATGGTCGGTTTTAACCGTGCCGTACTTGGTATTCACGGTGCATCCTTCCACTAACGGCAAAAGATCTCGTTGCACCCCTTCACGCGAGACATCCGCGCCTGCGGTTTCTTGTCTGCGCGCAATTTTGTCAATCTCGTCGATGAATACAATGCCATTTTGTTCGGCGTTCTCGACCGCGCGTGCTTTAAGCTCTTCCTCGTTGATCATTTTTGAAGCTTCTTCATCAACCAGCAGCTTAAGCGCCTCTTTGATTTTAAGCTTGCGCGGCTTAGTGCGGGTATTGCCGAGATTTTGAAACATGCCCTGGAGTTGCTGGGTCATCTCTTCCATGCCGGGAGGCGCCATGATTTCCACGCCCATCGACGCGGCGCGCACCTCGATCTCGATCTCGCGCTCGTCTAGTGCGCCTTCGCGCAGCATTTTGCGAAATTTCTGACGCGTATCGTTACTGTGGGCGGTATCACGAGGCTGGGCACTATCGCGGCTGTGGGCGGTATCGCCCGCGAGTTCCGAAGTTCCGGGTAACAGCGTATCGAGAATGCGCTCCTCCGCCGCATCGGCAGCGCGGTGTCGCACTTTAGCCATTTCTTCTTCGCGGGTCATTTTCACCGATATTTCGACAAGATCGCGGACGATCGAGTCCACTTCGCGCCCAACATAGCCTACTTCGGTGAACTTAGTGGCTTCCACCTTGATGAACGGGGCTTTCGCCAGGCGTGCAAGGCGACGTGCGATCTCGGTTTTGCCGACGCCAGTCGGACCGATCATCAAAATGTTCTTGGGGGTAATTTCTTGGCGTAAACCTTCCGCGACTTGCTGGCGCCGCCAGCGATTGCGTAGGGCTATTGCCACGGCACGCTTGGCAGCCGTTTGGCCGACAATATGCTTGTCCAACTCCTCGACGATTTCACGCGGGGTCATATGCGACATGCGGGTTCAGAGCACTTCAATGGTCAAATTACGGTTGGTATAAATACAAATATCAGCCGCGATATTCAGCGAACGCTCAACGATTTCGCGCGCGTCGAGTTCGCTGGACTGCATCAACGCCAGCGCCGCCGCTTGTGCGTAGCCTCCGCCTGAACCGATGGCGATCAAATCGTGTTCAGGTTCAATCACATCGCCAGTGCCCGAGATGACATAAGTGCTCGTGATGTCCGCGACGCACAGCAGGGCCTCAAGTCGCCGTAGACTGCGGTCAGAGCGCCAGTCTTTGGCAAGTTCAATTGCCGCACGTGTGAGATTGCCGAACTTCTCGAGCTTAGCCTCGAAGCGCTCGAACAACGTAAACGCATCGGCGGTGCCGCCTGCAAACCCCGCCACCACCTTGTCAGCGTAGAGACGCCGGACCTTGCGCGCGTTGCCCTTCATGACGGCCTGTCCCAGTGTGACCTGTCCGTCGCCCCCTATGGCCACGTGGCCATTGCGCCTCACGGCGAGGATGGTGGTGCCGTATATTTTTTGGGGATCGTGAGTCATCGATAATCTCATGTGGGGACGTCTGGTGAGGTTTCAAGCGGTGAGGTTGTTAGCCGCAAAGCGTTATGCGGTTTTCCGCCCGCGAGCTCGCGGATGGGCCGCTTCATAAACACTCGCTAAATGTTAAAAATCGGAGTGCGTATAGATTTGCGTAGTTCTGATCGTGGCATGACCCAGCATTTCCTGCACCGCGCGTACCGACATGCGCCGCCCACGCGTATCGCGCGACAAATGGTCTATGGGCGCGACGTAAAGTACGTGCTGCTAACGCATGTCGGCGCATTCGACGCGAAGATGCTACCCGAGCTCTAGTCTGTCTTCCGCGAACTACTGAAGGTAGATCGTTTGGATGTGCGAATTCCCTATTTTTACGTTAGCCTAAAGGCTGCTGGGCCTGGCTAGACACCGGTCGTGCAGATTCAGCGGGCGAGATATCCTACGCCCACAGGAATCTAGAGCATATTGCAGGGGCGCCGCCATAAATTCCTATGATCTTAGGATTTTAATTGCCTTCTTCTCTTTTTCATCCTAATATTCCTACCAACGTAGGAATACACCATGCAGATGCCCATCCTGTCCCCCGCCGAACTTGGCCTTTTGATTCGGTCCGTACGCCGGGCCAGCGGCCTACGCATCGATGATCTGGCCGCAACTGCCGGGTTGAGCAAACAATTCGTCCAAGACGTCGAGCACGGCAAGTTCACAGTGCAATTAGGTTTGGTGCTCAAACTCCTCGCCGAATTGGGCATGCCGCTAACCGTCGACATTCCTCAGGCGGCTAGCCAAGTACTCCCGGAAATCAGGCAGCGCGCGCACGCTAAGAAACTAAAAGCATCCGGCGCAAAGTAGACCATGCGAACGTTGGACGCCTTTTTGAATGATCAACGCGTCGGCACCTTAAGTGAGGGTGATGATCTCTGGCGCTTTGAATACGATGCAAACTGGGCAAGTGACTCGAACGCCTTCGACTTATCGCCACGCCTCACCCGCTCGCAGAATCTCCATGCCGACGGCGGCACCGATCGACCGGTGCAGTGGTACTTCGACAATCTACTTCCCGAAGAAGAGCAGCGCACCACCCTCGCCAAAGAAGCCGATATTGACGGCAACGACGCCTTTGGCCTGCTTGAGTATCTCGGAGCAGAATCAGCGGGGTCCTTGGTGTTGTTGCCACCCGGCACCCCAACTCCCGCCCGCGGTCTCAAACCCTTAAGCGATTCCGAGTTGTCTGCACGCATCAAGAATTTGCCGCGCGCGAGTTTGAGTAATGGCGCACCGAAACGTATGTCTGCTGCGGGTGCGCAGAACAAATTGTTGGTTGTCTATCGCGACGGAGCGCTCTACGAGCCCGTCGGCAGTGAGCCCTCCACGCACATCTTGAAGCCGAATCACGCGTATCAAGACTACCCAAGCTCCGTGATTAATGAATACGCCGCCATGCGGTTAGCCAGCACAATGAGACTCTCAGTACCTAACGTCTGCCGCCGTTACGTGCCCGAACCCGTATATCTTGTGCAGCGTTTCGATCGATACGCCGATACGACGGGAATGATTCAGCGACGTCACATCATCGATGCCTGCCAATTGTTGAACAAGTCGCGCGCATTTAAATATTCCAGCGCAACCTTGCAAAGCCTCAGTGAAATCATCGCCGCCTGCCGAAACAGAGCAAGCACGCGACTGCATCTATATCACTGGCTGATATTCAATGTGATGATCGCCAACAACGACAACCATTTAAAGAACCTATCGTTCATGGTGGGTCGCGAAGGAATCGAGTCATCGCCCGTCTACGATCTCTTGAGCACCGGCGTTTATCACACGCGAGCGTTTGCGGGCGACCGAGCGGATTGGCCGCGATTGCCACTCGCAATTGCCATGCCCCACACACCGATGCTGCAAGAGGTGACCCGTCAGTCGCTTTTGGAAGCAGGCGAGGCGCTCGGTCTACCGAATACCATCGGTGAACGCGAACTTAATCGCATGATGGCGGCATTGCCGATCGCATTGCACGAGCTCATCCTGGAAATCACCGCTGAAAACACTCGGCTACCGACAGCGGCGAAGCCGTTTTTGGCCGGCGAAATACGATTGCTAAATACCTTGAAGCACCTAGTTTTACCGGAGATGCTAGGGCGATTGAAATAGCCGCAGCGGTCCCCCCTCTGCAGCCGGTTATTCTTGCTTAAAATAGGATAGGCAGTAAGGTTCGTGCAAGAAACTACTATAGCAAGATCGATCTGGCCATAGCGCCTCACGGCGGTGAAGTTGCTAGCGCAAAGCGTTAAGCGGTTTTTCGGCCGCGAGCTCGCGGATGGGCCGCTTCATAAACACTCGCTAAGTGTTGAAAATCCAAATGCGTATAGATTTGCGTGGTGCTAATCGTGGCATGACCCAGCATTTCCTGCACCGCTCGCAGGTCCCCACTGGACTCCAGGAGATGGGTGGCAAAAGAGTGGCGCAACATATGGGGATGCACATGCACGCTCAAACCCTGGCGCCGCGCCCAGGCTGCGACTCGCAGTTGCACCGAGCGTACCGACATGCGCCGCCCACGCGCGAGAAATACCGCCGTTTCATTAAGGTCAGCCGATGTCGAGCGTTCCAATAACCATTTTTTTAACGCGGCGATTGCGTAGCGACCCACCGGCACGATGCGGGTTTTACTGCCCTTGCCGAGCACTCGTACGGTGTGCTCGGCGAAGTCTAACGACGAGAGATCTAAGCCTACTAATTCGGCGAGTCGTAGACCGGAAGAGTAGAAGAGTTCTAGGATGGCCTTATCGCGTGCCGACAAGGAATCATGGACGCGAAATTCTAGTAGTCGACCCATTTGATCCGCGTCTAATGTATCGGGCAATCGTTTTTTCCCCTTGGGTGCGCGCACCTCAAGGGCTGGATTAAGTTTGCACTGGGCTTCGCGTTGCAAAAAGTGGTAAAAGCTACGCACGGCCGATAGTTTTCGCTGGATAGTGCGGGGGCTTGAGCCGCTTGAATGTAAGGCGGCGGCAAAGCCGCGAATATCGATATGGGTGAGGGCGTTCCAATCGATGGTGGTTGTTTGGGCGTCCAACGGGGTTAGGCTCGGCGTGCAAGTAAGTGCTCGTTTTTCGGCGTAGCACCATAAGGCTTGTAAATCCTGCGCATAGGCCGACGTGGTATGCGTGCTCATGCGGCGCTCAATTTTAAGATGCGCCAGGAATTTATCAATCCATAGGTTTTCGTTGGTGTTCACACGCCCTTAAGTTCGTGCTAGCGCAAAACCGATTAATTCACCGATACGGGCCA
>JAYUFB010000054.1:0-33373 GCA_043738945.1 Gammaproteobacteria bacterium
ACATGCAGGTAGGCGAATAACATGCGTCCGGAGAAATTCGTGATCCAATCCGCAAGACGTTCTTGGACATCCCGGATGTGTGCTGAATGTGCGCGCAACTTTAAAATAGTACGAATATTGCGCTCAACCACGTCGGACAGCGCTGGGTTATAGGGTAGGTCATCGAAGGCAGTGAGATTGGGTTTCATAATTTTCATAGGACGCCTATGCTAAATGAAGTGATTGGTCTGATACAGTAGCGACTCATGAGTTATTCCATCAATGTCAATGGTGCGGACCATTCGGTTGAGGCCGAAGGCGATACAGCCCTGCTGTGGGTATTGCGCGATGTCCTCGGGATGACCGGTACCAAGTTTGGCTGCGCAATGGCATTGTGTGGCGCGTGTACCGTGCACTTGGATGACCGGCCGGTGCGTGCCTGTACTTTGCCCCTATCCGCTGCTGTGGGTAAGCGAGTGCGGACCATCGAGGGTGCGGCAACCGAGAAAATTTCTGCAGGCTTAATGGCGGCGTGGCTTGAGCTTGAAGTGGTCCAATGTGGCTATTGTCAGCCTGGCCAAATTATGTCCGCCACGGCACTACTGGCCGATAAGCCTAACCCGAGTGATGATGATATCGATCATGCAATGTCCGGTAATATTTGTCGCTGCGGAACCTACCAGCGGATTCGCGCGGCTATAAAACACGCAGCAACTCACCTCGCAGCGGGCGGTGCTTCCAGCGCTGTCGCGGGCGGCGTCCCCAGCGGCGTCGCGCACGGTGTCAAGTGACACGCCCAGTGACGTCGCGTCGGGTATTTATTCAGGCTAGCGCCGCGGTGGGCGGTGGGTTGCTGCTGAGCCTAATGCTACCCCAGCGCGTGCGCGCCGGCGTTGTCGCGGCGAACAGTGACGCCGCGGACGCTGCTGCTGGTGCGTCGTTTATGCCGAACGCGTTTATTCGTATTGGCCGCAATGGGCCTATTACCCTAATCGTGCATATGGTGGAAATGGGTCAGGGGACCTTCACTTCGCTACCGATGTTGATTGCCGAGGAACTCGAAGTCGATCTGGCACAGATCGTAGTCGAAGCAGCCCCGCCCGACGACAAGCTGTATACCAATCCCATTAACGGCATGCAGGCGACCGGAACCTCGGCATCGATACGAGCCGCGTGGGAGCCGTTACGACAATGTGGAGCGATTGCGCGTACGTTGCTGATTACGGCAGCCGCGAAATTGTGGAGGGTAGAAGAACACACCTGCCACGCTTATAAAGGTACCGTGGTGCATAGCGCATCGGGTCGCAGCGTGCGTTATCAGTCTTTAGTTGATGCAGCGGCAAAACTACCGGTGCCTAGCGCGGTCGCTTTGAAGGCGCGTAAAGACTTCAAACTGATCGGCACCCCCGCTAAAAGAGTGGATGCTAAAGATAAAGTCCTTGGGAAAACGCTGTTTGGTATTGATGCGCGGGTTGCTGGAATGAAATTTGCGGCGGTGGCCATTTGTCCTGAATTTGGTGCAAAGCTTCGACCTATCGATGACGCGGCCGCTCTGAAAGTACCCGCTGTTCGTCAAGTAATTCAGCTAGGCGATGCGGTGGTGGTGGTAGCCGATCATACGGGTGCGGCACGCAAGGGTCTGGCTGCCTTACAGCTGTATTGGGATGCAGGGCCAAACGCTGCGAATAATAGCGCAGCCATTGCGACGCAGATTGCAGCGGCTTCCACTGGCGGTAAGGCTCTGGTTGCCAACAAGATTGGTGATGTAGCAGGTGCGCTGGTGCATGCGGCAAGTCGGTTTGAACAAGTGTACGAACTACCCTTTTTAGCGCATGCGCCCATGGAACCCATGAATTGTTCGGTGCATGTGCGAGCCGATGCTTGTGACATCTGGGTGGGTTCGCAGGTACAGACTCGCGCTCAGGCGGAAGCGGCGCGGATCACGGGGTTGCCTCTGGCAGCGGTCACGTTGCACAGCCTATTTATCGGCGGGGGTTTTGGCCGGCGATTAGAAATTGACAATATCACTTTAGCAGTTCGTATCGGGCAACAAGTCAACGGACCGGTCAACGTGCTCTGGAGTCGCGAGGAAGATATTCAGCACGATTTCTATCGGCCGTACTATCACAATAGGGTGTGGGTGGGATTGGATAGTCACGGGATGCCGCTGACGTGGCGGCATCGAGTCACGGGTTCTAGTGTCCTTGCGCGTTGGGATCCTCCTAGTTTTAAGAATGGGCTGGATGACGATGCAGTCGATAGCGCTGCGGGGCCACCGTATGATTTTCCGAATGTGCTGTTAGAGTTTGTACAGAGTGAGCCGCCGGGTATTGCGACCGGATGGTGGCGCGGCGTGGGCTCGACCCATAATGTTTTTATTGTGGAAAGCGTCATGGATGAACTGGCGCTAGCGGCGAAGGTTGACCCTTTGGAATATCGTCGACGTCTTTTAAAAGGTGCTCCGCGTGCGCTCGCCGTTCTCGAAAAAGCAGCCGCGATGGCTGATTGGGGCAAACCTCTACCGGCGCGTTCGGGGAGGGGAATTTCAGTTGAATTTGCCTTCGGCACCTATGTCGCGACCATATTGCAAGTTGCCGTGACTTCTGGCGGCGAGGTTAAAGTGGAGTGGGTCGTGTGCGCAGTGGATTGCGGGGTCATCGTGAACCCCGACACTGTCAGGGCTCAGATTGAAGGCGGTACTATTTTTGGCTTAACCGCCGCTTTGTTCAACGAAATTACGCTTGCGAATGGCCGCGTGGACCAGAGCAATTTTAATGACTATCGGATGCTCCGCATGTTGGAGGCGCCCGAGGTGAAGGTGCATTTGATAGAGAGTGCTGAAGCGCCCGGTGGTATTGGCGAGACCGGTACGGCCGCGGTCGCGCCGGCGCTGACTAACGCGATTTTTGCGGCGACCGGAGTTAGGTTGCGTAAGTTACCGGTGGCTGCACATGATTTACGGGCGATCTAGGAGTCGCGCTTGAAAATTGGGCGAGCACTGAAGTGGGCGAGCTTGATGGTAGCGGTGGCGTTGCTGTTGGTGTTGGCTTGGTTTTGGCCGCGCCCGGCTCCCGGATCGTTGGGGACCCAGCCGGTTGCGCTAGAGAAATACTTAAAGGGAGACCCGAGCGGTGTGCCCAACGAGTTGAAGAACGCATCGCTATGGGTGCGAGGTGAGTATTTGACTAAGGCCGCCGATTGCATCGCGTGCCATTCTCGTGCGCAAAGCGCGAGTTTTTCGGGTGGCCGAGCCTTCAAACTCGCTTTCGGCGTTATTTATTCGTCCAATATTACGCCTGATAATGAAACCGGGATTGGAACGTGGTCGGACGCCGAATTTTTACAAGCGATGCACGAGGGTGTTGGCAAGCATGGCCAGCATCTGTATCCGGTATTTCCCTACGCCTCGTATGCCTTGCTGACCGATGCGGACGTATTGGCTATTAAGGCTTACTTGAGTACCTTGGCACCGATTCACTATATACCGCCGGCGAATGAAGTTGCCTTCCCTTATAATCAGCGCGGACTGATTACGCTTTGGAGCCTAGTGTACAAGCCCCAACATCGTTTTGAGCCGGATAAAGAACATGGGCTTGAGTGGAATCGCGGGGCGTATCTTGCGGAGGCACTGGGTCATTGCGGCGAATGTCACACGCCCCGAAACGCTTTGCAGGCTTTGGATACAAGGCACCCGTATGCGGGCGCGATTGCTGACGGTTGGAACGCCTATAACTTAACGGCCGAGCCGACTACGGGGTTGGGGTCTTGGTCGACGGAAAGTTTAGTGCAATATCTGTCCACCGGGCATACGCCTTTACGAGGCACAGCCTCAGGTCCCATGGCCGAAGTAGTGGACAATAGCCTGCGGTTTTTAGTGGCGGAGGATATCGTCGCGATGGGGATTTATTTGCGCGGCTTGCAGCCCCTGGTTGCAGGAGTTGTGTCAGCGCCCACGCTAGCCTCGACCCACTCAAACCCGGACCTCACCCTCGGCCGTCAGGTATTTGATGAAGTGTGCGCGAGCTGCCACCGTATCGATGGTGCTGGAGTGCAATCTGAGATGGCCTCGATTCAGGGCAGTCATAGCTGTCGCGAGGCCGTGCCCCTGAATGTGCTGCAAGTGATTCGCTTAGGCTCCCATTTACAAAGCGCGCACGGCCCTGAAGTGATGCCGGGTTTTGCTAAGACTTATTCGGAGGCGCAGATTGCCGCTGCGGCGGCGTTTGTCGTAGGTTTATGCGGCTAAGAAGCGCGGCGCGAAAAAAATGTAATGTGACCAACGATAGCGATCCTAGATTGCGAACTCGGGTAATATCGCATCGTCGCCTAGTTGCGGTACAAATGGAAACACGCCTAAGCGAGGTTGTGCTAAACGAATTTGTAAAATGCTCAAGTTTTCTTCGAGGCGTTCAAAGTGAGGATCGATAACGCTCGCGACCCAACCCCGCAATCGTAGACCGCGGCGTTCGATCGCTTCGGCAGTGAGCAAGGCATGGTTTAAGCAACCAAGCCGCATGCCGACCACGAGAATCACCTCTAATTGCCAAAAGCCCGCGAGATCCGCGAAGCTGCGCACGGCATCTAGGGGTGCTAACCAACCCCCGGCACCTTCTACAATCGTGATATCGCTTTGTAGGGTCATTCGTTGGTAAGCGCGATCTAGTACCTCAAAATCAATCTTGCATCCTATATCCTTGGCAGCAATGTGCGGGGCGATGGCGGCCTTAAAGGCGTAGGGGTTTATCTCATCGTACGGAATCCGCACGTTTATGGCACGCTGCAGAGCCAGTGCATCCTCGCTGCGTAGTCCCGCGTCAGTAATGACGCAGCCACTCGCCACGGGTTTCATGGCCGTTACACGTAGTCCGCGCTGTGCTAGCGTACGGCAAAGCGCGACGGCGATGCGAGTTTTACCCACGCCGGTATCGGTTCCGGTGATAAAAAACCGTCCGGTTTTTAAGGGTGTGTACGCTGTCTTCACGCTGTTGGATCCTTCACCGTGTACTCCTTGAATTTAATTGACGTTTCATTTCCTGCAACGATACGGTTGCGCCTTCTTCTGCTTGTAATTGCGTGTTGGTTGTCGGCGCCCATGCCTGTCCGAATATTACTTCGTAGGTCGCAGGCAAAAGACCTTCTTGTCGAAACTCTTCGTAAGCTGCCGCCATGCGTCTCGGCTTCGCGGAGCCCGTAAGGCCTTTGAGCTGACGCCCCAGGACCTGCGTTGTCCCCATAGCTTTGAGATCTTGAGTCAACGCACTGACATTCTTGTATTTGAGTGTGTAACGATCCATGTCGAGCACGGGGCCTTTGAATCCTGCGCGCACTAAGGCATCGCCCAGATCGTGCATATCGATGAAAGTATTGACGTGATCGTGGCTATCGATCCGCGCCCAAGCGGTGCGTAGTTCGCGTAACGTCTCGGGTCCAAAACTGCTGAAACTTAAGAAACCCTGGGGTGCCAATACTCTTCGAAATTCAGCAAACACCGCTTCCGGATCGCACCAATGCAACGCAAGGTTGCTGATGATTAGATCAACACTTGCGGTCGCGAGCGGTAGGACGCCGAGGTTTGCGCAGACTCGACCAATCGGATGCCACCAAGAATTTTGCTTCGCGGCGACACGCAGCATGCCATGCGATGCATCAATCGCAAGCACTTGAGCTTTTGGGTAGCGGCGTTTAAGAACATAGCTCGCATGTCCAGTACCTGCGCCCGCGTCTAGTACTAGCGCCGGCGTTAGCGCTGTTAATTTAAGTCTTTCAAGTAAGAGTGCGCGTATTTCGAACTGTAACACCGCTGCCGCGTCGTAGCTTGAGGCGGCGCGATCAAACGAGCGTCGAATCCCGCGAAGATCGCCCGCTACCATTCACTAGGTCGCCGTGGGGCGCTCCGCAACAATTTGCAGTCGTTCGAATAATCTCTGATCTTGAGCCGTGTCGGGATTGCCCGTGGTCAGCAATTTCTCACCATAAAATATCGAGTTGGCACCGGCTAAGAAGCACAAGGCCTGAAGCTCATCGTTCATTTCGGTGCGTCCAGCAGACAGGCGCACGTGTGCGCGTGGCATTAGAATTCGCGCGACCGCCACCGTGCGGACAAAATCAAAGGGGTCGAGTGCTGCAGCGTCTGCAAGCGGAGTGCCGGCGACGCGAACTAGTTGATTGATGGGAACACTCTGCGGGTGTTCCGGCAGGGTCGCCAAGGTATGTAGCAGCCCCACTCGGTCTTCCGCCTGCTCACCCATGCCGACAATGCCGCCACAGCATACGTTCATTCCGGCCTCGCGCACCGCTTGCAATGTATCCAATCGATCTTGGTAGGTTCGGGTACTGATGATTTCTCGATAATATTCAGCGGAGGTGTCTAGATTGTGATTGTAATAATCGAGGCCTGCCTCTTTCAGTTCCAGCGCTTGGGCGCGACTCACCATGCCTAAAGTGGCGCAGGTTTCTAAGCCAAGTGATTTGACGGTCTTAATCATGGCGAGCACTTTGCGCAGATCCCGCGGCTTAGGTGAGCGGTAGGCGGCACCCATGCAAAAACGCGTCGCACCGGAATCTTTGGCCGCGCGGGCTTTCTCTGCCACCGTGTCCAATTCCAGCAACTCTTCCGATTCAAGTCCCGTGTCGTAGCGCACGCTCTGCGGGCAATAGGCGCAGTCTTCAGGGCACGCGCCGGTTTTGATGGACAACAGCGTGCTCACTTGCACGGTATTCGGAATTTGAAATTCCCGATGGACTGTTTGTGCGCCAAAGATCAAATCCATAAAGGGTAAGGCGAAAAGGTTTTGAACCTCGCCCTTGGTCCAATCGTTGCGTACTTTTGTCATACTGCCATTATAGACGAGCGAAGGTATAACTGAGCAGCATCCCGATGAATACTGACATGCCCACGAAGTGATTATTAAGAAATGCCTGCAGGCAGGCGTTGCGATCGCGGTTGCGAATGAGCCATAGTTGGTACAGGAAAAAACACGCCGCAGCGGTTAATCCACAGTAATACCAAGCGGTAAAGTGGATCATTTTTCCCACTAAATATAGCGTCAGCAAAGTCATGGCCTGCAAAATGGCAATGATGTGTCGATCCGCATCCCCAAATAGGATGGCTGTCGAGCGCACGCCGATTTTCCGGTCGTCATCGCGATCCGCCATAGCATACATAGTGTCGTACGCAGTCACCCACAGCATATTCGCCAGCAGCACCAACCAAGCCACGCGCGGCACGTTTTCTAACTCTGCCGCAAAGGCCATGGGTATGCCCCAACCGAAAGTAACGCCTAGATACATTTGAGGTACCGATAAAAAGCGCTTAACGAACGGATAACTGACGGCTAAAAAGGCGCCTAATACCGCTAACAATAGCGTCATACGATTTAATTGCAGCGCAAAAACCAAGGCTCCAAGGCACAGCAGTGCAAATAATATTAAAGCCTCTTGAGGGGATATTCGCCCGCTGGCAAGTGGCCTATCTTGAGTGCGCGCTACGTGTGGATCGAAGCTGCGATCAGCATAATCGTTAATCACGCAGCCAGCGGATCGCATCAATACTACGCCTGCCACAAAGATGATAAAAATATGGGCATCAGGTTTGCCGCGTCCCGCAATCCAGACCGCCCATAGGGTGGGCCATAGTAGTAGCCATATTCCGATCGGGCGATTAAGGCGCATTAGTTGCGCATAATCAATCCCAATGGCAAGAATACGTGGGAATTGGTTGGTGACCCAGGGGTGATATTCCACGCGGTACTTAATCCAGCGCCAGCGCTCCTCTAGCGCCTCCAATACCTTAACCCCTGATTGTGGTAGCGGCATCTTAAAGTCCCGCTCGCAACCTAAGGGGGATCGCGGAGCCCATAGTAGGCAAGAAAATCTCTTGAACCAAGAGTGCTCCTCCACGCAAGAAAAAAAGTGAACGTCGGGCCCACAAGCCTTGCGAATCCAACGGAGTATTTTCTAAGGCGCGCTCAGTCAGCGATTCGTTGCGCCCTAACCAAGCATATTCATAGGAACTGCGTTCTACCCCAGATAAACCCACTAATGTCTCGCCGAGTGCGGCATCCCCTAATTCAGCCAGCCACGGGTATAGACTCAATGTAGAGTCTGGGATAACCGTTTCAGCAAAGACCCAAACCGTATTATCGCAACACATTTCTACGTCGCGAAATAGTCCGGCACTATCGGTGGATTGCAAACTCTGTCGATGATCAGGGTTCAGTATCCCGGCCCATTGATTCACGAGGCGCAAGACGAAACGCTCGCCGCACACGGCTTTCAGGCGCAATGTCAGCATCCCTTTGCCAATCAGCCACGGGCGTATGTTTGAGTCGACCTTCATCTGCCCAAGATGTTCAGCGGGTAACCACTCAATTGCGCTGGGATGAGAATCGATGGTGCGGGTTTTGTACAACGACATACCCCGTATTCTACCCGACCCGACCATATTGTCCGGCTTCTCCTACCCAACGACTGACTAAGGGCGCAACATGCGACGGAAACTCATGGAGCAGCGCCTCAGCGGCAATCTGTATCCGGGGAAGCAAGTCTGCATCACGCAACAAATCAGCGACCCGCATTTGTGCAAGGCCCGTTTGTCGAGTGCCCAATAATTCGCCGGGTCCTCGTAGTTCCAGATCGCGTCGTGCCACTTCAAAACCGTCATGCGTGTCGCGCATAACGGCCAAACGTTCGCGGGCTAATGACGACAGCGGTGCACGATATAGCAATAGACAGGAACTGACGTGCTGCCCTCGACCGACGCGGCCGCGGAGTTGATGCAATTGCGCCAGTCCCATTCGCTCCGCGTTTTCAATCACCATTAAGGTGGCGTTGGCCACATCGACACCCACTTCGATCACGGTAGTTGCGACCAGTAATTGAATCTCGCCCTCTTTAAAGCGCCGCATGATGTCTTCTTTGGCCGCGCCTGGCATGCGACCATGGATCAGTCCTACCTTAAGCTCGGGCAAAGCTGCACTCAAGGCGTTGGCGGTTTCTTCCGCTGCTTGATAGGGCATCTCATCGGACTCATCGATCAGCGGACACACCCAATAAGCCTGACGGCCCTCAAGACAGGAATTGCGAATGCGTAACACGACTTCATCACGGCGCGTCTCGGCGAGTACTACGGTCTTGATCGGCGTTCGCCCCGGTGGCATTTCATCGATCACTGAGACGTCTAAATCGGCATAGGCTGTCATCGCTAGCGTGCGAGGGATTGGCGTTGCCGTCATGATCAACTGATGGGGTTGATGACTGTCGCGGCTGCCTTTCTCGCGGAAACTGAGGCGTTGGTGGACGCCGAAGCGGTGTTGCTCATCGACAATGACCAATGCAAGTTCTGCAAAATCCACCCCTTCTTGGAACAGTGCATGAGTGCCCACGGTGATTGCCGCCGCTCCGGATTTAATATTATCCAACACTTTAAGTCGTGTCTTACCGGTTTGGCGACCCGTTAATAGCGCAACGGGTACCCCGAGAGGTTCGAACCAGCGGCGGAAATTTTGCGCATGCTGGTCCGCGAGCAATTCGGTCGGCGCCATGAGCGCTACCTGACGCTTAGCCGTTACGGCTCGAGCGGCTGCGAGGGCCGCTACCAAGGTCTTGCCACAACCCACATCGCCTTGCACCAGGCGTAGCATGGGTTTCGATTCGCCTAAGTCCCTTTCAATCTCCTGAAGCACCCTAGTCTGTGCCTTAGTCATGCGAAAAGGTAAACCTTCGAGCAATTTATTTTTAAGCAAATCATTGGACGCTAGCGGCCAGCCCGGATCGCTTTGGATGCGTTGTCGTAATAATTTAAGGGATAGTTGATGCGCTAATAATTCTTCAAATGCCAAGCGGCGTTGGGCCGGATGGCGGCGGAATTCGAGCGCTTCGAGCGGCGCATCCGGCGGTGGCCGGTGCACATACAACAAGGCTTCGTGCAGGCTGGGCAAACACGAATCGCCTAGGATTGACGCGGGCAGCCAATCGCGTAAGTTAAGGGCGCTGGATTGGTCAAGCGCCAAATTGACCAACTGCCGCAAGCGGCCCTGCGTGATGCCCTCGGTCGCGGGATAAATGGGTGTTAAGTGCTCGGCAATTTCATCTGCGCCTAAGGCACTCACCTTCCGATATTCCGGATGCACAAACTCTAAACCCTTAGGCCCCCGTCGTGCTTCGCCGAAACAGCGTATCCGCGTACCCCGCGCCAGGCCCGTTTGTTGTTGGTTATTAAAGTAGAAAAAACGCAATGTTAAAAATCCCGAACCGTCGCCGATTCTACAGAGCATTTGGCGACGTCCCCGAAAGCTAATCTCAGTCAGCAACACCTCACCCTCAACCGCGGCGCGTTGACCGAAATGCAGTGCGCCCAAAGGGACTATACGAGTTCGATCTTCGTATCGAAGCGGCAATAGAAATAATAGATCTTGGGTTGTGTGCACGCCGAGCGCACCTAAACGCAGAGCGAGCGCATCGCCCACACCGCGTAAACTCGTGACCGCAGCCAGTTCGCTCACAAGGCGACGATGCACTCCACCTCAACCAGCGATCCGCGCGGCAGCGACGCTACGCCAATCGCCGCTCGTGCGGGAAACGGTGCGCGAAAGTATTCGGCCATGATCTTGTTCACCAGCGCAAAATTCGCTAAATCAATCAAGAACACGGTAGCTTTCACCACATCATCAAGGCTCGCCCCCGCAGCCAGCACAATGGCTTTCAGATTTTCAAATACCTGGCGCACTTGGGCCTCAATGTCACCTTTAATGAGCTCTTGGGTGGTAGGGTCTAATGGAATTTGGCCGGAGACCCAAATGGTATTACCGACCCGCACTGCTTGTGAATAAGGGCCGATGGCCGTCGGGGCACTGGTTGTCGAAATGATTTGTTTAGTCATACTCTCATTGTATCTCGCGCAGACTTTCGTTTCACGCCAAGGTCCGATAAACCCTTTGCACTTCGGGCATGAGCCTAATGGCCTTAATCACTTTTGCCAAGTGTTTGCGGTCACGAACTTGCATCTGAAACTTTAACGATGAAGTATCGACATCTTGTTCTTCTAGTGATAAGTGATCGATATTAGTTTCGGTGGCGGCAACAACGGATGCGACCGCGGCGAGTACGCCCACCCGATTACTGATTTCTAATTGAATTTCTGAGCTAAACATTCGATTGTGGAGTGCCTCCCAGGCGACTGCGATCCACTTCTCCGGCTGTTTGCGATATTCGGCGAGGTTGCCACAGTTTTGCCGATGGATCATCACTCCTCGCCCGGCGCTCAAATAGGCCATGATGGGATCGTTGGGAATGGGATAGCAGCAACGTGCATAAGTTACTAGCATCCCTTCAGTGCCTGCGATCATCAGTGGTGTACTTGATAATTTGTCGCCACCTAGTTCGATCTCCTGGCCGGCCGTGAAGCCGGGTGCCTCGGGCGTGGGTAAAAAATGCCGCGCTACCAGCGGAGCAACGCGTTCACCTAATGCTATTTTTTCATACAGGTCATCAGCGTCTTGGAGATTTAATTCCTTCACTACCGCATCGATATTTGCGCTCGGGATTTTCCTTAAGTTGACCGAAAATTCATCCAGAGCTTGTCTGAGTAAACCTTTGCCCAATTCTATCGCTTCGCCACGTTTCAAGTTTTTTAGATACTGTCTAATGGCGGCACGCGCCTTAGCAGTCACAAGAAAACTGGACCAGGAGGGATTGGGCGTTGCCCCTTTGGCGGTAATTATCTCAACAGTCTGTCCATTGCGAAGTTCCGTGCGCAGTGGCACTAAGCGCCGATCGACCTTGGCTGCGACACAGCGGTCTCCAATCCCAGTGTGAATAGCGTAGGCAAAGTCGACGGTGGTGGCACCCGTGGGTAGGCGCAGAATTTTACCCTTAGGGGTGAACACGTAGACCTTGTCCGGGAATAGGTCGACCTTAACGCTTTCTAGAAATTCCTCTGAGTTCCCATCTTCTTGAATTTGCACCAAGCTCGCCAACCATTCACGGGCACGGTCATGCTCAACACCGCCATACACATCGCCACCTGATTTATATTTCCAATGAGCAGCAATGCCGGATTCGGCGACGCGGTGCATGGCTTCGGATCTGATCTGGACTTCGACCGGCACGCCGTTCGGTCCGAAAAGGGTGGTATGCAGCGATTGATAGCCGTTCGCACGCGGGATCGCAATATAGTCTTTAAATCGTCCCGGCATGGGTTTGTACAGTCCATGGACTAGCCCTAAACAACGATAACAAGTATCGGCATTTTCAACTACGATCCGAAAGCCGTAGACGTCGACCATTTCATTTAGAGAAATGTGTTTCGACTGCATTTTTTTATAAATGCTGTAGAGATGCTTTTCCCGACCCACGATATCGCCATTAATATTAGTATTCTGTAGCGCGTTCTTGAAAGTAGTGGATATTTTCCCGATGAATTCTTTTTGATTGCCGCGCGCTCGTTTTAACGCACGCTCCAGCACCTTGTGGCGATACGGATACAGCGCTCGAAACCCTAAGTCCTCTAGTTCTAATTTGACGGTGTAAAGACCGAGTCGTTCCGCGATCGGTGCATAAATATCCAAGGTTTCGCGGGCAGTACGCCGGCGCTTGATGGGTGGCATGGCGCCCAAGGTACGCATGTTATGCATACGGTCGGCGAGCTTGACCATGATGACGCGGATGTCGCGCACCATCGCCAACAACATTTTTCTAAAACTTTCGGCTTGAGCTTCTTGTCGATTTTTGAACTGGATTTGATCGAGTTTGCTGACACCGTCCACAAGCTCGGCGACCACTTGTCCAAAAATAGCAGCAATTTCCGCCTTTGCAGTCGGAGTATCCTCGATAACGTCGTGCAGGATAGCTGCCACCAGCGTGTCAGAATCTAGACGTAAATCTGCCAGGATATCGGCAACCGCCACCGGATGCGTGATGTAGGGCTCGCCTGAAATGCGTTTTTGCCCTTGATGCCGCTGCGCACCGAATTCATAGGCTTCACGCACCCGCTCGACTTGCGCAGGAGGCAAATACGCTTCGAGTTTATCTAAGAGCTGAGAGATCCCGGTGGGGCGTCTCCCTCCGGGCAAAAAACCAAGTATGGAAGACGCATAGTCCATCGTGGCTTAGAACACTGGAAAGGTTCTAGTCACCCAGACCGAATTGCGGCGCGCGAAAATCGGAAGGCATATCCAGTTCACTGACCACAGGTTCCGGAGCCGGTGCGGGCTCTTCCGTTTCTTCTAGCATCTCGAAGGTGATATTTCCGGCTGCAATTTCACGCAAAGCCACGACCGTAGGCTTATCATTTTCCCAATCAACGGTCGCTTCGGCACCGTTGGCTAAACGTCGCGCGCGCTTCGCCGCTAACAAAACCAGATTAAATAAATTAGGTTCGTTCTGCAGGCAATCTTCGACCGTAATTCGCGCCATAACTTATTTCCAATGAAAGGTCTTGTAGGATAGCAGATTAGGCTACCAAAGTGGCAGCAAAACGGGCGATTTCAGGACGGCCAGCAACCAACGCTGCACCTTGGCCCGCCACAATAGCCTTAAGTTCTGCTATTGCCTGCTCTAGCCGGTCGTTAATCACAACATAGTCAAATTCCGACCAATGGCTTAAGTCCTGGCTGGCATCTTTGAGCCTTCTTTGAATAATGGCCTCGGGGTCGGTGCTGCGCCGGCGGAGGCGTTCCTCTAAGGCGCTGCGCGAGGGCGGGAGGATAAATATGCTGAGTGCCTCTGGAAGGCGTTCGCGGACTTGGCGCGCACCCTGCCAGTCTATTTCCAAAAGGAGCCGCTCGCCTCTATCTACGGCCTCTCTCACTTTAGGCAGGCTACTGCCATAGTAATTGTCAAATACCTGTGCATGTTCTAGAAACTCGCCACGCGCCACCATGTCTTGGAACACTTCTGGCGTCGTGAAATGATAGTCACGACCGTCAATTTCTGCGGGGCGCGGCTTGCGGGTGGTGTAGGAAATAGAAAATTGAAGACTCGGCACTTGCTGCATCAAGGCTCTGACTAGGGTGGTCTTACCGGCACCGGAAGGTGCGGTAATTACAAACAAACGACCGGTTGGGTGGGTGGCTTCAGGTGCGTGCATGAAAATCTATTAGGTATTGCCCTGGCTGGTATTGCCCTGGGCCTTCAACAAATCGGCATCAATCTGCCCCACTTTTTTTACCGACGGCCGCGCATTCCATCGATCCACATAGGACTTGAGGTGCGGTACCGCTTCCACCAGACCGAAGCTGATCATCCATGTCAGGGCCGAGCCCCACAGCACATCCGCCGCGGTAAAGGTATCGCCCAGCAACCAAGGTCCCTTCAGCAGTTGTGTGCTAACCACTTTCATGGTGGTATCGCCATCGCCGTAGGGAACCATGCCCACGGCACCTGGCTCGCGTTTCAACGCCTTATCGACCATCGCAGGCTCAAAACAGGCGGCGTAAAAGACGTACCAACGCAGGTACGGTCCGCGCAGCGCATCTCCAATAGCGGGTGTTATTCCGGCTTCTGGAAAAAGGTCCGCAAGGTAAATTCCGATGGCCACTTGCTCGGTAACAAGCGCATTCCCATGCAATATGGCAGGCACTTTGCCCATCGGATTGACGGCAAGATACTCCGCCTGACGTTGCTCTCCCACCTTCATGTTAATCGCATGAATCGAGTACGGTGCCCGAAGTTCCTCCAGCAAAGCGAGAACCCCCGAGGATCGTGTTTGCGGCGAGTGAAACAGCGTGATGGGTAGCGTTGTAGACATATTTAGCCCCTTTTTAAGCCCCTACTATAGCGATGTCTGGATAAGTCACTTTGTTTGTCCCTGAGCGACGTGAGCCGACCTCCAGAAAAAGAGCCCTGTAAGCTACTCGATATTCTGCACCTGCTCGCGCATTTGTTCGATCAACACTTTCATATCGACCGCGGCCCTTGTCGTTTCAATATCTTGCGACTTTGAGGACAACGTGTTGGCTTCGCGATTGAGTTCTTGCATTAGAAAATCTAAGCGTCGACCTGCGGGCTCGTTGCCGCCAAAGGTTTTGCGCACTTCGAGTACATGACCGCGGAGGCGGTCGACTTCTTCATCCACATCGAGTCGCTGACCCAGAATCGCGAGTTCTTGCTCCAATCGCTGCGGGTCGAATTCTTTGGTGAGCTGCGCGACACGGTCCTGCAATTTGGCATGAATGCGCGCTCTGACCTCAGGCAGGCGTTCGCTCACTCGGGCCGAGAGTGTCATCAGTCCCTCGCACCGCTGCTCTAAGGAGTCGCGCAGCCGTCCGCCTTCGCTGTCCCGAAATCGACCGAGTTCTGCTAAGGCGTCGCGTAGCAAAGGGTGCGCGAGCGCAATCATGGGTCCTGTGTCCCGGGCGCTATCTTTCACAACTCCCGGCCAACGCAACAGGTCCATGACTTCGATGCGTGCCGCAGACCCACAAGCGACGGCGACTTGTTGCGCGCGCTGGCTTAACGAATTGAGTAACAGGGCATCGACTTCTAATGAGCTTGCCGCGACAGTGGGCCTGAAGTGCAGCGAACACTCGATCTTGCCGCGGCGAATGGACGCCGCGACGCTGGAACGAAAATCGGTTTCTGCGACACGAAATTCTTCTGGGAGTCTGATGCCTACTTCCAGATAACGATGGTTAACAGTCTTTATTTCCCAGGCTAGTAAACCTTCAGGGATTTGCCGTTCGCGTCGCGCAAAGCCGGTCATGCTACGAATCATAAGGGTTTTGCGCCAAAATCAGCCATAATCAGCTTGGGCTTAAAGTTTATCAGAATGCGAGGAGCTGGCATTGCAGATTGAAACCGCGGATATCAGCCTCATCGGCCACCGTCAGGAGAATCAGGATCGGGTTAGTGTCGCGACCGCCGACGGTGCCGTACTGTTGGCGGTAATCGATGGCATGGGCGGCCACTCTCAAGGGGCATTAGCCGCCGAAACTGCGTTGGCGAGTTTGTTAGAGGCTTTCGGGCAAACGCCGCATCCCATTTTTGATCCCCTCGGTTTTTTGCATTTGTCGTTGGGCCGCGCACATGAAGAAGTCGCTAAATTAGGGGTCGGTCTTGGGATAGACACTCGGCCGCGTGCCACCTGCGCGATTTGTTTGGTCCAGGAATCGGCAGCTTATTGGGCTCATGTGGGCGACAGCCGTGTTTATCAATTAAGGCAGGCCAGCGTATTTAATCGAACCCGCGATCACAGCCATGTCGAAGTATTGCTGCGAGAAGGTTTAATCACCGAGGCTGAAGTCCAAGGACACCCGATGCGTAATTATGTTGAATGTTGTTTGGGCGGCGAGACCGCCATCCCCGAAATGAGTATTTCACGGCGACATTTATTGAAGCCCGGCGATATTTTGCTGCTGTGTACCGATGGTATGTGGGCTAACTTGAAGGATGAGGATTTCGCGAAATTTACATCGCCCGGCAAAGTTTTGCGTGATTCCTTGCTTGCCTTGGGTACTAAAGCGGTCGAAGCCGCGGCACCCTATAGCGATAATTGCACGGCAGCCGCATTGCAATGGCGGTCCGCGTGAGTATTAGGCCGAGCGGCCGCGCGCTCGATGAATTACGTAGTTTAAGTTTTACGCGCCAGTTCACGCGTCATGCCGAAGGTTCGGTGCTGGTCGGATTTGGTGATACCCGCGTGCTATGTACGGCGAGCGTCGAGGAAAGTGTGCCGTCGTTCTTGCGCGGTAAAAATCAAGGCTGGGTCACTGCGGAATACGGCATGTTACCGCGTGCTACCCACACCCGCTCCGCGCGTGAAGCGGCACGCGGTAAGCAGACCGGGCGCACTCAAGAGATTCAGCGCTTGATAGGGCGCGCTCTACGCGCGGTGGTGGATTTAAAAGGTTTGGGCGAACGGACCATCACGCTCGATTGTGACGTGCTACAGGCCGATGGCGGGACTCGCACCGCGGCAATTACCGGAAGTTTTGTGGCGCTCGCCGATGCGGTCGACACCTTGTTGAAAAAGCGCGCCATTCAAGTGAACCCCTTACACGGCCAGGTCGCAGCAGTATCGGTGGGTATCTATCGCGGCAGCGTAGTGTTGGATCTCGATTATGCGGAAGACTCTAATGCGGAAACTGACATGAATGTGGTGATGAACAGCGGGGGTGGTTTTGTCGAGGTGCAGGGTACGGCTGAGGGCCATGCCTTCCGTCGCCATGAATTGGACCAATTATTGGACCTCGCGACTTCCGGAATCGCGAAACTGCATGCGGCACAGCTTGCTGCCCGTATTCCGTAGCAGGAGTCCATGCCGCCCAATCAACTCGTGGTGGCCAGCCGTAACATCGGCAAGTTAGCCGAATTTAAGAGATTATTGGGCAATTTACCGTATCAATTGACGAGTTTAGCCGAACTTGATATTGCCTCGCCCGCCGAAACGGGCGCGAGTTTCGCAGCCAACGCTCTATTAAAGGCGCAGCATGCGGCGAATCTCACGGGTAGCGCCGCCATTGCAGACGACTCAGGGCTTGAGGTCGATGCTCTACAAGGTGCGCCGGGAATTTTCTCCGCCCGTTATGCCGGCCCGCAGGCAGATGACGCCGCCAACAACGCTAAATTAATCGTCGCGCTAAAAAACGTCCCCAAAGATCAACGTCGTGCCCGTTATGTTTGCGCATTGGCTTTCGTAGGCGCACGAGATGGGCAAGATGGGCTCGCGCACCAAAAAGCGCCAGTGCTCGCTGAAGCGACCTGGGAGGGTTACATCCTTGAAGCGCCGCGCGGTAGCGGCGGCTTTGGCTATGACCCTTACTTTTGGGTGGCCGAAAAAAGAATGAGCGCCGCTGAATTAGCCCCCGCAGAGAAGAATCGGCTCAGTCACCGGGGACGCGCAATGGCGTTGATGCTTACGAGGCTCAGTCACCCGTGAGTGGTAATTCACAGCTCGCTCTGTATGTGCACTTACCCTGGTGTGTGCGCAAATGTCCGTACTGCGATTTTAATTCACATCAACTGAAAACCGCGCAGCCCGATAGCGCCTACATCGACGCACTCATTCAGGATTTCGAGAATGAACTTCCCTTGATTGCCGAACGGCGTATCGATAGCGTGTTCTTTGGTGGCGGTACTCCCAGTTTATTTGCGCCGGAAGATTTTGCACGGCTTTTACAGGCGTTACGACAACGGATCGCTTTTGCAAATGACGCTGAAATTACCCTGGAGGCGAATCCCGGCACGATCGAACGCGGCCGTTTCGCAGGGTACGCGCAAGCAGGTATTAATCGCGTGTCGCTGGGCGCGCAAACATTTGCGCCGCAGACACTTAAATTATTAGGTCGTATTCATACGCCACAAGACACCCTGCGCGCGGTCGACGAATTACGCGCCGCAGGTCTGCATAATTTTAATATCGACCTCATGTATGCCTTGCCACAACAAGGAATTGACGCAGCGCTGGCCGACATCAAAATCGTCTGCGAACTGCAACCTGCGCATATCTCGTACTATCAACTTACTTTGGAACCCGGCACGGTATTCCACGCTCGCCCACCGGTTTTGCCCGACGAAGAATTGGCCTGGCAAATTCAAACCGAAAGTCAGCGCTTACTCGCCGCTGCCGGCTATCAGCAATATGAGATTTCCGCCTACGCAAAGTCCGGTGCACGGTGTCGGCACAACCTCAATTACTGGCTGTTCGGCGATTACCTGGGTCTCGGTGCGGGTGCTCATGGCAAACTCACGCACCACCTTCCCCTAGGTATTATGCGCACCACCAAGCCGAAACAACCGCGCGAATATCAGGCGCGGGTGGTGGGCGAGCGGCGGTACATCCCGCCTAAAGAACTACCCTTCGAGTTCATGCTGAATGCACTACGCCTGAACGAGGGCTTTGCGACCCGGGATTTTGAGACGCGCACCGGCTTACCGGCAATCGCCATTCAGCCGACCGTAGAGCGGGCGGTGGCGCGTGGGTTGATGGAGGCTGGGGAAGCAGGTTGGCGGGCGACGAGCCTCGGGCTTCGCTTCCTCAACGATCTGCAAATGAGTTTCCTTGAATGAGCTTATGCACACTAGTGAGGGAGCCTCATGAAAAAGGGCACCTACAACACATTGCGCCAGTACTAGGTCAGATGACATACGTAAACTATTGAAATATATAATAAAAACTGATTGTCTATTTTTTGACCAAGTTAACAATTATTAGTTTTTGCGCCGTGTGTATCGCCCCGGCAGAGGACTATCCACAACCTTATCCACAGGTTTTGTGGACAACATGCGATGCGTGGATTGCCCTTGAACTAATAATTCTTGGGTTTAGCGCCTCCTCCGCCTATACTGGTCGGCCCATTTGATAGACGAGTGCTTTTTGCCTCGAGGTTTTTATGAAAGTTGGTATACATCCGGAATATAAAGAAATTAATGTCACCTGCACCTGTGGCAATAAATTTCTAACCCGTTCCACTATTGGCCAAGATTTACAGGTTGAGGTTTGTTCCAACTGTCATCCGTTTTACACGGGTAAGCAGAAAATCGTCGATACCGGCGGCCGAGTTGACAAATTTAATAAGAAATATGCGTCCCCGAAGGCCGCGCCGCCTGCGCCTGCGGCCGCGCCCGCGCCGGTTGTGGCGGCGAAAGTGGCTGCGAAGGCTTCTGCATCGAAGGCCGCCCACCCTAAGCCATAAGGGTTTCTTTCCCGTTGTGAGATTGAGCCCATGAGCACGAAATTCGAGTTAAAGAATCTAGCGTCTGGGAAAAGCACTCAGCTGGAGGCTTTGTCCGGGACCCTAGGCCCCGATGCACTTGATATTTCGAATCTGACTAAAGATCAAGGGGTGTTCACCTTTGATCCGGGTTTCATGGCGACGGCTAGCACGGAAAGTAAAATCACCTTTATCGATGGTGAGGCGGGCGTGTTGTTGTATCGGGGTTATCCGGTCGAGCAGCTGGCCGATAAATCGAGTTATTTAGAAGTCGCCAATCTGTTGATTGAGGGTCATTTGCCGACTAAGGCTAAGCTTAGCGCATTTCAGAACTCGATCCAGCGCCACACCATGGTGAACGAGCACTTGCTGCGCTTCTTTCAAGGGTTCCATCATGATGCGCACCCTATGGCGATGGTCTCCGCAGTGGTGGCGTCGATGGCGGCGTTCTATCACGATACGACCGACATCAATGATCCGCGCCATCGCGAAATTTTTTCGCACCGAATCATCGCGAAATTACCCACGATTGCGGCTGCGGCTTATAAGCATTCCCTAGGGCAGCCGTTTGTCTATCCACGCAATGACCTGCGTTACTGCGCCAACATGTTGAACATGTTTTTTGCGGTGCCGTGTGAGCCTTATGCGATCGATCCGGTGGCGGCCGAGGCCTTGGACTTATTGTTTATTTTACATGCTGACCACGAGCAAAATGCCAGCACCTCAACAGTGCGTTTGGCAGGTAGCACGGGTGCGAATCCTTATGCTGCTATTTCAGCGGGTGTTTCGGCGCTGTGGGGCCCGGCGCACGGGGGTGCCAACGAAGCCGTGCTCGACATGTTGCTGGACATTGGTTCGGTAGAAAATATCGATAAATTTCTGGCGCGCGTTAAGGACAAAGATAGCAACGTGCGGTTGATGGGCTTCGGCCATCGTGTCTATAAGAATTTCGATCCTCGTGCAAAGATTATTCGCAGTATGTGTTATCGCGTTCTCGATAAGCTGGGTAAGTCCAATAACCCCTTATTTGAGTTGTCGTTACGTTTGGAAGAAGTAGCGCTTAAAGATGACTACTTTGTGTCGCGTAAGTTGTATCCCAATGTGGATTTCTACTCCGGTATTATTTACAGCGCGCTCGGGATTCCCAGATCAATGTTTACGGTGATGTTTGCCATCGCACGCACCGCGGGATGGGTTGCGCATTGGTTGGAAATGGTATCTGATCCGCAAATGAAAATTAGCCGACCGCGCCAGCTTTACACCGGACCCACCAAGCTCGATTACCTTGCCATTGAAAAGCGTTGATTGACGGTGTTCTTGCTTAGAACTCTCATCAGCGGAGCGGTGTTGTGGATGAGTGCCGGTGCTGCGCTCGCACTGACGCCGGAAACTAATCTTTGTGGCGCAGCATCCTCCGCAGTTGCGGTCGGCGCTGCTCAGTGGAACGGCTGGGGCTTCGATCTGGATAATTCGCGTTATCAACCGGAACCCGCGCTACGCGCCGCGGATGTTCCGAAGCTCGGTGTGAAATGGGCGTATGGATTTCAAGGCGGCGCAGCCAATGGTCAGCCCACCATTGTCGATGATCGGCTATTTGTCACCAGTACCGCCGGTCGAGTTTATTCGCTCGACGCCAAAACGGGTTGTACCTATTGGACCTATGACGCCTCCACCGGGGTGCATACGACTATTACCATTGGCGAGCTCGCAGCCATTAAGGTGATACCACAACCTAAAGAACGACGCTCGCGACGATCCCATCGGCGGCATCACTCATTTGGTAAGTTATTAGCACATGTGGAAACCATTAAGCCCCCGAGCGCGGCGTTTTTTGGTGACGATAGCGGTACGGTGTATGCGTTGGATGCTCAGCATGGCACGCTGCTGTGGAAAACCCGGGTCGATAGCCATCCGTTCGCGCGCATTGTGGGTGCGCCTACGCTGTATAAAGAGCACTTATACGTTCCAATGTCTTCAAGCGAGGATGCTGCTGCCCACCCCGGTGCGAGTTGTTGTACTTTTCGCGGCAGCATCGCGGCGCTCGACATTTTTACCGGTCAAGTTTTGTGGAAGACCTACACGGTTGCGGATCAACCGGGTGTCACCGCGGCGTCTGCGGGAGTCGCGATCGGCACATCACCCACCGTTGATGTAAAGCGGGGACTTTTATACGTGGGGAGCGGTAACGCCTATAACGGTGAGAATTTACTCACCGCTCACGCGATTTTGGCGTTTGATCTTTTCGACGGCAAATTGGTATGGACTCGATCTTTAGGTTCCCAAGACGCGGCTGTTAACGATGCCGGGATTGTCAGTGCTCCGATACTGCGCACGGTGGCCCGTGGAAAACAGATTCTTCTGGCCATAAGGCAAAACGGGGTGGTGTACGCTTTAGATCCCGATCGTGCGGGCGATATTGTTTGGCAAACCCCTATTCCAGAGGGTGATGCGGCTAACCCGAATGCGCTACTGATAGCGGGACCCGCCGCGGATCATCGTAATTTTTACACGGGGCTGGAGGGTCTGACGGCGTACTCGCTCAACACCGGCAGCAAGCGCTGGTCCATGCCTATTGCGAAACACGGGTGCGCTTGGGGTGAGACGAATTGTCGTCAGATATCCGGCCAGGCGGTTACTGTGATGCCGGGAATCGCTTTTTCTGGCTCGTTGGATGGGCACTTACGCGCCTACTCCACTAATGATGGAAAAATCGTTTGGGATTCTGATACGGCCCGCGAGTTTGTTACGGTCAATGGAGTAAAGGCCAGTGGCGGTTCTCTGGATGCGGCGGGGCCTAGCATTGTTAACGGGATTCTTTACGTTAATTCCGCTTCGGAATTGGCGGGCGCTCAACCGGGAAATGCCCTGATTGCGTACTCGCTAAAATAAACTATCGAGGGCAAGGGTGCCCCGGGCGATTAGTGTGACTCTATCAGCGCTGATACTTCTTTCGCGTCGGCGCGTCTCATGGGTCTTCCGTCCACGGGCGAGTACGGAGACTGGCGGATGCCGTCGATAGGAAACACGGTGGCATCGACAATTTGTCCATCGGCTTCAAAGCGTAGTGCGGGATAATTCACGTTGCGTTCTGCATCCATTTTTACCCGACGCTCGTAGAGTTCGTGCGCAATGGCGGTGTTCAGCAATCGAATGACCACGTTCTCGGCACGATCTGCGAACAAATGCAGATTGATATCACTGAACTGACTCGCGGTTCCGGTCAGTACCGAACCCACTAAGCGAGGCTCAAATTCGCTGAGGTGTCGCATGGCCTCCAATGCGATGCGACGTTTGTCTTTTAAGCTATGGTCATGGAAGTCGCGCTCGAACAAGCGTTGATGGCTGCGTAGTGCGGCTTCGATTTCCGTGTTCTTGGGTAGCACTGCCGCATCGTTAACGCCTAAACGCTCGGCAGCCTTGCGCTTGGCTTGCAAAAAATCTTCAATGCCGTGTTCGGCCATTATTCGCGCCGCCTCTTGGGCTAGTGCCTGGCGTAAATATTCGGCCCTTTGCGAATGTTTTTTCGGCATGCTTGCTTCAATAGCTTGTGGCCATTAAAACAACGGCTTATCGCCATCGTTCATGGGATTGGCACCATTTAGGCCTTCGTATTCTTCCGCTTTGGGTAGATTGCCCTCAATGAATTTTTCCATGATGCCGTTGGGGTTATCGGCGTTCGCCAATAGCCCGCTGTCCGCATTAATGCGTACGGTGACTAAGCCGTCAGGCATGGGCACCATGTGTCGCGGCACTCCCGCTAATGCGTCGTGCATGAAGTAAGTCCACGGCGGCACCGCCGCGCGGTTACCTTCCTCGCCGGCGCCCAGCGATCGATCTTGATCGAAACCCACCCATATAGTGGTGACAATGTCGCCGTTAAAACCCGAGAACCAGGCGTCATGTTGATCGTTGGTGGTGCCGGTCTTGCCCGCTACGTCATCGCGATTGAGCGCGCGGGCTCTGACCGCTGTGCCACGGCGAATAACATCGGCCATCATATCGGCGAGCAAATAGGCGATCTGAGGTCTTATGATCTGAGGAGCAAGATCCTTAGCGGCAATTTGTGATGTTCCATCGGATTCGCCGCGATCCAAGGCATCGCCGCTGTGGGAGTTTGTGGGCTCATACTGAGTAACTCGAGTACAACTAAAACAAGCGATCTGCGGAGCCGCCTGAAGCAGAATTTTGCCGCTCGCGTCTTCAATTCGATCAATGTAGTAGGAGGTTACTCGGAAGCCGCCATTGGCAAAGGCTGCGTAGCCGACTGCTACTTGTAAGGGACTCACCTCTGCGGTGCCGAGTGCTAAAGTAAGGTCATTCGGTAGTTGCGATTTGTCGAAACCAAAACGCGTGACATAGTTCCAGGCGTAAGTGCTTCCCATCTCGCGCATGAGGCGTACCGATACCAGGTTTCGCGAAAGCACCAGCGCTTCACGCAGCCGCATGGGGCCTTTGAATTTATTGTTACTGTCGTGCGGCCGCCAACCCTCTGAGGTGTCGGTTTCGTCCACTACCACGGGAGCATCCATAATCACGCTCGCGGGTGTATAACCCTTGTCGAAAGCCGCCGAATAAATGAAGGGCTTAAAAGCCGATCCAGGTTGCCTGCGGGCTTGGGTGACTCGATTGAATCGACTCTGATAAAAGTCGAATCCGCCTACTAAGGCCACCACTGCACCATCCTTCGGGTCCAAGGATACTAGCGCGCTTTGCGCTTCGGGTACTTGTACAAATTGGAGCGATTCCGGCTTGTTGCCGACCGTGTAAATCACATCGCCGCGATTCAAAATATCCGATACTAGATTGGGTGAATGTGCGGTTTTCTCATCGGGTAGTGCGCGCCGCGCCCAGGCAAGTTGAGTCCACGGCAGGGTCGTGATCCCTAAATCCTTGACGTAGACCTTGGCGCTCTTTGCTTCAACTTTTAGTACCACCGCCGGACGTAGCCCGCCAATCTGCGGGAATTCTTCCAAGTCGGCTTCCCAATCCTCGGGGTCGGTCGACTTTGCCAGATCAATTTTCCCGACCGGCCCGCGAAATCCGTGGCGACGATCATATTCCAGTAGGCCGGTGCGCAAAGCGATGGTTGCGGCGCGCTCCAAACGCGAATCCAAGGTAGTGAACACTCGATATCCCGCGGTATAGATACTATCCCCGTACTTGGCCTGCATTTCATTGCGGACCATTTCCGCGACATAGGGCGCATCGACTTCGATGGATGGCCCGTGCATACGCGACTCCATCGGGCTACTTTTCGCCGTTTGGTACTCTTCAGGGGTGATGTACTTCAATTCCAGCATGCGGCCCAATACATGGCCGCGTCTATTGGTCGCAGTAACCGCATTTGCAACGGGGTTGTAATTGGAGGGTGCCGCTGGAATACCGGCCAAGGTGGCCATTTCCGCAATACTCAATTGATCCAGGCTCTTGCCGAAGTACACTTCAGCGGCTGCGCCCACTCCGTAGGCTCGTTGGCCTAAGAAAATCTTATTCACATAGAGCGAAAAGATCTCTTCCTTGGAGAATTCGGCTTCCATTAGCAAGGAAATATAGACCTCGCTCATTTTGCGTTTCATATCGCGTTTCGGCGATAGAAACATGTCACGGGCTACTTGCATGGTAATAGTGCTGGCGCCTTGTTTTACGCCACCGGCACGCATATCGGCGAGCGCGGCGCGTAAAATTCCCTGCCAATCCACCCCATGATGGTGAAAAAATCGATCATCTTCGGTCGCTAGGAAGGCTTGAATCAGTTTCTTCGGTAGTTGGTCGTACAGCACCGGGATACGGCGCTGTTCGCCGATGGCGGCCATGAGCCTACCGTCGCGTGTGTAAATGCGCAGGGGTACCTCAAGTTTTACCTGTCTTAGGCTATCAACGTCGGGCAGCGCCGGCTTTAAATAGAGGTAGGCGCACACATTGGCGAAGCCAATCAGCGCCGTTATGCCCACCAGAATAGACAATATGCGGGATATGAGAACTGGGTAACGTTTAGCCACTTAAATCCGTTCTATCTTGTTGCTACGGCGGAATTGGGTATGCATATTACCGCGAGTTGTTAGGGTTGCCAGACCGGAGATCTGAATGATTAATAGTAGAGCACGGCCGATTTCATTCAACATTGATGCTTTTCAGGGGGGTGAACCCTACCCGACATTGAATTGCGTGAATAGCTTCACGTACCATTTAACAGTTTCTTGCTAAGTTTGCTCCTCAAAGCTAATCTGTTGCACTAGTTTCGACCCTCAAGGTACTGAGAGAAATAAGGAAAACCCCACGTGTGGTCGTTTGGTAAAAAATATCGTCCCCTAATAGGACTGGACATAACCACCTCATCGGTGAAGCTCATTGAGCTATCGATGTCCGGTGGACAGTATCGCGTTGAGTCTTATGCGGCGGAAGCTACCCCGCACAACGCTATGAATGAAAAGGCTATCGTAGACGCCGAGGCCATTGGCGAGGCGATTAGACGCGCAGTGAAGCGTTCCGGTGCAAAAAGTCGTCATGCCGCGATCGCCATCAGCGGTGACGCCGCCATTACTAAAGTAATCCAAATGCCTAAGAATTTAGGCGAAAATGAACTGGAAGGCCAAGTCGAGATGCAGGCCGATCAGTACATACCGTTCCCGATGGAAGAGGTGAGCTACGACTATCAAGTCGTTGGACCTTCTGAGAAAGATCCTGAAATGCTCGATGTTTTACTGGTCGCAACGCGTACCGAAAATGTCGAACAACGCCAAGCGGCCGTACAGGCCTCGGGCCTCACCGTGCAACTGGTTGATGTAGAGGCCTTTGCACTCGAAAATGCTTGTTTGCTGATGCGCCACCAGATGCCGGATGGCGGTGTCGACCGGACCGTTGCGGTCGTGGATTTCGGCGCCAGTAGCACGACTTTTAGCGTGTTACGAGATCTGAAGGTCATTTACACGCGCGATTTTGCGTTCGGTGGGCAACAATTGACTGAAGAAATCATGCGAACCTACGGGTTGAGCATGGAGGAAGCGGGTCGCGCCAAGAAAGAAGGCGGTCTTCCCAGTAATTACCAGCCTGAAGTATTGGATCCGTTTATCGATGACATGACTCAGCAGGTCAGCCGTTCTTTACAATTCTACTTAGCGTCCGGCAGCGGCAGGTCTCAGCCCGATCAAATTCTAATCTGCGGTGGATGCGCCAATATACCGGGAGTGGCCGAAGTGATTTCGAGTCGTGTAGGAGTGGCGGCTGATAGGGGCGATCCGCTCGGTAATATGAAAATATCTTCCAAAGCCAAAGCTCAAGCCGTGGGGCGAGATGCCACGGCATTACTTACCGCTTGCGGCCTCGCGCTGCGAAGCTTCGACTAGGTCCGCCATGCCACGTATTAACCTACTTCCTTGGCGTGAACTACAACGTAAAACCCGTCGTCGTGATTTTTTCATTGCAGCCGTGGTGGCCGCTGGAGCGGCATTTGCATTTTCGATGGGCGGTAAAGTGCTGTATTCGACCTGGACCGCGTCCCAAGTGAGTAAGAATGCGTTCCTTAAAAAGGAGATTGTGAAACTTGACTCGCAAATCGCCGATATCCAGGATCTGGAGGCGCGCAAAACTCGTTTAGACGCGCGCATGGATATTATTGAGCAATTGCAACGCAGTCGCCCAGAAATTGTGCATTTATTCGATGAAATCGTGAAAAGCGTGCCCGAAGGCGTTTATTTGACTTCGATTAAACAGACCGATCGGAAGTTGGAAATTCACGGAGTTGCGCAGTCCAGCACTCGCGTCTCAACTTTCATGCGCAACATTGATGCGTCGACTTGGATGGCTAATCCTGAACTGCAAGTAGTTGAGTCCGCCAAAGATTCCCCAACCGGCGGCTCCAGTTTCACCCTCAAAGCCGACGCGGTAGGAGTGGATCTCGCGCACAGCGGTACTGCGGTGGTTAAAAAGGTGGCGGCGAAATGAAGTTAATCGACCAGCTAAAAACACTTGATCCCAGGGATCCAGGCCGCTGGCCCTTACCGGTACGCGGATTTTTTGTGGGCCTCATTTTTGCGTTCTTAGCGGGAGTTTTTTGGTATTTGTTCGTGTGGGATAGTGATCGACCGGAATTGCAGAAGGCGGAAGCCGAAGAGCAAGATTTGCGTAGCCAGTTTGCCAACAAACAACAACGTGCCGCTAACCTTGATGCTTATAAAGGACAATTGGCGGAAATGGAGCGCACTTTTGGTGCCATGCTGCGGCAATTACCGGGTAAAACCGAAGTCCCCAATTTACTCGTGGATATTTCTCAGACCGGCGTAGGGGCTGGCTTGCAGGAAAAATTATTTCAGCCTAGCCCAGAGCAAAGTAAGGGTTTCTATGCGGAGTTGCCAATTAAAATCAAATTAGTGGGCAACTACCACCAATTCGGTAACTTCGTCAGCGGAATCGCAACACTGCCGCGTATCGTCACTCTGCACGATATTGAGATTAAACCCGTGAGCGGTGGTAAAGACGGGGGTTACGACAATTTGACCATGGATGTAACCGCTAAAACCTATCGATATATTGACGACGAAGGCGGCCAAGGGGCTAAAGCGCCTAAGAAAAAGACCGGAGGCGCGACGTGAGTCTACGAGCTTCCCTAGCGATTTCGCTGGTGTGCGGCACGCTTTTGGCGGGCTGTTCCGGCGGTCAATCGGATATCGAGAAATGGATTGCGGAAACCAAGGCGAAGCCAGGCGGACGTATCCCTGCCTTACGTGACGTGAAACCGTATGAAACTTTCGCCTATGGAGTAGGCAGCATGCGTTCACCGTTTCAGCCGTTGGGACCTAACGCTAATGGAGCGGGCTTGCGGCCCAGCACCAAGCGTAACCGCGAGTTTCTTGAAGGGTTTTCGCTGGATACCCTAAAAATGGTCGGTACCTTTAAAGTACATAACAGTTTCTACGGGTTGGTGCAGTCGAAAGATGGACTGGTACACAAAGTTCAACCCGGCAATTACATTGGGCAAAGCGATGGCAAGGTTACCGATATTACCGGTAGCAAAATTAGTTTAGTTGAGATTGTCCCGGACGGTCTCGGCGGCTATATCGAGCGACCGGCCTCGTTGGCATTAACCGATTGAGGCCTTAGGGAGAGTAAAAGTATGATTAGTTTGAAGATTAGAACGGCAGTAATCGGGGCGGTGGCGCTCGTCGCAGTAGCGACGGTCACTTCAATGGCTCTGGCGGCCGATCCCTTAAAGCTTGAAACCGTAGACGTGCAAACGTCGGGTCAACAAGTGCAATTAAAATTGCATTTAAATGGTCCGGCACCGACCCCGTTGCCGTTTACTATTGATAAGCCTGCGCGCATTGCATTCGATTTACCGGGCACTGTGCTGGCGCTCGCCTCACGGCGCATTGATGTGCACTCAGGCGGCGTTGAGACCGTGCTTGCCGCGGAAGCCAATGGCCGCACCCGTCTGGTCGTCAATGTGGATGCTTTAATTCCTTACACCAGCAAGGTAGAAGGAAATAATATTCTAGTGACTTTGGGTGCGCAACCCGGAGATACGGCAGCGGCAGCAGCATCAAGCGCGCCGAGTACTGTTCGAGGGGGCGCGGCTGCTGTAGCAGCCAATTCCGATCGAGCCATCCGAACCATTGATTTTCGCCGCGGCGCTGACGGCACTGGCCGAGTCATTGTGCAACTCACCGACCCTCGTACGCCGGTCAATGTACGCCAGGAAGGCAGTCAAATTGTGGTCGATTTCGCCGGTACCGCAATGCCTAAGAATTTGATGCGCCGTTACGACGTCATGGATTTCGCAACTCCGGTACAAACCGTGGATGCGGTTCGTGCCGAAGGCAGCTCGCGCTTAGTGATCACGGCTCAAGGCGATTTTGAACAACTGGCTTATCAGTCTGATAGCCAATACACCATCGAGATTAAACCCAACCTGAAGCACACCGCTGCCGAAGAGAAGAAAGAATATTCCGGTGAACGGCTGACCTTGAATTTCCAAGACATTGATGTCCGGTCGGTACTGCAATTGCTCGCGGATACTAGCGGCCAAAATATCGTGGTGAGTGATTCAGTCACCGGAAGTCTAACCTTACGGCTGCAGAACGTCCCCTGGGATCAGGCGCTCGATATTGTGCTGCGCACCAAGGGTCTGGATAAGCGTCGTCAAGATAATGTGATCATCATAGGACCCACCGAAGAGTTGGCGGCCCGCGAGAAAGCAGAATTAGCAGCGCGCAAAGACCTTTTAGAGCTTTCGCCGACGCGCACAGAATTTATTCAGGCCAACTACGCCAAGGTGGTTGACCTGGCGAAGTTGATCAAATCCGGTAGCGGCAAGGATTCGATGTTATCCACGCGCGGTAGTTTGTCGATTGATGAACGTACCAATACTTTATTGGTTCAGGACACTGCCGATAAATTGGCCGATATTCGTCGCTTGGTCCAGACCTTGGATGTGCCGGTAAAACAGGTGTTGATCGAAGCGCGCATCGTGATCGTGAATGACACCTTTGAGCGCGATCTAGGCGCGCGCTTTGGCGTCACCGCCGCGCAAAAGAATGGAAGTAATGGTGTACTGGCAGTGACCGGAAATGGCGTGGGTGCCGATACGATGACCGGCTCCGCGATCACCAATTTAAAAGCGGGTGGTTCCGCCTTTCCGATTCTCGCACCGGCGCTTGCCAATCGATACCAGGTAAATCTTCCTGCGGCGACTTCTGCGGGAACGATCGGTTTATCCTTGTTAGCCGGTAGTCATTTGTTGGATTTAGAACTCTCGGCCGCTCAGACCGAAGGTCGAGGCGAAGTAATCTCGGCTCCGCGAGTTATCACTGCCAATCAAAAACAAGCCATTATTACCCAAGGTACCGAAATTCCGTATCAGGAGTCGGCCTCCAGCGGCGCAACCACCACGCAATTTAAAAAGGCGGTGTTGTCGCTAAAAGTAACACCGCTCATCACGCCCGATAACCGCGTGATCTTAGATTTGGATATCAGTAAGGATTCGGTGGGTCAGAATGTACAAAGCGCCACGGGCGGCAGCGTACCGTCCATCGATACTCGTCAAATCACCACCCAAGTGTTGGTCAACGATGGTCAGACGGTAGTGTTAGGCGGTGTACTTGAAACCACGAAGAACAAATCGACCAAAAAGGTGCCGTTCCTAGGGGATATTCCGTTCCTGGGGCACTTGTTCAAATCAACCGCCGATACCAACAACAAAAATGAGTTGTTGATATTCATCACGCCCAAGATCATGCGTGAAGGCTCGAATCTCTATTGATGGCTGGCGCAACACGCGTCGCACGAGGATTAGATTATGCATAGATTATCGATTATGGGTTTGATGGGCGCAATGCTGTTGGCTGCTTGCGGCGGACATACGCTGACGAGTAGTACCACACCACCTCCCGTGGGATCGTCTGTTGCCGCAATGACGGTAAGCTCGTCCTCGCCCACTATTTCTGCAGACGGTAGTACAACCGCGACTATTACGGCAACCGCTACGGACGCTAAGAATAATTTGGTTAAAGGGGCTGTTGTTGCATTTACCTCAAATTTGGGCGGCCTTGCGGTTACCCAGGCGACCACCGATGTCAACGGAGTGGCGCTCGCGACACTCCAAGCGAATGGCGCTCCGATAGGCTCGAAGATCACGGTAATAGCCAGTTCTACGGGAGTCTCGGCGAATACCTTGGTGACGGTCGCGAATACCCAACAAACTATAAATCTAACCACTAATTTGCCGCAGATACCATCTGATGGCACCAAATCTGCGATTATTACGGCGGTTGTGGTAAACGCATCAAATCAGTTTCTATCTGGGATAAAGGTAAGTTTCGCCGCCACCTCGGGAGGCATTAGTCCCGCGCAAGGAACTACGGATGTCAATGGTTCTGTAACTGCAACGCTGAGCACGGCGGGCGATAAGACTAGCCGACGAATTACCGTAACCACGGCCGCCGGATCGACTAACGCTACGGTACCGGTCGATGTAACAGGGACAAAACTGACTGTCGTGGGGCCTCCTGCATTAGTACTGGGTAGTACTGGTACCTATACCGTCGCGCTGACTGACTCAAGTACTACCGGAATTCCTAACGTCGTCATTTCGCTGACCTCCAGCAATGGCAATACTTTGAGCGCAAATACGGTTACCACTGATGCTACCGGACAAAAGACTTTTACATTAACGGCAATAAAATCTGGCAATGACGTTTTAACAGCTATGGGGTTGGGCGCAACTGCTGGCCAACCGGTGTCAGTTAGTAACCAGAGCTTCCAATTTACTACTCCTGCATCGTTAAATACCAATGTGAATTTGTCAGTTAGTCAGACGCTCGTTGTCAATTGGTCGAACGGCGGGACGCCTCAAGTCGGACAAACTATAAATTTTGCAACTACGCGAGGGACTTTGAGCGCGCCGAGCGCGGTGACGGATGCAAGTGGCAACGCTACAGTAACTATTTCATCGAATGTTGCGGGTCCTTCTACCGTAACCGCTTCTAACGGAAGCTTGAGTGCACAGGTGGATTTTAATTTCATAGCGACAAATCCAACAAGTGTTGATGTTCAAGCTAGTCCTGCGACCATTCCCACTCTGGGCCAAAGTACCATTACTGCAATAGTTCGGGACCCACAAAATAATTTAGTCCAAGGGCAAGTCGTTAATTTCAATACCGTTAATGATATTACGGGTGGAACGTTGTCCGTTGCGTCGGTAGTAACTGATAGTCAAGGCCGTGCGCAGACCGTATACACGGCTAGTTCAACGCCGAGTGCAACAAATGGAGTCACCGTTAGTGCGGTGGTGCGAGGCACGTCGGTCAGCAAGACTACCACTCTTACTGTTGCTGGAATATCCGTGGGCCTCACCCTGGGTACAGGAGGAAAAATAGTAGAGTCTACAGACACAACCCAGTACAGTTTGCCATATACGGTTTTTGCGAATGACTCAGCGGGTAACCCTGTCCCCAATGTCAATGTAACACTGACGGTGCATCCGTTGCATTACTTGAAGGGTATATGGGCTGGGGCGTCAATTAGTGTGCAAGGACCCTCGTGGAAGCAGTATTTTTCCGCGCCGACTTGTCCTAACGAGGATGCAAATTTCAACGGAATATTAGATCCGGGGGAAGACGGGTTGCCACAAGATAGCGGTCTGTTAACTTTTAACCCAGACGGCAATCAAAACGGTAGGCTCGACCCCGGAGGCGTGGCCGTAACCTCTGTTTCATCTGTATTAACAGCCGCTGCGGGCTCAACTACGCCTGCTCCTGGCTCAGCAGTTTTTAACGTGAACTATCCGGAAAATTTTGGCGGTTGGGTAGAAGTGCAGTTAATCGCCTCAACCTCGGTATCCGGTACAGAAACTTCCGCAGTCGCAACTTTTTGGTTGCCGATTGCGGCACATTACATTACCGACCCAGGCGGTCCGCCCGGAAACCCGAGTCCGTTCGGGCAGGCCAAACAGTGTAATAATCCACTTTAACCTGTACAGCTAATTGCGGATTTGAAAATCGGGTGCCACATGGCGCCCGATTTTTTGTCAGAGTCGATAGACTAAGCCATGCTTTCCGCTAACAACATCTTCCTCATTGGTCCCATGGGGTCGGGTAAGACTGCCGTCGGGCGGCATTTGGCGCGTTTGTTCCATTTCACTTTCCACGATAGTGACGTTGATATTGAGGCGCGGACCGGTGTTGATATTCCGTTTATATTTGAGAAAGAAGGCGAAGCGGGCTTTAGGCTAAGAGAGCGGGAGTCGATTGAGC
>JAYUFB010000055.1:0-12900 GCA_043738945.1 Gammaproteobacteria bacterium
GCGGTGACTCAACATCCTTTGCAAATGAAGGTGGATGAGATTTGTCAAATTTTAAAGCCAGATGTTTTTCAAACTGACGTTGAAGACCTGCGTGAGCTAAAGATACCGAGTTCTATTGCGGTACTGCCCGTGGTGCGGTTTGGGCGCAAGGCACCCTACCCCATGCCATTAAGGATAGTGTTTGAAGGGCCCAATAGTGGGGTCGGGGAGTTAGCCGATTGGGATCAGGCGGCGGAGCTTGCGCGCCAGACGGAGGTGATTCTGGCGGGCGGTCTGTCGGTGCACAATGTGGCGGAGGCGATCGCGGTTGTTCGTCCCTTTGGTATCGACGTGAGTAGTGGGGTTGAGTCCACTGCAGGTATTAAAGATCCGCAGAAGATTCACGACTTTGTGCAAGCGGCGCGCGCTGCGGCACAGCGTTTGGAGCAAGGTGTATGAGTGCATATCCCGATGCCAAAGGTCGGTACGGTCTGTTCGGCGGACGTTATGTTCCTGAAACCTTAGTGCCGGCCTTAGATCGTCTCCAAGCGGGCGTAAATCGCTACTTGTCGGACGCGGATTTTCACGCTGAATTCATGCACGAATTGAACACTTGGGCGGGTCGTCCTACCGCGCTGTCTTATGCGGGTACCTTAAGTCAGCGTTGGGGTGCTTCAGTTTGGCTTAAGCGCGAGGATTTGGCGCACACCGGGGCGCACAAAATTAACAATGCTATCGGGCAAACTTTGTTGGCTAAACGTTTGGGTGCCAAACGTATTATTGCCGAGACCGGTGCTGGTCAACATGGCGTGGCGAGTGCGGCGGCGGCGGCTCGTCTCGGCATGCCGTGCGTGGTGTACATGGGTGCGGTCGATGTTGAGCGCCAGTCACCGAACGTGGGTCGTATGCGTTTGATGGGGGCTACCGTGGTACCCGTGCACAGTGGTGATAAGACGCTGCGCGCGGCGATTGATGAAGCGCTGCGGGATTGGGTGTCCGATCCTAACGGGACTTATTATTCGTTGGGTTCCGCCGTGGGCCCGCATCCTTATCCCTACCTGGTGCGCGAATTACAATCGGTGATCGGTCGCGAGGCGCGAGCGCAAATGTTAGCTATGGCGGGTGGACTGCCGGATATTGCGGTGGCCTGTGTGGGCGGCGGTTCCAATGCAATCGGGATATTTCACCCGTTCCTCGAGGATTCGTCAGTGAAATTATTAGGGGTAGAAGCCGGTGGTCGGGGCCCAGGCCTTGGCGATAATGCGGCTTCGCTGACCTTTGGTACACCGGGTGTGCTGCAAGGCAGCTATACCTTGATTCTGCAAGACGCCCATGGGCAGGTGCAGGAGACGCACTCAGTATCGGCCGGTCTGGATTATTCGGGCGTGGGACCGGAGCATTCATTTTTAATGAAAAGCGGCCGAGTTTCCTATGAATCTGCGACGGACGATGAAGCGCTGGAAGCCCTTACGGAGTGCGCGAAACATGAGGGCATACTACCCGCGATTGAAACCGCTCATGCCTTTGCGGGAGCGCGCCGTTATGCGCAAGCCAATCCCGGCGCACGCATATTGATTTGCTGTTCGGGGCGTGGGGATAAGGACATGCCCATTTTGCAGCGCACGATTTTGAGGGATTGATTATGGCGGCACACGATAATATTGCGTCGAAGATTCGTTCAAGCGTCGCTGCGGGACGACCGGCGCTAGTGGGGTTTCTGACGGCGGGATTTCCCACGCGCGAAAGGTTTGCGCTGGATGTACAAGCGGTTGCTAGCGTCTGTGATGTCGTCGAGATTGGCGTACCCTTCACCGACCCTATGGCGGATGGTACGACCATCCAACGTGCTAGTTTTATCGCGCTTGCGCAAGGTACTACATTGCAATGGATCCTGCATGAGTTACAACACTTAAGCCCGCGACCTAAAACACCAATATTGTTGATGAGTTATTTGAATCCTTTGTTAGCTTATGGAATGGAACGTTTACCGCGTGACGCCGAGGCGGCGGGCGTGTCGGGATTTATCGTACCTGACTTACCCTTTGAAGAGAGCGATGAGCTGCGCGCGAGCCTTGGCAAGCTGGGTCTTGCGCTGGTGCAAATGGTGACCCCCGTCACGCCCGATACACGACTCGCGCAACTTTGTAAGGCCGCGCAGGGGTTCGTGTACGCGGTTACCATGACGGGTACCACCGGCAAGACGGAGGGCGCCGGGGCAGGCGCAGGCGCTGGCGCTGGCGGGGTGGCCAAAGCCGCTCTGGTACCCGCTGAGGTGCTCGCGTATATGGAACGAGTTAAGCGCGCATCGCCAGTTCCCGTGTGTGCGGGGTTCGGCATTCGTTCACGCGATCAGGTGGCGTGTTTCGCGCCGCATGTGGATGGTGTCATTGTAGGTTCGGCGTTGGTCGAATGTTTGGAGCGCGGTGAGGATGTGGCGGGTTTCTTGAAGGCACTGCGCTGAACTTAAGGGTTCAAGCGCCAAATACTCAAATTAAGCGCTGCGGCAAAAGTCACCCAAGCTAAGTACGGTATCGAGATCCAAGCGGCGGCCGGTTTCACTCTCGCGAATTCGCGGATCATCCAAGCGATCGATAGCCACAGCGCTATGATGATGAACAGACCTGTTCCGGTGCTTTTGAGGCCGAAAAAACTCGGTGACCACAGAGCGTTCAACACGAGTTGGGTCGCATAAGCGGTAAGCGCTATGTTGCGGCTCTGATGATAGCGTTCACCCCACACTAACCAGGCGGACGTTCCCATGAGTACGTAGAGAGTGATCCATACCGGACCAAACCAACTATTCGGCGGCGCCCACGTGGGTTTCAGGAGTGCTGCGTACCAAACAGTGGCAGATGTCGAGACACCGGGCGAGACTAAGGCGCCAATGGCCCCGATGCCGAAGGCGACTCCGATGAGCGCCAAGAGGACCAGCCAATTGGGGCGCGAATTGCGCCCGCGATAGCTGGTTGAACTTTCAACAGGAATTTTCAAGTGTCACGTATCCTTAGAGGTGCGACCCAACACAAATATCACGACGCTGGCAATTATTTGCGCCCAGCCCAACCAGTGAAAATTGGGTGCAAACGCCGAAAGTCCCAACAATCCGGTAAACCATAGAGCCGCTGCGGCGATTGTGAAATCTCTTTGTCTGGCATCTTGGCGCTGTTGCACTCGCAGTTTTGCAAGTTCCGGAGTCTCGACCGGCAAGCGAAAATTTCCTTCCGCTGCGGCGCGCACGATATTTTGCAAAATCGTGGGCATTTGCTTCAAAGATTCCAAAGTGTCTGGCAACTGTGCGCGCAGTCCGCGGAGTAACGAGCGCGGACCAAAACGCTCGCGCATCCAAGATCTTAACACCGGTTGCGCGGTCTTCCAGAGGTCTAAGTCCGGATACAACTGGCGTCCTAGACCTTCGATGTTGAGTAAAGTTTTTTGTAGCAAAATTAGCTGGGGTTGAATTTGCATATCGAAACGTCGTGCGGTTTCGAATAGGCGTAGTAACACTTGGGCAAAAGAAATGTCTTTTAAAGATTTCTGGAAGATGGGTTCACAGACGGTGCGAATCGCTGACTCTAGCTCATCCACTCGAGTGCCCGCCGGTACCCAGCCGGACTCCACGTGTAAGAGGGCAACCCGTCGATAATCACGATTAAAGAATGCCATGAAATTCTCAGCGAGGTAATGCTGATCTCGTGGTTGCAAGGTGCCCACGATGCCGAAATCAACGGCCGCATAGCGAGGATTTTCAGGGTCCTCTACTTGCACAAATATATTACCGGGGTGCATGTCGGCATGAAAGAAATTATGCCGAAATACCTGTGTGAAGAAAATTTCGACCCCATTTTCAGCTAGTTTTGCAAAATTTGTACCGCGCGCTTTGAGCGTTTCTATTTGACTCACGACGATGCCGTGAATGCGCTCCATGACCATGACATTACTGCGGCAATAATCCCAATACACGTCGGGCACATACAATAAAGTAGAGCCCGCAAAATTGCGTTTCAGTTGAGAAGCATTGCCCGCTTCGCGCATTAGATCCAATTCATCTAATATGGTTTTGCGATACTCACGCACCACTTCGATGGGTCGTAGACGCCGCGCGTCCTTCCAATATTTTTGTGCAAGGCTGCCCAAGGTCTGTAGTACTTCAATGTCTCGAGCGATGACTTCGTGCATGTCAGGCCTGAGGATTTTCACAACCACCTCTTGCCCGCTTTTTAATCGGGCGGCATGTACTTGCGCAATCGATGCTGCCGCTAACGGCGCGGCCTCAAAGCTCGCAAAGACATCTTTAATCGACTGTCCAAGAGCGGTTTCAACCGTGGCCATGGCGATGGCGCTGTCGAACGGCGGCACTCGATCTTGCAGTTTCGCCAACTCGTCGGCGATGTCGAGCGGCAACATATCGCGACGCGTGGAGAGAGCTTGGCCAAATTTGACGAATATAGGTCCGAGTTCTTCTAGGGCAAGACGCAGACGTTCGCCCCGAGTTTGTCCGTTACGGTGTTGGAACCAGACCCACGGTGAAAGATAGACAAAAAAACGAAACGGACGATATAGATTGGAGGCGGCTATAAACTCTACCAGCTCATGTTTTACAAATACGCGCTGAATTTCTAATAACCGTAACAAGACGCGAAGCCGCATTATGCTCGACCTCGCGCTAGTTGTTCAAGGCGTGTGAGTCGTGCCTCAACTCGGTCGGTGGTCTCACGTAGCGTATCAACTCCCTGCAGAAATTCTTCATGTTCTACTTTGTTGACAAGGTCACGACCTTCTTCCGTTAGGTATTCGCTAATGTTTTCGCCAACGGTGCGCCCAGCCTTACGTGCCCAGCTAAACGCCTGTAGAGCCATTTGCGAGATCCGCCGAGCGGGAATATCGCCGACCCAACGGGAGAGCTCCTCTTCCCAATCGGGGCGAGCAATGGTAAGTAGTTCGCGATACAGGCTGGCGATTTCCGCGTTACCGCGAATTTGAACGGAATTGCCGGCGCTAGTTTTTCCACTGCCCGGCTTCCCAGCACTTAACTGTAGTAGCGCGAGTGGCGATCCGCTAATAGTCGCGTCGCTAGGGGTGTCATCAGGCCTGAGAATGCTCAGCCTACCCGCGGCTATTAGTGCGCGGATTCGCACTATGCCTTCTATTTCAATTTGTAGAGAGGTGCTATCAAGGCGTTGTAGCAGTGCCCGCGCATGAGTGCCGCTCATGTTACGGTTGAGCAGCGCTTCGATAGAAGCCAGCCACGCAGGTGTTGCCGGCATACTAGATTTTATAGCCGCGATGCACGGCGACAATGCCGCCACTTAAGTTGTGATAGCGCGCTTGCGCGAATCCGGCGTCTTGGAGCATCGTGAGCAAAGTTTCTTGATCGGGATGCATACGAATGGATTCGGCTAAGTAACGGTAGCTTGCAGCATCGTTCGCCACCAAGCGACCCAAAAAGGGCAGCACCTTAAAAGAATAGGCGTCGTATAACGGCTTGATACCGGGCATGACGGGTGTTGAGAACTCAAGGACCAACAATTGACCGCCGGGCTTAAGTACGCGAAACATAGAGCGTAGCGCTGCGACCTTATCGGTCACATTGCGCAGCCCAAAACCGATGGTCACGCAGTCAAAGAGGTTGTCTTCGAAGGGTAGATGCTCAGCATTAGCGACGATGCACTCTACGTTACCCACAAATCCGCGGTCCAAGAGGCGGTCGCGGCCCACGTCCAACATTTTAGGATTAATGTCCGACAGAATAACGCGACCCTGGGCCCCCACCTGGCGCAGCATGCCTGCGGCGAGATCGCCAGTGCCGCCGGCCACATCTAGGGCGGACTGACCATTTTTAAGTCCCGTAAGCGACAGCGTAAATTGTTTCCAGAGCCGATGCGCGCCTAAGGACATGAGGTCATTCATGACATCATACTTGTTGGCCACGGAGGAAAATACCGAACGAACTCGCTCAGTCTTTTCGGTCCTGGATACTTTCTCAAACCCGAAATCGACCTTTGGGTCGTTATTGGGTTTTGACCCCGAATCGGGGCGGATACCAGGTGTTGGGGGGCTGCTCATCACAGTATTGTATCTGACTCGCGCAATCCCAGGCGCAGCCCGTCACCGAAACGCCGCACGTAGGTCACCCTTGCCAGAAGCAGATGAAACTTTTGCGCAAGTCGCGTGTTTGTTAAGCTGACCAGCCGCTCTTTTTAACTGATAAACCCTGAGGATAAATAGCGATGAAAGCCTCGATCATGCTGCTGCTAGGAATATTGCTGGTTTCGCCCCAGGTGTTCGCCAGGATGACTCGTACGGTTGAGAAAACCTTTACCTCAGTGCCGGGTGCCGACCTCACGGTTGAGACGGCTGGCGGAGATATTAGGGTTATAGCGGGGACTGGCAACGAGGTTAAAGTGACCGCTACATTGCAAATTGATGCGAGCTCCACTGCAAAGGCGGACCAATTGCAGCGCGAGTTGGATTTGCAGATTACCCAGCAAGGGCAGGCGGTGAGCGCCCGCGCAAATTATCCGAATAGCGGCTGGCACTGGGGTTCATGGCCACCCATTGCGGTCAGTTTTACGGTCTTGGTACCGAGTCGCTACAACACGTCGCTTAGTACTTCGGGCGGTAATATTGAATTAGCGGGTGTCAGCGGACGCGCTCACCTAAGCACGAGTGGGGGTAACTTAAACATTTCGCGGGTTGAGGGTGAAGTGGACGGTCGAACTTCGGGGGGCGATATTGTGGTCGAGTCGCTACGCGGTCAATTAAGCGCGAGCACTTCCGGTGGCAATATTAGGGCTGGTATTGATGGCATGCTCAAGGGGGACGTGCACTTGTCGACTTCGGGTGGTGATGTCGACGTCTCGGTCGATAAGGCTACGCGCTTCGACTTGAGGTCGCACACCAGCGGCGGCGACATTGACGCGAGCGGCTTTCCCATTGTTATTGACCCGGATGGAAAGACCGAAAATAGTTTGTCAGGCAAGGTCAACGGCGGCGGACCGCAACTTGTCCTTAAGACCAGCGGCGGTGATATCCGCATTCACGCGCATCGTTAGCGCGCGGCGCTAGAAGCCTAAAATGGTGAATTCGTTACGGCTTAAGAAGCGCCGAAATCCCTTATCGAAAGTAATGAGATGCCCGCCTGTGGTTTTGATAGCCGCGGCAATCCAAGCCACTGGTATGTCGTCGCGGGACGAGGAAGTGGAAATTTATGAAAGCCAAGACATTTGATCGCAAGTTTGATGCCGCGGAGAAGATCATTGATCAGTTGGATTTAGCCAAGCCCCGGCGCGTTGGTACGGACCCAAAGCGGGAGAATGTCGATTTCCCGGGTTGGATGGTGGACTCCTTGGATCGGGAGGCGCAGCGTATGGGCGTTACCCGGCAGTCATTGACTAAGCTGTGGCTAGCTGACAAATTGGGCCAGAAGGTGACTGCTGGCAACCGCCGGAGCTGACCCCTAGCCGACGTTCGCGGACGATAGCTGTGCGGCACGTCATGTTATTCAAGGTGCGAGTCGACAGGTACGTGCCAACATTGATTTCGCTTGGTGCCTTGAGAATCGGCGAGCCCGTCAGCGTGGCGCCGGCGCGCGCGCGACCACGAAGTCGCGCGTAATCGAGGCGATGCTAGGCGTACCGGCCTGGCGCATGATGGCACGTAGCTCGCGCGCGTAGATGTCGAGTATCGCCTCGACGCCGGCCTGCCCATAGGGAGCGAGCCCCCAGATCTGCGGGCGGCCGATGCCCACGGCGCTCGCGCCCAGCGCCAGCGCCTTGAACACATCGGTGCCGCGCTGGATGCCACCATCGACCAGCACCGGCACGCGGCCGCGGCAGGCCGCAACCACTTCCGGAAGGCACTCGATGGTAGAGCGCAACGATTCCTCGTCGCGCCCGCCGTGGTTGGAAACAATCACGCCGTCTGCGCCGTGGCGGGCGCAACCCGCGGCCTCGTCGCCGCGCATGATGCCCTTGACCAGGAGCTTCCCTTTGACCAGCCCGCGGACGCGGTCGAGGTACTCCCAAGTGATCGCCGACGGTTGGGTCGATTCCTTTACGCGCGAGACGTCGACGCCCTGGTAGATGGGCGCCTTGCGCACGAAGTCGTGGGAATTGTTGACGTGGCAGTCGGTACAGGTGCGCGGATCCTGGCGCACCGCGCGCGCCAGCGTCTCATTGTAGCGCGGCGAATGGTTGTCGACGGTGAGTACGATGGCACTGCAGCCGGCGCGATGCGCGCGTTGGATAATCGCGCGCGTGACCTCCCAGTCATCGGTGGGATAAATCTGCTGCCAGATTGGCGCACCCCGTGCGGCCATCACGTCCTCCGGACCCGTAGACCCGGCGGACGACAGCATCATCAACGCCGAGCGCGAGGCCGCAGCGCGCGCGGTGGCGAGCTCGGCCTCGGGGTGGAAGGCGCGCTGGCTGGCGACAGCCGATAGGTACACTGGCGCGGGCCAGTGTATGCCGAACAGATCTACGCCCAGGTCAGTACGGGTCACATCGGCGAAACGCCGCACACTGATTTCCAGCTGACCATAGGCCTCGTGATTCCAGGCCACCGTGCGATCGTCGTCGACGCCGGTGGCAAGATAGCCGAAATGCGCGGGCGGCAGGACGGCGCGCGCGGCGGCCTCGAAATCCGCGACGCCCAGCAGATCTTCCAGCGGCGGCGGCACTGCAGGCCCCCGAGTCGTCTGGGCGCGCGAAACCCGCGGCAGGATAGCGGCCGTGGGAAGTGCGAGCAGCCCTGCAAGCAGCGTGCGGCGGCCGCGGTCCGTGTGTTGAGTTGCCATGCGTCTTCCCCCCTTACCCGTTTTCACGGTCCGAATCCCTGCTGCCGTCCGGCCTCTTATACCACGAGGGCCGCGTTTAACAGGATTAGTCCCCGACTCCCCAGTTACATCGGGATGTGTAGCGCCTGTGCGGAAGTGGGTACAACTTACAGTCCTGACCCGTACCTGCCGGTCGCGAATGTCCGCGGAACCGGAACGTTAGGCGTCATTGTGCCCTTGGCGCCGGAGTACAACATGGGTGGCTTGCTCCGACGCAACGAAATGAACGCATTCGTATCCCAGAGCGCGAACGTCAATCCCCTCGAACAGTCGCTCTCCCCCGCCCAGCAGGACCGGCGAGATAGCGATGTGCAGCTCATCGATGAGGCCCGTACGAAGATATTGCTGGATAGTGTTAGGTCCTGGCGAGGCGAGACTCTCTCTGGCTCGTTGCCGGACTGGCGCTTCTGGCTGCGGCATACCTCATGGATGACGACCAGAAGTATTGGCTACTCAGCCTAGTTGAGTTCCCTCTGGTAGCCGTCGCGTACGGCTTGATATTAATTGCCGCCGTGAGTGCTGATTCGGTGTTAAGCCGAGGTTCTGTAATTACAAAATGGGTTGCCGTTCTGTCCTATTCGATTTACTTGACCCATAAGATCATCATCCATCTGCTGCAACGGGCTGCAATTTCACTGGATGCCGCTCCGAATAGCATCTTTATGTTTGTGTTATGTATCTTTTGCGTGGTCAGCATCGCTTATGTCGTGCATATCGCCGTGGAGCGCCCGTTCATGCGCTTGCGTGATCGCCTGTGCGCGCCGAATGCAGCGTAGTTCATCCCGGTATGTTCAGTTCCGAGCGGTCAGAAGAATTGCCGGCAGACTTGGGTGGGGATTGCGGGGGACTCGTCGCGCCTCACATTATTGCGACCAACGCATGTCGACTATTTCTACTTCTTGATAGTCGACTTCGGCGAAGGTGGATAGGGAGGTCCAGTGGCGGGTCAGGGCCGAGGCCTACCCACTCCGGGCATCGGTGACTGGCAGCTGCGCGGAATTGAAACCGCAACATTAAGTGATATCAATGGATGTTACCGGCATCGGCGGAATTAATCTCGTATTGGCCGGGCGGCGTGAGGCGATTGGAACACCAGCGTCTTCAGATGCTGAGCCGTACGCACGTCAGGCCACTAACTTGCGGTCGCTCGAATGGCCGAACTCGACGATGTACTATGATATCATTCCCACAATACGGTATCGTATGAATATCAAGATAGTGGAGTGATATCAATGGCAGCCGTGATCGTTAGAAATCTACCGGATGAGACTCTGCGTGCCCTTAAGCAACGTGCTGGGCAGTCCGGGCGCAGTACGGAGGCTGAGATACGCGTGATCCTACAAAATGCGGTGCGGCCGCAGCGCGGTATGGGAACGGTATTGGCAGAAATCGGCCGCAAATATGGGGGCGTTGAATTTCCGAAAACACGTCGGCGCAGCCCGGTGCGCCCGGTAAACTTTGAATCATGATTATTTTGGATACGAATCTTGTTTCGGAACCACTGAAACCGAAGCCTGCTTCGCAGGTGTTAGCTTGGCTGGATCGACAAGCGCCAGATACACTCTACCTCACGACGATTACCTTGGCCGAGTTACAGGCGGGGGTCAGCGTTCTACCCATGGGAAAACGTCGCAAGGCGCTGCAGGCCGCAACGACAGAATTGATCGCTGGGTTTGAGGGTCGCGTTCTGTCGTTTGATCAGGACTGTGCTCGTGCATTTGGGTGCGTGGTTGCGGGGACGCAAGCAGCGGGGAATCCGATTCACTTTGCCGATTGCGCAATCGCAGCCATCGCGGCCATGCGTGGGTTCATTTTGGCGACCAGAAATGTACGGGACTATAAGGGAACTGGAATCGAATTAATTGACCCCTGGCATGCTGCATAATACAGTGGCGACAATGTGCCAATAAAGTCCCGTGACCCTCTCCTGCCCGTAGCCAGGGGCAGCTATCGGGAAGTGATAGGTTTGAACCTTTTCCGATAAAGTGTACAAGGTCAGTCAAAACTCACGACATGAGGAGTTGAATGAACGAATATGAGAACGAGCGCTAAAGTCGTCGCGTTCCTTTCGCTTCTTCTATTGGGTTGCGCGGTGACCTACGCAGCAGACTCGTTGGCATTGCAACAAGATTATCCCGCCAAGCCAGTGCACATTATTGAGCCGTTCGGGCTGGGTGGTGGGCCTGATCTATTGGCCCGCGCCCTTGCCCCGAGGCTTTCTGAGCTGTGGGGCCAACCTGTGACAGTGGAGAACTATCCCGGTGCGGGAGCCACCGCGGGCCCCGCGCAGGTCGCGAAGTCGCCCGCCGACGGTTACACGCTGCTCATCAACACCAGCGCTCAGGCATATAGTGCGGCGTTCTTGAAGAATCTTCCATATGACCCGTTGAAGGATTTCATCCCGATCGTTCCGCTCACGAGCCAGCCCTACGTGCTCATCGCCGGCAAGTCGGCGGGCTTCACGACCGTCGGCCAACTCATTGCCGCCGCGAAGGCGAAGCCGGGTAAGCTCAAGTTTGGCTCCACTGGCCCGGGCACTGGCACGCACTTGGGAGTTGTGAAATTCAACCTCAGCGCTGGAATTAAAGCCGTGGACGTGCCTCCCCAGCCGACGGATGCGATCGCCGATATTGTTGCCGGCACCATCGAAGGGCACATCACGTATGTGATTGCGCCTATTGCTATTGTGCTACCCCATATCCGCGACGGTAAACTTTTACCACTCGGTGTGACCACCGCGCGCCGCTCAACCTTGCTTCCGAAGGTGCCTACGATCGCTGAAGCGGGCGTTGCCGGATTCGACTTCCCGATTTGGTATGGAATATGGGTCCCGGCTAGCACGCCCGCCGGAGTGGTTGACAAGCTTTCGAAGGACATTGGACGCGTTCTCGCCGGGCCGGATCTGCGCGATTGGATCACGAAGCACGGAGGCGAACCAATGAGCATGACGCAACCCGAGTTCGCGCGCTTTGTGCAGGGCGAGAGTGAAAGCGCGGCGCGGCTCATCAATGCTGTGGAGATCAAGCCCCGGGAAAATCCATAGGCTCGGGGTCCATTTGAAATGGTGGCCGCGCGATGCTAGAGGAGGCGAAAAGACGTTGAGCCTGGCGCGGCAATGGCGGCGCCGTTTCGAGCGGCAGCTTTCCGGCGGCCATTTCGACCTCTCGGATGTCTCAAAGGGGCCGATTGCGCATCTGAATGACTCCTGACCGGAAATTATAGCAGTCTCTCGCAACAGTACCTGATCTGACAACGTCCGTAAGATGGAACCCGGACTCTCGACCCGTTAGCCGCGCGTGATCCCGGCTTCGCGGCAACGCTCTAGAAAGCGCTGCCAATTTACCGTTTGTTCGCGGCCCAATTCGTGCAAGAAGCTCCACGAATACAGTCCGGTATTGTGTCCGTCATCGAAATTCAATCGCAATGCATAATTGCCCACCGGTTCTACGCTACTAATACCGACATTTTCTTTACCGGTTTGCAGAATGCCTTCGCCACCCCCGTGGCCTTTAACTTCGGCGGAGGGCGAGAAGGCGCGCAGATATTCGAAGGGTAATTCAAAATGGGTGCCATCGTCAAAGTGCACTTCCAGAACTCGCGAGGTGGTGCGAATTTTGATGTCGGTAGGCTGGGGCGTTGGCATGACTTTGGTGTCGGCGTAATTGGCGTTGCGAATGCTTACAGAATGTAGCGCGATAAATCCTGATCGCGCACTAATTCGCCAAGGTTAGCTTCCACGTAATCGCGATTCACAGTCACTTGTGCGCCATTTCGATCCGCGGCATCAAAGGACAAAGTCTCCAGTAGTCGCTCCATGACGGTGTGCAATCGGCGTGCACCGATATTCTCGGTACGTTCATTGACTTCGAAGGCAACCTCGGCTAATCGCTGTACGCCACTTGCTTCAAATTCTAGTGTGACGCCCTCAGTGGCGAGTAGCGCTGAGTACTGACGGCACAGCGAGGCATCGGGTTCGGTCAAGATACGCACAAAATCTTTCACCACGAGCGGTTCAAGTTCCACTCGGATGGGTAGACGACCTTGTAGCTCAGGGATCAGGTCAGAAGGCTTCGACATGTGGAAGG
>JAYUFB010000056.1:0-12786 GCA_043738945.1 Gammaproteobacteria bacterium
CAGGCGCCTGGCAGCCGACGACGCTGGTGCCAGTCGTCGTCACAGCGACATTCGCCAAGATTCGACCGGTCAAGGTTCCCCCAGTCAAGGTGATCGATCCGCCGACGGTGTTGCCCGCGAGGATGTTTCCTTTCAACGTCGATGTCGTCATGGTCGCAGCGACGCTCGGCACCCAATACACGTTGCACGGCTGCCCGCCACCGGCCATCACCACCGAGAAGTTGGTCCCGGTGAGTGCGCCAGCGACGAAGAAGGTCCACACCGCGGTCGGTGATCCTGTGAGTGTTAGCACGCCTGTCTTGGCTGTCCCGTCGAGACAGTATGCACCCGGCGCTAGATTCGTGGCCGCAAGGTTGCCCGCGACATCGGTACAAGCCCTATGCGTGGCCTGAAGCTCGAGCGCATCGTAGGCGGTGATGAAGTCAGCGTGCGCCGCGACTGCGGCCACGTTGCTCGCAGGGGGCGTAGCGCCGGCAACCGCACAGCCGGTGTTCGTGTAAGCAGCAGTGATGCCGGGGGAGATACCTACCTCGCCAACCACTGCGCCGCCGGTGCAGGTTACAGCCGTGCCGCCGAGGACCGCGAATTGGGCGGCCGCCCCTAGTGGCACCCAGGCCGAGGCTGAGGAGATGCCGCCAATCAGCGCGGCCGTCGCAAGCAAACAGGTGGAGAGGTACATCTGAGGACTCTTAATAATGTTCATGTTCGTTTCCTATAAGTAGTTTAAAAAAGTTATCGGCGTTTCGGATCTAAATTACCGTAATCGCGACTATCACCCTAAGTCGCACGAAGTTCTGTCCGGTAACGGACCTCCCCGGAAAGAAAATAGCCGTCTCGCGACCGCCGTTATGAGACATGTCGGTGCTCAAGCAGGCTGGGATAACCGCGCCTCTCACGAGGCAAGTGTGGATACACCGTTTGTCGTAAGCAGGTCATTGATGCCCGAACTTGCCCGCCTCGGGGCAAATCAAGACTGACCATGAGAATCGTTGCCTTATTGTCTCTCAGGCACCGGTCAATCACGGGCTGGACGAGGGTGGATCACGCTGGCCGTGCTACCCCCGATGGGTCTATGCGCCCCGAGATTCGACAAATATTTTCGCCAGCGCGCTTGGCATCGTACAAGGCCAGATCCGCACTCTTCATCAGCGTGTCCGCCTCCTCGCCGTGGACGGGATAAATACTGATCCCTGCGCCACGTAGTGCAGTTTTGGAGAACGCGGTGAGGTCGACATTTAGAACGGCGCGGACAGTTGGTGAGGGATATTGAGAATAGCTTTCTGGCGCTGAGCTCTGAGGAATCGGCAGATGAGAACGGCCTAGCCGATGTGCAAGGGCACTCGATCACGTATCGGATTCGGTGGGTCCCCAGAAAGGCCGCAAGGCGCTCACTGAATTTGCGCGGCGTTCACAGTCTTACTTCCAGGGCCCGTAAGACTCCCTTCACGTTCCAATTTTACCCACGTAAATAATGTCTGGTTCGGAATCCCCAGTACTTTAGACACAGTCGCAATGCTTTCCCAAGCTTTGACCTGCCGGACTGCTTCCAACTTGTACTCAAGCGTATAGACTGAACTCGGCTTTGTTGACATTTTCATACCCCTCGTCAAGCGATTATAAATCGCTCGCTAAGAGATCCGTTTTTCGGAGGCAAGGTCACCGCCCTGGAGGCGATCATGGCCAAGCTCGTGCACCACTATAACCACGAGCGCTACCATGCAGCGTTGGGTTGCATGACGCCTGCAACCTGACACTATGGGCAACCGCACCAAGTACGAGACGAGCGTGCGCGACGACTAGGCGCGGCCCGTGCGCATCGTAAGGCAACTAACCAGCAGCGATTTAACCAGGCAGCCTAGGCAATGAAAGTCTCCTCTTTCAGCTTAAGCGTTTTGTCCGGCTGACTGTGATGTCGCTGGCGCTGGCACGGCGAGAATCGGTGCGGCCGAAGTTTTTTATAGCCAGTCTAAGCGTTGATGACGCTCTTTTAACGCAGCGCGGCAACCAAAGCGCTCTGACGCGGTCATAAGTTTAACGCAGCGATTGCGCGAACACAGGCATCAATCATGATTCAGCATAACGGCTCCGCAGAAAAACCTAGCGCCTCTTCAATAGTAAGCAAGTTCGCCCACCTGCACCGCTTTTGGAATACGGACCGCAGTCTGACCGCGTTGCTGATCATGTTGCTGCTATTATTGTTCGTCATTACTCCCCTTACGAGCGGCAACGTGATCGGCACGGAACTAAGCATCGGCTTCTTTTCAGTGTTGACGGTGACTGGCGTAGCGGCCGTAGCGCGTCGGCTACGGATAGTAATTGTCGTGATGGTGACTGCTGCCGCTAGCATTGCCATGGATTGGTACGCCCATTTCGGCGGCGGTGGCGCCGCGCAATTGGTTGATCTTAGCTTACGTGCCGGTTTCGTCGTGATGCTCGGCGTAATAGTCATGCTGCAGGTTTTTCGGCCTGGAGATATCACGCACCACCGTGTTCAGGGTACTGTCGTTGTCTATTTGCTTGCGGGGCTGGCGTGGGCGCATCTGTATGACATTGTTCACCTGATCGACCCTAGCGCCATCCGATTGCCCACCAGCCCGGTGGCTGCGTCCGCTCGCCTCGCACTATTCCAATATTTCAGCTTCGAAACGCTTACAACTCTCGGGTACGGCGACGTGCTGCCAAGCGGCGCATTTGCAAGAGCACTGGCTTCGAGCGAAGCACTGTTCGGGCAACTCTACCCGGCTTTGATGATTGCACGGCTCGTCACCCTCGAGCTGCGCGTACGCTCGCGCTGAGAGCATACCCTTGGCGTCGTTTTTTCACTCGGAAGTAGGATATCAACTATAGACTACCTGGTCACGGAACACCCGGGAAGCTCTGACGCTCCTACAAAGCGATTCAACATCTTCAGTATTATATTGCCATAAAAGGGGGCATTTTTATGCTTAAAATCCTGTTGATGGCAAGTTCTCTGAGTGTGTTCGTAATGATGTCCTATGGCCGCGGCGGAACCCCCGCCCGAACTACGGCATTCTGGAGGCGCAGGTACCAACGTCCTGGCCGATGAACGCTCCCGCATCCGGCGGATATTGCGTCCTGTATATCAACGGCGTCGAGACGTTGGGAGTGGATGCGGATGCCCGCGGCATTTGCCATTTTGGGTACGTCGCCGTTTTGGTGACATTAGACATTGTTGGCTACCAGATGACGAATAACGACTTTATCGAGACTGGCGTTACAGCACATGGGGAGACTAAACTGACGGTTCCATGCAGCTGCACACATATCATCAAATTGCAGTAAGGCGGATAGGAATCTTAAGCCCCCTATCGCGAATACTCACGCAGTTGAAAGTATTTTTTTGATCGTCAGGGAATACGACTACTCAGAGTTAGTGTTCTCTGCACGCGCGCAATCCGCTCAGCTCACGTAATGCGCGTAGACTTGCTTGAGTCCCGCAATACTCTTGATTCGGACAAACTTCTGCTCGACTTCAATGAGACCGTCCTTGTGAAATTTGGAGAAAGCGCGGCTCACGGTTTCGAGCTTGAGACCAAGATAGCTTCCGATTTCCTCACGCGTCATGCGCAGGTGAAACTCCAGCGGCGAATATCCGCGCGAGTTCAGGCGTTGCGATAGATTAAGCAGGAACGCCGCGATACGTTCCTCCGCGCGCATCACGCCAAGGAGCATCATAACGCCGCTTTCGCGCACGATTTCGCGACTCATGATCTTGTGAAAATGCCGCTGCAGACTACCTATCTCGCGCGACAGCTCCTCGAGTCGCGCATAGGGAATGATGCACACCTCGCTGTCTTCCAGGGCCACCGCGTCGCAATTGTGCGTGCCCTGCCCGATGCCGTCCATGCCGAGGATTTCACCGGCCATTGAAAACCCAGTGACCTGGTCGCGTCCGTCGGCGTAGGTAACGCGCGATTTGAAGAAACCGCTCCGCACCGCATACAACGCATCAAACCGCTCTCCAACCCGGTAAAGGCTAACAGCACGCTTGACCTTGCGTCGGACATCGACCAGCGCGTCGAGTTTATCCAGCTCCTCAGGCGTGAGTCCGGCCGGTTGACAAATTTGGCGCACATTGCAGTTTGCACAGGCTGTCTTTAAGTCGGCCAACACAATGTGCGTGCTTTGCTCTCGCAGAATCTCAGATTTAGTCATCAGCGTTACAGGTACACGGGGGTTAACTTATGCAAAGTATTGCTCTCCACTTGATCCATATCAAAACTTAACTTGCGAATTGTTTCACCATGGGCACATGTCTACCAGCAGCATTACCAACAGCCCTATTTCTAACGCTGTCGCGTCGGTGCAGATCAACACTGATCTGGTCAGGAAATACGACAAGCCCGGGCCACGCTACACCTCGTATCCGACCGCAGACCGTTTTATCGAGGCCTACAACGCAAGTACGCATCAGATCACGCTCGAACAGCGCAGTATTATCTGTGGTCCAGCGGCATACACCAGTGGCCAGTCGCTTTCAGTATACGTTCATATTCCCTTCTGTAATACCATCTGCTATTACTGCGGTTGCAACAAGGTCGTCACCAAGAATCATGGGCACGCCGCCCGATATTTAACCTACCTGGACCGCGAGTTCGCACTGGTCGCTGGGATGTTGGACGGCAATCAACGTGCCGAACAGGTGCACCTGGGCGGCGGCACACCGACGTTCCTGTCGATCGAAGAATTGCAGACCCTGATGCGCCAGCTAGGTAATCACTTCGAATTGTCCTCGGGCGAATATGCGGTGGAAATCGATCCGCGTACGGTGGATAACGAGAAGACTGCCGCGCTGGCGCAGTTGGGCTTCAATCGCATGAGTCTCGGCGTGCAGGATTTTGATACCGATGTGCAGAGGGCCGTCAACCGCATCCAGAGCGAAGAGCAGACCGCAAACGTTATCGAAACCGCGCGCAAACACGGTGTCACCTCGATCAACATTGATCTGATCTACGGCTTGCCCAAACAGAATGTGACCGGGTTTGAGCGTACCCTTGATCGGGTGCTAGCCATGAAGCCGGATCGGATCGCCCTCTACAGCTACGCTCACATGCCGACAATGTTCAAGTCGCAACGCCGCATTGAGACTGCCGATATGCCCAGTGGAGAAGCGAAGCTGCAAATCATGGCGCTTGCGATCCACAAACTGACTGATGCGGGTTACGTCTATATAGGGATGGATCACTTTGCGCTGCCGCACGATGATCTCTCGGTGGCGGCCAGGCAGGGGCGTCTGCACCGCAACTTTCAAGGATACTCTACCCGGCCAGAGTGTGATTTATTGGGCTTTGGCATTTCTGCCATCAGCAAGGTTGGCACAACTTACAGTCAAAACGTAAAGGCGCTTGATGAATACTATGATCGCCTTGACCGTGGTGAGCTACCCGTACTGCGCGGTATCGAACTCACCGCTGACGATCTGTTACGTCGCGCGGTAATCCAATCAATCATGTGCCACTTTGAGCTGTCGATCGAGTCGATCGAAATCGCGCACCTGATCCGTTTCCGCGACTACTTCGCCAACGAATGGGAACGCATCGAAGATCTGGCGCTGGAGGGACTCATCACTCTTGAGCCGGGGTGGATCGTGGTCACGCCGCGCGGGCGGCTGCTGGTGCGTACTATCGCAATGATTTTCGATCAATACCTCACCCACGGCGATAAGCGCGACCGCTTCTCAAAAATCATTTGATGGCTTAGACCGAATGGAATTCGCGGTCTGCAGTTCGGCGTTGCGCTGCGCGTCGCTGCCTTTCGGTACCAAAGTAAAGGTGACCAACACCAAGAACGGCAGGTCTCATCTCGGCCATCAGATTCTTGGCAATCGCGGTACTCATAACTTTAAACTCTCCTGATTAACCGTGGGGGGAACAACCGCGTCAGCGCCAACGGCGTAACGCAGCATGGGGTTGCCGGGGTGGCGCAAGCGACCGAAGAGATCCGCATCAAACAGCTCAACCAGCAGACCATGAAGCTGCGCGGGTGGATAGCCAGGCGCTCAAGGTCCAGAATGATCTCGATATGCTTCTCGGTGAGCTTGAGCCGCAGTTTCTTATGCCGGTGGATATGCGGGGCGCTGTAATAGTTGCTCTCTACGGCGAGGTAGCAATCTGGATGCAGCTTTGCCTCTTTCCATTCGCCGGCGGCGAACTCATACTGCGGCAGCGCTTTGAGCGCCAATTTCTCCCGCGTCTCAAAGCGCTCGCGGCGCGAGACGCCAAAACGGCTATGACGCCGATCATTGATTCGCTGCACGCGCTCGGCCAGTGCTTGGTTGATCTGGACAATCGAGGTAAAAGTCGTGCGCCGATACCGAAAGCGCAGGTAGCGCCTCAGGATTTTCACCGCACCTTCTACATTCGCCTTGTCCTTCGGATGGCCCGGCCGTGCCGGTGCGATGGCGGTGGCAAAATGGGCACCGAGCGCTGCGACAAACACCCACGTTTTGTGGATAACGTCGGTGTTGACCTCCACCCACTCGACGGCAATGCGGCTAAGGTCCTCAGGACTTAAAATAATAATGTGTTGGACCGTTGAAGGCGCGCACCTGCGGCTTCAAGAACACTGCATGGCGGCTACCCGAATTGCGCCAAGAGGCTAGTTGCGTTGCTCCACAAAGTCGAACATCACACCTTGAGGATCTTGCGCATTGATGATCCAGTTACCGCCCGGAACCTACGTCGGAGCATACACAATTATGCCTCCGGCACCGCCAATACCGGTGGCGGTTGCATCGATGTCTTTAACGGTAAAGTAAAAGAGCCAAGCAGAGTTACGGAAATCAGGTTGGTTCATCCGAACTGGGCTGCAGAAAAGTTAAAGGCTTTTTGCCAATCCTTTGTGCGTAGCTGGTTCCAGCCACAATAAAATAACTAGCGCGGCACTCCTAAGCACTGGGCGCTTATTGATACGTGGAACGGGCGGATGCCGAAACGGTCGTCAATACGCAGCGCCACAATCGAACTAGCCGTTCAGCAAACGGATGTGCAAATTTATTTTTTCCGCCGCAGTAATATCAACGCTCTTGGCCAGCCTCGCTCCTGGACCGATCACTCCGGCACCACGCCATCGAAGGTCCCCTCGTTACATTCTTCCGCTATGGCCGCTCAGAATTCACATGCGTCGTTGCATCGCAATATGGTCTTTGCACGACGCGGCTGGTGTGGGACTCCGCCTGGTAGTATCCTCTCGCAATCATTAGGAGAGGCAATGTGATGCAAATCATTCTTATCCTGACGGGGCTTGCGATAACCGTTATTCTCGGACTCGCTGCTACTAAACCGGAAACTTTTCGCGTTGTGACGCGCAACTACCACGGCACCATCCGTGAGGACTTTTTTCGCGATTAGCGATTTCCATCAGTGGCCACCGGGAAGCGCTATCATGAGGGGCGGATGCAAGACATTACAGCGGCACGATTCACCGGCACCATCCCCGAGCACTATGAGCGGGGACTGGGACCAGTCATTTTTGCCGATTATGCGGCGGACATCGCGCGCCGGGTCTCGGCCAGGTCGCCGATGCGGGTACTCGAAACGGCCGCGGGTACGGGTATCGTTACCCGCCAGCTCAGAGATCGACTTGCTCTGTCCAGTCAGCTGACGGCAACTGATCTGAACGAGGCCATGCTTGAGGTCGCGCGATCGAAGTTCGACCCCGAAGAGCGAGTGACCTTTCTCGCGGCGGATGCTACGGAGCTGCCGTTTGCGGACAACACCTTCGATGCAGTTGTCTGTCAGTACGGCGTGATGTTCTTCCCTGACAAGGCTAAGTCGTACAGCGAAGTTCGCCGCTTGCTCGCCCGCAATGGCCACTATGTGTTTAATGTGTGGGACTCTCACGCACACAATGCCTTCGGCCGTATTGCGTATGAGACCACGGCAAGCTTTTCACCCGGCGACCCGCCACAGTTCCATCAGGTTCCATTCTGCTACCACCAGATGGATGTAATCAAGGAATCACTGCTGGACGCTGAATTTACGGATATAACCGCATCAGTCGTGCGCTTCGAACGGCGCGTGACCGATATCGCACTATTCGCACACGGCCTTGTATGCGGAACACCTCTCATAGAGCAGATTCGCAAGCGTGATGGCGACCCCAAGCGCGTAATTGACGCGCTTGCCAACGCGTTCGTCCGTGAGCTTAAGCTTGACAAGTGTCCATTGAGAATGCAGGCCCTCCTGTTCGATGCGTCCTAACGGCGCACGCGACACTCCAGCCAAGATAAGCCTCCAACCGCGACTCTTAGTGCACGGTAACGCTTTTTGAGTTTCGCAAATTCCATGCGCGAACGACTCGCAAAAGGTCCCGTACTCGCAATAAAATAAATCGAGGCACCGAAATCGAAGTACCCAATTATCTCCACTGATCTCGCTCATGGGTCAGTTCCTTATGGAACTGCGTTTTATGTGAACAACGTCCGACCGGGCGGCTGGGTTTGAGGGTCGAACCAATTCACCCTCTTACCAAAGCCCCGACCAACATTGCTTGCTCGGTGGCCGCGATCAGCGAGATCACCCAAACCTGTGTGATGGCAAATTGAGGTAACGTCGATAGCCATGTATAGGCCTCTTTTTAGTTTTTCTTATCATGCGCACCTGCACCATCGTCGAGCACGAGCTGTCCGTCGCGAACCGGGATGCGGTCGCCCGGGTCATGATTCATTTTAATCGTTCGTTCATGATCTTTGAGTTGATACCGTACCGAATATCCGATTTGCTTCTGGGTCTTATCGTAAACGGTTTCACATTTCTGTCCGGTCGTCGTGTAGGTATTCTGGTCCTGCACGTGTTTTTCGAGCCGGTTCCCGCCGTAGCCGCCCGCGGCTGCCCCAGCCACGGTAGCGATGTCCCGGCCATTACCACCGCCAATTTGATGGCCGATCACGCCGCCAAGCACTGCACCGGCCACTGTACCAATTACATTTTTTGTGTCTCGCGGTTGCGCTTGATGTGTCACCGTTTCGTCATGACATGATTGGCGCGGCGTATTAAACGTTTTGGTTAGCGGCGTGACTTTGACTACCTTTGCATATTCAGAGTCACTTCCTCGAAGTTTGAAGGTAGCAAGGGCACCCGCACCTGCGGCAACCGCCACGCCAATGACTATACCGATCACTAAAGACTTATTCATCTTTTATCCATCCTTCGTTGCAGGTTCATGTTCATCGTCGCGCTCATAGCCATGATTACGACGCTCGTAGCCCGGCGGCACGTGTAGGTAAACGGGAGATGGGTATACCAGTAGTGGCTCACATTGGCACTATTGAAACTACTAACCGCTTACGCATGTTGTATCGCCTCTATGAATGCTACCGCAGATTAATTCCGCAAAATTCCAACTTATCCTGCCAGCAGATTTCTGTGCGTGGGTTCGGGCTCTTACTCTCCAAGCTTAACGAACTCGAAGCAACATCGATTAGCGTCTTTGATTACCGACAGATTTCGCTATAGTGCTCGCTCACCCAGTCGGCCCGCCGGTAGCTGCGCAACGGCAGTATTATGTCTAACCCGCGACGACTAAGGCTTACTGACGTACGGATTGGATCAATTCTAGAACCTGCTGCTTGGTTACAAACTTGTTTGACGGATTCGTTACAACCATGTCATTCGACCACAGTTGATCCATATCCTTTGGATCGTTGTGCATAAAAACGCAGCGAAGCGAAATTCAGCGCATCAGACGGAGCGAATCGTGTTTCGATTCGGGCATTCGATATGCCTGGACGTGCCGTCCAAATGGGGCTAAAAGAAGTGTAGGGAATAATAGGAAAAGCGATCTGGATGTCATCGCACGACAAAGCGTAACGCCGAGACCGCAGTACGAAACGGCAGATAAATTTTTTAACCGGACCGAATAGGGAGTGTAACCATGGGTATTAGACATAACGTCTTTGCGTCAGGAACCGTGGCCGCGTGGGCTGCGGTTGTTTTGGTTGGATCTTTAACCGGTATTTTAACAGCACATGCCGATGATGATAGTCGAAACTCCGACGAGGCGAGGATTCGGCAGGGCTTTGAAATTGCGCCTGTTCCGCTGAATTTGCAGCACAAAAATCGAGATCTCGTCGGACTTGGAAGTTATCTAGTGAACGCGATCGGCGATTGCAACGGCTGCCACACTACGGATAACGCCACGCAATACGCGCCGGGCGGCAATCCTTACTTCAAAGGCAATCAGCCCAATATCATCAACCAGGATACCTATCTCGCGGGCGGCAATCTTTTCGTGCTAATCCCCGGAGTCACTCCCGATATTTTTACGCGTAATTTGACACCAGACAAAACTGGACGGCCCGCGGGTGGTCGCACATTTGCGGAATTCCGCCAGATTCTTCGAACCGGTGTGGATCTGGATCATGTGCACCCCAACTGTTCCGCTACCGTTACAACCAATTGTTTTCCCCCGAATCAGCCCTTCAATGGCGACTTATTGCAGGTCATGCCGTGGCCGACTTTTCAGAAAATGACCAATCACGAACTGCGGGCGATCTATGAGTATCTAAGTGCAATTCCCTGCATCGCGGGCCCCCCCAGCGGCATTCTGCATAACGACTGCCATTAAAGTCGCGGTTCCCGGGCAGGGACGCCCGGGCCGAGGCAAACATTTGCGACCCCGCTGTAAAGCTACCGGTCAGTCGCTTCGCCGTCAGCGTCACCTAATTCATTCGCTGGCTCGTCCGCGACGTCGATCTCGAATTCCTCCGGCGTCTCCATATTTTCATCAACCTCACGCACGCTGGCCTCATTCTCGTGCGCGTGCGCGTGCTCATCGTCTCGATCATCTTCGTCATCGTCCGTGCCGGTGGTTGGGTGCGCTGCCACTATTAAATCCTCTATGTGCGGCGAGAGAGGCGTTTCTGAAAATTTGGTGGTCATGTGAAAACCTCGTGAACATTTAGAGCTGAAAGTTCAGCTACCCGAAACTTATAAAGGGAATCAAGCATCCTACTAATATCTTAGTTTTCGTGAAGCGGCTGTCAGTGAGCAGCCACACGATAGGTAAGAGTTGATGCCGTCTCGAGACCCTAATTGCGGGGTCAGTGGGGTGTTGCCAAAGGCCATCGGTCCGTTAACGTACGACCCGCCCCCAGGAGTGGCGTATTTGACCTCCTCCATGCAGCAATATGACCGCATAATAGCCCGACGGATCGTTACACGAAATCAGTTCAGTAAAGGTTACGCAGCAGGTGAATCGTTTCTGTGCTTCCGCGCGCGAGGCAGTCAATGCCGCCGCCGCTCAAATAATGACCGGCCAACACATGGCTGCGATAGGGGACGGAGTCGAAGTGCCATTACCATGGGCCATCCGCTCTGCGCCACGGGTGCGATCATTTTGGGTACTATGCTCGACGAATTGAAGTGTCGCCATTTGAATACCGCACTGATCACCCTGGGTGCCGGCAATTGTCTGGGCGCTGCAATCATTATCGAACAAGAGCTTGGCTCGGCTCTTGGTTTCCAGTGTCAATACTTCCGTCTTAGTCGAACAGATCCCCACCGCTGCCCGGTGGGTCGCGTGCCTATACGCCTACCGGTCGCTCACGGGTCAGCCCCAGGTGATCCAGCATCTTCGCACCTTAACCTTTCCTCCGCAGCGGTCTCAGCGCTCAACCTCCATGCCGAACACTAGTTTCAGTCACTCTGACCGGCCCATTGACACGTGCCGGGGTGCGCGCGCATCAAGTCTAGCCGCGTAAAGGATGATTCGGCGCAGACACTGCGTGGGTCGTGCCGTCTCTATAGGGTGTTTTCAGTGCATAACGAATACGGCCCTGCGAAGTCAGTGACAACCGATAAACCGCAATGGCGGAGCGGCTAATATAGCGACATAGCCGTTCGATCTTCTCTCCTGATGCGCGTCAGTGGCCACCCCGAAATGCGATTGTTATTAATTGGCGCTTTAATCGCTTAAGCGGCCTTGATCCCACGTTCTGCCATCATTTCCACAAGATATCGATAAGACAGTCAAAAGGTGATGTACCATCGTACCCAATTGAATGATGGGCGTCGACGACCCGCTTTCGATAAAGTCTCGGGCTATCGACTTCGTCAATTGGCACCTCGCCAACGACCACGCATCTTAGCCGAACCCCGCAGTTGCACCACAACCACAGCATTTATCAAGGCCCGGCATGTTAGAAAAAACAAGCGCTCCCGCCATTCTCGAAGATCCTGATAACGCCGATGGCATCATGGAAGGTCGGCGCCAAGAAACATTGCTTAAAACAGGCGCCTTGCAGAACGCAATTTTCAACAGTGCCAATTTCTCGAGTATTGCGACAGATGCGAAGGGTGTCATTCAGATCTTTAACGTCGGCGCCGAGCGGATGCTCGGCTACACGGCCGCCGAAGTGATGAACAAGATAACACCCGCCAACATTTCCGATCCGCAGGAGCTAATCGCGCGCGCTAAAGCGCTGAGCGTCGAGTTCGCCACCCCGATCAAGCCGGGTTTCGAGGCCCTGGTATTCAAAGCATCGCGCGGGATTGAAGATATCTACGAACTGACCTACATCCGCAAGGATGGAAGCCGATTCCCAGCGGTGGTGTCGGTCACGGCGCTGCGCGACGCGCAGGACGCCATCATCGGCTATCTACTGATTGGCACCGATAACACCGCGCGCAAGCAGGCAGAAGAGGCGCTGCTCAAGGCCGGGGCGCTGCAAAGCGCGATTTTCAATAGTGCTAATTTCTCAAGCATTGCAACAGATGCGAAGGGTGTCATTCAGATCTTTAACGTCGGCGCCGAGCGGATGCTTGG
>JAYUFB010000057.1:0-4774 GCA_043738945.1 Gammaproteobacteria bacterium
GTGATGAGCGGTGTAATCAGCAATAAACTAACAATAACGCTCGTGATCATCACCTTGGCCGTGATACAAATCGTGGTGCACATGGTGTATTTCTTACACATGGATTTTCGGTCGGAGGATGGTTGGTCGATGATGGCGCTACTCTTTACCGTCATATTAGTGGTGATTGCGATGATCGGATCGCTCTGGATTATTTACCATCTGAATTCGAACATGATGCCAGGGGATATGAGTCAAATGCCTTGAGACGTGCGCCACAGACTTTGGTATTTATGGGTGCGCTTAGTACCTTGTGCCTAACGACGCTTTTCTTAGGGTTTTGGCAACTGGAGCGTCGGGTCTGGAAGTTACGACTCATTGAACAAATTACCCAGCGTCTACAGGAAGCCGCGACTGATGCCCCCGGACCTTCCGAGTGGCCCCGCATCACGCCTCATGATGCCTATCGCCGAATCCGCATAACCGGACAATATCTTAATGATCGCGAAACCTTAGTCCGTGCCGTCACTCGTCTAGGACCAGGTTTCTGGGTAATGACACCGCTACGCACGCTTCAAAACTATACCGTGCTAGTCAATCGCGGCTATGTGCCGCACCGCTCTGCGCTGCACATCAATGGCATTACCGAAGTGCGTGGCTTGCTGCGGTTGAGTGAACCTAAAGGCGGTTTTTTACATTCCAATAGTCCAGCAACAAATCAATGGTACTCGCGCGATGTGCTGGCGATGGGCGCAGCACAAAACCTCTCCAGACTCGCACCCTTTTTCATCGATGCTGAGGCATTACCTGGCGCACCCATTGCACCGATCGGCGGGCTCACCGTCATTAGGCTTCCCAACAATCACCTGGTCTACGCATTTACGTGGTTCACGCTGGCAAGCATGCTCGCCGGCGCGGTGATATACATTGGCCGCCTCCGTCAATGATAACGCTTAGCCATCACCTCCAATGCAACCGGCTTAAGGGTATCGGCTTGGCCCGCGCAGCCAAAGGCCTCGAAGCGTAACTTACACAGATCGAGTGCCGCCTTACGCGCCGCGATCAAAAATTTACGCGGATCGAATTCGCTGGGATCCTTAGCCATGGACTGGCGCATCGCGCCCGTCATCGCCAAGCGAATATCGGTATCGATATTGATTTTGCGCACGCCGCTCTTAATGCCGCGTTGGATCTCTTCCACCGGTACGCCATAAGTTTCTTTAATGTCACCGCCGTATTTGCGAATAATGGCGAGCCAATCCTGGGGCACACTTGAAGAGCCGTGCATAACCAAATGGGTATTAGGAATACTGGCGTGAATGGCCACGATACGATCCATCGCCAGGATATCGCCCGTAGGTTGCCGTGTGAACTTATAGGCCCCGTGACTCGTTCCGATGGCAATCGCCAGGGCATCCACCCCGGTTTTAGCCACAAAGTCCTTCGCCTGTACCGGATCAGTCAGCATCATATCGTGCGTCAGCACTCCTTCCGCACCCACGCCGTCTTCCTCACCCGCTTGGCCGGTTTCAAGCGACCCTAAACAACCTAATTCACCTTCCACCGAGACGCCGATCGCATGGGCGGTATCACACACCCTACGGGTAACCTCGACGTTATATTCATAGCTCGCCGGAGTTTTAGCGTCTTCTTTCAGGGATCCATCCATCATGACGCTGGTAAACCCGGAGCGAATCGATTGTAGGCATACGCCAGGACTTGCGCCGTGATCTTGATGCAGAACAACCGGTATATCCGGGTGCGACTCCACCGCCGCGAGCACCATGTGGCGCAAATAGGATTCACCGGCATACTTTCGTGCACCGGCCGAAGCCTGCAAAATCACGGGACTGCGCACCGCCTGTGCGGCCTCCATAATGGCCTGAATCTGCTCCAAATTATTAACATTGAAGGCCGGCACACCGTAACTATGTTCGGCAGCATGGTCTAACAATTGACGCAGCGAGATAAAGGCCATGAATGAGACTCCTAAGCGAAAAAGAATGAGCTTACCAGGTTCAAATGATTAATAGCCGTATAATCTTCAGCGCGCGCAAACACAAGGATTCGCATGGATACCCCGCTTTTTGAACACTCTCCCAGCCACACCCTTACGCAATTGCGCGAGCAATTAGCACTCCTCGACGCGGCGGTTTCGGACCCCAACGCGCGCTTCAGCGCCTCGCAAATGCTCAACGACCTTCAGCAACTGCTACGCAGCGCCAAGGCGCACAACGCACCCGCGGAAACACGCCAAATATTGATTCTGATGGCGGTGGTAGAAGCCAAACGCAACGAACCTGCCAAAGCACGCGATCTCCTATTAGAGGGACTTGCGATTGACGCAGGCCAATCCGATCAGCCCTATCAGCCCGACAACACCCAATTGACCAAGGATCATTACTTTCTGGCGGCCCTATCCAGCGATCTCAAAGACTACAAAACCGCTGCCGAACACTACGCAATAGCGGCAGACTTGGCAAAAAACGCATCCGGTTTTGACACCAACCAGCGCCTCGGTATTCGCGAGAAACAAGGATTTGCGCTACACGAGGCGAATCGTTTTGCCGAAGCCTATGAAGTCAACACGATGCTAATTCGCGATGCCGAGCAGCATTTTGGTGCTCTTGATCATCACCTAAGCACCGTTCTCACCAACGCCGCACAAAACCTTTATGCCCTTGGCAAGCTCGCAGAAGCCGAACGCTACCTACATCGCGGGTTAGGTGTGGCACGCGCAAACAACGATATCGAACGCGAACAAGACCTCGTATACCAGCTTGCCGTCGTCACTGCAGAACAAGGTCGCTCACCCGAAGCACGCACCTATCTGGCCGAACGTATCCGCCTGCTCGAGAAACTAGGCAGTAGCGACCGAGTGAAATCTGCCGAGCGCGCGCTGGACCAGTTTGATCGAAACCGCAAAAAAACGCCTCACCCGGCAACGCCTCACTAAGAAGCACCTCACTCAGACCTTAATCGCTGCCGCAGCACATAACGAATCAAAGTCGCGATTCCCTCCGCTCCCGGGCCCGAAGACCCATCCGTGCGCATAGAAATGCCGGCCGCGAGTTTCTTACCCAATTCAACTCCGAACTGATCAAAAGAATTTACGCCCCACACCGACCCTTGCACGAATACACTATGCTCGTACAAAGCCAATAGTCCTCCTAGCGTTGCCGCCGTGGTTTGCGGGTAGAGCAACAACGAGCTAGGACGATTGCCCTCGTATACTCGATGCGCGCCCAAGCGCGCGATCTGCTCAGCGGCAACACCAGCCTTAAGCATGTCGTTACGAACTTCCTCCAGGTTGTGGCCGAAGGCAAAAGCTTGCAACTGCGCAAAACAGTTTTGCAGCGCTAGATCCTGCGCTTCCGTATCACCCCAAGAACCGCGTAGCGGTGCTATAAAATCTAATGCCGCGCTTGCTGTACCCTGGTGCAACATTTGAAAAAAGGAATGCTGCGCATTGGAGCCTGGCTCTCCCCATACTACCGGAGCGGTCGCAAAGTCGATCGATTCGCCCCCCAGCGAGACCGACTTACCATTACTCTCCATTTGCAATTGCTGTAAATACGCGGGGAGCCGCGCCAGTCGCTGGTCATAGGGCAACACCGCTAGTGTCGGCAACTTCAAAAAACTACGGTTCCAAACGCTGAGCAACCCCATGAGCACGGGTAAATTTTTCTCAAACGGCGTATCGATAAAATGTTTATCCATGGCGCTCGCCCCGCTTAAAAATTCTTGAAAGCGCTCACTGCCTAGCACCAACTCGGCCACCAGCCCCACCGCCGACCACACCGAATAGCGTCCGCCGACCCAATCCCACATCGTGAAACGATTCCCTGCGGCAATACCAAAAGCATCCATTGCCGCCGCATTGGTCGATACGGCAACGAAATGCTTAGCTGCTGCGGCTTCACCCAAGGCACCCACAATCCAGGCGCGCGCCGCGTTAGCATTGGCTTGCGTCTCTTGCGTGGTAAAGGTCTTCGAGCACACCACCACCAACGTCTCGGCGGGATTCAGTGTACGCATCAAATCATACAACTGCGTACGATCCACATTGGACACAAAATGCGGGGTAAGTCCCCCACTCCATTGCGCCTTCAGTGCATCGCAAACCAAGAGCGGTCCCAAGTCCGAACCGCCAATACCGATATTCACAACTTGACCCAGCTTCGCGCCCGTGCAGCCCAAAATCCGACCTGCGCGTACCGCACTGACAAAGCTCGATATTTTCTGGCGCGACGCATGCACCTCGGCCTGAACGCCCGTTCCACCGGCGAAATCAGAGCGCAGTGCAGTATGCAATACGGCGCGCTGCTCGGTGCTATTAATGAGGTCACCGCGAAACATTGCCGCAATTCGACCCTCAAGTCCCACGGCACGCGCGAGCTCCAACAAATTCGACATAGTCTTAGTAACTATTCGCTGCCGAGATATATCGAACAACCACGCCCCACACTCCACCTGGAAATTTTGCCATCGATGCGCATCAGCACTCACTAGATCGCGCAAATGCATCCGCGCGAGTTCGTGAGCGTGTTCGACCAGAACTCGCCACTGCGGCAAGGATGAATGCAGAGGCAAAGACGCACCGCCAGGCGCAGGGGTGGGGGTGGGGGTGGGGGTGGGCGTGGGCGTGGGCGTGGGGATCGAGGCAATCGCGCCTCCTCCTCCTCCGCCCCCGGCGCAAGCGGTCAGCGCGCACATGGCTGTGGTCAGCAGCAATTTCGCGATCAGGCGTTCAGGCATCTTACACTACCCTTTGTTGGCTTGTGAATGATGCCAA
>JAYUFB010000058.1:0-77812 GCA_043738945.1 Gammaproteobacteria bacterium
ATCCCCACGCCACCAGCACTGACCTTGCCGTCGGTAATCCACGACGCGTTATAGAAGACCCCGGCTTTTTCGATGACCAGGTCATATTCATCCGAAAACTTTCCATGCTCATTGTAGTAGCGGACGTGATAGCGCCCAGCATAGCCTTCCTTAGGTCCTCCGGTCGCCAAGCCCTTGCCGCTGTAGATGTTCTGGTATGTCCATCTGGCGTTTAACGTCCCAGGCGCATCGCCTTTGGTATACAGAACAAAGCCGATATTCAATGCCGGTTGGGCCTCTGAAGCCAGAGAAACTGACGCGCCACCCGAGACCAACACTAAGGCTATCAGTGAAGCTACTATGAACAATGATTTAAACATAACGTCTCCGATTTTCTTGCGCGAAACAAGCCTGGATCATGCGCTGCTACAGATCCGCCATCCAAGCATGTTACTAGAGCCGTGAGCCCAATGGGTACCGTTGCCCCCTAGCTGCCTTCCACCGATGACCGCTTAAGAGTAGTGAAAATCGCAAGATACTGCAGAAGTTTAGTTGATTTATAGCGAATTTTTCAGCAATTAGGCTCGTGTTTGCGCCACTCAACTGCGTGAGATACAATGTATCTCATCTAACTGCGAGCATGATATGGCCGAAACGACAACAATGGTTCACGTCCGAGTGAACGAGAAAATTAAAGCCCAAGCTACCAGGGCCCTTACCGCTATGGGATTATCTGTATCCGATGCGGTACGCGTTTTTCTTACGCGGATAGCAGCCGACAAGCAGTTGCCGTTTGAACTTAAGGTGCCTAACGCCGAGACACGCGCGGCGATGATTGAGGCGCGCGCCATGGGCAAGGCTCGATTCTCAAACGTCGATGACCTGATTCGTGAGCTCGATAAAAGTCCCCGGCGGTAGGCGGGCCACTTTACCGCGGGCTTCCGATTACACGAAATCTTTCGCCAAGGATTGGTTTCGGCTGACGCATTCGGGTCGTTTCAATATGAAGCAGCTTAAGGAAGCTATGCTGCTCCTAATTGCCAACGACGCCCCACTGCCACCGGAGTGGCTGGACCATGCCCTTGTCGGCGAATGGGTCGATCATAGAGAGTGCCATATCGGCGGAGATTTTCTTTTAATTTACCGATTGGAGAGCCGCGGTGCCCACGAGTTTGTTATCTTCGTGCGTGCGGGCACTCACGCTGAATTATTCGAGTAGCGAAGGAGACCGGCACCACGTGGCGGCCTCCCACAAGTGCCTAGCCTCGGCCCCGCGCAGCTATTGCTGCCCGAGTTACAGTAAGGACTTTATGGACCTGGAACTTGATTCAGACGTCATGCGCTATCTTAACGGCCCCTACACAGTCGACCATGAACAGAGCCACCCTGATGCAACCTTTCTCATGCCCAGAGGAACGGAAAAATACGTGTGGACCGCGCGTCGTGCAACTAACGGTGCATTCGTCGGGTGGTTCTGTTTATGACCAGAAAACGAGAAGGTGGCAGAACTTGGATACCGGCTGCGCCGGATAGATTGGGGTCAAGGGTTGGCCTCGGAAGGGGCTTTTTGCCAAGATCTTTGCGAGCACTATTGCGGTGAACCGTACTTCGCGCCGCGTGATGTAGTAGATCGGTCTAAAATACGCTCGTACGATCCACATCGACTACGCCGATCCCAGTCTGGGTCATGAACACGGCAAAGTTGTATACGAGTTGATGCGCTCGGGATGACACGGCAGCTAAACCCTTGCATGCCTTCACGGTGCCGCCCTCGAAATCTCAGTTAACAGTGTTTAATTGGCTCGAATCGGCCAATCAACCTTCGTGACCCGCAGCGGTCTTTTACGAAGGACTGCTTTGTTGCTGACTCCTTCAACAGTCAGTTCAACACTTCATATTCGCTTTTTACCAACCCGCTTGTATATGCCTGCGTAACTATGTGACGAAGCTGCACGTCGCGAGGGAGCAAACCAAACAACGGAATGCCTTGTCCAATTAGTACCGGCACACGTGTAACGATAAGGCGTTGAATCAAACCCGCGCGCAGAAATTGCTGCACCGTGATGCCGCCATCAATATAGGCATGGCTGGCTCCGCTGGTTCCGAGACGATCCGTGATCTCGAGAGGAGAGCCAGACATGTGCTCAATTACCGCCCCAGTAGCACCCGACACATTAATGTCTCGGGTACTCAGAACAACGACACGTTTTGTCCCATAAGGCCATGTTTCGAGGGTCAGCACCTTCTCAAAGGTATTTCTACCAATCACCAAAACGTCCACGCTCGCCATGCATTCATCGTATCCGTGCGGTTCGCCCCCACCCGCGGGAAGGAAGTCGAAGTCACCATTGAGTCGGGCGATAAAGCCATCAACGCTAATACCAACGAAGACAGATGCTTTCATATTGATATCCTGCATGCATAGACTCCGGGCATTGTGAGCGGCTGCTCTTCGGAAAGCATCTGGCTGCGCTTAACGCAGGTATTGGCCGTCTGTGTTTCCGAATCACTCCTAACCCGCGACCACCACCGTCACGCCATAGCCGCGTCACTCTACAATCTAAATATGCTCGTGAATGCGCAACATAAGTGGTGGGCCCGCTCGGACTCGAACCGAGGACCAAGGGATTCACTTTTTCCCCACCGTTTCCGGAAGGAGCGGACTATCTCTTCACCCCCGTGGGGTGCGGGACGCTCTAGCCTGTTATTAAGCGCACCTTCAGCGCTCAGGTAGTCTCTGCACCTTCCGACGGTGTACCGCCGGCTTGGCTCAGGATTGCCATCAGCCCTAACGAAAAACGCTAGTCTGTTAAGGTTTCCCTGAATTCATCCCGTCCACTTCGCGTCTTGCGGCGCGAAGGCACCATTAATTGATGAGTCCCCTGCTCTAACCAACTGAGCTACAGGCCCGACACCCAACAGTTTACCAGGTATCGTAGACATTGTGAGCACACACCTACCGCCAGCACTAGCCCCTAAACCAGCCCCACCGCCGCACCCATTGCTCCCCCAACTCCCCATCCAAGAAGCACTACCAGCGCTCATCGAAGCATTGGCAAGTCACCACTCGGTATTACTTCAGGCTCCACCAGGCGCCGGTAAAAGTACCATAGTCCCTTTGGCTCTTCTCAAATGCCCATGGCTGGGTGAGCGCAAAATACTCATGCTAGAGCCACGCCGCATCGCCGCCCGCGCCGTAGCCACCCGCATGGCCCAGCTCTTAAGCGAACCCGTAGGTCGACGCATTGGCTATCGCACGCGCCTAGATACCAAAATCAGCCGCGACACCCGCATCGAAGTCGTCACCGAAGGCATCCTCACCCGCATGCTGCAACAAGACAGCGACCTTAGCGAACTCGCCATTGTCATTTTCGACGAATTTCACGAACGCAGCTTAAACGCCGACCTAGGACTTGCCCTCTGCATTGAAAGTCAGCAAACCCTACGCCCCGACCTGCGACTACTCATCATGTCAGCCACTCTCGATTTACAACCCTTAGCCCGACTGCTCGATGCACCCATCTTAAGCTCCAGCGGGCGCAGCTTTGAGGTCGTCACTCAATATATCCCACGCCGCCAAGGTATCCACCTAGAAGCTCAAGCAGCACAAGTAATTAAAACCGCGCTCAACGAAAACAGCGGTGACGTTCTTTGTTTCCTGCCCGGTGCCGCCGAGATTCGTCGCGTACAACGCAACCTCGAAGAATCAAGTCTGGGTCCCAAAGTGCAAGTACTGCCGCTCTATGGCGAACTCACCGGCCCTGCGCAAGACGCCGCGCTAAGCCCCGCCGCTCCCGGCTACCGCAAAATCGTGCTTGCCACCACCATCGCCGAAACCAGCCTCACCATCGAAGGCATTCGCATCGTCGTCGATGCAGGCCTGCGACGTTACGCCGAATTCGACCCCACCACCGGCATGAGCCGCCTAGTCACGAACAAAGTGTCACAAGCCTCCGCTGATCAACGTCGAGGTCGCGCGGGGCGCTTAAGCACAGGCGTCTGTTATCGCCTCTGGTCCGAAGGGACTCAGGCCACACTCGCCCCACAAACCGCCCCCGAAATCCTGCACGCCGATCTCGCACCACTCGCACTAGAACTCAGCCTTTGGGGCGCAACCGACGCCACGAGCCTGCAATGGTTAGACTCACCTCCACCCGCACCACTCGCACAAGCACGCGAATTGCTCCACCGACTAGAGGCCATCGACCGCACCCACCGCATTACTCCCCACGGCCGCGAACTCGCAAAAATCGGCGCACACCCACGCCTCGCCCATATGTTGGTGAAATCGAAAGCGCTAGGTGCCACGCGCCTCGCCTGTGATTTAGCCGCCATCTTAAGCGAACGCGACATTCTGCGCGCCACGCCCAATAGTCGCGATGTCGATCTACGTCTAAGAATAACCGCGCTGCAGTCCCCCACAAACGCTCTCCCACCGGGCATCAGTCTAGACACCCGTGCACACGCTCAAAGCTCGCGCAGCTCCGCTGAATGGCAGCGCCAATTTCGCGCCAGCGGCACGGCTACCATCGCCAGCGCGGCCAACGCCGCAGCGGCCGGTGCAATCGACATGCACGAAGCCACGGGGATTTTGCTCGCATTAGCCTATCCCGACCGCATCGCTCGCGCTCGTGGAGAATCCGGTCGTTACCTCCTCGCAAATGGACGAGGCGCACGCTTTGGCGAACCCCAAGCACTAGCTAAAAGTGAATATATAGTCGTCGCAGAACTCGATGGCGCCGAACGCGAGGCGAAAATATTTCTAGCCGCACCCATCGCGGTAGCCGATATCGAAAAACTATTCCACGCACAAATCGAATCACGCGACACGATCGCCTGGGACGAGCGCTCCGAATCCATTCGCGTAAAGCGCGAACGATGTTTCGGTGCCCTCATCCTCGATTCCATCGATATTCAAAATCCAGACTTGGAGTCACTCACTACCGCCGCGATCATCGGCATTCGACAAATGGGAATCCAATGCCTGCCCTGGACCCGAGACTTACAGCAATGGCAGGCGCGCGTACAACTTATGCGTCACTATAAAGTTCCCGGCGCAGAAGCGTGGCCAGACTTAAGCGATGCCGCACTCCTTGAGACGCTTGAAGAATGGGCACCCCCCTGGATTTCAGGTTTCGCCCGTCGCGAACATTTCGCCAAAATGAAACTGCGCGATGCCCTACAGGCTCATTTAAGCTATTCGCAAAGCGTGATACTAGAAAAAGAAGCGCCGACGCATTTCATCGTGCCCAGCGGCTCGACCATTCCGATCGATTATCTGGATGGCGACGTGCCCACTATCTCAGTACGCCTCCAAGAGGTATTCGGATTAAACCAAACCCCAAGTGTGGCAAACAAGCAATTACCATTACTGCTCAAGTTACTCTCACCCGCAGGGCGCCCAGTGCAAATCACCCGCGACCTCGTGAGCTTCTGGAATCGCGGCTACCATGAAGTCAAGAAAGATCTCAAAGGACGCTACCCTAAACACTATTGGCCTGACGACCCATTCACCGCCGAAGCCACCCGCCGCCGCCGCCCCAAACCCAACTAATCCCACGCCCGAGGTGCGGTCATCAAACGGCACCGCGCATTGAATGAAATTTAGGGATTCCCAATTTTCACTTTGTCAGGGAAGGCCCATTCGTTATGGCCACCAGAAATTTCGTGAAATACCGCCTGAGGTTTGCTAGCGGCCAACGCGCGCGCATGGGAAATCGCAATAAGCCGGTCGTCGCGTGCCCCAAAGATCTCCAAACCACCCGAATACTTTCGCAAAGATTCAATGTTATCCCAACGATCTCGGAGTAAAAAACGCGTTGGGAGATATGGAAAGTGATCTGCCGCGACATACGCCAACACATCAAACGGCACGATCAACACAATTTTATTCGGCGGGTGCGCGAGCGAGCCGAGCGTAGAGGCGGGCCCACTCCCGATCGACTCCCCCACCACGCAGACCGGCGTACGTGGAAATTTCCTGCGTAATTGCTCGTAAGCCTGAATAGCTGCTCTATCAATCGATTCACGTGATGGGGCGCCAGATCTCTGCCCATATCCGGGATATTCCAGAATAAACACTGAATCACGCTCGGAAAAAGCACTCAGGGCATAGCGCCGGTCGCTCGCCTGCCCCCCATTTCCATGAGTCATCAACCAGATATTGACGGGCTCTGAAACCTCGCGCGCATACCCCAACAACTCATCGCCATCGCGCCACTCTGATAAACCTTCATGCCCATTATGATGTGTCGGCACAAACACTAATGTCCGTTGCAAGGCAGCACAACCCGCAATCGCCAGGAAATAAACAAATACTAGAAACAAAGCGAAACGAGAAACAAGAACTAGCATTGACTAGTACACCGCAATCATATTGCCATAGCACCTAGCAAGATAGTAAAAAAGCCCCTAAATGCTTACCCGCTGCACGGAGGGTGAATGCCCTAGACAGCCGAGCCTAGCAATGCAATCACAGGTATTATGCGATCTACAATTTTAGGGTGTCTGTACCGTGGAGGTTGTGTGTCAAAGACCGCTTTAAAAATGCTGTTCTCATCCATCTTGCTGTGTATGGTTATTTACACCAGTTGGGCCAGCACGCAACAAGCCGTGTATCAATGGGGCGGCCTTACCACTGGGCCTGATCGTTACTGGACGCTAGCAACTCTTTTAGACGCTTATTTCGGGTTCATTACTTTTTACGTATGGGTGTATTACAAGGAACTGCGAACGCTGCCGAGAGTTTTATGGTTCATCGCCATTATGCTGTTGGGCAATATGGCGATGGCCTCGTACGTCTTATTGCAACTACTGCGGTTACCTGGCGATAAAGACACCGCTACTATTCTCTCGACGCGCAATCCTTGAAAGTAATTCGCTGGCTCAACGACCGCGTCCTTAAGCCCCTACTCGATCTGTTGCGCCAAGGCGTAACTCCGAGGCGACTGGCGCTTTGCGTGGCAATCGGTATTGTCGTCGGCAACGTGCCGATTTTCGGCATATCTACCGCGATGTGCGCAATTATTGCGCTAAGTTTTCGACTCAATTTGCCCGCCATTCAATTAGTGCAAGCTTTTATGGCACCGACTCAACTGTTGCTTATCATCCCCTTCGTTCGCCTAGGCGAGTGGATCACTCGCGCACCCCCGCAACCCTTATCGATAAAGGAGGGACTGGCTCTACTGGCCCAGGGGATCGTACCGGCCGTACGTATCCTATGGAGTGCTATCGTACATGCGGGGATCGCCTGGTTACTAATCGCTCCAATCGCGATCTATGTTTTCTATAAAATATTTACACCCATTTTTACGCGGGCGGTCTCCAAATGAATGATTCGTTGTCCATGAACCTACTGGAACGCAACTTACTACCGGACGGACTTGTGCGCTGGGGGATTCGTCGTCTCTTGAAAGATCGCCTAAGAGAAGAAGATCGCGGCGGCCCGGAGTCACAGCAAGAGCATCTCATGCGCCTGATTAATCGCTTACGCGAAAGCCCTATTGCCATCAACACTGCGGATGCGAATCTCCAGCATTACGAACTTCCCTGTGAATTCTTCGAGCATGTACTGGGTAAGCATCTAAAATACTCGTCGTGCTATTACAAAACCCCCAACGACACCCTTGATGAAGCCGAAGCGCACATGCTCGCCCTAACCGCAGCGCGCGCGGGGCTTAAAGATGGCGATCGGATTTTAGAATTAGGCTGTGGCTGGGGTTCACTGTCCTTATGGATGGCAGAACATTTTCCGAATTCGTCTATCACTGTCGTATCCAATTCACGCACCCAAAAGACCTTTATTGATGCCCGCGCCGCCGCGCGTGGTTTCCAGAATCTGACCGTGATTACTTGCGATGTGAATCAACTGACCTTTCCCACGAGCACCCAATTTGACCGCGTGGTCTCGGTGGAAATGTTCGAGCACATGCGAAACTACGACATCCTGATGCAAAATATCGCCCACTGGCTAACACCTGGCGGCACGCTGTTTGTGCATATTTTTACGCACCGCTGCTATGCCTATCCATTTGAGATACGCGATGAGAGCGACTGGATGGCCAAATATTTTTTCACCGGCGGCATCATGCCCAGTGATGACTTATTGCTGTACTTTCAAAAATCCCTACAAATTACTCAACATTGGCAAGTGGACGGCAGCCACTATCAAAAAACTAGCGAACACTGGCTGCAAAATATGGATCGAAATTGCGCACAAATCAAACCCATGATGGTCGAAACTTACGGCGCGGACCAAGCGCAGCGCTGGTGGGTATATTGGCGGGTATTCTTTATGTCGTGCGCAGAACTATGGGGTTTTAATCACGGTCGCGAATGGTTAGTGTCCCATTATTTATTTACTAAACCTGCGCTACAAGCCACTCACGCGTGACACCCCTGCTCACAATGCCCCCGCTCAATCTGTAAAGTGGCATGATCAATATGAAACCGCTGCTTCAATTTAGGTGTCAGCAAATTAAGTAGCGCGTCCTCCGCATCTCGGTCTGGCACTACCAGATGCGCTGTTAAGGCTACGCTCGTGGTACTGAGCGCCCAAATATGCAAGTCATGCACATTGGTTACCCCTGCCTGGCCCGCGAGGAAGGTCTGCACCGCCGATGAGTTGACACCCGCCGGCACGCCATCCAGCGACAGGTGCACCGACTCGCGCAACAACCGCCAAGTGCTGACCAATATTACGGCAACAATTAACAGGCTCACAACCGGGTCCAACCAACTGGCACCGGTCCATAAAATAACCGCGCCCGAGACCAGCACGCCGGCCGAAATAGCCGCATCGCCAAGCATATGCAAAAAGGCACTACGCATATTCAGGTCATGCTGATTGCCGGCATGCAAAAGCCAAGCACTAACGCCGTTGAGCACTATCCCGACCGCGGCCACGCCAATCATCGTAGTGCCCGTCACCGACTGAGGGGCAACTAAACGGCTCACCGCTTCCCACGCGATAGCACCACAGGCCAGCAGCAGCAAAACAGCGTTGCCCAGTGCGGCCAGCACCGATGAGCGTCCTAGTCCATAGGTAAACCTAGCGCCCGGCGGTCGCCGCGTTAGCACCATCGCCGCCCATGCACCGATCAACCCAAGCACATCACTTAAGTTGTGGCCCGCATCTGCGATTAACGCCACCGAATTCGACAGAAAACCAAAACTTAGCTCCACCACCACGAATATCACATTCAACGACACCGCGATCCCTATGCGAGCGCTCATGCCATTCGACGGCATCACATGAGGATGCCCATGCGAGTGATTATGGGGCAGCTCTGCATGCGAATTATGATCGTGCTCATGCTCGGCGTGCGAGTTCTCTTGATGCTGCTGCTTATCCACGTTGTTTATCCACGTTGTTTATCCACGGTTTCCTTCCTAGCGCCTTATAGGCCAAGCGCGCTTAAATTGAGGTGATCATCAGGACGACGACCTAGGGGCCAGTGGTACTTCCTGGCACTCGCTGTGATCGGCAAATCATTGATACTGGCGATACGAAGACACATCAATCCCTCGACATCAAACTCCCAGTTTTCATTGCCGTAGCTACGAAACCATTGACCGCTATCGTCATGCCATTCGTAAGCAAACCTTACCGCAATACGGTTCGCATTGAAGGCCCACAATTCTTTGATCAAGCGATAGTCTAATTCGCGCATCCACTTGCGCGTGAGGAAATCCAGAATAGCGGACCGGCCGTGGAAAAACTCGGCGCGATTGCGCCAACGGCTGTCCTCCGTATAGGCCATTACCACTCGACTAGCATCACGGGTATTCCACGCATCCTCGGCCAGGCGGGCTTTCTGCGTCGCGGTTTCAAAACTAAAAGGCGGTAATGGAGGCCGAGTCATGGTGTTATATCTCGCTGTACATGCTATCGCACCCGCCTATTTATGCCAACCAACGCCAAATCAATTCGACAGTTCACCTTTGGGCTCAATTTATCGATTACCTGTGGCAAAAATGTAGCAAGTTCCCGCCCAAGGTCAGCCACCGACATGCCGGCGATAACCCCCAAATGCAGCATAGTTCCCGAGCCTAAAACCTTAACCACCTAATCGGGTGAAATTGCTTGATTCGGTCCCTTGGCCACCCAGGATTTTACCGGCTTAACGAGTCCCCGCTGTTGTAGGCGGCGCACAACGCCTTTCACGCCACCGTGCTCCTCAATCAATCGGTTGAGAGCCAAAAGTACACCGGAACCGGCCTGCGCGTCCAACAACCCCTCTAACACATTCATCACGTGCTCCAATAATTTCGCGTACGGTATCGGCTCGGCCTTGCGAAAACTGTCGACAACAGTCATCAAATTGTTAACAAGTGTCATACCTAAAAAATCCCAGCTGAATTAGACTTAACGTATGCGAATTGCCTTACTTGAAGATGATCTTGAGCAAGCCGAAGCGGTGCGCCGACTGCTAGAAGTCACCCATACCGTACATCACTACGCGCGCGGTTGGCAGCTGCTCGCGAAACTGGCTCATGAAAGCTGCGATCTGCTGATTATCGATGGGAATTACCCGATCTCAGCGGCTTAGGCGTAGTAAAGACTGTGCGTGGCCAATTGCCCGGCACTCCCATTCTTTTTTTGACTCATCGCGAGAGCGAACACGATATCGTGCAAGCGCTAGAAGCCGGTGCCGACGATTTTCTGGTCAAACCACCGCGCGAACGCGAATTCCTAGCGCGTATACAAGCGCTCGGACGTCGGATGCAGCCGATCGACGGAAAACCCATCGACCTGCCGCCCTATAAAATTGATGTCAATCAGTCAATTATTAGCCGCGACGGGATACCTCTTGATCTGACCCGACGCGAATATGAAGTTGCGTTATTTTTCTTTCGCAATCTTGGTAAAGTGCTGTCGCGCTCGCACATCATGGAAAGTGTCTGGGGGAGAGGGGATGATGTCACCACCCGCACGGTCGACACTCCAAGGCCCCGGCATCCCCACCGACCGCCAAAATCTTTTATTTCAACGCTTCAAGCGCGCAGTTCACCATGGTGAAACCGATCCAGGAGGTGTCGGCTTATGCCTAGCCTTTGTGCGAGTGGTCGCCCGCAGGGCACGACGCAACTTTCAGTCTGGTTATACCTCAGATTTCTGGAGCGGGCGATGGGAATCGAACCCACGGCTCTAGCTTGGGAAGCTAGGGTATTACCATTATACGACGCCCGCTAATCGGTCCAGTGTATTCGTCTAGAGCACCACTCGGCAACTTTTACCCAGAACCTTCCAGAATTGAGCTATATTTATATCGTATTATTCCATCCTTTAACTGGCAATTTAGCTAATTCACATGACCGAAAAATTACATGATTAACCTATTTGATCCTTTGCGTGCAGGCGACTTAAACCTTCATAATCGCGTAGTGATGGCGGCGCTGACTCGTGCGCGGGCCGGCCGCACCCATATTCCCAACGCTCTGATGGCCGAGTATTACTCCGCACGTGCGCGCGCTGGATTGATTATCACTGAAGCCACTATGATCGCGAGCGACGGATGCGCATTTACCGGCGAAGGTGGCTTATTTGACGAAGCTTGCGTAAAAGGCTGGCGTACCGTCACTGACGCGGTACACCAGCGCGGTGGGAAAATAATCGTGCAGCTCTGGCATCCCGGCCGTGCCGCACACTCCTTGCTAAATAATGGCGTGCAACCTATCTCAAGCACCGATCGAGCGATCCGCAATGACACTATACATACGCCGGACGGCGCCAAACCTTATGAAATACCTCGTCGTTTAGATATTTCAGAAATACCCGGCATCATTGCGCAGTTCCGCGCCGCTGCCGCAAGGTCCTCCTTAGCGGGTTTCGACGGAGTTCAACTCCATGCCGCGCATGGCTACTTGCTAGATCAATTTCTACGTGACAGCGTCAATGACCGCAATGACGCCTATGGCGGTTCAATTGAGAATCGCGCGCGTCTCTTACTTGAAGTACTCGACGCTGTGGGCGCCGAAATCGGACTCAGTAGAATTTCAGTTCGGATCTCGCCGCTAGTGAGTTTCAACGATATCGCTGATTCAAACGCAACCGAGCTGGTCCGCTATGTGGCCCAGCAACTGACAAAACGCCAGATCGCCTTCCTGGAATTACGCCAAAGCGATTTTCGTGATCCTGCCGAACACGCACTCGCACAAGTCACGCGTCAAAATTTTCCTGGCGCGCTATTTGTCAATGGTGGATACGATTTGGAAAGTGCACAAGCGGTGCTCGCAACGGGTTCCGCGGAAGCGGTGGTGTTTGGTAGGCCCTTTATTGCTAACCCGGATTTAGTAGCCCGCTTAACCGCGAATGGCCCATTGAATACGATGGACCCGAAAACGCTCTACACTCCGGGTCCCGCAGGATATACCGACTACCCACACTGGGCTGGCGCGGCAGAGTGATCGTAAACACGAAATCGATGCGCCTATTGACCCAATCCCTGGTATTGGTCGCCTTAGCTTCGGGGCTTGGCGGCTGTCCTTTTGATCAGAAATACACCGTGGGCGGACTCGTCACGGGCCTCGCCGGAAGCGGATTAGTGCTGCAGGATAACTCCGGCAATAACTTAAGCGTGACCGCCAACGGTTCGTTTGTGTTCTCATCAAATGTTACCAATGGTAAAGCCTATTCAATCTCGGTGTTGACGCCGCCCAGCAATCCTTCGCAAACCTGTACGCCACAAAATGCGGCAGGCACCATCGCCAAAGCGAATGTCACCACAGTGCTCGTATCCTGCAAACAAGCGGGTCGCTACGCCTATATCGCGAATCAGCAATCGAGCGATATTTCTGCGGTATCGATTACGGCTGGCAGCAGCCCCGGTACGAATGTCGCGCTCACCCCGATCATCGGATCACCTTTTTTCCCCGGCAACACACGCACCGCGTTGGCCGTAGAACCCAACGGTAATTATCTTTACGCCATCAGCAATAGTACGAATGTGATCGAGGTGTTTACCATCAGTGCCGGAGGTGCGCTCACTCGAACGTCTAGTACTATTGCGACCGGCAGCGGGCCAGTGGCCATTGCGATACACCCTACCGCCAAGTACCTGTATGTCGCCAATTTTACCGCAAAAACTCTTTCGGGTTACTCAATCCAAGCTTCAGGACAATTAACGCAGCTGAGCACCTCGCCGTTTAATGTGAGTAGCGAACCCAACGCTCTACAAATAGATGCCGCCGGAAACCATCTCTATGTGACCCTGGCCATTACTAATAATATCGCGGTCTACTCAGTCGATTCGAGCAACGGAAATTTAACTTCGGTCCCTGGATCCCCGTTCGGAACCAATATAGCAACCGCATCGCTCGCCATTGCCCCCAATGATACGTTTATCTATTCCACCTCGCCCACCGCGACCACCATTTATGGGTTTTCGATTAGCTCAGCGGGCGCTCTAAGCCCCATTTCAAACCCAACTTTGCCAACCAGCTCAAGTCCTAGTTCAATCACAGTGGATCAATCTGGCCAGTGTCTTCTCGTTGCGAACAACCAAACCAACCAAATTGCCGCCTACAGCATTGCAAGTACCGGAGTCCTTACATCGTCAGTTACTGCGACTACCGGGACAACGCCGGTGAGTGTCGCCAGCGACCCCACCGCATCCACCGTTGACTCCACCAGATCCAATGTTTATGTAGTTAATCAAGGTTCAAACTCCGTATCGGTCTTCTCTTTATACACAGGGACCACCGGCAACGCCTGTCCTACGCTGACACCCGTCGGTTCCGCATTTTCCCTCGACGGGAAATCCCCAAGCGCGATCGTTATTGATTAATGAGGATTCTATAAATTAAATATGAGTATCAATAACGTAACTGCGGGTGAGCGCGTACCGAATGAATTCAATGTCATCATTGAAATACCCATGAATGCCGACCCTATCAAGTATGAAGTCGACAAGGACTCTGGAGCTCTTTTTGTCGATCGATTCATGATGACGGCCATGCACTACCCAGCCAACTATGGCTATATTCCTCAAACCATCGCGGATGATAATGATCCGGTCGATGTCTTAGTCCATACCCCATTTCCCTTAATTCCGGGTGTAGTCGTACGCTGTCGTGCGCTTGGGGTTTTACAAATGGATGACGAAGCCGGTGGCGACGCCAAGCTCCTGGCGGTGCCAATAGACAAGAGTTGCCCGCTGTATACCTATTGGAAATCGATCACCGACGTACCTGATATTAGACTCAAGCAAATTCAACACTTCTTTGAGCATTATAAAGATCTCGAAAACGGCAAATGGGTCAAAATCATTGGCTGGGCGGGCATCGATGTCGCGCACGCAGAAATACTAAATGGCATGCAGCGCTATACCGCTCACTTATCGCCTACGCACCTACAGTAATTCCTCGGGCGCAAACGGTGCAAACACCTTAAGCGCAAAACGTTGTAAGAAACTAGTCTCGGGCTCCGTAAACCAGGTATGCACCGATCCTGGTTCACCGCTTTGCCAGCGTATGCGCCCTGCTAGCGCATCCCATTCAAGCTTATAGCTACCATCGGCGCTAATATCATCCAGCAAGCTAGTGACCTGTCCAGCGATCTCGGCACTACGAATGACCAGCCCTAACTCGCTATTGGTTCGCGCCGAGCGTGCGTCCATATTAAGCGAACCTATAAACACCGTCTTCTGGTCGATCACCACGGCCTTCGCGTGCAATCGCGCATTGGCTGAGCGAAACGGATGAAAGCGCGGTCGCTTCACACCCAACTTAGGGCGCACCTCTTCAAGATCGACGCCAAGCTTCAACAAGGCTGCGCGATAGCGCGAATATCCCTTGTGCACTAATGCTGAATCAGTGGAGGCCAAAGAATTAGTCAAGATGCGAATATGCACGCCACGTGCCCGCAATTCACGCATCAATTCAACACCCGCCTTACCCGGCACAAAATAGGGCGAAATTATAATCACTTCGGCTTGCGCGGAGCGCATCAACGCCGCGATGTCATTGGCAATAGTCTCTTCGCTATCAGCAATATTATCGCTAATAATTTTAGCCGGGCGATCGGCCAACACACTGGCCGGCACCCACTCTAAAGGTAAACTACTGGAGTCAAGTGCGCGCGCCAACCAGGCTGCCTGCGGATCTTCAAGGTCAGCTAGCACTCTCGGTACGCTCTCATCCGATACCGGTGCGGCAATGGCTGAAATCGGATAAGCGTACTTACTATTCCAAAAAGCATCGAACGATGCCGAAAGTTGCACCACAATTCCACCAGCGGCAACAACATCCAGGTCAATAAAATTATTGACCTTATCGCGTGTGAAGTATTGATCGCCGATATTTCGCCCGCCCGTGATAGCCAGTGCATTGTCGGCAACTAATAATTTATTGTGCATACGATGATTGATGCGCGGAATCTCCGACACCGTCGCTAAAATTCGACTCCACAATGCCGAACGCCCTCCCGGAAAGGGGTTAAATACCCTGACTTCCATGTGAGTCAATTGGCCCAAATGCATGAAACGTCGATCCTCGCCCGCGGTATTTAAATCGTCCACCAGCAAACGCACTCGCACTCCCCGGTTGGCGGCTTCTCGCACATGCTGCAAAAGAATTCGCGCAGAATCATCTTGCTGAATAATGTAGTACTGGATGTCCAAGGTACGTTCAGCATGATCGGCAAGCGCTACCAAGCTTGCTAAAGCCTCATCACCGGAGGCTAGCAGGCGCACACCCGATAAATTGGGTTCCGAATGCGCGGCCACAAGGCGGCCCAATGAGGTACGACCCGGGTCCGGTAGAGCTTGTGAACGAGTCTTATGAACATGTCTTGGCAGGGATGCACACCCAGTGAGGGCGAGCGCCCCGACCAGACCGGCTAACCAGGTTTTGCGCATTAAGCCATCATATCAGGCACACTTCGCGCCCATGAAGATACAACGTCGCATTCGGAGTTTTGTGCTGCGCGCAGGTCGTGTCACCGTCGCGCAGGAACGAGCTATGCAGGATCTTTGGCCCAAATTCGGCCTTGAGGTAAGCACACTCTTAGATCTGGATGCTGTATACCAACGCCGCGCTACCCGCTGCCTGGAGATTGGTTTTGGCGCGGGCGAAGTCATCGGATTACTCGCACACTCCCATCCGGAAATCGATTACCTAGGCATCGAAGTGCATCGCGCCGGTGTGGGGCGACTGCTGCTGCATATTGAACAGGAAAAGCTCACCAATCTACGCGTGATTTGTCATGATGCGGTCGAAGTACTGCGTGACACAATTTCGGATCAGTCGTTCGACGAAGTCTTAATTTTTTTCCCCGACCCCTGGCACAAGAAACGTCATCATAAACGACGTCTCATTGAGGCATCTTTTATTGCATTGATAGTGCAAAAATTGCGCGTCGGCGGCGTACTCCGACTCGCGACCGATTGGCAACCCTATGCCGAACAGATGTTAGAAGTGTGCAACGCGAATGCCTTGTTCACCACATTAAGCCCCGACGCAGGATACGTTGCGCGCGCTGAATTTCGACCTCATACACGTTTTGAGAAACGCGGTGAGCGCCTAGGCCACGGCGTGTGGGATCTTGCCTATGTAAGAACCTCTTAAATATCAGGAAGATCCTAAAAAGCTGCCGCGGATCCCGTCGACGATAAATTGCACGGCAAGCGCCGCCAACACCACACCGGATAGGCGATTCGCCACATTCGCCCCGGTGACACCTAGTACTTTCATCAGACGGGGTGTCGCCAACATCAAAATCCAACAAATAGCCATTACTAAAGTCACCATCACGAGAAACCCGGCAAACAATAGCGGCTTGCCCCACACCTCGCCGGCCATCAACAAAATGGTCGCTAGCGCACCGGGCCCCGCGATAAAAGGAAACGCTAGGGGGAATACCGATATATCTTCACGCCGCTTCGACTCTTCCTCTTCGGGGCTAGTAGATTTAGTACCCGAAGTACGCGCAAACACCATTTCAAGTGAAATCAAAAATAACAGCGTGCCACCGGCAATACGAAACGAACTTAAGGCAATCCCCATCAGCGCAAGAAAACGGGCCCCTGCCAGGGCAAATAACACGCAGATCCCTAAAGCGATCAGCGCCGCTTTTCCGGCCATTTTCTTACGATAACTCGCGCCAGCACCCTCGGTCAAACCGGCGAACACAGGGATCAGGGATACTGGCTCTACCACCACAAAAAAGACCACAAAAAATTTGAGTAATTGTTCTGTCATAAATCATGTTGCTTCGCGCAATAATTACTTATTGCATGGGGTCAGTTTTAGGAGTTGAATGCTTATGAGAATAACAGACGGAGACGGCCATGAATGTGCTGAAGCCGATTGTAGGTCAGTGGTACCGCGGCAATACCAATGAATTGTTTGAAGTGGTAGCCATCGACGAACAAGATGAAACCATTGAAATACAGTATTTCGACGGTACCATCGCGGAAATGGAATTTGACGCCTGGAATGAACATCTGCTCGATAATCTTATCGATACGGCCGATGCACCCGAGGATTGGTCCGGAGCGGTGGACGTAGAAGCCGAAGATTTGGACCGGGAGTTTGAGGACAATCCAAAAATAGCGTGGGCAAGTCCGAACGACCGATCATTGCGCCGCTAGCGATAGCGTAAAATTTCGCGCCTTGGTGCGGCAGCGCCTCAATAACTTAGCGCGCATCGGCCGTTCGAACGTTATCGCGTGCCTCGAGTCCGTATATGGATTTACGCAGTAAAACCAGCAATATAAGCCCCGGCATGGCACATAAAAAGGTCACCACAAAGAAATGTGCCCAGCCAATCACCGCAACCAATTGCCCCGCGATCGGGCCCATGAACACGCGCGGCACGGAAGCCAAGGCGGATAACAGCGCATACTGAGTCGCACTAAAATTGGTACTACATTGACACACAATAAAGGCGACGAAAGCGGCCTGACCCATCCCACCAATCATGGTATCAACACTGGTCGCGAGAATCAGCAGCCAAACGTGTTTACCGGCAATCGCAAGCCACATATACATCAAATTAGAAAATGACTGACATATCCCAAAAATAAGTAATGAACGAAACAAGCCCCAGCGCATGTAGAAAAGTCCACCAATTGCGGTCCCCAGCATGGTGGACACAGTCATGTTGAGCTTGCCCGCAAGACTGAGTTGATCCAGCGAAAAACCCATCCCCTTAATCATAAACGCGCTGTAAAGGGTGAGCGCAAAAGCATCGCCAATCTTGTAAAACAGCACCAGCAACAAGAAACCCCACGCCCCTTTGCGACTCAGTAACTCTTGTAATGGATGCAGTACTGCATCAGCGAGAGTTTTCGGTTGCGCACCCGAAGCTAGCGGCTCCGGTGCCCGCAAGGTCGCTAAGATCATTGCAACCATGATTGCGCTAACTAGGAAATAGGCCAATCGCCAGCCAACATGCCCCGCCATTAATACGATCACCGTTCCTGCGAACATCGCCGCTGTTCGATATCCAAAAGCAGTAGCCGCGGCTGCGAGTGCCCGCTCAGCGGGGGGGATCACGTCCACACGATAGGCATCAATCACAATATCTTGTGAGGCGGACAAAAACGCCACCGCCATTGCAGCCAAACCCAACAAATAAGGGGCCTTGGTCGGCGAATTGAGCCCCATAACGGCAATTCCCACCGCAAGCGCCAATTGATAAACTAAGATCCAACCGCGTCGGCGACCCAATAAGGGCGGCAGGTAGCGGTCTAAGAGCGGAGCCCACAAGAACTTCAGAACATAGGGAAAACCCACTAAGCCAAATAAGCCGATAGTCTTGATATCGACCCCAGCATGCGCCATCCACGCCTGTAACGTCGAGCCGGTCAAATTAAGGGGTAACCCTGAGGAAAAACCCAGTAGCAATATCGCCGTCATACGTTTATCGCTAAGCGCTTGACGAAGGCTTAAGCGGGGCTGCAGCGGGGTGGGCATCTCGCATTATAATACCAGTCCAACTATCCCGTAGCGTATCGATTGCCCTATATGACCCAAAACTACCAACATGATTTTCTAGATTTGTGTATACGCTTAGGTGTGCTGCGATTTGGCAATTTCACTTTGAAATCGGGCCGTGAAAGTCCGTATTTCTTTAACGCGGGGCTTTTTAACACTGGCGCTGCGATCGCAGCCGTGGGCCGCGCCTATGCCGCAGCCTTAGTAGCGTCTGGACTACCTTTTGACATGCTGTTCGGACCGGCTTACAAGGGCATCCCACTGGCGACCGTCACGGCCACCGCGCTTGCCGAGCATCACCATATCGATAAGCCGTTCGCTTTCAATCGCAAGGAAGCTAAGGCTCATGGTGAAGGCGGCACTATCATTGGCAGCCCCCTTAAGGGCCAGGTACTGATCGTGGATGACGTCATAACGGCAGGAACCGCCATTCGTGAATCGATTGATCTCATCAAAACCGCCGGTGCCAAACCCGCTGGGGTGCTTTTAGCGCTGGATCGCCAGGAACGCGGCACTACCAGCGCACGCTCGGCGGTTCAGGAAGTCCGAGAGCAATTTGGCCTTGCTGTCATTTCCATCGTTAGCTTTAATGATCTCGTGCAGCATATTGGCCAATCCGGGCAAAAAGACCAGCAAGCTCACCTGCATGCATACCGAGAGCGTTACGGACAGGAAGACTGAGCATTACGCCCTAGAAAATCTGGAGCCAACGCCTCACAATTGTGGAGTGAAGACAAGGGAGTGTTTATATAGTGAAAGATCTTAAGAGGGCTAGAGTGGTGAAAAACCTTGTATGGACCGTTTGCGTTACCATGCTATTGACCTCAATAGGGGTTGCGGCGAGTCCCAGCTCGTCCAACGGACGGAAATTATACAAATGGGTCGATGAACAGGGACTCACGCATTATGGCGACCACATCCCACCCGAGTATGTATCTCAGGAACACCACGTCATTAATTCGCAAGGTATAGAAGTCGATCGCCTTGAAGCGCAAAAAACCCCAGAACAAATCGCCGCGGAAGATCAAAAAAAACAAGCCGTGACAGATCGTCAGAGCCGCGATCGGAACTTGTTGAACACTTACGCCTCCGTTCAAGAAATCGAAAGATTGCGTGACCAACGCATGGCGCTATTGGCAGATCAAATAAAAGTAACGGGTCAGTTTCTCGAAGTCCTTAACGCTCGACTCAAAAAGCTACGAGTCGCGAGCATGGTATTCAAACCGTATAGTACAAACCCTAAAGCGCCTCCCATGTCGGATCAAATGACGGACGATTTAGTGCATCTGGGTAATGACATTCACACGCAAGAACAAAATCAGCACGAAAAACTCAAAGAAGATGCCACTATGCGCAAACAATTCCAGAGCGACATTGATCGCTTTAAGGAACTAAAGGCTCCGCATTGACACCCAAGACACGCATTTTACTGGGCGTAACGGGCGGTATTGCCGCCTATAAGAGTCCTGACTTGGTGCGGCGACTGATTGAACACGGTGCCGAAGTCCAGGTCGTAATGACCGTGGCCGCTCAAAAATTTGTCACACCCCTCACCTTTCAAGCGGTATCCGGCCACGCGGTTCGCTGTGAACTATGGGATAGCAGCGCCGAAGCGGCCATGGGCCACATTGAACTTGCGCGATGGGCTCAAATAATTTTGATCGCTCCTGCCAGCGCCGATTTCATTGCACGCCTTGCGGGCGGTCGAGCCGATGATTTATTAGCAACCCTTTGCCTTGCAACCGAAGCACCGATTACTCTGGCGCCGGCTATGAATCGTCTCATGTGGGCCAACTCGGCCACCCAGGCCAATATTGCTACACTCGTTAAACGCGGCGTACGTGTGCTAGGACCCGCTGCGGGCGCCCAAGCCTGTGGCGAGATCGGCGAAGGCCGCATGTGGGAGACTGCGAATTTAGCGCAAAGCGTAATGGAACCTGCTACTAATGCCGGCCTGCTCGCGGGCCTTAAGGTATTAATCACGGCGGGTCCCACTCGCGAACGCATTGATCCAGTGCGTTATCTATCCAACCGCAGTTCTGGAAAAATGGGATTTGCAGTCGCCGCCGCCGCGCGCGAGGCTGGCGCCCATGTCACCTTGATTGCAGGTCCTGTTCAATTACCCACGCCGGCCGCGATTACTCGTATTGACGTCGAAAGCGCACGCGACATGTTTGCGGCGGTTCATCGCCATGTCGCGGATGCCGACATTTTCATCGCTGCCGCAGCAGTGGCTGATTTTCAACCGGTGACGGTTGCCAGTACCAAAATAAAAAAACAAGGTATCGCCATTAAGCTCGACTTAGAACCGGCGCCCGATATCGTCAAATCAATAGCGGAAAACTCCGTACGCCCCTTCGTCGTGGGCTTTGCCGCTGAAACTAATGACGTTGAGGAAAATGCACGCGGTAAACTCAAACGCAAGAAACTCGACATGATTGCCGCCAACCACGTGGGCGACGGCATCGCTTTTGACTGCGAAGATAATGCACTCACCGTTCTATGGCCTGGCGGCAAAGCCGAGGTGCGCCGCGGACCGAAAATCGAGGTGGCGCGTGAACTCATCGCCCTGATTGCAAAGCGGTTGCCATCTGCCATCACAACCCGCCGCCCGCCGCGCAATCGTTCACGTAGCCGTCGCATCCGTCGCTAAAGACGCTACCAACTAACGATGCAACGTAAAGTCAAACTGCGCATCTTAGATCCGCGCATTGGTAAGGAATTTCCACTACCCCAGCATGCCACCGCGGGTTCCGCCGGAATGGATTTGCGCGCCTGTATTGATGGCCCGTTAGTGCTTAAGGCCGGTCGCACCGAACTCATCGCCACCGGTTTATCTCTATTTATCGAAGACCCTACGCTAGCGGCCATATTGCTACCGCGCTCAGGGTTAGGGCATAAACAAGGCATCGTACTTGGAAATTTAGTGGGGTTAATTGACTCGGATTACCAAGGACCCTTGATGGTGTCTTGCTGGAACAGAGGTAGCGCATCTTTTACGATTAACCCGGGTGATCGTATCGCCCAAATGGTGATAATCCCGATAGTGCATGTGGAGTTTGAAGTGGTCGAAGATTTTACTGCCACCGAACGCAGGTTTGGTGGGTTCGGTAGCTCGGGCCAAATCTAGGGCTTTACCATCAAAATGCGACTTGGACTAGGGCGCCAATCAGGTCATTCTCGCGAGCATGGCAATTAAGGATTGGCCGATCGATGAACGCCCTCGCGAGAAATTACTCGATAAAGGCGCTGCGGCTTTATCGGACGCCGAACTCTTAGCGATTTTACTGAGGACCGGCATCCCGGGCCAATCCGCCCTGGATTTAAGCCGTGCGTTACTTAAAGATTTTCGTTCGCTCCGCAAACTACTAGCGGCTGACCGACAACAATTCTGTGCGCGAAAAGGCCTAGGTCCCGCACGATTCGCCGAGTTACAAGCCGCCGTAGAAATCTCCCGCCGCCAGCTCTGTGAATCCATGCGCGCAGGCCCACTACTCGCAAGCCCTAAAGCCACTAACGACTACCTCGCCGCACGTTTGCGCGATTTAGAACACGAAGTATTTTGCTGCCTTTATTTAGACAAGCGCCACCGGTTGATAAAATTCGAAGAGTTATTCCGCGGCACTATTGACGGCGCCAGCGTGCACCCGCGTGAAATCGTCAAGCAAGCTTTGCAACGTAATGCCGCTGCTGTCATCGTGGCTCACAATCATCCTTCAGGTATTGCCGAACCCAGCCAAGCCGATGAACTCATCACACAGCGCATCAAGGAAGCGCTAGCGTTGGTGGACATCCGATTACTCGACCACATCATTGTCGGGGATGGCCATAGCGTATCGCTCGCCGAACGCGGTTGTCTTTAAGTCTAAAGCGAGTGCTCCGCCTAAAATAACCTATCTATTAAGTATATGATTTATAACATATTTATGCTTATCTATTGCCCCGCGCTGCGCCGCCTGGTATAAAGCGCGGCTGTTATTAAAGTTCAAGCTTAAGGGTTTATCCATGTCGCGAGTCTGCCAAGTCACCGGTAAGGGTCCAATATCGGGAAATACGGTTTCCCACGCCAATAATCGCAAGCGACGGCGGTTTTTGCCGAATTTACATACGCATAAGTTTTGGGTTGAATCCGAAAGGCGTTTTATCACTCTTCGCGTCTCTACCCGGGGATTGCGCACTATTGAAAAACGCGGTGTCGATGCGGTCATCGCCGATATGCGCGTCCAAGGCATGAAAGTTTAAGAGAAATCCTATGCGTGACAAAATCAAACTCGTTTCTTCCGCTGGTACTGGGCATTACTACACCACCACCAAGAACAAGCGTCTGCATCCCGATAAGATGGAGACCAGCAAATTCGATCCGGTGGTTCGTAAACACGTCCCTTACAAAGAATCAAAGATTAAATAGGTTTCTCCGCGCGGCACGCGGCGTAAATTGCCCGAACTTCCAGAAGTCGAAACCACCCGGCGCGGTATTGCGCCGGCGCTGCAAAATCACCGCGTCCTTGAACTCATCGTTCGCGAACGCCGCTTGCGCTGGCCAATCCCTGATCACTTAGAGTCAACTCTGCGCGATCAAATCGTACGCAAAGTCACTCGACGCGCCAAGTACCTCCTGTTGAGATTTGATCATGGCACCTTAATCGTGCATCTCGGTATGTCGGGTTCTTTAAGAATTCTACCGTCAGACACACCACACAAGATCCACGACCATTGGGAGCTACACTTAGACTCAAGCAAAGTATTGCGCTACCACGATCCACGACGCTTTGGCAGTGCGCTATGGACAACCGATGACCCGCACACTCACCCATTATTAATCAAGCTCGCCCCCGAGCCTTTAAGCCCTGCTTTTGACGCGGAGTATCTCTATCGCGCCACGCGCAAGCGCAGTATCACGATTAAGCAACTCATCATGGACTCACACCGCGTCGTCGGCGTGGGCAATATTTATGCGAGTGAATCTTTATTCCGCGCCAAGATCGCACCCCGACGCATGGCAAGACGCATCACTCGCGCGCAAGCGCAAATGCTCACCGCGACCATCAAAGCGGTTCTCACCGAAGCCATCCAAATTGGAGGGACGACCTTACGAGACTATGTCAATGCCGAGGGAATACCCGGCTATTTTAGCCAAAAACTATTCGTGTACGATCGTGCAGACCAAGCCTGTCGACTTTGCCGGACAGCGATAAAGCAATTTGTGCAAGGACAACGATCAACCTATTGGTGCTCAAATTGCCAGAAATGAGCGCCCGCTCGTCGGCTATCCAAGCCTCTTTGTCTGCGCAAACAATCCGTTGAAGATGGGCTCACTCACCCCGGTCGGAAAGCCCGCTGGCAACCGTGCGGACACCGCTTCCAGCACGCGAGGTATTTGGGTAATGAATTGGTGCATAACAGGTTCCAAGGCTGAGCCCACGCCGTTAGATTTTGCCACCTCATTCCAGTGCCTGCGCTGAATGTGTGCCATCCGATAGTGGGCGTTGTTGGCGCGCACGGCCATAGCGAGCTTCACCTTCTGCCATTGGAACATCTTGGGGCCATCACGCTCCTCGTACTTTTTCTCGCTCGCGATGCCCAATACCTGGCAGAAATCCTCCTGCGGCAGGCGAGCCCACCAGGTGTTATCGACCATCCGCCGATCAAAGCGCTCCACGACCAGACTTTTGTGGAGTCGAAAGAGGGTGATCTGGCTATTGGCAATCGACTGACCGAACTCACGAATAATCTCGGCGCATAGCCACTCGTTCTCGACCGAAGTTGAGAAATCCGCGCGCATACCGCCGACCCCGCCGAGTGGAAGCTTGAAGATGTGAGTCGTAGGTATTGGCCCCAAGGGCTTACACCATTGGTTCTGATGCCATAATAGTGCCGTTTTTTCCTGCGCACCCGCGATCGAGGTACGCAAATCCTGGTCGTCCGGCATCCCCGGGGCCGGTTCACTAATGGTCTGGTCGAGGAGCCGCTCCACCTGTGCGTGGGTCAAAGCCTCAGCGTCGATGCGATGAATATCCGGCGGCTGCGCATCGACGGGGAGCAGCTGAATAGCCCCTACACAGTTCCGGCCGATTTGCTCCAACAGATCTACGGCGTGCATTCCGGTTCCGAACTTATGGGAAAAACGCCTCGACTCTCGGTCCCGTCAGCGGATCCGTGCCTTGGCTCATGGGCAATGACAACGACAGCGGGCGCCGGAGCGGATTGTCGAACCATGCCTCGTCATAGCGAAAACCATGGCCACCGGACGATGAGAATGTCCATTCGCCCACGTGTTCGCCATTCATCGAGACCGCGAGCACTCTACGCTTCGAGGGACGGCCGGCCATCACCAGATTCCACGGGACTTGGTCTCAAGTGAGCGCGGCTTGATAACAAGCTCCGCGCCCAAAGCCATCACAAGGGTGAGCAGCTGATCCGTCGTCACACGTTCCGGGTGGTTTTCAATGACCGAAATCCGCTCCCGTGACAACCCGACCTTGCGGCCGAACTCGGACTGGCTAAGTCCTTGGGCGCGACGCAGGCTGTGCAGGGCCGCCTTGATCTGAGCCGGGGTCTGAATAGGGTAGTCCATGATAATTATTCTCTATTAAGAATATTCTACCTAAAGAATAAATTATAGTTATTCGCTATTAGGCATACCCGAAGCCGTCCACTACCATCACAGTTTTATGCTTCAGCAAGCGCCCGTTGTGCCGCTGCGCACGCGTGCAAGCGCGTGGTATCGAATAGCGGCACGGTGCTATCGCTCGAATCCACCAACATTGCGAACTCGGTACAACCGAGGATTATCGCCTCAGCGCCCTGCGCCACTAAATCCTTCATAATGCGTCGGAATTGCGCTCTGGATTCGTTAGCGAATTTGCCTAAGCATAACTCCTCGAAAATCACGCGATGCACGAGATTTCGATCGATTTGATTTGGAATGATCACTTCGATCCCATGCCGTTCGCGTAATCGCACTTTAAAGAAATCCTGCTCCATCGTAAATTGGGTACCCAGCAATCCGACCGTCTTAAAACCCGCACTCTTGATCTCAGAAGCGGTGGGATCAACAATATGCAACAGCGGAATGCCAACCGCCGCCTCAATCGCCGGCGCAACTCGATGCATAGTGTTGGTAGCGAGCACTATAAAATCCACACCAGCAATTTCCAACGTCTTAGCAACATTTGCCAGCGCGTCACCCAGCGCCTTCCAGTCCGCCGTGCGCAAGTATCGCTCCATATCAAAGAAGTCAACGCTGTAGAGTAGTATCCGCGCCGAGTGTAATCCGCCCAATTGCGCTTTGACCGACTCATTGAGGTGGCGATAATAGGGAATGGTCGATTCCCAGCTCATACCGCCAATGAGACCTATTAGTTTCACAGGAATCATTCTCTTCGCTAGTAAACCAAACCCTCACCCTCGCCACGCGGATCTGATGCCGCCTCGACTTTGCCACTCGCGAAATCCCAGGTGACTACCTGCATGTTGCCCCATGGCCGTTTGCCTTCGCTAAGCTTCTGACCCTTAAGTTGCAGAGCTTTTAGTTCAGCGTCGGTGAACGCGCCGCTCTCATAGTCCACTTCATCCGGCAGATATTGCATGTGATACCGGGGACTCTTGACGATTTCAGCCGCACGCATCCCATCCAAATAATTCAGCGTGCCCAAAATCACCATGCTGATGATATAGCTACCGCCCGGTGATCCAATAATCATCAAACCCCGCGGCGTTTCAATAAATGACGGCGTCATACTCGAAAGACTACGCTTGTTAGGCCCAATCTCATTCGCAGTACCACCGACTAACGCATACTGATTCGGCACACCCGGCTTAATCGAGAAATCATCCATGGTGTTATTGAGCAGCACCCCAGTCTTAGGCACCACATAGCCACCACCCAACCACAGGTTCACCGAAATAGTTCCCGCCACTCGATTACCCGCCGCGTCCAACACCGAAAAATGCGTGGTCTGCGGTCCAGTCGGCGGCGCCTCAATCCCCGGCAACAAATCACTCGGCATCGCCTTATCCAAGCGAATACTCGCCCGCTGCCCCGCCGCGTAATCAGGACTCACCAACAACGACACCGGCACATTAACGAAATCCGGATCGCCTAAATACAGCGCCCGATCACGATACGCACGGCGCATCGCCTCAATCACCAAATGCTTACGCGTCGCCGAATCCAGATGCGCAAGATCGAATCCCTCCAAAATATTCAGCGTGTCCAGCAACGCAATTCCACCCGATGCCGGAGGCGCCGACGACACAATCCGCGCACCCCGGTAATGCCCCACCACCGGCGCTCGCTCAATCACCTTGTACGATGACAAATCCTGCAAAGTCCAAATTCCGCCGCCCGCCCGCACTCCGTTCACGAGCTCTTGAGCAACAGGTCCTGAGTAGAATCCTTTCGCGCCGCGCGCCGCGAGCGCCTCCAAAGTCGCAGCCAACTCCGGTTGCTTGATGAGCGCACCGAGCTCCGGCACCGCACCCGCAGTAGTTAAAAATATCTTGGCCGAATCCGGCGAACGCAGTAATAACTCACGCTTGTAGCGAATCCCCGATTGCAAACGCGCGTACATCGGGAACCCCTCACGCGCCAAACGGATCGCAGGCGCTAAGGATTGCTTTAACGGCAACTTACCGTACTTAACGGCCAACGCCTCAAACGCGGCAGGCTCTCCCGGAATACCCGCCGCCAGCGGACCCACAATCGACGCGTTATCCACCGGATTACCCGCCTTATCTAAATACATATCCCGAGTCGCCGCTGCCGGCGCACTCTCCCGCGCATCCAGCATGGTTTCAAAACCATCTTTCGCACGGTGCAATAAATAGAACCCGCCGCCGCCCAATCCCGAACTACTCGGTTCCACCACCGCTAAAGCCGCCGAAACCGCGACCGCCGCATCAAAGGCATTACCCCCCTGGCTCAAAATCTCAAGACCCGCCTTGCTCGCCAAAGGATGCGCGCTCGCGATTGCAGATTTATGCGGCACGTTATGTGCCATAGGCACCTGCAGCGCCGGGTGCGCTGACGCTAGATCGTCAGCGACGCTTGGCAGCGCATACGCAAGGCTCAGGAGCATTGTCACTACAAAACGCGAGACACCATCAGCAATATTTAAGCTACAGAGTTTCATGACTATCGATGCTCAACGATTGCCCTGGGGAAAGCAAGGCAACGCGGCAATGACAGACTTCGCCGCTTACACCTTCTCAAATTGAGTATCAAACCAAAATGTGCTAACGTGTAGCAATATGTATACACGTGGTGAAAAATGCCTCTTAACATTCGAAATAAGCACGCAGAGGAACTGGCCAGCGCCTTAGCGAAGTTAACCGGTGAGACTAAGACCGAAGCGGTAACTCAATCGCTACGCGAGCGGCTTGAACGCATACGCCGCACCCACGCTCGGCGACGCCTAGCGGATGAGCTAGATGCCATTGCGCTGCATTGTGCCTCGCTTCCAGTCCTGGATCAGCGTAGCGCCGACAACATTATTGGCTACGATCACCACGGGCTTCCGACCTGATGGTCCTTGACTCGTCCGCCGTACTGGCAATTCTTCAGAACGAACCCGAGCGACGCGCGTTCAACGAAGCCATTGAGGCCGCCGTCACGTGTTCAATGTCGGTGGCGTCCTTTGTTGAGTGTTCTATGATTGTTGAGTCGCGCTTCGGAGCCGACGGTGTGCGCAATCTCGATTTTTTTATAGCAAAAGCACAAATCGCACTTATATCCGTCGATATTGAACAAGCTCACCTCGCCCGACAAGCATTTCGACTGTACGGCAAAGGTCGCCACTCGGCGGGGTTGAATTTTGGCGACTGTTTCGCCTACGCTCTCGCGCGAGCATCGAATAAACCGCTACTGTTTAAAGGCAACGACTTTATCCAGTGCGATATCGAATGTCATTCAGCCAGTTCGTCAGCTGCGTCCTAACGTATTCTCCCCTCGCTAGATAGCTCGCGTAATCTTGATTTGCTTAATTACCAGCGACCCTAATTATTCAGCGCGGCCACCATCTCGTCCACCGAGAACAGACCTGTGGTCGCGTTATAGGGTCCTTGCGCCTCAATCTGCATGAGTCCCACCGTACCGTTCAAGGCAGCCACTAACGCCGTCTCGAACGCAGCAAAGGTACTGAAATTATCGATAGTGCCGCCGATGCGGTGACTAATTGCGAATCTACCGACGCTGACCAAAGGGTCCGGCACAAGCTGCACGCCGGCGGTCAGAGTCGTAAGATCGGTTTTTATCTGCTGATCGAGATTCACTGAATGTTCGCTGCTGCCCACGAGAGTTGCCTGACTGACAGTCAAATTATCGCCGGTCGCGCTGCTGAACGGCGCCGTCACGCCGACCAGCCAGCGAATTTCCAGTTCCGCTCCCGCACTGGAGTCACTAAAATTTGTTGCTGTCTGCGTAATCGCCGTAAAATCAGGCGGTGCCGTGCCGTAGGGCGCGACAAAACCGGAGAATTCCACCGCGCTGCCCACATTCACATTGGCGGTGGAGAGCGCAGCGGGTGTGCTCACAGAATAGGCAGTCGTGACTGCATCCGTCGCAGCGGCCGTGCCCGTACCGGCGAACGCAAAGCTCGCCGCCGGAAAATCACCCAAGCTAGTGAGGTTCATCGTCAGCAAATTAGTATCCACAGCGCTGACCACCCCTTGCAAGCGCGTCAACTCAAGCCGTGCGGTACCTGCAGTCGCGTCGAGCGTGGCATTGCCGCTGCCGCTGATCGCAAGTTTGCCGGTGACTTGAGCATTTTGGCCCACCGAAATATCGGCAATCGTGAACAGTCCAACCTGACCCTCTTCGGTGACGGTGGTTGCGCTACCCAGCGTGACGGTGACCTGACTAATATAGCTAAGGCCTGCGTGATCGGAATGCGTCACATGGTCATTCGCCAGCGTCAGCGTATCGCCCATGCGCGCAACCACAATGCCCTCCAGACCGTCATTGCCGATCGTGGACCCGGCAACGCCGGTCCCCGGGGCGCTAGCACCCGCCATCACACGCGTGGCGGTAAAACTAAAGGTCCTGGCATTCACCGCGCCGAACGCGACGGTAACGGTTCCTGGGGCGAGGGTCGCCAGCTGGGCAAGACCGGCCGCCCCCGTGTAAATAGCACCGTTAATGGCGTAAGCAGTGGTAGCCGTGGTATTGACGGTAACTTGACCGGTAGTGACTACGGAGTCGTTAAAAGGACTCAAATTGACTAGATAACTATTCAAACTGGCATTCGCGCTCACCAAAGAGCCACGAATGCGTTCCTCTCGATTTGCATCGGGCGAAAGGCTAGCCGTCAGCATCGGGTTGACCGTAACCGTGGTGGGATTAGTAATGCTCGGCGTAACAACATTAGACGCCCGCAAATTAAAATCAAGGGCCAGATGCGCGTCCGTGTCGACGACGACCACTAGCGGACTGATCGCCGGCAAAGTAAGCGTCAACGTGACTAGGGTGGTATTCGGTGCTACTAAGGGCAGCGACGTTGCACCGTTAATGATTTGGCTGGGGGCAATGGTGACGCCCGTCGTACCATTACTGACGATTAGGGTGGCACCACTGTAATCGAGAGTAATTGCCGCCGAGGTGTAATTGCCGGCGCTGATTTTCAAAGCGCTGACGATTTCAGCCAAGTGAGTCAATTGCGCGAAATCGACCTGCGTGGGTACCGGTACAGTCTCCACAATAGTGCCATCGGAGCGAGTGAGCTTTAACGAGACTACTTTAACGATATAGCTCAAGAAATCGCCAGGCGCGTCGGTAAGACTGACGACAGCGGTGCCGCAACTGTTACAGGCCTGCGGCTTAACAACGGGGCTGGAAGTGCTCGATCCACCCCCGCCGCATGCACTTAAGGCCGAGCCAATGACGAGGGAAACCACTAATAGCAGCCCGTAACCCAAAGGCAGACTAGCGCCGTAGTTCAATTTATGCAGTCGCGTCATAATCGATTCTCCAAGATCTTAACTTATCCTTATTGGACGCTATTGCTCGCCGCAATCAATCGCAGTGGAGTTCAGCCTGTCGGCGCAGGGCGTGCGGCGCGCCGAATCCCACCTTCAAAAGTCCCAACGTACTCCCAACACTATGATTCGTGGCAACCACGTCGAGGAGTCCTTAAACAGCAATGCTCCATTCGCACCCTGCGGCGCTATGAACTCCAAACAGCAATGATTGTTGTGATTTAAGACGTTGCCTGCATCCGCCGTAAACTGCAGTGCACCGCGCTTGACCGGCTGGATGTAAGCTATTCTTAGGTCCAGCGATTGATAGCGGGCTTCTTTACTAGAATTTCTCACACCCAATGTGTTGGTGCCATTGGGCAAGGTCAATAAGGGCGTGCTGGGCCATCCATCGTGAATCCCAAGGGCGGCGCTGGCAGCCCACGGCCCTTCATGCCACTGCAACACCGCACTTAACGCATTGTTCTGATTCCAAGCACGCGGCACTTCGATACCCTTAATATCGTCATACGCCTGCGACCAAGTATAGGACAGTCGAGTACTTAATGGGCCTTTAAGCCAGAGGGTCGACAATTCGACGCCATGAATCTCGGCATGTGAAGGTGCAACCAACACTCGGTCCGGCGAGAATTCGGGCAAGATACTGAGCGGGTCAAGAAGACTTTCATAGCGCGGTCGTGGCATCCCTTGAATCTTTCGATACGCTTCCGCTCGATATGAAATCCCATCGGCAGTGTGATATTGCAAACCAACAATAAAATGTCTTGAATATTGCGGACTCGAAAATTTTTGCACGCCATTAATGACATCGAGGTCCAGTACTTCATCGGCTTGGTGAAAAATTCCCCAGCTCGCAAAAATCTGGGTCGAGGAATTTGGCGCAAACGATAGTGACACACGGGGATCTTGCGAAAGGTAGGTATTGAGTCCGAGACCCGCGTAGCGTTGCGCCCGAACACCAATTTCAGCGAATAGTTTCTGAGTGACCTGCCAACGATCTGTCAAATACAGTGCAGTGTTATTGCCGCGCACCGAAAACACGGCGCTTTTGGCCACATTCTGTGTTCGTCCAAATAGAGCGGCAATCTCCGCGCTGAAATTAACACTACTCTGATAGTTATAGTCCGCGCCGCTTGCGGTCCATTCACCACCCCACTCAAGCTCATGCGCCCCCCCAAGCGGGCCATGAAAGCGCAGACTCGCATCCCATATGTCCGCACGGCGATTGTCGAGCACTTGGCCGACGGCAACACCGAGATTATTCACCGCTCCATCCCGATCAGACGCCAGAGCACTATTGCCAAGCCAAGCATCGGATTGCCAGCGCTCGCCTAAGCTCTGCTCGGCATGGATCCACGCATAACGAGTGCGGCTATCAGTATGCCCAGTCTTGCCGGTGTCCCGGTCAATGTTGTCATGCGCATCTTGAAAAATCAGACTGTGCAGGGATAGCGTGGTGCCGTCCGCGAGATGCCAACGCAGCTTGCCGAGCGCGTCCGAAAATGTGGGTGCGTGCGCCTCAAGCACAACCGCCTCTGATATTTTTTGAATATTGCTCAATCGACCTATCAATAGACCGTCGAGATCGCCGCGCGAATCGATTTGACCCGCCGCCCGCGCACTGGAATTTACCGTGCTGATCCCCAGCATGTTTTGAGGCGCTTCCGTGACGTCTCTCGATTGAATATCCAATATGCCGCTCATACGCCCGCCAAAACGGGCTGAAAAACCGCCGGTATAGACATCGATGTGCTTAACGGCAGACGAATCCAATGCGCTAAACGGCCCTTGATAATCGGGCAGATGGAACACTTCGCGGATCGGAAAACCGTCCAGCAAGACTCGTGTCTCATTAGCCTCACCACCGCGAATATGGGCTTGGCCAGGAAATCCACTTTGCGCGACCCCGGGGATGTGTTGCACCGACTGAAGCGCATCGTCGACTAGTTGCGGTTGGGTGCGTAATTCCGCTCCCTCAAGTCCGACAGGCGTATTGGCGGAGCCATTCAATTGATAGAAGCTCGCGGTAACGGTGATCTCATCTAAGACCGGTGTCAGCGAGGCGGGTACGGATGCCGGCGCTTTCGCAGCGCGGACCACGGCGAACTGCGACGGTGCTATTTCACGTAAGGTCAAGCCAAAGGCTTCCAGAATTTCCTCTGCCATCGCTACCGGTTGATTCGACCGCGGGGCGGTTTTAACCCGCATTCGCTGATCCACCAGAGCCGTACTAAAAATTATCCGAAACTCGGGCCGCTCGAGCTGCTGCAACGCCTTCGCGACGGGTGTCCCGGCGGTGATTCGAATAGTTCGAACTTGCCCGTGGGTGTTGCATGGCGCAACGACTATCGCCCATAACAAATATACGGCTGACAATATCGGTCGACGATTCCTTCCCATCGACCCATCATAGCCTTGGGGGGCCCGCAGGCACCACCTTCATAGTCACGATTCGAGCCATACCTAGTATTTGAGGTACTGTATCCCCAATGAAAGCGTACTGGATATTAGCGTATTGGATAATAGCGGGCATGGCGGCGGGCGCCACCGCGGCCGCTATACCCACCTACAAAATAGAAGTCGTGCATAGCTATCCCCACGATCCATCGGCTTTTACCGAGGGTCTTTTCTACTTAAACGGCTATCTATACGAGAGCACCGGCCTCGAACAACACTCCTCCATTCGCAAGGTGCGCATTGCAACCGGAGCAATACTGAAGTCTATTGATATCCCACCTCAGTACTTTGGTGAAGGCATTGTGAATTGGAACAACCATCTCATCAGCCTTACCTGGAAATCCCAAACAGGTTTCGTGTTTGATCTCAACACGTTCAAATTCCAAAAACAGTTCAGTTATCCCGGCGAAGGTTGGGCGCTTACTCAGGACGGCACGCAAATAATCATGAGCGATGGCACTTCTGAACTGCGATTTATAAATCCTTCTACGCTTAAGGAAACCAACCGCATACAAGTCACCCTCGAGGGCAAAGCACTGCGCAATATCAATGAACTGGAATGGGTCAAAGGCGAAATTTTTGCCAATATATGGCAGACCAATTGGATTGTGCGCATCGATCCACGCAGTGGTCAAGTCGTAGGCGTCATCGATCTCGCGGGACTATTAGATCCATCCGACCTGATTAAAGGTCTAGACAACGTTCCCAACGGCATCGCCTACGACGTCAAACACGACCGACTGTTCGTCACCGGAAAAAACTGGCCGAAGTTATTTGAAGTCCGCTTATTGAAGACTCCCGCCCCACAATGAGAAATGAGTTCGCCTGCTACGCTCGCCCGCTACCCTCGCCCGTGCCAGCAACCGCGGCCGGTTTTCGCGCAATACTCGTTGCCATCGTTACAATAGACGCAAGGTCCGTTAAATTCGCGGGCACCACCAAAGTAGTCCCAGCCTGTGCGAGCTTACCAAATTGCTTCACGTACTCTTCACCGATTCGTAGCTGCATGGCTTCAATACCGCCGCGGTCGCTAAGTGCGATGCCCACTTGTCGCAAACCCTCTGCAGTCGCGGTGGCCACCGCCAGGATGGCTTGCGCCTGACCTTGAGCTTCGTTAATTTGTTGTTGCTTATTGGCTTCAGATTGTTTAATGACGCGTTGCTTGTCGCCTTCGGCGGCATTGATCTTCGCGTCGCGTTCACCCTCGGAGGTCAGCACGACGGCACGCTTCTCACGCTCGGCGCGCATCTGTTTTTCCATGGCCGACAGCACGTCCTTGGGCGGCATAATGTTCTTAATCTCATACCTTAAGACTTTCACGCCCCACGGAGCCGAAGCCTTATCCAATTCGCTCACCACATTGGCATTGATGGTGCCACGCGCCTCAAAGGTACGATCCAGTTCAATCTTACCGATTTCACTGCGCAGCGTAGTTTGCGCCAACTGGGCGATTGCAAAGCCATAGTTAGTAATGCCATAGGAGGCAAGATGCGGGTCGAGCACTTGCATATACAGCACCGCGTCGATTCCCACCTGTACGTTGTCGCGCGTGATGCACACCTGCTCAGCGATATCGAGCGCCAGTTCTTTTAAACTATGCCGGTAAGCAATTTTTTCCATAAACGGCACTAAAATATGGAAACCCGCTTGCAGCGTGCGGCTATATTTCCCGAGGTACTCGATAATGAACGCGCTCTGTTGCGGCACTACGGTGGCAGTTTTTGCCACCAAAATGACCACCAAAAATGCGAACAAAATAAAGGCGTAGCTAATTGTCATGCGGAAATTCCCCTAAATTCTCGGCTTAATCTTGAACAGCGTGCACAATAAGGCTAAGCGCCTCAACCCGTGTAACGCGCGCCTGCGCGCCGGCAGCGATAATCGATTGCCCACCATTAATTGCGTTCCAAGAACTGCCGCGAACTTCCACCCGCGTAGTAGCCCCCGGATTCAGCGCGCTTGGCATATTGATCAAGACACCGACCAACCCATCTTTCATCACCGGCAATTCCCGGCGCAAGCGATTATAAATTTGTCGTCGGAACAACACCATTGAAGCGGCGGCAAGCAAGCCAAATATGAGCCACTGCAACCACAGGGCAAGTCCAAAACCCGCCATTTGCAATAGCCCTACCACCACAGCCGCTAAGCCTACGAACACGAGGTAAAACTGGGCGTCGACGAAGGCCAACTCGGCACCTAACAGTATGGCCCCCACGGCAATCCACGCCCACCAATGCATGCTCTACTCCCTAATCAAATGCGCCTAACGTCGAACAAACCTAACGTTTCATCGCATCAAAGAAATCAGCGTTAGTCTTGGTGTCTTTCATTTTGTCCAACAAGAACTCGATAGCGGCCAACTCATCCATGGGATGCAGCAACTTACGCAGTATCCACATCTTGGATAATTCAGCAGGATCGGTGATGAGTTCTTCTTTGCGAGTGCCTGAGCGGTTGATGTTGATGGACGGGAAGGTACGCTTCTCCGCAATACGGCGATCCAAATGGATTTCCGAATTGCCAGTACCTTTAAATTCCTCGAAAATCACATCGTCCATCTTGGAGCCGGTATCGACCAACGCAGTTGCAAGAATCGTTAAGCTGCCACCTTCCTCAATATTGCGCGCCGCACCGAAAAATCGCTTCGGACGTTGCAACGCATTAGCGTCTACGCCACCCGTCAATACCTTACCCGAACTCGGCACCACGGTATTGTAGGCGCGTGCCAAACGAGTAATAGAATCCAGCAATATGACCACGTCTTTTTTATGCTCGACCAGACGCTTAGCCTTCTCGATCACCATTTCCGCCACTTGCACGTGCCGGCTCGCGGGCTCATCGAAAGTTGAAGAAACCACTTCGCCCTTCACGGTGCGGGCCATTTCAGTCACTTCTTCAGGACGCTCATCGATCAAGAGAACAATGAGATACACCTCAGGGTGATTCGCGGTGATCGCTGTAGCAATGTTCTGCAGCAACATGGTCTTGCCCGCTTTCGGGGGCGAGACAATCAAACCACGTTGACCCTTACCAATAGGTGCCACTAAATCAATAGCCCGCGCTGTAAGATCCTCTGTTGAGCCATTGCCGCGCTCAAGCTTCAAGCGCTCCGTGGGATGTAACGGCGTGAGGTTCTCAAACAGCACCTTGCCACGCGCACTTTCGGGGGAGTCATAATTAATTTCCCCGACCTTAAGCAGCGCGAAATACCGTTCGCCGTCTTTCGGCGGACGAATCAAGCCAGAAACCGAATCTCCAGTGCGTAAATTAAAGCGACGCACTTGGCTAGGCGATACGTAAATATCATCCGGTCCGGCCAAATAACTGGAATCCGAGGAGCGCAAGAAACCAAACCCATCCTGCAATATTTCCAGCACGCCGTCGCCGTAAATATCTTCGCCCTTTTGCGCATGCGCCTTAAGAACACCAAAAATGATGTCCTGTTTACGCGCGCGGCCCATGTTCTCCAGACCCATGGTCTCGGCAAGTTTCACCAAATCACTAATGGGGCGTTTTTTAAGCTCGGTGAGATTCATCGAGCTACGACTGCGGGCCAGGTCCGAGGGCGCTATGATCTCCAGATCATCGCCGCCTGGCGGTAAGTCACCGTATTCCTCATGCGGAGGCCTACCGCCACCCATATTGCCGTTGCTATTACCATTGCGGTTGTCATTACGGGGTCGATGCGAACGACTACGTCCGCCTCCGCCCTGGCCGCCTTGACGATCTTGCCCGCCTTGGCTGCCCTGACCCCCTTGACCACCCTGACCGCCTTGTCCCTGCCCGCCACCGCGGGATTGATTTCCTAAGTAGCCTCTCACAGGTTGCTATCCAAAAAAGCGGCTAGCTGGGATTTCGTGACAGCACCCACTTTCTGGGCTTCCACGGTGCCGTTCTTAAACAGGATTAGCGTTGGAATACCGCGTATATTGAATTTCGGCGGGGTCGCCGGATTCTCGTCGATATTAAGTTTGGCTATTTTGACCTTATCTTTGTAGGTCTCGGCGATCTCATCCAGGATGGGAGCGATCATTTTGCAAGGACCACACCATTCCGCCCAGAAATCGAGCAATACGGGTTTGTCGGCCTTGAGCACGTCCTTGTCGAACGTGGCGTCACTGGTATGTACGATGATTGGATTACTCACTGCGGATATGACTCCTTTTGGAGATTAATTAGGATGTTTAGGGCGGATTTTTAGGTTGGAAATTTGAGCGCGAAGCGCAACGACGTGACGATGCTCGGCGGTTAGTGCACAATACGAAGGGTTTAGTAGTCTTGATTACCTTAAAGAGGGTACCGGTGATTCGGCTGATTGGAGCGGATAGACCTGCTCCCAATAGTTGTATTGTTAACCGGTCGCCCACCATTATGCAAGTATCTGTAACTCAATAAAGCGAAAATGTCCGAAGCCCACCTTACCCAGCTTACCTTCTCCTCCCTAAACATCCCCGAATCCGTGAAGCGAGGTATCGCCGAATTGGGCTATTCCCGCTGTACGCCCATTCAGGCCCAAACCCTCCCCCTGGCCCTCGGCGGCCAAGATGTAGCGGGTCAGGCGCAAACGGGAACCGGCAAAACCGCCGCTTTCCTGATTGCGCTGTTTAATCGCCTATTAACCGCAGCGCCGCCCGCCAACAAACCGCGTCAAGCGCCGCGCGCCATTATCATCGCACCGACGCGCGAACTCGCCGTCCAGATCCACTCTGACGCGTTGGGCATCGGCAAATATACCGACCTGAAAATGGCCATCGTGTTCGGCGGCGTGGACTACGATAAACAACGACGCATCCTCGAAGAGGGCGTCGACGTGCTGATCGGCACCCCCGGACGAATCATCGACTATTTCAAACAACAGGTATTTGACCTCAGATATATCCAAGTAGCCGTGATGGACGAAGCCGATCGCATGTTTGACTTAGGCTTCATTAAAGACATTCGCTTTATATTGAGGCGTTTACCGCATCCCGACTTGCGCCTCAACATGATGTTCTCGGCCACTCTCTCGCATCGCGTGCTCGAACTAGCCTACGAGCATATGAATAACCCGACCTTAATTCGTATTGAACCAGATAAAATGACCGCTGATCTAGTGCGGCAAGTACTGTATTTTCCGGCCACGGAAGAAAAAATTCCATTGCTAATGGGTCTGCTGCGACGCATCGGCGCAACCCGCACCATGGTATTCGTGAATACCCGCCGTATCGCTGAAGTGCTAGAGCGCACTCTGACCGCTAATGGTTTCGTGGCTCAAGCACTCTCCGGCGACGTGCCGCAAAATAAGCGACTCAAAATGATGCGCGACTTTCATAGCGGGGAGGTCGCAGTATTGATCGCCACCGATGTGGCCTCACGCGGATTGCATATTCCCGACGTCAGCCACGTATTTAACTTCGATCTACCGAACGACGCCGAAGACTATGTACACCGTATCGGTCGCACAGCACGTGCCGGAACCGACGGCGATGCCATTAGTTTCGGCTGCGAGGAATATGCCATCTCCTTGCCCGATATTGAAAAATACATTGGCCATCAAATCCCGCGCGCGAGCATAGATCCCGCAGATTTAGCGAAAGTGACAGCACCCCCACCCGCCGAATGGCGCGAACGTGCACCCAGACAGGGTCAATCTCAGGGCAGATCCTCAGGTGGTAGGCCCGCGCCCCGCTCCGGTGGTCGAACCGGCACAAGGCCTAGCGGACCTGCTAAGGGCGCACGTTCTGCCAGTGGCCCTTCCGGCAGCGGTCGGCCTGGAAATGCCCCTTCCCGCAGCGCAGCTTCAGGCAGCAGTCCTTCCGGCGGCGGTCATTCCGGCGGCAATCGCTCGGGTAGTAGTCGGTCGCCCGGCGCCAGCACCGGCGCACGACAAGTTGAGCGCGCCCAAAGCAATCACGAGCGCCCGGGTCATCGAGCGAGCACACCCGCGCCCGCCAGCACCCCGCCCATGTTAATTCCACCGGGCAGTTCTCTCAACCCGAGCGTAGATTCAAATGCTCTGACACCTCGCAGGCGTCGTCGCAACGCGGCGGGGACCGCACCGGCACCGTTCGTCCCTTAAAGGCTTTCGCGGATAGGTGAAGACGTAGCCTATTCCTTGCCTCATCACCTCGTGACCTTCAATCAGAGTTTCTCCATCGCTTTGGCAGCGAATTTTTGACCGATTTTAGCTGTCCACCCTGCGTCCACGCGCACCAGAATATTCTTCTTGACGGCGAGGAATTCGGGAAAAGTGAATGCAGCTTGGTCCCATGGACCCGGGTAATCGTCGGCCGGCGTTTGCTTCGCCGTCTGCCCTGAATCCTGCGAGGATTTGTTTTTCGATTTGTCGGTTGCTTGGTTCAGCGCCTTCGCTAATGACTCGAATGGGTTGCCTGCCCCTTGCATTGCTTTGCCGATATCCGACGCCGTCTGCGCCGCGGCGTTGACAGCATCGCCGCCGACCGCTGCGTGCACTGTGGTGTCTTCTCGAAAGAGTCTGAATCCGTATTTCCATTCGACCTTCAGGTGCACGATTTGGTCGGACGTGCCTTCATCGCTCGCATTGCCGAACCGATAGCGATAACGACACTCGGATTCGCTCTCCTGCGGATCGCTGGTGAGCTTACCTACGATGGCCTCCGCCTCCGCTCGAGTGACCAGTTGACACGGTGTTGGGTGCCGCATCCTAGCGGCAAGCCGTTGCTTGGCCGGCGCAACGCCCGCGCGCCCGTCGATGGCGAGGGGTTTATCCAACCGCAGCAGGGCTTTGTTTACGAGGTCCACGGCCTGCAATGCGGTGGCCTTCGATCCAGTGAAATCCAGAACGATCAGCGCCTCACCCAAAAATGCATTCATTCTGCAGCAACCAATAATGCGCAAATCATCCCACTCGCCGGCAAAGGTACTGTCCGAAGGTAAAAATCCCTTCGGCAATTGGCCTTTCATATGCGTGTCATGCGCCACTTGTTCTGCGACATCCATGCCTTTTAGCAGCAGGCTGCCGCCCGACCTGCTGACGCTCATCTGGATGCTGCGCAAATCGCGTCCTTCATAGATACACGTATCTCCACGCGCCAGCGGCTGGTCGGTATTGCCGTTCGACCGGTATGGCGGCCCCGATAAGGGACCCAACACGGCCTCGACTTCAGCAACCTGCAGAAGTACGCAGGGATCCTCACGATCAGATGCCGCTGTCCCTTCCTCGGTATCGGCTTCTGCGGCTGTTTGCGCCGCAGGAGTGGATGCAACGGGTGCCGGAGATTTGCTGCAGGCGGACAGCAGGACGATACTGGCGATGGCGGTAAGAATCTTGAACGTCATAGGTAACCTCTTTGGATTCAGCACGCGCGAGCTACTTCGACACGCCGATTGTGCGCCCGACCCTCGATCGTCTCGTTATTGTCGATCGGTCGATTGCGACCAACCCCTTCAATCTTTATTCGTGAGGCATCGACCGCCTCACGGCTCGTCATATAGTCTTTGACTGCGGCGGCCCTATTACGTGACAGGGTCAAGTTCGCGACATCGTTGCCGACGTTGTCGGTGTGACCTTCAATGGTTATCTTCCAGTCCGGATGCTTTTTGAGAATATCCGCAATGGATTCGAGGGCCGGACGCGAGGCCGACAGCAGCTGTGCACTGCCCGACGCGAAATAGACGCCGCTCAGTTCCGCTCGACAGGTCTTGGCAAGATTCGTGGTCAAGGCGGCCTCGGCACCGCGTACACCCGGATAGTCGATGCGTACCACGCGATGCTCCGTGTAGTCCTCGAACCGATAGTGCATGAGCAGCCGCGCGGCAGGATCATCGAGCCACCAGAAATCAAATGTGTGTACCAGTTCGCGCGCTTTCAGCGTGCCCTTGGCATGCAGCACCGGCACCAGCACCGCGACCCCGTCGACGAGGATGCGCATCGTTTCGCTCCCCACACGCACCAGGGTGCCCCGAAAGTTCTTGCGTTGCGCCACTACTGTCGGATCGTAGACATTGCCTTTTTCCGGCGGAATCTCGATTACGTCGATCGCGGTTTCGCCTTTATTGCGAAGCTCCGCAAACACTTCGCTCGAAGCCATGCCGGTGGTCGCACCGACGCGTGCTTCACTCTCATCGGCGAAGACACGCAGGAATAAGCGGTGGGAGGTCTGCAGGTCCTCGGTTCTGGTAAACGCGCCTTTGGCATACCCGCTGCTGTTACGTTGCTCGTCCGTCGTCGATATCTGCGATTCTGTTTCCCATTGCAAACCATCCGCTCCAAGGTGCTTCAAGAGCTGCACCAGATCGGGGCTATGCGTGAGGTAGGAGACGACGCTTGTGACTATCATTCCCTCCTGCAGGCGAATGGATGGCGCTGCTGCCCACGCCCCGGGGAGCACCGACAGTATCGCCGTCATGCAGGCAAAGGGGCGCAGCATCCGATGCTTCCTACTTGACGTGTCCGCAATCAGGACCAACCCAATGCGCCTCAATCCCCATATCGGACTTTACGGGATGGTTGCCAAAGGCACCGTTCATCGTCATGCGCTCGGCAATCTCGGTCGGCGACTTAACCTCGAAAGTCATTTCGCTCACGAAATTTCCTCCCCCTTCCACCGCGCACTGCGCAGTGACGGAGACTCGGCTCGCTGTTCGAACCGTTTCATGTCGGCTGCATTTTGCTCCTTTATCCTCATCGCCGAACATCGAGTTCTCGCCACGATCCAAGTCCGCTTGCTTGACGCAAAACTGCTTTTTCTTGCTGAGTTCGCGCGGGCTATTGCCCTGCGCCTTTGCTTGCGCGTGCTGACGCTTGAGCACCGCTTCAACCCGCGCACGCTGTTCCGGCGTGATTTGGCTCATGTCCATGCTATTCATATCCATCTGAGGCGCGGGTCCGGACTCGCTCCGGACCGTGCCTTCCCACAGACCGGTCTTTGCGTGTTTGAAATCACTCGGTGAAATGTTGAGCTGGCCAGGCACATCCTTCGCTGCGGCGATCGAAAACATACTCAACAAGGCAAATGTGCATGGAACACAGTCGATCAACTTCATAAAATTCGCTCCCTACCGGTAATCGTCAATTTTTAGCTGATTTCGCAGGCCTTGAGTTTCGGATCAGTAACGACAATTTTTCTATTGAATACCTCGCGCTTCGGATTCAGCTTATCCTTGACGAAAGCCTGCACCGCCTCAATCGGGATGGGCAGCACTTCCGTCTCGATGCCAATATGACCGACAGCCTCATAAGAAATGCGTTTGCAGGGCCGCATCAGCCCCACGAGCGCGCTCGCCGCATTGGTCATCGTCAGCACGTGCACTACATCGAAATAGAGCATCGATGACATACCGAATAATCCGACACCGTATCCGATGCGCGGCAATTGCACGCCAAGTACGACAGCCGAAGCTCCTGGGCTCAAGCCCTGATAGCTGGTGATACCCGGGTCGGTCGCAGCGAAAGCGCCGTCATAATGAGAAGAGGTCTTGCTGTAGGTAAAGCCGGTATTGCCGTTAAAGGCATACTCGCCGTCCACTGCAAGTGCCGCGTGCTCACCGGCCAGAAACACATTGATATTGAAGTCCGCGCCAATCTGCAGCATGAACGGGATACCCCCCATGGGCATCGGCACGTTAAAGACCAAGGGAATATCCATCAGGGGAACCTTGACGCCCTTGGTGCCCTTGTCGCCGAGCCGAGCGACGATTTTCACATGGGCACGCCCGTTCAATGCTTTTATCGCGAACTTTGACTGCTCCACATCACCCTTGCTGAAAAGATAGTCGCCGGCCGCAGAGAATCCGTCCATATCCACTTGCATCTTGAAGCGCGCGTCGAAAGCCTCCTTCAGCACCTCCCACAGCTTGTCTTGCAATTCCGAGCGCGCTTTTTTGAGAGCGAGTTTGTCTTCATCCAAGGCGGCCTTGCGCTTTATCGCCTCCTCTAGCAGATGTTTTGCCCCTTCGGCGATAGGGTTAGTGCCTCGACCCTCTTGAGCCTCGTACATTTTTGCCCGGATCTCGCGTATCTCCGCACGAACTTTCTTTTCCTCGTTGTCCAATTCCTTGAATTTCTTCGCAAGGTCTGCCGATTCGGGCGGCGCTGCGGAGTCTCCACCACCCTCGTCGCCGTAGCGTGCCTCGATGCGTATCTTCATTGAATCATTCGGACCCGGCACATAGCCCACCTGGATCTCAAATCCCTTCAAGGTTGTGCTGTAGGTATTGCCTTGGAACGAATTCTGGTCGCTACTTGCCTGCTCCTCGTCGGCCGCGCCGGAATTGGCGTCCGCATTTGCATCTGGCGATGCCGGCGTCTGCTCAGGTCCCGCATCAGTCAATGACACTTGCATGAACGGACTGCGCGCTCGCAGGCTATGCGCCGTGCGCGCCGGTGTGTGCGGCGCACTGCGACCCAGCATATAATTCCCCAGCGGCACGTGCGCATCGAAAGAAATCTCGCCATTCGGGATCGCTTCATTGAGCGGCACGGGGCGTGTATACACTATCACCGAACCATCGCGATGTTCGACCCGCTCGACCTTGCTAACGGTGACATCGTAAATCCACAAGATGCTGCCGGGAACGAGTTTTGCGACCGCAGCTTCGGCCGGATCAAGCGTAAAGCGTCGACCGTCTTGACTCACCGCGCGCAGCGAGCGCATGGCAGCATCGCGATCGAAGGCGACAGTGGCCGGACTCCACTCAACTTTGAACTTGGCGGGCACCACCTCGTGAACGCTGGCCAAGTAGCGCTTTAAATCATCAGGGTCGCCCGGATGAAGCACGGTACCCACCCATGCAGGTTTGCCGTCGCGCGTCATCGCTGCATCTATCTTTGCGGGGGGCGCAGCCGTCTGTGTTTTGGGAGCTTCCGGCGTGGAGTGCCGATCACCACAGGCCACGAGCAGCATAGCAACCGCTACCGCGCAACTGCCCAGCCGAATACTCAATCGTCCACCTGAAAAAATTGATGAGTCTTGCACATGTGAAGAACTCCCCAACCCACCTCCCCTAACTTATCCTTAGACTAGCCTATCCGGCAATTTTTTGGAAGTCGTTGCCGTTGCCCAACTTAAAGATTACGACGCGATTAACAATGCGCTCAGGATAGAATTTATGAGAGCAAATCGACAATGCTCTCCACAGAACTGTAGCCCGGAGTTTCTTGCGGCGGACGCGCGCTATCGGGACGGCGTATCGCTCGGATGTGTGCAATACCGAAATTGCGAGCGGCCGATAACACCGCAAGATTATCGTCAACCAACAGCGTACGCTTAGGATCGAAAGACTCCGCCGCCATCAACCGCGACCAAAACTGTAGATCCTCCTTGGCAACTAAAAAAGAGTGGCTTGAATAACTCACATCGAAATGCTGTTCGAGCGCCACTTGATCACTCTTAATGGCGAGCGCCGTGGGATGCGCGTTAGTGACCAGGATACGCCGCTTACCGTTTGCAGCGAGTTTCACCAGAAATTCTTGCGCACCGGGTAAGTATCGCACTCTGGCGCTCGCGCCGCGCTTGATCGCCGCAATATCTAGGCCTAATTCGCCTGACCAATATTCGATGCAATACCAGCGCAATGTTCCCGCGACCGCGCGAAATTTCGGCGCCAAGGCCTGCCCTGCGGCCTGCACCGAAACCCCTTGAGCGACTGCATACGCTTGCGGGACTAGGGACTGCCAAAACCAATTGTCGAATTCCAAATCGAGCAATGTTCCGTCCATGTCGAGCAGCACGGTATCAATGGTCGACCAATCGAGGGCGGGCGCGTGGGGCATTTTGCGTATGATAGCAACCCTATGCGTGATCTTACCGCTCTTGCTCAAGCCTTAATTCCCCTAGTGGAGCAAGCCGGGGCCGCTATCTTGCAAATTTATGAGGGCGAGTTTGCGGTGGCGCACAAGGATGACGCCTCGCCGTTGACCTTGGCGGATTTGGAATCGCAACGCATTATTGCTGCGGGCTTGGCGAAACTGACGCCGGATATTCCCATTTTATCGGAGGAATCGGCCCAGGCACCATGGAGCGAGCGTCGCGCATGGAATGAATTATGGGTCGTCGATCCTTTGGATGGCACGCGTGAATTCGTCAAACGCAACGGCGAATTTACCATCAATATTGCGCTCGTCGTGGCCCATGAGCCGGTGCTGGGAATCGTGGCGGCGCCTTATTTGAAAAAATTGTACTGGGGCGCGGTGGGCGTCGGCGCGTATCGTACAGACCGAACAGGCGAAGCGCGAGCCAGCGCGAGCGCCCGCGAACTGAAACCCTTCGAGTCCATCAAGGTGTCGGCGGCGCAAGATCCGTTGCGCGTGGTGGGGAGTCGTTCGCATCCCAGCGCGGAAACGGCAAAATACCTCAAAAAACTTAAAAGGCACGTATTGCAAGGCGTTGGAAGTTCGTTGAAATTTTGTCTCATCGCCGAGGGAGAGGCGGATCTTTATCCGCGTTTCGGTCCGACTTCGGAGTGGGACACCGCGGCAGGGCAGGCGATTTTAGAAGCAGCCGGAGGTCAGGTGACGCGCGTGGATGGGCATCGACTGCGCTATAACTGTCGGATGAGCTTAATTAACGGCGACTTTTTGGCCTTTAACGAACCCCCGGCCCTCAATGAACCCCTTTAAGCGTAACCGGCGGGTTCGCACAACTGCAAGGTGGCGTCTAACAAGGTCGGTATATCAAACACCACCTCATCGGCGGCGACTGTGAGTCGCGCGACGCCCGCGGCGGCGATTAATGCCGCTGGCACATGAATTTGATTGCTCTTTTGATAAGTCGTCCAACTACTGACCCGCGCATCGCCGAATGCTCTGTTGAGGGCACTCCACCGCAACTGCGCGGCTCGAGCGAGCGCGGTATCCCCACCCCACTGGCGCTCGGCCAGGGCGACGATCGTGGATCCCCCCTTGGTCTGCGGCGTGGTCATCAGACTATGAACGTAGCGCACCATCTCGTCAGGATCGACGCGTACTTCCAGGTCAGGCGGCAGGTTTTTGCTCATAACCTTCAATGTGGGGCGCATTTATCGAAAATCTAGCCCCCGTAGCGGTAAGCTTCGCCTCATGAACGAGGACCTATGGCTCATGGTAGCACTCGCGGGTGCGCTGGCAACCGCTTATAAAATATGGCAAAGCGCCCTGGACGCCCGTGCCACCGCAAATCGGATTGCGAAACAAACCTGTTCGGAGGCGGTGGTGCAGTTCCTGGATGAAACCGTCGCCTTTGCCGGCTTTCGCTTAACACGGGACAATGAAGGCAAACGGCGTTTATTACGCACTTATACGTTCGATTATACCAATAACGGATTCGAGCGCGCGCAGGGCTTTATCGTGCTACGCGGCCTTAGCGTGGAAGCGGTGGGTCTGGCTTCGTGAAAATCGACCTGCATACGCATTCGAACTACTCCGATGGATCGCTAACGCCTACCGAACTGATCGCCGCGGCGGCCCATGCGGGCATCGAGGTCCTCGCGCTCACGGATCACGATAGCGTGGCCGGTGTCGAGGCGGCCACGCGCAGTGCTGTAGCGCATTCTGTTCAAGCGCCCCAGAGCCTAAAAATCGTCCCGGGCGTTGAAATCTCGGCTACCTGGCGCTCGCAAGGCATTCATGTTTTAGGGTTATGGGTGGACCCCGCGTCTGCCGAGCTTAACGCTCAGCTTAACTCCCAGGCACACCGTCGCCATATTCGCATGCGCAACCTATGTGCGAGACTGACTGAAATGGGATTGCCGGGTCTTGACCTGTTGGCCACGGTAGAAGCACATCCGGGATTGCCCACGCGCGCGCATCTCGCGGCCGCCATGGTGGCCGCGGGTCATGTCAACGACAACGAAGAGGCATTCGTTAAATACCTAGGCCGTGGTAAGGCCGCAGCACTTGCAAACCAATGGCCAATGCTTGCCGAGGTGGTGGGCTGGATTACGGGCGCAGGGGGTGTGGCGTCGCTCGCTCATCCGCTGCGCTACAAGCTGTCCGCGGGCGCTCGCCGCCAATTGATAACTGATTTCAAAACCGCGGGTGGGACAGGATTGGAAGTCGTCACCGGGGGTCATGCGGCAGCACAAATTGACACTTGTGCACAGCTTGCCATGCAATTCGGTCTTGCAGGGTCGGTCGGCTCTGATTTTCACCATCCGCATGTTTCTTGGAATCCTTTAGGCCGGTTAGCTAAGCTACCGGTTGGCGTAACCCCGCTATGGCAGAAATTCTTGTGAGTGACGACAACAATAAAGTTAATACTGAACTGTTCAAGAACATTGAGCGACTGCGCCAATTGCGTATTGAGCACCGCGATCTTGATGACATCATCACGCGGCTCAGCATGGACTTCAAAATGGATGAGGTACAGATGAAACGTCTAAAGAAACGCAAGTTGTTACTCAAGGATCAAATCGCTCGACTGGAAAGTCTGCGTATACCGGATCTCAACGCATGAGCGAAATCGTGCAGCGCATCGCAGGTTTTATCGACATTCTATTTACCCGTAATGTATTAGCTGAACTGGCGATACTCGCATTGTGCCTTATTGTCGGTCGTTTTGTCGGAGCCGCTCTCGTCAATCGTTCGCACCGTCAAACCACCGCTGCGCCATTGGTGCTGACTTGGAATTATTTTTTCTCACAAGGAAGCGTAGTGGCCGCGCCGGCACTCGCCGCCCTACTATTTGTGGTCATTGCCCGCAGTGCGCTGGCCGCTGCGCATTTTGATACGACCTTGCTAGACGCTGCCATGCGGCTGATCGGCGCTTACGCCATCATGCGTGTCATCGTGTTCCTGTTTGCCGCCAGTCTCGGTAATAAATCTTGGATGCAGCAGTGGGAGAGTCGCATCACGCTGTTTTTGTGGTTGGCGATTGCAGCCGAATACTTAGGCTGGTTGGATCCAATCATTAATACACTCGATAGCTTGGGCATCTCCTCCGGCAAGAGTCGCATCACGCTATGGTCGGTGATGAAATTATTCTTTACGCTCACCCTATTTGTATTGGTGGCAGCCTGGATCAGTCGTTGGCTCGACCGTCGTTTAAAGAAACTGCACAACCTGGCGCCCTCCACTCGCATCGGCATTGCTAAATTTGCCAATGCATTTTTAATTGGCCTGAGCATACTGTTGGGGTTAAATGCCGCCGGCGTTGATCTCACCGCGCTGACGGTTCTAACCGGCGCTATTGGTCTTGGTCTTGGCTTCGGCCTACAGTCAATTGCGGCAAATTTTGTGAGCGGCTTTGTGCTATTGCTGGATCGATCCATCAAACCCGGCGATGTCATCAGCTTGTCCGGGCAAAGCGGTACTAATACTGAAAATTTCGGGTGGGTGCAAGAATTGCGCGGTCGCTACGTCGTGGTGCGGGATCGAGACGGCGTAGAAATGCTGGTTCCCAATCAACAATTAATTTCGAATGCGGTGATCAACTGGAGCTACACCGACCCACGAGTACGACTCAAATTACCTATTCGTGTGAGCTACCGGGATGACCCAGAACTCGCCTTGAGCACATTGCTCGCGGCCTGCGAGGGTCAAAAACGCGTTTTAAAAGACCCTGCACCGGTGTCGCGGCTCATGCATTTTAGTGACAGCGGTATCGAGTTGGAGCTGCGCTTTTGGATCTCTGACCCGCAAGAAGGGGTCAACAATGTGCGTTCCGAAGTGAATCGCGCGATCTGGCGGCTGTTTAAAGAAAACAAGCTCACCATTCCGGCGGCGCAACGCGAAATTGTGGTCCGTACCGCACCTGCTTCGGAGATCGACTAATTGCCGCTTGTACTGACGCCTGACATCGTGGTGGGTGATGACGAGCTGGAGTGGAAATTTATTCGCTCCTCAGGACCCGGCGGCCAGAATGTCAACAAGGTATCGAGCGCCGTGCAACTGCGCTTCTTGTTACCACAGAATATCAGCCTACCGGTCGCGGTTAGAAATCGGTTGCGACGCTTAGCGGGGCAAAAATTATTGCTCGATGGGACTATTTTACTGAGCGCGCGCAGCGAACGCAGCCAGGAGCAAAACCGCCGCGATGCCCTTGAGCGACTGGAAGCCTTGATTCGCGCTGCGATGGTAGTTCCTAAAATTCGCAAGAAAACCCGCCCTACCCTAGCATCCAAAGAGCGCCGAATTGATTCCAAAAAGCGTCGCGGTAACACCAAACAAGGGCGCGGCGGAAGTTGGGATTAAGGCGATGCTTCACCGCGCTCTTGCGCATCCACGGCCTTACGCGCGCGCTCGGCACTTTGATCCACAGTCCCCTGCACTTGGGCTGCGCGGTCAATATCTTGCGTGAGCGGATCGAATACGGTCGCTTGTGGACGCGAGGGGGGAGCCGCGCGTGCGGGAGGCTCAGGGGCCGGCTTAGCGGTACATCCGCCGCTGACAAATAGCGGCATAGCCGCGCACAGAAAATAGGTCTTGTACATTGGAAACCTTCCGTTTGGCAGTTCGCTGGGAGGTTGAGTGTACAATTGCACTGAGGCTTAAGTCACCCGGAGATTGTTCATGCAGCGTTTTATGTTACTCATGATGTTGGCCACTTCCGCCTATGGTGTTGGTGTTGGCGGCGGCGGCGGTGTCGACATCGATACGGCGGCTCAGGTCTACCAGGCGGCTGAAATACGCGAACAAGTCCGTGCCACTTTAGGATCAATGCCCGAACGCATTCGCCAGATGTTTTCCGCTGATTCCGCGACTGCGCTCACCGACTCGCAGCTCGGCGCCATCTCCACGGCGGCCGAACACGGCTTTCGTATTTATAGTTTTGAACCGCCGGCACTCGTAGCATTAGCCGCGAATATGGATGCCAATAGCGTCAAGAAGACTCTGGCGTTTCTCAACAGCGAGGCAGGCAAGCACATGGTGGTAGCCGATCTTGCACTATCTAAACTACCCGAAGCTAGCATCGACAAGGCGATGAATGGACAACTGGCCGCGTCCCCAACTCCATCACGGGATGCCCTCATGGTTAAACTGGCGAAGGCCACGCGTTCCACCGAATCGACGGTCAACATATTCTTAAGAATGGGACGAGCGGTGGCGGTCGGGACCGCCGTAGGCTCAGGACGTGACCCCATTGCGGCCGACGACCGAGCGCGCAAATCAAGCGAAGCCACGCGCCAGGATATGGAACAGAACATGAACGATCCCTTGCGTCGTTATATGGCCTACGGCTACCGCGATTTGAGCGATGCGGAGCTTAAGAAACTACTCGCTTTCTTCGAATCGGTGGCCGGCAAAAGTTATGTCAATGCAAACATCGAAGCCATGGCAGCGGGGTTTGAAGCCATGGGCAAACGCTGCGGCGAACAATTAGGCGAAAGTTTGCGCGAACTTGCACTCGCCGCACATCAGGCGGCTATGCTGCAGAGTGAACCTGTAAAAAAGCCTTAAATAGTTCACAAATGGGTTCGATCTTATCTTGCAATCGATGGTCTGAGTCCAACACGTAGAGAGTGGCTAGGTGTTCGCGGGCCCAGCGAATACTATTCTGCACCGGTACCACCTCATCACCCCACCCATGCACAATTGCCGTCGGGCACGTAACGTCCTGAGGGGTGAACGACTCAAAATCCGGCATATAAAAAGCGGGCGCTAGCAAAAATAGTGCGCGCGCATTTAAGCGTGCCGCCGCCGCTGCCGACACATACCCACCCATACTCGATCCCACGAGTAACAACCGAGCCGTGCTGTGCGCGCCGAATTCCAGCAGCTTGTCAACCCGCTCTAACGGGTTCTCAATACCGTGGTAATCCACCGAATCAACGCCTAGCCCTAACGCGCGGGCTACATTCGCCATGCTGGTGATTTTCGAACCCCAAGGACCACTTTCCTTACCGTGCGAAAACACAATATGGAGATTGCTCATGATCGGTACAGACTGGCATTCACGGCCGACACCTTGCTGCCCGTCGGGGAATGGGTAATACGAAAACCATGAAATTCATCGGAAGCGCGTTCAGCCGTAAAACCGATTAGCAATTGAAACTCATGCGGATCAACAAGCAGACGATGATTGTCTTGGTCACAATTGACAAAATAAGCGTCCTCAAGATGGCGCTCACCAAATGCGCCCGCCGCGTACAGATCCACAAAAAACGCGCGCACTTGGAGCTCAACCGCCGCGGCGACTTTGGCAGGTTGCGGGGCTAATACTACCCAACGAGTGCCATGTTCTAAACTATTGACGATATACAACGCGAGACGCCGTGCCGCCAGTGATTTCCATTCCGAGGAATAGCCTGTGCTCGGCGTCAAGGTACGGAGCGGCACGCCATTTTTTACGCCCGCACGTACCACTTGCAGAGTATTGACGCCACGCGCTGCCAGTTTAGCCCGAGCATCTTCAGTCACCAGGCAACTTAAGCGGAATCCAGGACGTAGCGCGACCTCCTCTATTCTAGCCGGCGACCACCCTGACTCGCTGGCATCGGCACGCGCCAACATCCCCGCCACCGCACCACAAGAGGCAAATGCCTCAAAGCGTGCGCGCAGCTTGTCGTAAGCCAAAATACGCGGGAAATGCATCAGCGTGTTTTCGTCGTAAAAATCCCATCGGCGCATGCCACGCAGCGCATCATCGGCAGTTGCCCAAGCACAGGGCGGATCGACTATCAACATCGCTCGGCGTTCGCGGCAAAAACGCGCGGCCACTAACAATGCGCTAGGTCCCACATCGGTTTCGCGCGTCGGCGGTGGTATACATAATAAATTGAATTGCTCGACCTGTGTCAATGCAAACAATCCTGTCTTATTGAGTGCCGAACCGATCAGATCGTAGTCCGTCAGCGGCGCTCCATCGTCGCCATCCGAGTTAGAAAAAGCATAACGCGTCGCGAGTCCACTATTCGGGTCTAAAGTTCGATCGGGCCGCAAGGCTGGCAAAATGCCGTGCACACGCACTAACTCCGACTCAGTCAAAACTCTGAGCAAGTAACGCTCCGACGTCGGCAGTAACGATACTTGTTGAAAGCTCTCCTGGTCCTCAACTTGCTCGGTGCCTTGCAGACGTACGCGCTGCACTAAGAGATTAAACTCAAAAACATTGTCAAGCGGGATATTGTCGTAGTCCACACTAGCCCTTAAAAATTCACGCGTACCCGGACGCACCGCCCGCAGCGTGAGCTTTTCGGTACCCGCAGCCAAGCTCATAGTCGCCGCAGTCGCACCGTTGACCACACGCACAACAATGGCTTCACGACCACCATTGTCGAAATATTGCTCAACCGCGTACGATAATAAGCCGGGCTGCCACAAGCCACCGAAAACTTGTTGGAACTGGGAGAAACTAGAAACCATAACAGGCCTATTGACCGGACCACGCAAGGTACGCCCCACGAATGCGGTCAGCGCCGTGCGCATGGGCGTAATCACTTGATCGGGGCCAAGCCCCTCCTCGACCTGGATACCTAGGCTACTCAACATCACTCGAGGGTACCTCCGCATCCGCGGCGCGCAGCCGCTCTTCGATTTGCGCCTGGTTACTTTCTGCTTCCTTGCGCGAAATCTCCTCGAGCATCACCTTCATCCATTCACTTGTCATTGGTTATCGCATCTATAGCCGTCACCGTATCCGAATGATAGCCGGGACGCGCCTCTGAATACACGCGTTTCGCAAATTCTTTATGCGCGGGAGTTTGCATCAGCGCGACGTACAGGGGTTGAACCCACTTGATACGGCAAATGCTTTTAAGGTAGGCACGCAAGCGCGTAAACCCTGGCGCGTGGTCATTACGGATCACCAACATCAGCCACGCTTGTTCAACCTCCGGGCTACGATTTCGACTTGCGACTAAAGCCCGCTCCAGTTGCGTCATTTGCAGCGCGCTCAAATGTACGGGTAGCAACTTGAAGAAATGCAACCACTCGGGCGTTACCCAGTGGGCGAGGTCCAATGGAAGAAGTGTTGTATTTGCAAGCCATGCGACTCGAATCGTATCAACTCTGATGAACACATCGCTTGCGGGTATAACGGCATCAGCGGGTATGCCGGGTTGTGTGAACCACGCCATTAACTGGCTATGATTTACCGCAGCGGGGAACTGACTGAGTAAATTTTCTCGGCAATAAGCTAAAAATTGTTCTGTTGTAAGACTCTGAAACTGAAACTTATCGAAATAAGCGCGTAAGAATTCATCAAAACCAACGCGGCCCACTTTAATTTCCAGGTATCTTAAGAATAGTCGACCTTTTTCGGACGCTACCGAGGTATACGCCGCCCGGGGATCACGCGCGCGCATATCAACCGCCAATAAACTGTCGTTAGCGTTAACGGCCTCTTTTAGGGTCGCTAGTTCCTCACGCAACGACGCTAAACCCAATACCGCCTCCATAGACGCACGCTGCGGACCTTCCACCGCCTCAACGATGCGACTCTCAAGATAACTACTAAAGCCTTCGTTGAGCCACACATCGCCCCAGGTAGCGTTGGTCACAAGATTACCCGACCAAGAATGCGCCATTGGGTACGCCAACACCTGTGCCTCTTCAGGGCGTGACAGGGTCGCTGGCATGAACGACAAGCGCGGATATTGCATGCCACTTCCAGGATAACCAGGAGGGAGCACTACAATGTCATACCGTTCCCAGCGATAAGGACCCAATAGTTTGGTCGAGACTTGCAGCATGGCTTCGGTATCTGCAAATTCTAGCGCCGCCGCTTTCACCTGCCCGCCCTCCGCATACACACCGGTCCGCACCCCGGTCGCTTTGAATTTCAAATCACCCACGGCCAGCGCAATCAAGTACGAAGCCACCGGCTTAGACATGGCAAATTCAAATTCGCCGGTGTGCCGAGCCTTAGGGTCGTTTTGAGCACTCATGACTGCCAATAACTCATCGGGCGTTTGAATGACCGCGCGGTAGGTCACCCGCACCTGGGGAGTATCTTGTAACGGGATCCAGCTACGCGTACCCGTCGGCTCAAACTGAGTGTACAAGAAGGGCTGGTGCTTGCCAGCGGTTTGCGGTGGTGACAACCATTGCAATGCTGTTGCAGCCGGCGAGGTTTCGTACTCGATTTTAATGAACTCCATCGCCCGCGCGGAACGTGGCAGTTCAATGATCAGCGGACTCCCCAAAATGGGATCGGTTCGACCGCTCTGAAACGGCCGACTCACCCAGATCGGTTCCATTGCGCTAGTGGCGCTGGTTGCCCCAGTGACGTCAGTGCTTTGTTGAGTGACGCTACTGATGTGCAAATCGCGAGTATCCAAGAGGAGCTGAGTGGCGTGCGGATCAAGTCGCTTAATTTCAAGAGTGACGCTACCGCGTAGCACATGCTCTTTAAAATCTACGTCCAACGCAAGATCCAAGTGCACTACCCGAAACTGATCCACGTTGGCAAAAGAATGATAATCATGGCCCTCGATGGGCGCATCCGCGTGGGCTACCGCACCTATGAGGATTAAGGCCCTAAAAACCGCTCGCATTATGCAATGCAAAATTTAGGGTGAAGGCTTAAGGGGAGACTCCGGCTGCGACGCTTGCGTGCGCCCACCAAGCAAGTCCTTAAAAGTTTTTTCATCCACCAATAATCCTGTCTGACCATCCCAATTAGACCCCGTCGGTAGCGCATTGGCAACCAAACGAGCGGCGGCCGCCACTTTTTCAATAGCGTCCCCGTGTCCGGTAATGGCCACCGGAATTGCCCGCGGCGCACGCGCCATTTCGCCCACCCGCTGCCAATCGATTTCCTTTTCATGCACGGCAATTTTCTTGCCTAGTCTGGGATTCAACATTTGCGCGAGCAGCCGTTTGCGATTACGACTCCAGTCGCGCGAATCATCTTCAAGCACTCCATAGGCCTGTAAATACAGCGTACCGCCGCTCCACCCAAACAGGTACGGCTGATTAACCACCGTCACCGGGGTGCCCACGGGAATCAAATCAAAAAATACCGCGATGTCTTCCGGGTATAAGCGCATGCAGCCGTGACTTGAGCGCATACCGACACCATAAGGTTTGTTCGTGCCATGAATCAAATAACTGGGCCAACCCAGTCTAAACATATACTGCCCCAGTGGATTATCCGGCCCTGCCGGCACCTTGGCGGGCAACACATCGCCGTTCTCGGCGTGTTCATCACGCACGGATTTGGGCACCACCCACACGGGATCTTTTTGTCGACTGACAATTTTGGTGGTGCCCTCGGGCGTCTTCCAGCCCACTTTACCGATACCAATAGGATGCGTAAATACCGTTTGCGGCTCGGATTTTTTATGCGGCGGATAATAAAAAATGCGCATGGCCGCAACGTTCACTACCACTCCCTCATGCGGTGCGGAAGGCAACACAAATTGCGTCGGCACGACGACTTCGCGTCCCACGCCCGGCAACCACGGATCGACACCAGGATTCGCCAGCAACAATTCTTCGTAGCCCACATCAAAACGCCGAGCAATATCCGGCAAGGTATCTTCCTTGCCCACTCGCGTCCGCTGCACGTAACCCACCACTTCGCTATTTGCAGGCTCGATCACAAAATGATGCGTCGCCGCCGGGGTCGGCAATTCCGGTGCAGGGGGGGGTGCCACGACGACCAGCGCTGGCTTCACGATCGCTGGCTTAAATAACGAACATCCACTTAAAACTGTACCCACGCTTACAGCGAAAATCCCGGAACTCACAAACAAGAATATACGCGTGTACCTAAAGAAATTAACCGTCATTCGTAACCCCTACAGCAGAGTGGGACGGTCAGGTAATTGATTGTGCTGCCGCAAGCTACCCGGTTGTAGCGGAAATTGATGCGCCAAAATCCCACCCACCGCCTCAACTCCGGCCACTGAGCCATTCTGATATCGACCCGCACGGAAATGCTCCTCCATAACCCGGCACACGGCTTCCCACTCTGCCGCGGGCACTCGACCCTGGAAGCCGCGATCCGCCACTATTTCTACATGCCGATCTGCTAACTGTACATAAATCAGCACACCGTTATTCAGTTCGGTGTCCCACACTCTGAGATATGAGAACACCTCCAGAGCGCGAGTACGCGGCATCATCCCGTGCAATACATGCCAAGGAGTCAACGCAGTCTCCACCGCGAAACGAATCTCGCCCGAATGCGTACGTTCAGCTGCCCTCACGGCCGTCTCGATTGCGTCGAGCGTTGCGCTCGGAAATAGCATGCGCGTTCGCCAATGAGCGGATGATGCGTGCCGTAGTAAGCGCCCAATAGCCATTACCAACCGCCCGAGGCGCCGCCGCCCCCGAAGCCACCACCGCCACCGCCAAATCCACCGCCGCCGAAGCCACCGCCCCCACCGCCGCCGCCGATTCCTCCCCAGCCACCGAACCCGCCCCCACTACTCGACCAGCCGCGTGTCGATCCCATCAACAGCGCAAACACAAATGCCAGTAACCCGGCACCCAATCCTATAGGCAAGAAATGGCTCAGAAAAAACGCGATTACACCGGTGATGCCGCCCGTTGCTACCGATCCGAACAAATGACCGAATAGAGCTCGTAGCACGCCGCTCGCCACAAACACGACCACCAGCAGTAACGGCAACATATTGCCAAGTCCACTACCGCGACGCTCCCATTTATGGTCAGGCTCGGGCAACGGTTCGCCGTTGACCACCGAAAGAATTTTAGTAACGCCTTCGCTCACGCCCCCATCGTAGTCACCGAGCTTAAAATGTGGAGTGATGTTTTCTTGAATGATACGATTCGCAATCGCATCGGGCAGCGCGCCCTCTAAGCCGCGGCCCACTTCAATTCGCACCCGTCGATCATCCTTGGCGATGACCAATATCACCCCATCGTCGATCTTCTTGCGTCCGACTTTCCACCTATCGGCGACCCGAATACTGAACTGCTCAATCTCTTCGGGCTGGGTAGTCGACACCACGAGCACTGCAATCTGACTGCCCTTGGTGGTCTCGAACTGAGTTAGTTGGCTTTCGATACGGGCGACCGCCTCCCCAGATAACGTGCCCGTCATATCCATGACCCGCGCGGTAAGCGGCGGAACCGCGACCTCGGCCTGCGCCCCGCGCATCCACAGCGCCGCCAGCAGGGCAAACCCTACACAATTAACGGCGCGGGAAATTTTGAGCAAGACTGCGACGCGACTTTAACGAGCCGGTGCCGTGGGCGGGGTCGTAGCCGCGGGTGGCGTGGCGGGCGGCGGTGCGCCGGCTGCACCGAAATCCACAGTGGGCGGCTTAGCAATGGTCGCCTCATTCTCGACCGTAAAATTGGGCTTGATTTTATAACCAAATATCATAGCCGTCAGGTTGCCCGGGAATTCCCGTACCGTCACGTTGTAACCCTGAACGGCCTGAATATATCGATTGCGCGCCACGGTGATACGATTTTCAGTACCCTCTAATTGCGCCTGCAGATCGCGGAAATTTTGGTCCGATTTTAATTGTGGATAGTTCTCGGTCACCACCAAGAGGCGCGACAATGCACTGGACAGCTCGCCTTGAGCCGCCTGGAATTTGGCAAACGCCTCCGGATTGTTAACCAATTCGGGAGTCGCCTGGATCGAACCCACTTTAGCGCGGGCCTGAGTGACACCGAGCAACACTTGTTGTTCTTGAGTCGCGTATCCTTTAACCGTATTGACGAGGTTAGGGATCAAATCGGAACGGCGTTGATATTGATTAATGACTTCGGACCAAGCGGATTTTACCTGCTCGTCCTGGACTTGGAGGGCATTGTAACCGCAACCGGAAAGAAGTACTGCAGCGGCTAATATTAAGCCCAAACCTAATTTATTCATCTTGAAACCCCTTATTCGCCCCGCAACCTGAGGCCGATAGCGGGAAGTCTACCACCAAAAAAAAGCCCCGAGTTGTGCTCGGGGCTTAGAGGTGCGGACTTCAATGAAGGGGGATAAAGCCCGCTAGGGGAATCGATAACAACAGGCAGGTATCCTAGAGACTTAAGCCTTCACTTGGCTGTGAGCAAATTCTCGATTGGATGGTCTTTGAACGGAATTTCGTCACGAACTTTGCAAAATCAGGCCAAAGGAGGCCCAAATTGTCTCGATATCGTCCCCCTACGGTTCAAGGATCGAAATACATCACGCCAGAAGGTGCCGCACGGCTACGCCAAGAACTGGATCAATTGTGGCTCAAAGAACGTCCCCAAGTGACCCAAGCAGTATCCGAGGCGGCTGCTCAGGGCGATCGCTCAGAAAATGCGGAATACACCTATGGCAAGAAGCGATTACGTGAAATTGATGCTCGAGTACGCTTTTTACGCAAAAGGCTGGAAGGCATGACCATCGTCGCTCCACAGGCGGGGGTCCGCCATGCGAAACGAGTGTATTTTGGGGCGTGGGTGCAGCTCGAAGAACCCGAAGGTAATGCGAGCTGGTACCGGATTGTCGGACCTGACGAATTCGATAGGGCTAAGGACTATATTAGTATGGACTCACCGCTGGGGCGCGCCCTACTAGGCAAACCCCAGGGCCATGAATTCACTTTAGAGCTGCCCGGAGGCACCCGCCACTGGTGCATCGTAGCGATCGAATATCGCGACACACTAATAACCCAAACACACTAAGTCACGCGCACGTTCTTAAATTGCCAGGGATCGGTGGTGTCGAGATCTTCGGTGAACAACACACCGCGCTGATGCAGCGGTGTCCAATCCGTATACTGCCCCACCACTGTGCCGAGATACGGACTACAAATCTCAAGCACGCGATCATGATCCATTTCATCCGGCTCTACAATGCCGCGCTGCGGATTCTCCATCGCCCAAATCATGCCCGCCAACGCCGCTGAAGTGACTTGCAAACCCGTAGCACTATTGTAGGGTGCAAGTTTTCTAGCCTCATCGATGCTCAATTGCGAACCATACCAATAAGCATTCTTCTGATGGCCCGCGAGCAATACGCCCAATTCGTCCATGCCCGCAGTGATCTCGTTCAGCATAATGCGTTTGTGATCTTGCAGCGTCCAATTGTGGCCCGCAAACTCATGCAAGGACATAACGGCATTATCACAGGGGTGATACGCATAGTGCGTGGTGGGCCGATAAACCACGCGTCCGCCCTCTATCACGGTGTAATAATCCGCTAATGATATGGCCTCCGAATGCGTGATCAAAAATCCATGGAAGTGACCCGACTTAGGGGTCCAAGTACGCACGCGGGTGCTCGCCCCGGGGCGATTTAAATAAATTGCACATCCAGAACCTACCGTATGCCGTCCTCCATCAACCGGAAAATGTTTTTCATGGGTACCCCAACCCAGCTCGGCAGGCTGTGCGCCCTCGCTCACAAAACCATCCACCGACCAAGTATTAACAAACTCATTCGAGAGTTTCGGCACATTGGCCACTTGAGTGTCGCGCTCCGCAATATGAATCACTTTGATACCGAGCGTCTGAGCCAACTTGGCCCACGCTTCCCGGGTCTGCGGTCGTCCCGTCTTAAGACCCATATCAACCGCGATATTTAATAAGGCCTTTTTTACCAAATGCGATACCAAACCTGGATTCGCGCCATGAGTCAGCACCGCGGTAGGCGCTAATGGCTCTGGACTGCGTAAGGCTAAAGCCCCTAAACGCATCACATAGTTACTACGCGTGGCGACCGACGCCTTGGGGTCAACGTAGCCGCCCGCCCAGGGCTCAATACAAGTATCTAAGTACAAAGCGCCGCGCTCGCGTGCCAGTTTAATGAGTGCCACACTTGAAACGTCTACCGATAAATTTAACAAGAAATCACCAACGCCGAGCAAAGGCTCCAGAATCTGCCGATAATTATCGTGCGTAAGCGCGGCTTTTTCGAATTTCACACCAAATTGTTCGGCTTCTATGCGGCCAGCGTCCTCGGCGGTAACAATCGTAATACGATCAGGCGAAGTGCCGATGTGACGCAAGATCAGTGGCAAGATTCCCTGGCCTATGCTGCCGAAACCCACCAAAACTAGCTTGCCCGCAAAATTCACATGCACTTCGTTTTTTCTCATAATTTATTACTCATTGATTTATCGCTCATAATTTATTGCTCATTAATACACTAGCGCCAATGAGGCGGATAGGTGCGAGCGTAACCTGGAAGCGACTCAATCCGTAGAACCCAGCGCGCAAGTGCCGGGTAATTCGTTTCCATCGGTAAAAAACGCGCTCCCAGCTCCGCTGCCGAATTTTTTCCTAAGGCTCGACGCAGCAACTGAATCCACGGGAATATCACCATATCGACAGCAGAATATTGCGTCCCCACAATCCATTGTGCCTTGCTCAAGCGACCCTCAATAGTGCGCGCCTCGCGGCCTACCACATGCATTGCGTCGGTGAGATCGTCAAGATTTCCCGCCACTTTATCCGCAAAAACGCCGCGGGTGATTTTCTGGATGGCCGGCTCGGCATAGGCTTGAAATTCGCAAATCACTCGCATGATGACACCCGCTTCCTCTGGACTGGCACCAAAAATGGGAAACTCAGGATATTTTCTGTCCAAGTAATACAGCACCGCCAGCGACTCAAACACCACGTAATCGTTGTCTTTAAGAACCGGCAACAAGCCGCGCGGGTTAAGTTTCAACATTTGCGGTGATTTATGTTCCTGCTTGTCGAAGTGCAATAGATGCGATTCGTACGCCAACTGCTTATGTTCAAGCGCCAGGTGTACGCGCCATGCAAACGGACTTCCGCCAGCCCAATATAGAGTAATTGCCATAAGTCGGATTGTAACGGATGTTGGCATCACCATTTACATGCCGTATGAATTTGCTATCGTGCGTATTAAATGAATACAACTGCCTGGAAGATCACCGAATCACTGGATTTATACCAAGTCGCCGCCTGGGGAAAGGGCTACTTTGCGATAAATAACAAAGGCCATGTGGTAGTGAGGCCCGGCATAGACGCCACCCGGGAGATTGATCTCTACGATGTAGTGCAAGGCTTAAGGGCTCGTGACCTCCATACACCCGTGGTGATTCGTTTTTCGGACATTTTAGCGCATCGCTTGCGTCATTTGGCGGACGCATTTAGCACCGCCATCGCCGAAAACGACTATAAAAATCGCTATGCCGCAGTCTTTCCCATCAAGGTCAACCAGCAACGCCTGGTGGTCGAGGAGGTTTACCGTTACGGCAAGGAATTTGGCTTTGGCCTTGAAGTAGGCTCAAAACCGGAACTACTCGCCGTAATGTCCATCACCGAAGATGCACCCGACCGGATCGTGGTGTGCAATGGTTTCAAGGACGATAGTTATATCGAAGCGGTTATTCTTGCCACAAAACTCGGCCGTACCATCATCCCGGTGGTAGAAAATTTTGAAGAAATTCATTTAATTCTCAAACACGCCAAAAACTACGCAGTACGTCCAAAAATCGGGGTGCGCGTCAAGCTGGCCAGCGAAGGAGCCGGTCGCTGGCGCGAATCGGCCGGCGAAAAATCCAAATTCGGGCTATTCATTAGCGAAATCCTCGAACTGCACGCACTTTTAAAAGCGCACGATATGCTCGACTGCCTACAACTGGTGCACTGCCACCCGGGCAGCCAATTACACGATATCCGACGAGTCAAAGACGCTATCAACGAGCTCGCGCATGTGTACTCAGAATTAAAACTCATGGGTGCTGGACTTCAATATATCGATATTGGCGGCGGTCTGGGCGTCGACTACGACGGCAGCGGCACCAACTTTGAATCGTCCATGAACTACACCTTAAATGAGTACGCGAGCGACGTCGTTTATCGCATTAAAAGCGTATGCGATGCGCGCAATGTGCCGCACCCTATGATCGTGAGCGAGTCGGGACGCGCAATCGCCGCACATCACAGCCTGCTAGTGTTTGATATTCTCGGCTCATCTAAATTAGACCAATTCAAGGTGGCGGGCCGGGTCGAAGAGGATTATCACGGCGGCGATGCGGTACCGCAACCGGTGCGCGATTTATTTGATAGTTTTCGCTCGGTTAACGAGCGTCGCGTGGTGGAGTGTTATCACGACGCCCTGCAAGCACGCGAGCAAGCGCTGCAGATGTTTAATCTCGGGCTACTCAGCCTGGAATTTCGCGGCTTAGCAGAGCGCTTATACTGGGCTACCTGCACCAAGATTCGCGACTATTGCCGAAAATTAGACAAGATTCCCGAACAACTCGAAAACCTAGAGTGCACTTTGAGCGATATCTATTTCTGTAATTTCTCAGTGTTTCAGTCGCTTCCCGATAGCTGGGCTATTGGGCAATTATTTCCGATCATGCCCATCCAGCGCTTAGATGAACGCCCCGAACGCAATGCGGTATTAGCGGATATCACCTGTGATTCGGATGGCAAAATTGACCGCTTCGTCCATCCACGGACCACTAAACGCACCCTCGAAGTACATGATCTGCGTGCGGGCGAACCTTATTATTTGGCAGCGTTTTTGGTAGGTGCGTACCAAGAGACCTTAGGTGACCTACACAATCTTTTTGGCGATACGCACGTGGTACACATTCGCCTGCACGATGAAGGCGGATGGTGGATCGAGGAGATTGTCAAAGGCGATACGGCTAATAAAGTGCTGGAGTACATGGAGTACGATACCGACGAGCTGTATCCGAGTCTGGCGCGCGATTGCGAACGAGCGATACGCGAAGGACGAATGACACTAACCGAAGCCCAAGCGGTAAAACGATTCTATGAGAACGAACTTAATGGTTACGCCTATCTTGAGTCCTCGTGAAATTCTAAAGTGAGATTTTAAATGACGACAATCTATGTGGGAAATCTACCGTTCACCGCGACCGAAGACGAAGTTCGTAACCTTTTACAGCGGTTCGGCAAAGTCGACTCCGTAAAACTAGTCACTGACCGGGAAACCGGACGACCGCGCGGTTTTGCGTTTGTCGATATGGCGGCCAGCGATGCACAAAATGCTATCCAGCAGGCAAACGGATATCAAATGGGCGGACGACCCATCAAAGTCAACGAAGCCCAAGAACGCGCGCCTGGCCCGCGCCCATTCGGTGGCCGGGATCCTAGCGGTAGTGGCGGGGGCGGCCGCAGCGCGGGCGGCGGCTCGCGCAGGTAACGCGCTGCGCGCTACCACATATCTTTGAGCGCCTGAGCCACGTCGACCGCCGAGCTTTCAGTGGCGCGTAGACTCTCGATACTGCGGGCGCTACGGTAATTGCTGCGTTCGAAACACTCCAGCACTTTGTCGGTCATGAAACGGCTTTTAGCGCCGTATACATGCGCGTCACCCTCTTTGGCCTGCTGAGTGATTTGATATTTCAAGGGTGCACATAAATGCAATTCATTGCGCGCCCGAGTCATGGCCACATAGAGCAGCCTACGTTCCTCTTCAACCATTTCAGGTTTGCCGGTCGAAAATTCTGATGGGAAATTTCCATCCGCAACATTCAATACATACACAAAATCCCACTCCTGGCCCTTTGCCGAGTGAATGGTTGACAAAATCACATAGTCTTCATCCTTTGAAGCGGTGCCGCTTTGATCGCCAGTCGCCGAAGGCGGGTCCAGGGTAAGCTCGGTCAAAAATCGCTCGCGAGTGCTATGCGATCCCGCCAATGCTTCAAGTTGTTCCAAATCGCCCGCCCGCGTCCAAGCGGCATCGTATATCCTCTCCAATTGTGGCTTATACCAGTCACGCACTAAACGAACTTGACCCGACCACGGGGTCTGTATATCGCCTAGTTTCTCGAACAAATCACAAAAACGCTTCCAGTCCATTTTTGCGGCCTGAGGCGCGTCAAACTTCGCTAAGCTCTTGACGCTATGGCCTTGCGCCTCAAGAAACTCGAGCGCTTGCTTGGCATTTGCCGGTCCGATTCCGGGAATCAGCTTTAACACCCGAAATCCTGCCATGGAATTGCGCGGGTTGTCCGCCCAACGCAATACCGACAGCAAATCCTTGACATGCGCCGCTTCCAGAAATTTTAATCCGCCATATTTAACAAACGGGATATCACGTTTCGACAGCTCAACTTCAAGCACATCACTGTGGTGTGAACTCCGAAATAGAATCGCGTGCCGCCGCAGCGAACCACCAATTTCACGGCTGGCCAGTATTTTTGTAACAATGTACTCGGCCTGCGAAACTGCATCGTCCACGCTCACGTACAGCGGTTTGTGGTTCGACTGGCGAGTGGTAAGAAGAGTCTTGCGATATTGGCGCGAACCCTCTGCCATCAGGGCATTGGCCGCATCTAAAATCGGTTGAGTCGAGCGATAGTTTTGCGCCAACACAATGACATCGGCTTTCGGCTTATAGCGCTCAGCAAAACCTAAAATATTCTCGACCGCGGCTGCGCGGAATGAATAAATAGCCTGAGCATCGTCGCCCACCACCGTGACGCCCTGACCGTCAGGCTTAAGCGCGTGAATCACCTCACCCTGTAGGGCGCTAGTGTCTTGATATTCGTCAACCAGCACATGATCAAAATTCTTAGCCAAACTCTGCGCAAGTGCCGAATTTTTCATCATCGCGTGCCAGTAAAGTAGTAAGTCATCAAAGTCCAGTACATTATTTTTTTGTTTAACGCCTACATATTCGCGATAAAGCAGCGTCAAATCTGGCTCCCACTCGCGACACCAAGGATATTGCTCATCCAGAGTCTGTTTCAACGACAAGCGGGTGTTTACTCGATACGTATATATTGCAAGACACACATCTTTGCGCGGAAAACGTTTGTCCTTCGCCGAATATCCCAGATCGTGGCGAATAACATCAATAAGGTCGGCGGCATCGGTGCGATCAAGCACCGTATAGGTAGGATCAAGCCCCAGCTGCTTAGCAAATGATCGCAAAATACGGTTACCGACCGAATGAAAAGTCCCCGACCACAGGAGCCGCGACTGAACACTGCGATCCCCGAGCTTACCTCGCTCTGCCAGTGCATCGGCGACAATGCCCTGGGCACGCCGGATCATTTCTTGCGCAGCACGCCGCGTAAAGGTCAGCATCAATATCCGCGCCGGATCAGTGCCGTTTAATACCAGATGCGCTGCGCGATGCGCCAAAGCATTGGTTTTGCCAGTGCCTGCTCCCGCAATAATCAGCAAGGGTCCCGATTTGACCCCCGTACCCTCAGTGACAGTGCCAAAGGTGGCTGCCCGACGCTGGGCCGCATTAAGCGAATCGAAGGAATTGGGCTTTGACTTCATCATAAATTAGTGTAAAAAAACGGACTGTACGTATATCCAGATTAACGCGCAAGCCAATCTTGTGCGAGGAGCCAGATCACAGCTGCCGTAGTTACATTACGGCATACTGGACCCATGAGCCTTAGGAACATCAGTTGAAACCCACCACTATCGCCAGCACTCGCGTACATCGCGGTCGTATTATTGAGGTCTATACAGAAACAATACGTTACACCAGCGGCCGGGAGTACCAACTAGATCTGGTGCGGCATCCCGGTGGAGCCGCTGTTGTTGCTGTGGACCGAGATCTACGCGTATGCCTGGTAAAGCAATATCGGCCTGGCGTCACCGATTTTCTATGGGAAATACCCGCCGGCAAGCTGGATGCGGGTGAAGCACCCCAAATTTGTGCGGTACGGGAGCTTGCCGAGGAGACCGGCGTGGCGGCTAAGAACTGGTCCTCTCTGGGAATATTCGTACCGGCTCCCGGTATTTTTACCGAAATAATTCATTTGTATTTAGCGCAGGATTTGCAAGTCGGTGCCGCCAATCCCGATGCCGACGAGGACCTTGAGTTACAATGGATACCGCTAGCCCAAGCGATTGAGAAAGTAATATCCGGTGAATGGAACGACGGCAAAACTGTGGTGGGGCTAATGCGTGCTCAACACCATCTCAAATAAGGTTAAGTCTTTATCGTGAACGAAAAAGACAAGAAAAAGTCGCCCGTAATTGCCGAAGGACTGGACTATAAAGGTCTGCCCTCCGGACGGGTGACCTTTGATGATCTCGGCAATGCTGTTTGGGAATGGGCAAGTCCGCGACCGCAAGATAGCGTCGAAGCCGGCGTAGCTCCGCAACTGCGCGAATCGCCACCCGTTAAGCGCAAGCACGTTGCGCCTAGCCTTCCAAAACAAATCTCGAAACAGCCCAAAGCTATCCTAGCCAACCTGCTTGGCGTCACGCATGGATACGACCCCTACGCGAGCGGCAAGCTCGACCGGAAAGTGGCATCCAAACCCAAAGACTTGAGAAAACTCGGGCAATGGCTGGCCGCGCAAAAACAGGCGAAACAAAAGAAAGAAGAAGAATGATACCGCGCTCTAACAGAGCGCCAGTGCGATGTTGGATGCTGCTGCGAGGGGTTGGCATTGAGGTATTGGCAATAGCCAACTAGTTGACTGTAAGCCTTATTTTTTGTGAATCTGTAATTTTCTGTAAATCATGGCAATCAGCTTCTAACGCGGTCGTACTGCTATAGTTTGTTCCGTGATGCCCTCCACTACCCCAAAATGCGCCCTCGCCTATCTAGGCGCCTTCCTCCTAATGGTGCTAGTAGTCCCGCATTATGCTATCGCGAGCGAAAGCTGTACCGACTCGCCGCACGATTGTGTGGCGCCCGGCAAATGGAATTTCAGTCTTTCCTTAGGCGCAGGCCTGCGCATTAATCCTATTGACGATGGTAAGAATATCCCGCTCGTTGTGATACCGCAATTTAGTTACTACGGTAAGCGATTCTTCATCGATAATCTCGATGCGGGTCTCACGTTGTTTGAAAATGACACCAATACTCTAAACCTCGTCGCAAGTCCCAGCTATGATCGGGTCTATTTCGTTCGCAGTGATTTACAAAATTTCTTTGTTCCCAATGGTGCGAACGCTGCTGCTATTGCACACAATCCGCGCGATGCCTTACAACGTGGTTTCACTTCAGGCTCAACATCCTTACCCCTACCTCGACCGCGTATAAGCTACCTGGCCGGTCCGGAGTGGTCGTTCAATATCGCCAACCTTACCGGTCAATTAGATTTATTGCACGAACTCACCAGCAATTTTCATGGTGATGAGGTTCGAGCCGCGCTACAAATTCCATTGCTAAAATCGCCCTATAATTTAAACGCCGGAATTGGCGCAACTTGGAAAAGCGCTGCTCTCGTAAACTATTATTATGGTGCGGGCTCGCTCTATAGGCCGGGTGCCGCATTGAATCCCTTCGTCAAAATTGCATACCAACGACCTCTATCCGACAAATGGAGCTTCACTGCATTCGCGCATTACGAATACCTAGGCTCAGCGATTGCTAAGAGTCCGTATATTGCGCGAGCGCAGGTAGTGACTTTTTTCGCAGGATTTGTTTACAACCATTAGTTATGAATAGACGTCACTCAATATTCATTGGACTCTTAGGCTTGCTGAGCAGCCTCGGAGTGCATTATTCTTATGCCGCTAGTGACGCAGTCGGCATTGCTCTCTCTCTTAGCCCTAGGGTGTGCACTTTGGCGAGCGACGACAAACAATGTTCGACTTCCGTGCATGCACAATGGCGTTCACCCACTCCTGAATCACTATGTCTGGTGATTGTAGGTCGTCCAGAGATCAAACACTGCTGGGAGAATTATGCGGAAGGCACTTACAGTATTGACCTGGTTTTTGATGAAGACCAGATTTTTCAACTCCGCGACCTACCCCTAGAGCATGTGCTAGCGACTGCAGCTGTTCGTGTCATTAAAGAAGCCGTGCGCTTGCGCCATCGACGCCGAGATCCTTGGAATGTCTTTAACTAGCCCTCAGCTTTCCTTAAAGCCAAAAATTCTCTTAATTGAAGATGACCTTCGACTCTCAGAGTTAGTACGGCAATACTTAAGCTCGCACGGGTTTCGCGTCTCCGTCGTTAATCACGGTGATAAAGTTCTGGAGCAGGTCCAGACCGACCCGCCAGACCTTATTGTCCTTGATCTTGGTCTGCCTGGCCGGGACGGTTTCTCGATATGCCAGCAATTACGGCCGACATACGCCAATCCCATTCTGATATTAACCGCACGCGACAACGATAGCGATCAAATAATGGGATTCGAACTCGGGGCCGATGATTACGTCATCAAACCAATTGAACCCAGAGTGCTGCTGGTCAGAATCAACGCACTGCTTCGACGCAGCCCGACCCGCGCCCATGAGCCCCAGGTGCTTCATTTCGGGCAATTACATATTGACCTGCCGGCACGCTCGGTAACTTTGGGCGATCAAGCGGTTGAACTCTCTAGCCATGAATTTGATTTGCTCCTGCATCTAGCGGCACATGCCGGAGTAACCCAATCGCGCGAGATTCTATTTTCCAGCCTTTGCGGACGTGACTACGAGGGTACTGATCGGCTTCTCGATGTGCGCGTATCGCATTTGCGCCGAAAATTAGGGGATGACGCGAGTAAGCCGCACCGTATTAAGACCATTTGGGGCCAGGGGTATTTGTTTGTGCCCAGCGCTTGGTAATGCATGGCGCGCCATTTCCTGGGCCTTTACTTGCTGATATTTGCAACGCTCGCCGGGGTGAGTTACGTCCAGGATAAGTTGTGGCAGCTATACAGCCCCGCTGCTACTCCCGAAGATAGGCCACTAATCTTGGCGGCGGCGGCCGTCAATCTTGAATTACAGCGCCATCCCGTGGATCAATGGAAACAAACCGTCGCCGAGTTCGCTAAAACTTCGGGGGCGGACATGGATCTTCTCGGACTTTCCGATATTGCCGGCAACGATATATTAGCAATGCTCAAAAACGGTGGCGTGGCTCACCTACGCGCTGCCGGGCAGATTTGGTTTCTCAAGCAGATGGACAAAGACAATGTGCTGGCGATCAAAACGGCTGATCCTGACACCGAACGAACTGCTTTAGATTGGGCGCTTACCATACTATTTTATTCCAGCATCGCGCTCGTCATCATGATTTGGTTATGGCCGTTGAGTCGCGATCTTAGCAAACTAGAGCGGTCGGCCAGTCAATTCGGTAATCGCAACTGGGCTTTTAACCTAAACATCAAGCCCAATTCACAAATTTATCCGCTATCACAGACTTTTAGAAAAATGGCCGCACGGATTGACGGACTCATCTCGTCTCACAAAGACATGTCAAACGCACTCTCCCATGAAATTCGAACCCCACTTTCACGCATGCAATTCGAGATTGAACTGGCCCAAGAGACCAAAAATCCCACCGATATCCGCATTATTTTGCAACATATGAAACGCGACATAGCCGCAATAAACAATTTAGCGACAGCCACCTTGAACTATGCCATTTTGGAACGCGCGGATACGGCAATTCAAACCAAAGCGCACGATTTTACCGTGCTGATTCCCGCAATCGCCGAATATGTCAGACGCGACACACGGCCGGATTTAAGTATCAAGACTGACATACAAAACGATGCACACGAAATTATCTGCGACGCGCAGTTATTGGAAACTGCAATAAAAAATCTCCTGTATAACGCGGCTCGATACGCGCTATGCGAAATCCAAGTAATCTTTGCCGCGAAAAATGGCCACAATAATTTGACGATCGATGACGATGGCCCAGGTATTCCGGCTGAAGATCGATTAAGGGTATTTGAGTCTTTTGTACGACTAGATCTAAATGCCGAAAAGAAAACTGGGTTTGGCTTAGGTCTTGCGATCGTTAAACGCATTTTTGAGTTACATCATGGCTCTATTAGCGTGTCTGAATCCCCCTTGGGCGGGGCGCGATTTAGCGCCACTTGGCCATCCCGCGAAGCTCGCAGTTAGGCCGCTCAGCGAGTGGTTTTCTCGGCCAGTAAACCATCGCCCTTTGACTGGACCTTAAAGCCTGCGCGACGCAGCCGGCCTGCCACTTCGTTCTGCACGTCCCGCTGACTGGTTAATTTATTGGGCGAGCCGGTGTAATGAAACAATTTGCCGCGGTGTTTAAGCACCCGCGCGAGCTGGTCATAAAAAACCTGCGAATAGAGTTCACCGGCGATACCAAATCTCGGGGGATCATGCAATATGGCATCGTAAAATCGGTCAGCTATCTCGACAATCGCAACGCTCACATCAGCACACTTCAGCACTAACGGCGCGCACTCTTCCGGGGACCACGGATTTAGGCTTCGCAACCATAAAACGTCCTCATTTTTCTCAAATGAATGGACTTGAGTAGCAAGCCCCTGCATGCACCAATCAGCAAAGTATCCGAGACCTCCGCAGGTATCCAGTATCGATTTTCCGCGCGGCTGAATAAAACTCACCTTGGCGGCGGCGTCCAGATAGGGCGATATTTTTGCACTGGGCAACATTTTAATGCCATCGATCTCAAAAGTGGGCGGCCCCCAATCGGTTGGCACCAGTTTTATTAGAGAATTCCCGTATTTCGAAACCGGCACAAAACCCACTTCGGTGGAGTAATAAATTGTTCGATCGTTCCACTTCTGCGGCAACCCGAATCGGCGACCATGCCAGGTCCAACCGGCGACATCCATCTGTATTTCCGAGACCGAGCGCTGTAAGTCTACAGAACAGTGCAGCACCGACAATCCTGTACTCGCGGCACTATGTAATTGTTCTATCACTTTCGCCGTCAAGAGCGGCCCTTTAGACGATAGGGTCAAGACTAGTTACCGTGCGCAGGGGCGCGTCATAAGTTTGCGGCCAATCTCGTCCGTCACGATTCAACCATACGGCCTGCATTCCGGCTCGGGTGGCGCCGACCACATCGGCTAACGGATCATCGCCGATATGCAGCACTTCGTGCGCTGCGACGCCCGACAACAACAGTAGTTGCGCAAATATTCGCGCATCGGGTTTCGCCACCCCCGCGTCCCGCGCGCTAATAGCGCCTTCGAAAAAATTGGCAATCCCGCAGCGTCCCAGGTCAGCATTACCATTGCTAATTGCAAATAGTCGATAGCGCGTTTGTAATCGACGCAACGCGGGCGTTACGTCAGGATAAAAGGTCACCCGATTACGGGCGGAGAAAAAAACCTCCATGGCGTCATCCGCAATCGTTTCTGCGTATCCCGCCTCAGTCAATTGCTGCGCCAGCGATTGTCTACGCAGAAATGTAAAATCATGACTCATGGCTGGAAATTGCTCGACCACTGCGGCTCGCTTGATCCTCATGCTATGAATATCATGGCCCATTACCGAACGTGGATAGTGTTTTTTAAGCCAATCCAGTAGTTTAATCTCAGCCAGCGCTATGACCGGAGCCACCGGCCACAGCGTATCGTCTAAATCGAAACTCAGCACCTTAGGTGGAAACATCGCGCGCCTGCTAAAAACCGGTAGTATCACAGCTAACCGGTGAGTACGGGAAGCGGTGGCCCGTTAAAGTCTACGACGCAAAGCCTGGTCAGGCTACAATTGCAAAAGGCGTTATAGGTGGGGTTTATATGCTGAGGACTTCGTAATGGCGGCTAAAACTATTCTAGGGGTATTCGCCTTAACAGCCTTGGGAACCATCGCTTCCGCAAAATCCACGCACAACCCCGCTCCGGCACACTTTGGTGCCCAAGATTTAGTCCGGCTACAACGTATATCAGATCCTGTGGCGGCACCGGATGGCATTCAAGTTACCTACACGCTGCGCAGCACTGATATAGCCGCCAATAAAGGCCGCACCAGTATATGGCTGGTAGAGAATCGCAAGCATGCGGTAGCACGGCGGCTAACCGATCCGCTAGTTAGCGCTAATTCGTCCGCCTGGAGCGCCGATAGTCGCTACGTCTATTACCTCGCCACACAGAACGGGACAACCCAGATCTGGCGCATTTCACCAACCGCTGGCAATCCCGAACAAATCACACACCTACCGCTCGACGTCGGTAGCTTTCGTCTCTCGCCGAGCGGCGACGTTGCGCTCGTGAGCTTAGAGGTATACCCCGATTGTGCGGATCTCGCGTGTTCGCACCAGCGTCTTGAAACGATCAGTAAATCGGCGTCCAGCGGCATGCTTTACGACCACTTATTTGTTAGGCACTGGGATACCTGGGGCGATGCACGGCGCGCGCAATTGTTTTCGCTGCCCATTGACGGGCATTCGCCCCCCCTTAAGCTTACCGACGGAAGCGGCGACGTTCCCAGTAAACCGTTCGGTGGTCGTGAAGATTATGGCTTCAGCCCAGATGGCAAGCAGGTGGTGTTCTCACTGCGCGTCGCCGGCAAGACTGAGCCCTGGTCGACTAATTTTGATATTTATACGGTTTCGGTCGACGGCGGAACTGCGCGTAACTTGACCGCGGGTAATCCCGCCTGGGACGGACAACCGGCGTTTTCGCCGGACGGCTCGACACTCGCCTATGTCGCCATGGATCGCGCAGGATTTGAGGCAGACCGCTTCCATCTCGTGCTACTTGACCTGAAAACGGGCGTCAAACAAGCGCTCACTCAAAATTGGGATCGCTCTATCACCAGTTTTGCCTGGCAACCAGATGGTAAAGCGCTAATCGCCGCGACTGACCATCTAGGTCAACATCCGCTATGGTCAATTGACGCCATTACGGGTCGAGCTGCCGCTATTACCGGCGCCGGCGAAGTGGAGAGCTTTAGCATCGGCACGGGCAAGGTCTTTTACACCATGAGCACGCTAGGGAGTCCAGCCGATCTTTACGCGGTGGGATTGAGTGGTGGCAAAGCTACGCAGATGACCCGGGTGAATGACAGCATTCTCGCCCAGCGCAAGTTAGGTGAGTACGAACAGTTTAATTTTGAGGGATGGAATCACGAGAACGTATATGGCTACGTGGTAAAGCCCCCTGAGTTTAAGCGCCATCAAAAATATCCCGTCGCCTTTGTGATACACGGTGGGCCGCAAGGCAGTCTGGGTAACTCTTGGCACTATCGTTGGAACGCGCAAAGTTTCGCCGCTGCAGGCTATGCCGTGGTGATGATCGATTTCCACGGATCCACAGGCTACGGCCAAGCGTTCACCGATTCAATCAGCAAGGATTGGGGCGGCAAACCCCTCGACGATCTAAAATTGGGCCTCGACGCCGCCCTTAAAAAATTCCCTTGGCTCGATGGCGAACATATGTGTGCATTAGGAGGCTCATACGGTGGTTTCATGGTGAATTGGATCGCCGGGCAATGGCCGGATCGATTCAAATGCTTGGTCAGTCACTCTGGGATATTCGATCAGCGCAGCATGTATTACTCCACTGAAGAACTATGGTTTAACGAATGGGAAAACGGTGGTACCGAATTCCAGAACCCCAAAGGTTACGCGCAATTTAATCCAGTAGACTTCATAACTCGTTGGAAGACGCCGACCTTGGTCATCCACGGACAGCTCGATTATCGCGTGCCTTACACACAAGGTGTTAGTGTATTTACTGCACTACAACGGCGTGGTATTCCAAGCGAGTTCTTATATTTCCCCGATGAAAATCACTGGATTTTAAAACCGGCTAATAGCGTACTTTGGTATGACAAAGTCCTCAACTGGATGGGCCAATGGACCCGCCCTTAAGCGTCGAGTGCACGCCAGGCAGCCGGGTAATTTTCACCCAATTTTACAATCCGGTGCAATACGTCGGCGTAATTCATACCCGCCGAATGCGCAGATTGAGCAAAATCCTCGGCGGCTGAAAGATTGGGATTTGCATTCGCTTCGAGCACATAGAGCGCACCATCGTTGCGCAGACGAAAATCCATGCGAGCATAGCCGGTCAGGTGTAGGGCGCGAAATATGCGTTTAGATAATTGTTCTAATCGTGCCATCGTACCATCGGGCAAATTTTCAGCTACCGCCGTGGTAATGCCATATTTTTGTTGATAGGTACGATCCCACTTAACTTTACGTGTCGCAATAGCCGGCAAATTCTCGGGCAATGACCCAAAAGTCATCTCCCACACAGGCAATACTTTCAAGCGATTATTTCCAATCACTCCCACATACAGCTCACGACCCTCAATATATTCCTCCACCAAAGCATCCGACAAGATTTGCTCGTGAATAAAAGCAATTCGTTCTGTTAATTGCTTCTCATCCGTCACCACTGAGGCATGCGCAATACCCAGCGACGCATCTTCAGTCGAAGATTTCACAAATAAGGGAAATTGTAACTTCTTCGAAATACGTAATTTTTTGCCACGCGGAAACACCGTAAATTGGGGCGTCGGAATACGATGGTACGAAAGCAATTGCTTGGACAGAACTTTATCACGCGACAACATCATGCCACGTGGATTACACCCCGTGTACGGTTGATGCATCAATTCTAAAAATGCGACTACATGCTGATCGTAGGTCACAATTCCATCGAATTCTTCCAACAAATTAAATACAATATCGGGTTTCCAATCAATGATAGCGCGCCTAAGTTCTGATAAGTTATCGCTTAATCCCAAGGTCCTTATTTCATGTCCTGCGGACTTCAAGTGCGAAATTACATCGTATTCGGTGCGCCACTCCGCAATTTCTTTCTCGCTGGAACCATCCAAAGAATCCGGCGGCACCAGAGTCGCATGCACTAACACGAGTATGCGTATTTTTTTTAGCATAACCAAATCAAAGAGGTACCCGTGGTAACTGTCGTTCCTCATAAGACTCCGATAGCCGTCCTATGATCCACAGTAAATGGGTTTTAAGTTCTCGACGCGGCCCGCGCACATACAAACCTAGAGCCTCACAACGCTCGATTATTAACCGCAGCACCTGATGCACTAAGTATTCGCTAAACACACCTGAGCGTAGCGTTTCTTGACGCAATGGACGACGCATTTCCCGCACTAGGCTTGCCGCCTTAATCGAGTTGCGCGCACGCGGAACATTAGAAAATATTTTTAATAGTAATTCATCGGCACCGGAGCGCCGCGGCATACGGTAGCGGGCAAACTTTTGGTTATAGTGAGCACGCAGACTTATCGTCTCGTCGCGTAAATTCTCAATGGTTCCGCGATCGCTCACCACGGGTTTGGATTCGCTAATTTCTGCCACCAGCGTGTCGATAAATTCCAATTTGGTATACGCGGGCCATCCTCGGTACTCCCTTCGCCAGCCAGACTTAGGCTTGAGCCATACCGCGAAAGTTTCCGCAAAATCTTCAGTGGGGTGCGCCTGTGCGTACCAATCGCCTAAATGCTGCACGAATCGGCGGCTACCAGGCCTGGGTCGATACGTATCAGGATAGGGAAGTGAGGCGGGACCGAATACCTCCCGCCAGCGGCGCTTACGACGCAGTCGATATGCCGTATCAATCGCATGGCCCGCTTCGTGCCGCAAGATTCGCATTAGCCAATTTCGATTTCCGCCTTCCACTTGTCGCATAAAGCGTCGCTCGATACTCATAAGACGCGGGTGCGCTAAATAAAATGGAATCGCTATTCCCGGCACGCTATCGGGCGAGAACCATTCCTGGGCTAACCAGCAATGTGGCCGAAAACGAATGCCACGCAGCGCCAACTCCTGATACAGCCTCGCAATCGCCGATTCAAGTTCAGTGCCGTCAATAGTGAGTTTCAGATCGCAAAATCGCAGGCTCAGTAGCTGATCGTCAGTCAGGGTTTCCCATGTATAGCGTAACCCACGCCGTGATTCGCGGGCGGTGCGAGCTCTGGAAGAATTGATGGCGGGCTGGGGCATGGGATAGCGGAATTATAATATAGGAGCGCCGCAATTGGGGACGAGCGCGGCGACCAATAATCGATCCGCCATATCCTCAAGAAATTCGCGCCGCAACAACGCGCCGCTCCAGCCCTTAGGGATATTGTGAATTCCGTATAGCGCTCCCGCCAATTGACCATATAAGGCTCCCCTGATGTCTGAATCTCCACCCATGTTGGTCAATTTAAGCAGGCCTTCACGGTAGCTCAATGTGCTCCCAAGAACGGCTAACACTAACAACAGCTCGTCAACCACGGTACCCTTTAAGGTAGGAGTCCGATGCGGATAGGTTTTTAGAGATGCCCAAGTTTCATTGGCTACTTTGGGCAACAGCGCATTCGCGTCGGCCAGTAGGGTGGTGCGCGATGATCCTTGCACTGCAGCCAGCAACAGACAAGCATAGTACTGTGCCGCCGCGAGCACATCAGGTGCCTGGTGGGTCACGCGTACAACCCGCTCCACCCACAGCAGCACTTGTTCCGGCAATATTGCGCTATATAGAACAACCGCACCGACACGGACCAAACCTTGAGCGGTGGGCCGCGCGGACTTGCTATTGTGTTCGGCAAAATCTTGCGCGTGCAGCGCCTCAGTCACAGCCGCGGTAATGCCGACACACTGTCCGTCGCTCGATAGATACCCCTCTGTTTGCCAGCGACGATAGCGCTCCAGCTGATCGCCGATATCACAGCGATCCAGCGTTAATAGGCTCTCCGCTACACACAAAGTGATGGCGGTATCGTCGGTCCAAGCCCCACGTGCTAACTGCCAATGGCCGCCGCTCTGCATATCAGCGACCGCTGTAAATTGTCCCGGCAGACCATATTGCGTAATCGCGCCCATCGCGTCACCGATTGCCAAGCCCAACAAGGCCCCACGATAGCGCTCACGCAAGCTAGCCACCACTTTCAATTCGCCTCCTAGATCGGTCAGCGGCAGATCTTCGCCCGGCTCTTTCCAATCGAGCACATATTCTTCTTGCTGATGGGTTTCCGGGACATGGGGCCAAGTTGTTGCACGGGCATTCGCCTTCCACAATGTGTTTAAGTGCTCGATCGCCTCAGGTCCTGCGAACCCTCTGCGTCGTAACCAGCAACCCGTTACCGTATTGGTACGACCAATGCCAGCGCGACAGTGCACATACACCTGATGGCCTACTTCCAGCGCTCGCGCTATATAGTCAAGTATTTCCACCATCTCGTAAGGTGACGGTATGCCGTGATCACGTATAGTTTTACGCACGTAAATAAGATAACGCCCATCATCGTGAACTTCGGGAAGTAGGTGATCGTAAGGCGCAAGCTCACCCGCTTGAGTTAAATCAATAAAATAACTAATACCCGCGTTGATCAATTGCGCGAGACGCACTTGCGTCGCGGCCGAGGTTGGCGCAAGAGTTGCCGTTGAGGTCGCGGCTCCCGGGTATTCACCTGCCAACAATCGCCCCGGTTCTATCCAAAAGCTATTAGCCAATGGCGGGAGCAAAAAATCACCGTCCTTCAGGTGCAAGTCTCCAGCGGCTGAGGCACCACCTGCATGGCATCAAGGCCCGCAAAATCAAACAGACTGGCATCGGCTAGCTGCGATCCAGCCACGTTACAAATACTCGAAAATATAGACTCCATGCGGCCCGGAAATTTAAGCTCCCATTCCCGTAACATATTCTTTACTGCCACGCGCTGCATATTGTCTTGTGAGCCGCACAAGGTGCAAGGAATAATGGGAAAGGCACGCGCCATTGCATAACGAGAAATCAAACTTTCAGGAACGTAGGCAAGCGGGCGAATCACAATGTGACGCCGATCTTCGCTGAGAAGCTTCGGCGGCATGGCCTTGAGCTTTCCGCCAAAAAACATGTTCAAAAATAATGTTTCAATCATGTCATCCCGATGATGACCCAGAGCAATCTTAGTGATGCCATTCTCGGAAGCAAATCGGTACAAGGCACCGCGCCTGAGACGCGAACATAGCCCGCACATGGTCTTACCTTCCGGGATAACACGCTTAACCACTGAATAGGTGTTCTGCTCGATAATTCGAAACGGCACCTTAAGATT